>NZ_BCTO01000012.1 GCF_001571325.1 Delftia tsuruhatensis NBRC 16741
GGTGGATGGGGTTGCCTGCGCCCTGGTGGGTGCTGCTGGAGTTGCCCTGGGTGGCGGGGCCGGCGCCGCCGCAGGGGCTGCCGCCGGGCGTGGGGGTGCAGGTGCCGCCGCCCGAGCCGCCACCGCCACCGCCGAGGTCGATGCCGCCGCCCGTGCCGGGGGCGCAGCTTTGCACGGTGGGGTCGCATTTGCTGGAGCCGCCGCCCAGGTTGGGGGCGGCGGCTGCGGGGGAGGCCTGGGCCAGCAGTGAGGCGATGCACAGCAGGGCGCTGCCCAGCAGGGGGGTGAGATGGGGTCTATTCAACATCATGCGTCTCCCGTGCAGTTGGGGCAGTCAGCCCCTTTACAGTCGTTGTCGTTTCCATCTCCATTGCCTCCATCTCCTCCATCTCCGGTGCCATCGCCGCCGTCGTCTTCATCGCCCTCATCGCCCGGCCCCGGCGGCCCGACCGTGGTGCAGCCCACGGTTTCGCAATCGGGCGGTTCACCGGGTTCCGATGTATCGGGCTGGCCTGGGTCCTGCGGATTGCCCTTGTTGCCTGTGTCGGGGATGGATACCGTGGCATCGCTTTCCATAGCGTCGCTTTGCATGTGCAAGGTGGCCTGCGCGACGATGGGCAGTCGACCGTGCTGGATGAGTTCGGTGTGGAAGGGGTCGCTTCCGTCGTCCAGCCAGCGCAGGTAGTGCTGGTAGATGCCGCGCACCAGCGGGATCTTGAGTTCGTAGCCGTGGGTGACGCGGATCTTGAGCAGGTTGGCGTCCTGCACGCTCTGGCCCGACTTGCTGCCAATGTCTTTTTTGTCCCGGTGCGCCAGGCCGGCGTTGGGGATGGCGGGCACGCCATATTTCTCTTTCAGGTGGGGCTCGCTCCAGTCCTCGAAGCTCTCGCGCGTGGGGTTGATGAGGTCGATGCGCAGGTGGTCTTTAAGGTCGGCCTTGGCCTTGGCCTTGGCATCCGCCAGTTCGGTGCTGTTGCTGCCACCGCCATACAGCGGAACCATGGCGCGCAGATAGGCGTCACGGATATCGTCCATGCGCGCATGGGCCATGGTGCCCGCGCGGGCGGCCATGAAGCTGGCGTGATTGATCTGGTTCTTGTTGAAGAAAACCAGGCCGTACTGCAGCAGGGCCAGCCCCAGCAGGGTGATGATGGGGCCGACCACGGTGAACTCGACCATGGCGCTGCCGCGCTGGCGCGGCCTGCGGAATGAGGTGCTCTGGCGCATGAGGATGCCTGCAGGTTTGCGGCCAGCGGACGGGCTTGTATCCACCCGCTGGCCATGCTTCAGGGCCTGTTTGGGTGTGGCAGGGGGATGTGGATGGGCACGTCCGGTCCGGCCTTGTCCTTGCGCATCAGCATCAATTGCATGGTGCCCTGGGGGCCGGCGCCGAGGATGTGGATGATCTCGGCCTGCTTGCCGGTGATTTCGCCTTCGAGGCCATCGAGGGTGTAGTCCTGCCGGGTGAGGGGTGTGTCGGGCCGTGGAGCATCTGCGCGGACGTCGCTCGCAGGGCCTTCCAGCACGACGTTGATGCGTTGGCTGCGCGAGTCAGGGATCAACTGCGAGTTCACAAACGTCAGCTCTGGCACTTCCATCACTGTGCGCCTCTGGCTTTTGGGGTCTGTGTAGTCGATCTTTACGCCAGTGAGCTTGCCCGTGGCCGTATTGAATTCCGCCTCGTAGTTGACGCCGGTGTCCAGTATGTCGGTGGTGTACGGGTCCAGCCGTTGTGCCGTGCCGGCCAGCGTGCTGACACTGCCGATATAGGTCACGGTCGGCTCGCTCGGCGCCTGGCTCTGGTCGGTGAGCAGTCTGATGGCGGAAATCCAGTTGGTGTTTTCGCTGCGCATGTTGGGCATGCGGCCGACCATGCTGAGGTTCTGGCCTTCCGAGAAGGTGGTGCCCCAGATGCCTTCCTCGTGCTGGTCCGGTGGTCCTACGAGGAAGATGACGCCTGCATCGCCGCTGATGTTCTTGTAGTGGCTCTGGCCCGCCTCCGGGTAGTGCGTGACTTGCGGGTACTGCCTGCCCTGCACGATGAAGGTGTTGCGCCCTACCTGGAAGTCGCGCCTTGCCATGCCGTAGGAGCTGTAGATGAAACTGCTTTCGATGGCCTGGCCCGGCTGCTGGCTATAGGTGAGTGTGGTGTTGTGGATCACACCCATGCCGCTGAAATCGATCAACGACGTTTGTGCATCGGGATCGGTGATGAGTTTGATCAGGTCAGACTCCTCAATGGCCGATGAGGTGGGTTGCAGACAGCTGCCCGTGCTGCTGAGTTTGGTGCACAGCGGGCCTGAGGGGGCGATGAAGACGCCGGAACTGGCGGTGCCTCCGGGGCCTGGGTCTCCCGCGCCGCCTTCGTTGCCGGAGCCGCCACCGCAGGCGGTCAGGGCCAGACCAGCGGCGCAGGCCAGTAGCCAGGATGAAGGGTGTGTCAGCCGCATGTGCGTGGCACCGTGGTCTGTGGGAGAGGTGATGGATGGATGGTGCATGTCCGTCGGTTTTTCAATGCGTAGTGGAGGAAGGCCGGCAGGGCCGGCTGGCAATTCACTTTGGTGTGTTCTGGGCAATGCGTTGTGTGGGCACCTCCGCGGCGTTGCATTAGGAGTTGGACCCGTCAGGGGTGAAGGCGCAGACGTTCAGCGCAGCCCCGGCACCTTCGATGGGCCAGGGCTGCAACTGCATGCCCGACACCAGGCCCTGGCAGGCGATGGCACCTGCACGCATCTCCAGCACATGCCTGCTGCCGCGTTCGCCCCGGCTGAGGCGCCAGGGCGCAACGCCTGGACGCAGGCCGGTGATGCGGCCCTGCCGATCGAGGTAGACGATGTCGATGGCCTGCCGCATGAAGCAGGTGTGCACGCTGGTGCAGCGCGCGATGAGCAATGCGCAGCGGGCGGCGGGTTGGGCCTGGCCCATGAGGCCGGCAAGGCGCTGCCAGAAGCCGCAGGCCTGGCGCACCAGGAAGGGGGAGGGCGGCATCTGCATCACAGTCCCGAGTTCAACAGCTTCATCGCTATGGGGAACAGCAAGACGATGAAGGTGCAGGGAAAGATGAAGGCGATCAGCGGAAAGAGCATCTTCACGGGCGCTTCCATCGCGAGTTTTTCCGCGCGCATGAAGCGTTCGGAGCGGCGCTGATCGGCCTGTGCCCGCAGCACGGGGCCGAGGTTCATGCCCATGCTCTCTGCCTGGATCACGGCGGAGGTGAAGTTGGCGACGCTCGGCTCGTTCAGGCGCTCGGCCATGCCGCGCAGTGCTTCGGCACGCGCCTTGCCGGCGCGTATATCGCGCAGCACGCGCTGGAATTCGTCGCGCACCAGTCCCTGGGGGCCTTTGGCCACGGCCTGGGTCATGGCGCCCTGCATGTTCAGGCCGGCTTCCACGCACAGCGTGATGATGTCCAGGAAGAAGGGCAGCATGCGCAGCAGTTCGCGCCGGCGCACGGCGATGCGATCCCTGAGCCAGATGGCGGGGTAGGCCCAGCCCAGCAGTGCGCCTGCGGCCATGGCCTGCAGATAGATGGGCAGGGCGATGTGGCGCGCACCGCCATCGGCGCCCCGGGACAGGCCGTCGAAGCTGGAGACCAGCCACCAGGCCGCCAGCGCGGCCACCCCGGCGCCGACGATGCGGCTGGCGATGAACTGCGCAGGACTGAGCGCATAGTCCAGTCCCGCCTGTCGCAACCGCAATTGCACGGCTTGCGCGGTTCTGCCCGTTCCGAGCCGGGGCGACAGGTGGTGGCTGATCCACTGGATGGGCCACCAGACCATGCGCAGGGCCAGTGGCGGCGGATCCTTGTAGCTGCGGTCCTCGGCGGGAACGCTGCTCATCGAGTGGCCCAGGAGCCAGGCCACCAGGGCAGCACTGAGTCCGGCTGCCACAGCGATCAGGGCGAGTATCACGGTGTTGGAGTCCATGGTGCGGCCTTCAGACGTCGATGGCGACGATCTTTCGGATGACATAGATGCCCATGGCCTCGAAGCAGGCGATCACGGCCAGCGCCCCCCAGCCCACGCGGGAGTGCCAGAGCATGGACATGGCTTGCGGCTCCATCCGGTCGAGGATGAGCATGAGGACGAGGGGCAGGGCGCCGACGACCCAGGCCTGCAGTTTTCCCTGGGCGGTGAGGGAGCCGATCTTGGCTTCCATTTGCAGCCGGCTGCGCACGGTGGAGGCCGTGCGTTCCATGGTCTCGGCCAGGCCGCCTCCGGTTTCGCTGGCGATGCGCATGGCCGAGGTGATGAGCACGGTGCTCTGGGTGGGCACGCGCAGGCTCAGGTGATTGAGTGCCTGTTCCAGGGATACGCCCAGGCGCTGCTCGCGCAGCATCAGCGAGAACTCCTGGCTCAGCGGCGGGCGGGACTCGGCCACAAGCTGGGCGATGGCGCTGCTCAGGCCAATGCCGGCGCGCAGGCCGCCGCTGAGCATCATCAGCGCATCGGGCAACTGCTCTTCAAACTTGCGCAGCCGGCGCTTGCGCATGTGCCGGTACAGCAGCCGGGGCAGCAGCCCCAGCGCGAAGAAGGCGGGCACAGCCAGCAGATGGCTGCCGCTGACCAGCCACACCAGCACGCCGCCCAGCGACATGACTGCCAGGTTGGCCAGGAAGAGTTTGCGCGGGTCGATGAAGAGGAAGAATTCCGCGGCCTGAAAGCCGGCGCGCTCCGTGAAGCCGGCCCGGTAGCGCCTGAGCGTGGAGCCACCCAGGTCCAAGGCCAGCCATGTCAGCAGACCGACGCAGAGGGCGACCACGGCCGTGATCAGGGCCAGGACGGTGTCTGGCGAGAGCCCGCTCATGGCCGCTCTCCGGCATGCAGGTCCGCGCTCTCGGAGCCCGGACGGAAGATATCCAGGTCCAGCGCATGGCCGCTGGCGCGCAGTTCGTCGTAGAAGTGGGGAACGACATCGCAGCCGGTGAACAGGCCCTGCACCTTGGCCAGGCCGTTGGCCTGGGCGGCATAGCCTTTGTTGGCAAAGCGGAACAGCTCCTGCAGCTGGATCTTTCCGCTTTCCATGCCGCTGACTTCGCAGATGTGGGTGACCAGGCGTGTGCCGCAGGCAAAGCGGGTCTGCTGCACGATGATGTCCACGGCGCTGGCGATCTGCTCGCGTATGGCCGCCAAGGGCAGTTCCATGCCGGCCATCAGCACCATGGTCTCCAGCCGGGCGAGCCCGTCTCGCGGGGTGTTGGCGTGCAGCGTGGTCAGAGATCCCTCATGGCCCGTGTTCATGGCCTGGAGCATGTCCAGCGCCTCGGCGCCGCGGCATTCGCCGACCACGATGCGGTCCGGGCGCATGCGCAGGGTGTTGCGCACCAGTTCTCGGATGGGCACGCCGCCCTTGCCTTCGACATTCGCGGGGCGCGACTCCAGGCTGATCAGGTGCTCGTGGGCCAGCTTGAGTTCGGCGGCGTCCTCGACGGTGATCACGCGTTCGCCGGACGGGATGAAGTTGGACAGGATGTTGAGCAGCGTGGTCTTGCCAGACCCCGTGCCGCCCGAGACGATGATGTTCTTGCGGGCCTCCACGCAGATGCGCAGGAAGTCGGCCATGGCCGGGCTGAGCGCGCCGAACTGCACAAGGTCGGCGGCATTGAGCTTGCGCCTGGCGAACTTGCGGATGGTCAGCGTGGAGCCCTTGAGCGCCAGCGGCGCGATGATGGCGTTGACGCGCGAGCCGTCCTTGAGCCGTGCATCGACCATGGGCGAGGATTCGTCGATGCGCCGGCCCAGCGGTGCCACGATGCGCTCGATCACGCCCATGACGGCGCGATCGCTGGTGAAGCTCAGGGCATGCTTTTGCAGGCGCCCCGCGCGCTCGACATAGATTTCGTCGAAGCGGTTGACCATGATTTCGCTGACCGTTTCGTCGGCCAGCAATTCCTCCAGCGGCCCCAGCCCCACGGCCTCGTCCAGAACCTGCCTGCGCAGCGCGTTGCGGTCCAGCTGGGCCGGTATCTCGTCGTCCATGTCCTGCAGCGTTCTGGCGATGAGCCGGTCCGCCTCGGCGCGCAGGTGTTCGTCGGACATGCTGGAGACGTCATGGCGGCGCAGGTCCATGGTGTCGATGAGCTTGGTGTGCAGGCGCTTGCGCCATTCGAATTGCAGCGCCTGAAAGTGGGCGTCCCCGGGCTCGGCTGCCGCAGGCTCGGGCGCGTCGGCAGGCGCTGCCAGCGCCGTGTCCTGTGTGCTCTGCATGGGCGCTGCGGCCGGTACAGGAAAAGGCGCGGCTTGCGGCTCTTCACCGCTGTTCAGGATGCGCAACTGGAACGGGCCAATGCCGATGAGGTCGCCGTTTTGCAGCGGGCCGTATTGGGCGGTGATGCGCTGACCGTTGACCAGCACGCCGCCGAAGCTGCCTGCGTCGTCGATCAGCACGCCCGAGGGGCTGGTGAAAAGGCGTGCATGCTCCTTGGCAAGGCGCCAGTTGTCCAGGCGGACTTCGCACTGGGAGCCTTTGCCGATGGAGCACATATCGGGCACGCTCAACGGCTGGTGCCGGCCGTCGGGGTGGATGATTTCAAGGTCGATCATGGGGGGCTGCCGGTTGCGGAGGTCAGGGGAGAAAGCCACTGGGTCTCGGCCCAGCCCAGCCGGTCATTGATGCGCACGGCCGAGAACTGGGCCTGCGGGGCCTGGGGCAGCACCTGCACAAGGCTGCCCACGGGCAGGTTCTGGAGGACGGGGGCGTTGATGTCGGGGGACACGCGAAGGGCAAGCCGATCAAGGCCCACACGGTAGGTGCCTGGTGCGGAGTGGCCCGTGGTGGCGCCGGATTCATGGGGCGTGAGAGCCCGGCCTTGCCGCGCCTGGCGCGCATGGGGTCCGTCGGGTGCGGGCTTCATGCCGGGAACGTGCGCGACGGGCTGCAGGCTTTCATCGCGCACCCAGCCCGTCAGGGCTGCGACCGCCACCGCGCGCCAGCCGGAGTGCGGGTTGTGGGCGGCAGATGAACCGGGTGCGGCACGCACGAAACTGCCTTGGCCCAGTTGCAGCAGGGTGTCGCTTTGCGCCCGAGGTTCGGCATGCAAGGCCAGCCCGTCATGCACCACGCGCCAGTGGTTGACCAGCGGCTGGTCCGCTGCTGCCGCGGAGGCCAGCGGGTTGCCGGTGTGCGGCAGGGCGGGCCAGTGTTCGGGCAGGGTCGCGGTGGCCGGTGCGGGCAGGGGCCGCACTGGCGCGGGGAGTTCCTGCACAGGCGCCGCGATGCTGGCGCTTGCGCTGGCCACAGGCAGGGGCACCAGCCGGGGAGGATGCTCGGGCGCAGGGCCGGGTTCGGTCAGGTAGGGCTGGGGACCGTAGCGCTGGCCCAGGCGCGCACCGGCGTCTTCCACGCGCTGCAGCAGGCCCGGCGATCGGCTGTTGATCACCGTGGGCGTGACGAAGACCACCAATTCGGTCTCTTCGTTCTGGAATCGCTGGGACCGGAACAGGGCACCCAGCACGGGCAGGTCTCCCAGGAAGGGAACCTTGTCGACGTTGTCGCCACCCTTGCGCGACAGCAAGCCGGCCAGCACCATGGTCTCGCCGTCCTGGACGTTGAATTCGGTGAAGGTGCGCCGAGTGCTCAACCCGGGCCCCGAGGGCGTGGAGAACGATGGGTCGATGTTGCTGACCTCGCTGTCGATCTCGGCCCTGATGACGCCGTTGCGGTCCACGCGCGGCGTGATGCGCAGCTTGACGCCGTAGGGCTTGAACATGACCACGGGGCCGTAGATCGTGGCCACGGAGTACGGATATTCGCCACCGGCCAGGAACTCGGCCTTGGAGCCATTGCGCGCCGACAGCTGGGGCTGGGCAAGAATGCTGGCCTTTCCGTCGCGGGCCAGCAGGTCCAGCCTGGCTGTCAGGCCCATGTTGACGGCGGTGAGGACGTTCAGGCCTCGGGGCAGCGGGCCTTTGTCACCGCTTTCCGGGGTGATCGGTGGGTTCTGGACGCCGATGACCAGACCGGGCTGATGGCCGCGCCGCGCCGGCGACCAGATGCCTCCCACGCTGGCCCCGCCCTGGGCGGTCCAGCGCAAGCCGAATTCGCGCAGCTCATTGACCGGGAATTCGACCACCTTCACGTCCATGAGCACCATCTGCTCCCAGCCGATCTGGTTGGTGAAGTTGATGATCTGCGGGTAGTGCTTTCTGAGGTCTTCGATCTTCTTGAGATCGACATCGCTGAGATGGTCCCCTTCGACCACCACCTTGTCTCCAATGATGGAGGCCCGCGCGTTGGGGATGGTGCTGAGAAAGGCTGCGATCTCGCGCGCATGGCGGCTTGTGTCGCCGCGCACCACATGGATCTTGACGCGCTGATATCGGCCGTCGGCGTTCCACACGAACAGCGAGGAGGTGCCGATCTCGTTGGCGAAGATGATGACCTCGCGCTCGTCCAGCGCGGCGGCCGTCAGCACCCGGCCATTGCCCACGGCAATGCGCGCCACGCCGGGGCTGGGGAAGACGCGCGATTCGCCCACGAACATCTCGATTTCCGGCACCTGAGCCTGGTCGTCCGGTTTCTGTATGGGGCGGTACGGCTGGCCCGCCGCTGCCTCGCGGCTGGGCACGCCCTGCAGCATGGGCGCGAATCCACCCGGCATGCCTAGGGACTGCGCAGAGCTTGTTGCATCCTCTGGTATCTGGGCTGTTGCCGGGCCGGCCAGGCTCCAGCCCAGGGTCAGCACGAAGCCGCAGCGCAAGGCCTGCAGTAAGGGCGTTGGACTGGAGCGGGCGGACAGGGATGCAGTGTGGGCTGAACGGATGGACATTGGGATCAGGCGCATGGAGCGATGAAAAAGGCAGGAGCGGGTGAGACGCCTTCAGCGAGGCAACGCGCTTGGCTGGATCGGGAAGGACGCAGGGAAAAGAGGAGCCTGGCCTGGTTGCAGTGCGGCTTGCGGGGCTGGCTGCACAGGCGTGGGGGCTGCGGCTGCCTCGGGCGGGCCTTCGCCGGCATCGTGGGCCTTGTCCTGGCGCAGCAGCAGGTCTTCGGGCTTGAAGTCCATGCGGCGTCCGCCATAGAGCACGGGAACGGCTCGGCCCGGTGATTGCGCTGCGCCCGCTGTCTGAATCAGGGACTGCACGTCGCCTGCCAGGCCCAGCAGGGCGGCCATGGCAGCGCTGTCTTCTTCGACAACCTCCGAGTCCTTGGGATTGCGCAGCAAGGCGGTGATCTTTCCCGCCTCTCGCGCGATGATCACGCTGCGGGCCTGCGCCTTGGAGGTGTCCAGCGTGACCGTGGAGTACTGGCGCCGCTCACCGCTTCTGGGGTCATCCACGGACCGCTGGCCGGTGGCCATGACCTGGACGTTCTGCAGCAGTGGAAAGGTGGTCTTGCGGCCTTTCTGATCCAGGGTGAGCATCAGGTCGATGGCATCCCCCGGCTCCAGCAGGCCCGAGATGGAGTTGATCTCGTCCACATGCACGGTGATGGCGCGCCGCCCTACCTCGATGCGGGCCGAGAAGGTCGGCACCTTGTCGCCTTCGAGCAGGTTCCACAGCAGGATGTCGCCGTGCTGCATGCCATGCTCCAGCGCGCGGCCTGCAATGCGGGAAAAATCCTCGGGGCCGATGGCCAGCGAGTGCGCGTAGTCGTGGGGAACGTCGCGCACGGCAATGGTCTCCTTGGATATGGGCTCGCCTTTGCTGAGATTGCGCTTGGCAACGATCAGCGGCCGGGTTTTGCTTTTTCCGCGCGCTTCTATGGCCTCCATCTGGCGATGCAGGTAACTGCGTGCAATGACGGCTGCGCCCAGGCCGATGGCCAGGGCCATGGCAAGAGCGACCCAGGTTTTGTTGGGACGCAGGGCGGTGATTCGGGCGAGTGCGGAGTTCATGGCTGACGGGTCAAATGGGCAGGGAGAGGGCGAAGCTGAACTTCTGGTAGGCAGCCTGCAGGGCGAGCAGCAACTGGTGCAGCACGCTGTTGCTGTCCACCATGCCGACGCCCAGCGCGAAGGCCAGGGCCGCGCAGACCACGGCGTACTCCACCGAGGACTGGCCGCGCAGGCGATGGGCAATCTTCATGGCGCGGTCTCCACCGCCACGCTGGTGACGAGAACGATGCTGGTGAGGCCCAGCGCATTGCGGGAAATGACGGCCGTCGCCTCTTTGCCCGGGCCGCGCATCAGCACCGTGATGGCGCCGGTCTCAGAGCCGAACGCGTGGGCCTTGGTGTCTGTGGCGGCGTCGAAGCGGCGTTCCAGCGCATAGCCCTGCTCCTGCAGCGCCGCAGTGAGGCGTTGCGCATTGAGCGCCTCGCCGTGCCTGTTCGTAGCAACGAGATGGGTGGACAGCTGGCCACCGTCCTGGGTGTTCAGCAGGCTGGCGATCTCGGTTCCCGCTGGCAGCAGGCGTCGCCATCGGGCTCTTTCCCCCTGGCTGCGGGCCTTGCCGCTCAAGGCTGCGCGCAGGTGGGTGACAGCGACAAGGCCACGCGTGCCGCCGTCGGGGGCGGGTTCCAGTCGGATGGTGAGGTAGTGCTCGCCCTGGGCGCGGCCCAGAATGCGCTGGCCATCGCGCTGGTCGTCCATCAGGGGCTGGCCCAGGGTGCGAACAAACCAGTCGCCGGTCTGCCGGGGTGTGCTGCGGGTGGCGAAGCCGGTCAGCCGCATGGGCAGGCCGTCCAGGTCCATCTGCTGGCCGATGTGGTAGCTCCTGGCGTGTTCGGGCAGCGGGATCTCGGGCCAGTTGGCCTGGGCCAAGGCATGGGTGAGCCCTGGCGTCAGCAGGCCCAGGCAGATGGAGCGGAGCATGCGGGCCGTTGTCATCATTCGGCCCTCAGCCTGTCTGCCGGAACGATGTCCTGCCACCGGTCCAGGCGTCCGAACTTGGGGGCCGGCACTTCCATCAACTCGAAGACCGGTATGGCCACATCCAGCAGTGTCTCCACCGGGGAGAACAGGCTGTTGAGCGGCGCCAGCCGGCCGAACCGATCCATGGTCTGCTCCACGGAGCGCGAGGCCCAGGGCTCGATAAGCACGCTGGTGTGGCGTGTGACGCGCAGGTTCAGTTGGTCGAAGGGGGTGTAGCTTTGGATGCCTGCGGGCAGGTTGGCCAGGGGCACGGAGATGTTGGCGCGGTATATGCCCTGGGCGCGCAGGTCAAGCTGTGTGTGGCTGGCCAGGGGGACTATGCGAAATGGCACGCCGTCCCTGCTGGCCTTGAAGGCATTGCTGTGCGCTGTGGACTGGCTTTCGCCAAAGCTGACCGAGATGGTTGAAAAACGCGGGATCAGCGGATTGCCTGCAGGGTCCGTCCACAGCGGATTGCGGTGCGCGTCGAAATCACCTGCCGTGTCGCCCGTCTTGATGGGGGCATCGGGGCGGCTGAAGTAGCGCCTGCGCACTTCGGCTGCCAGTTGGTCAGGCTGCTTGGAGCTGCCTGCCGCGTCGTTGTGCACCGTGGCATCGAAGGCCGCATAGCGGCTGGCTATCTGGGTGGCATGGGCAATGTCCTGGTACTTGCCGATCATGGGCATCAGCAGGAACAGGCCCAGCAGGGGCGCTGCCATGGCCAGGAATTCGACCAGGGCCTGGCCTGCCTGCCGCCTTGGGTAGCGGGCGCGGTTCAGGAGGTTCATGGGATCTGCCCTCGCTGGCGCATCTGCTGGCCAAGTACATCGGGTTGGGAGTGGATCAGGCGCACCTGCCAATACGGGTTGAACAGGCTGGGCAGCTCCAGGGGGAGACCCTGGCTTGCGCCATAGCGGTTCTGACGCTGTGCCAGAGGGCGTTCGAAGAACACTTCGGACGTGGCAACGGCCACCATTTCGCCTTGGGCGACCTGGCTCTGATAGGCGTTGATGCGGCTGTCTGAAGTGCTGGTTATCTGGCTGGCGCTATCGGAGGTGCGCAATTGGCTGTGCGCCCGCGACAGGCGCACGCTGAACCGCAGCGTGGGGTCGTTCTTGTCCAGTTGCGGCTGGCTCAGGTCGTAGTAGCTGGGCAGGCCGGTGTAGTGGGTCCAGTGCGCGGAGGAGGCTCTGGCAGAGGCCCTTCTGTTGTTGCGGGAGCCTCCGAGCCAGGCGGACGAGTCATTCTGGTCCAGGTCGTCGGGGTGGGCCTGCTGTTCGCCCCAGGCAATGGGCTCCTCCCTGAGCCGGCAGCGTGGGATGAGTCCACCCCTTCGCTGGGCACGCCAGAAGGACTCGGTGTCTTCGGCGATCCACTCGTCGTAGTTGACCAGTTCGGTGCCGCCGCGTCGGCGCACCTCGCTTTTGCGCTCTCTCGCAATGCAGATCTCGTCTGGGCCGGGCACTTCTGCCTCGGCCGTCCAGACGCGTTCCTTGGTGAATCTGTCGCTATGGGCCGCATACACGGCCAGCTCTGCCATGCGGCCCCGGTCCTTGCCGGTATAGCTTTGGGTAAATCCATCCAGGTCGTCAGTCAGCGCCACGGCGATGCCAGGGCCCAGGGGCAGCACCTTCACGCTGCCGTCGCCCGCGTAGTTGGCCTGGGCCACGGCCTGCATAACGCTGCGGCGAATGCTCTGCAGGTAAAGCGGGCGATGCAGCAGGTTATGGGCCTGCTGTATGGCCAGCTTGTTGACCTCCACCGCAGAGACTGTGGCGGAGGCCAGCGGCGGCACGGTCTTGGCTATCCGCTGGATGTACTCGCCTGCATACTGAACGGTGCCGTAGCACATGAGCGCATACACCGGGCCGTATTTGAACGCT
Organism: Delftia tsuruhatensis NBRC 16741; assembly: GCF_001571325.1. Taxonomy (GTDB): domain Bacteria; phylum Pseudomonadota; class Gammaproteobacteria; order Burkholderiales; family Burkholderiaceae_C; genus Comamonas; species Comamonas tsuruhatensis. Next base: position 12,676 of record NZ_BCTO01000012.1, read on the forward strand.
GCCCCAATGGCTGCGCCGTATCCATAGGGGTCGTTGCATTCGGGGAACTGCGTGGGCAGGTTCTCCGCATGGGTCTGGGCGTATTGCGCCCACGAGGACAGGCTCACCATCTGCGCCACCAGCACCTCGTTGGCGATCAGGGCGCGATTGCCGTAGGCCGTGAAATTCAGCGCCCGCGCGTGCATCACGCCGGCGCTGTAGGCCACGGCATCGGCCGTGCTGACGAGCTTGGTTTTTTCCTGGGAGAGCTGGCCGGTGTTGAACAGAAAGAACAGCGAGGCCAGTGCGCCGATCAGGACAAAGATGCCGTAGATCAGTGCCTGCCCGCGTTGCCCGTCCCGCCTCCGTATCCGTATCCGACCGCCGCGCAGGGTGGTGATGGTGTGCATGGGCAGGCCCGCTTACTTGTTCTCGTAGGCGTCGAGGCCCTTTTCCTTGCGCTCTCCATCAGCCTTGCCGGCGGCAGCTTCTGCCGCCTGGATGGCCTTCTTGGCTGACTTGCCGGCCACTTCATTGGCAATGCCGGAAGTCTGGGCGCGGATGGTTTCGCCAAAGTACTGGTAGACGGCAATGGCGGCCACGCCAATCAGGGCCACGATGATGATGTACTCGGTCATGCCCTGGCCGCGTTGCTTGCGAGATTGAAGTGAGGTATTGAAGGTGGTCATGCAAAAGCTCCTGTGCTGGTGGAAGAATCTGTAGGGACGTAAGCAGGCGGACGCAGGGCTGCAGCCGTGCATCACGGAAACGGGAAAAAGGGAAAACGCAATTCAGGAATAAGCGGGCACCAGAGCGGTGGCTGGCGGTTCTTCCGAATTGCGCATGTGCAGGGAATCAGCCGTGCCCAGGCACAGGGCCTTGGCGTCAGCGCACTGCGTCAAGGCGCTGAATGAAAGCGATGCATGGATGGTCTCTCCCTCAAGGTTGGCGGTGGACTGCCGCTTTGGCGCTGCGCGCCAGGACAGTTCTGCGTGGGGCATTGGCAGGAAAAAGGCACCTGCCTATGCCTGACTTTCCGGCGGCGATTCATTGCTGCCTGAAGTCATTTCTTGTGCCGCCAAGCCTATGAACTTTTTTCTCGCTTGTCTCTAAGACAACTCCTGACGATGTTTCTGAATGCATCGACGGAGATTTTTGCTGTCATTTCAATAGCAAGCTATTTAGTGAATTCCGTGTTTTCGACGATCCATCCGTGGCAGATAAATCGAGGCGAAATAGGCTCAAATTGGGTGATCTGAAAAGTCAATCTGAATCGATGCAGGACGATTCCTATTTTTCAGAATTCAGGTGCGGGCCGCCGACAGGAGCCTGGGCGCGGGGCTCGATGGGCAGGAGTGCGGGCATGCCGCTGCGGCGTCGGCATGCCGGTGAAAAGCTTGAAATGACGGCCGGCCTGAGGATGGCCGGCCGCCTCTTTTACTGCCGTGCAGAGCGCACGTTGGCCGGCAGCGCGCCAGGATGGCTGGTGCGGAATGGGTTGATGTCCAGGCCGCCACGGCGCGTGTAGCGTGCGTACACCGAGAGCTTGATGGGGCGGCAGCGGGTCCAGATGTCCATGAAGATGCGTTCCACGCATTGCTCATGGAATTCGTTGTGGTTGCGGAAGCTCACCAGGTATTGCAGCAGGCCTTCCTGGTCGATCTGCGCGCCGCTGTAGCGGATCTGCACGCTGCCCCAGTCGGGCTGGCCCGTGACCAGGCAGTTGCTCTTGAGCAGGTGGCTGACGAGGGTCTCGGTGACGGGCGCTTCCTCGTGGTTGGCGTGCAGCAGCTCTGGGGCGGGCTGGTACTGCGTGCATTCCACGTCCAGGCGGTCCAGCAGCAGGCCGTCCAGTTCCTGCACCATTTCCTGGTCGAAGCGGTCCAGGCCGATGATCTTCACGCCGATGCTGCCCTTTTGCTCGCTGCCTCGCCATAGCGCTTCGGCCAGGTCGGTGCGAAGGCGTGCCTGGACTTCGGCCGCGTCGGCCAGGCGGGTGTTGTTGAAGCTGTTGAGGTAGAGCTTGAACGACTTGCTTTCGATGAGATTGGGGGTCTCGCAGGGGATCGTGAAATGCACGAGCGCCACCTGCGGCTTGCCGCGCAGGTTGAGCCAGGACAGTTCGAACGCCGTCCACAGGTCGGCGCCGAAGAAGGGCATCTGGCTGCCCTGAATGCCGATTTCCTCGCGCTTGGGCGCGCGGGGCAGGGGGAACAGCAGCGAGGGGGCGTACTGGTCGACGTAGGCAGAGCTTTTGCCCAGCTGGGATTGTTCGGGAGTGTTCATGGAAAAAGGGCCGGCCGTGCCGGCGCTGGTCAGGCCTGGACGGTCCGCGCGGAGCGCGTGGACCCAGGCTTTGAAGCTAACTGAATTTCCATGCCCGCAGGCATGGGCGGCCATATAAGGTCAATAAGGGTGGGTGCGCCCGGGTCCGATGGTGCTCAGTGGAATTCGCGTTCGCGCAGCCATTTGGTGGCAATCCATTTTTCGCCGGCCAGCACGGGCGCGCCGCCGTGCAGGGTACGCGTGGAGGGGTCGGGGCGTTCGTAGCTGAAGAAGACGGCGTTGCCCCGGCGCGGAACCACTTGCAGTGGCACTTCGGGAAAGATGGTGGCGCCGCCGCGCTCGGGCTCGTTCAGGTAGATGACCAGGGTGCCCACGCGCTGGCCGCCGCGCTTGAGGATGGTAGGCGTGCCGGGTTCGCCGGGCGCGAAGTAGTCGTGGTGGGGCTTGTACTCGGCGCCCGGGCCGTAGTGCAGCACCTGCAGGCCTTCGCCGTGGTCCAGCGGCCAGCGCAGCAGGCGGGCGATGCGTTCTTCCAGCTGGCGGACGATGCCGGTTTCCCCGCGCTGGAAGAACATGCCGTTGCTGGTGCGGTCGTCATTGATCTCTTCACCGCCGCTTTGCGTGGCCACGGTGAGCGAGCGCGCCATGCGCGGACGCGCGGCGGCGATGATGGCGTCGCACTCCTCATGCGAGAGCAGGTTGCCGAAGACCACGATGCGCGGGTTGCGCATGCTGACCAGTACCTGGACCTTGCGGTCGCCGACATCGATGCTGGTGGGGTCCTGGGAGAGGTCCGGCTCGGGCAGCGAGGAGGCCGAGACGACGACGGCCGGTGGCGCCGCTTCGCCTTGGTGGGGCAGGTCCAACGCCCGCCGGGCCAGTTCTTCGCTCCAGCCCACGTCGCGCATGGAGCGCAGCAGGGCCGCAGGCCCTATGCCGGATGCGCGCTGGTCGCGTACCCATTGCATGAGTTCAGGCGTGAGACCCGCCGGCAGGTCCTGCGCGGTGCTCGGGGAATCTGGTGAGGATTTGAGGCTCATGGCGTGCAGTGCGGCCCTTGCCGCAGTGAATGGACTCCAAAGGCATCGAGGCCGGGGCCGGCCGGTGGCCGGCGAGGCTCAGTCAGCGGTCTTGCGGCGGAACACCAGGCGCGCAGGCGTCGAGGAAGCTGGCGCCAGTGCGTAGCCTTCCAGATCGAAGGCTTCGAGTTCAGCCGCGCTGCGAGCGCGTTGCTGTATGGCAAATCGTGCCATCAGCCCGCGCGCGCGTTTGGCATGGAAGCTGATGATCTTGTAGGCGCCGTTCTTGTAATCCTCGAACGCGCATTCCACCACCGGGGGCTTGAGGTGCTTCAAGTCTACCGATTTGAAGTATTCCTGCGAAGCCAGGTTGACGACGACGCGCTCGCCCGCCGGCTGCCGGGCCGCGCGCTGGTTCAGGTACTCGGCAATGCGGCTGCCCCAGAACTGGTAGAGGTTGCTGCCATGCGCGGTCTCCAGCCGGGTGCCCATTTCCAGGCGGTAGGGCTGCATGCGGTCCAGCGGACGCAGCACGCCGTACAGGCCGCTGAGGATGGCGATGTGCTGCTGCGCCCAGTCCAGGTCTTCGGCGTCCAGGCTGCGCGCCTGCAGGCCTTCATAGACATCACCGTTGAAGGCCAGCAGCGCCTGGCGGGCATTGGTGGCCGTGAAGCGAGGGCTGAAGGCCTCGTAGCGCGCCACGTTGAGCGCAGCCAGCTTGTCGCTGATGCCCATGAGTTCCGACAGTTGCTGCGGCGATTGGCGGCGCAGCACTTCGATCAGCTCCAGCGGCTGTTCGGAGAAGACGGGAAGCGTGTGTGGCAGCTTCGGCGGCAGCGGTGTGTCGTAGTCCAGCGATTTGGCGGGGGAGAGCAGCAACAGCATGGCGGGACGCAAGCTCCAGGATAGAGAGGGAGGAAAGACAGATGGACGGGGGTGGCGGCAGAAACAAACAGGGGCCGCGAGGGCCCCTGTGTCGTCACTGTCTGTGGTCAGACATGGGCCACGCCCTGCGGTTGCTGCTCGAATGGCAGCTGCAGGTCGCTCAGGTCCTTGCGTGTTTCCACGAGGATCAGAGGACCATCATCCAGCACGACCATGGGCGGGCGCTCGCGCACGACGCGCTCGGGCTGCGGTTCGGCCGCGATGGCTGCCTGCGCAGCGGCCACCTTGTCGGCATCGGAGCCCACCCATTGCAGGCCCGAGGCGGCGGCCAGCGCCTGCAGCTCGGACACGGGCAACTGGTAGGCCTGGACCTTGGGCAGGCCGCGTTCTGCGGTTGCCTCAGCGGCCTTGGCTGCAGCGGGCTCGGCTGCGGCAGAAGCAGCAGAAGCGGCAGGTGCAGCAGGTGCAGCAGGTGCTGGCACGTCTGCCGTCACGGCAGGGGCCGCCACAGGGGCCGGTGCGACCGGCGCGAAGGCCGCGCTCTGCTGCTCGGGCACCGCGACGGGTTGCTGCACTTCCACAACTACCGCAGGCTGTGCGGCCACTGGGGCTTCGGCCACGGCTTCGGGGGCCTGGACTTCGGCAGCAGAGTTGGCGGCGTTGAAGTAGCTGCGACGGGCTGGCTGCTGGTCCTGCTCGGGCACGGAGGCCTCGAAGGACTGCACGGCTTCGCCTTCGGCTTCACGCGGCGCGCGCTCTGCACGGTCACCGCGATCGCCACGCTCGCGGCGGTCACGGCCGTAGCGGTCGCGCGAACGACGCTGGCGCGGCTGCTCTTCGCCGGAGGCGGGAGCAGCGTTGTCCAGGGACTGGTCCTGCTGCTGGGCCTGGTTGTCCAGCTTTTCTTCGGACTCGGGCGCGACTTCGAACTGACGGGGCTGGCGCTCGCTGCGTTCACCGCGTTCGGCGCGATCTCCACGCTCGCCTCGTTCACCGCGCTCGCGGCGGCCTTCGCCGCGTTCCTGGCGGTCGCCACGCGGCGCGCGCTCGGGACGCTGCTCGAGGGTGCTGCCATCTGCCGCCAGGGCTGCGGAGGCGTTCACGGCCTCCAGCGGCTGGCGGTTTTCGCCGTCGCGGCTGCGCTCGCCTCGGCCGCGGCGTTCGCCGCGGTCGGTGCGTTCACCGCGCTCGCCACGATCCGGGCGCTCACCACGTTCACCGCGTTCCGTGCGCTCGCCACGCTCGGCATTGCGGCGGTTGCGATCGCCACCGCCAGCCTGGCGCTCGGCGTTGGGGGCGCCGGCGCGCTCACCGCTGCGCTCGGTGCGCTCACCACCACGCTCGCCATTGCGTTCGTTGCGGCGGCCACGGCTGTCGTTGCGGCCGTCACGGCGACCTTCGCGTGCGGGGGCTTCGGCAGCCGGCACGGGCGCTGCGACCGGCGCAGGTGCCGCGCCAAAGCCGAACAGGCTCTTGAGCCAGGCAAAGAAGCCTTGTTCGCGGACCACGACGGGGGCGGCGGCCGGTGCGGGCGCTGCCGCCGTGGCTGCAGGCTTGGCGTCGCGCTGCTGGCCGTTGGCCGGGCGGTTGCGGCTGCCTTCGGGACGAGGCTCGGCAATGGGAGCCGGCATGTCCGGCAGCACACCCTTGATCATGGGTGTCTGCTTGTTGGTGGGCTCCTGCGAGCGGCGTGTCACCGTGGTTTCGGTGTCCAGCTCTTCGGCCAGCTTGTAGCTGGCTTCCATGCTTTCCAGGCGCGCATCGTCGTGCTTGAGGCGCTCGAGCTTGTAGTGCGGCGTGTCCATGGACTTGTTGGGGACCATGATCACGTTGACGCGCTGCTTGAGTTCGATCTTGGTGATCTCGCCGCGCTTTTCGTTGAGCAGGAAGCTGGCCACTTCCACGGGCACCTGGCAGTGCACGGCGGCCGTGTTGTCCTTCATGGACTCTTCCTGGATGATGCGCAGGATCTGCAGCGCAGAGCTTTCCGTGTCGCGGATATGACCGGAGCCGCCGCAGCGCGGGCAGTTGATGTGCGCGCCTTCGGACAGGGCGGGCTTGAGGCGCTGGCGGCTCATTTCCATGAGACCGAACTTGCTGATGGTGCCGAACTGCACGCGCGCACGGTCCTGGCGCAGCGCGTCGCGCAGGCGATTCTCGACTTCGCGGCGGTTCTTGCTCTCCTCCATGTCGATGAAGTCGATGACGATCAGGCCGCCCAGGTCGCGCAGGCGCATCTGGCGCGCGACTTCGTCGGCGGCTTCCAGATTGGTGCGGGTGGCGGTTTCCTCGATGTCGCCGCCCTTGATGGCGCGGGCCGAGTTCACGTCGATGGAGACCAGGGCCTCGGTGTGATCGATGACGATGGCGCCGCCCGAGGGCAGGGTCACGGTGCGCGCGTAGGCCGATTCGATCTGGTGCTCGATCTGGAAACGGCTGAACAGGGGGGCATCGTCACGGTAGCGTTTGACGCGGGCGGCATGCTCGGGCATGACGTGCTGCATGAACTGCTGCGCCTGCTCGTAGATGTCGTCGGTGTCGATGAGGATGTCGCCGATGTCGCCGTTGAAGTAGTCGCGGATGGCGCGGATCACCAGGCTCGATTCCTGGTAGATCAGGAAGGCGCCCTTGGCCGACTTGGCTGCGCCGTCGATGGCGTTCCACAGCTTGAGCAGGTAGTTCAGGTCCCACTGCAGCTCGGGCGCGGTGCGGCCGATGCCGGCGGTGCGGGCAATGATGGACATGCCCTTGGGGTACTCGAGCTGGTCCATCGCCTCCTTGAGTTCGGCACGGTCCTCGCCCTCGATGCGGCGCGAGACGCCACCGCCGCGCGGGTTGTTGGGCATCAGCACCACATAGCGGCCGGCCAGCGAGATGAAGGTGGTCAGGGCCGCGCCCTTGTTGCCGCGCTCTTCCTTCTCGACCTGGACGATCAGTTCCTGGCCTTCACGGATGACTTCGTTGATGCGGGCCTGGCTGGGCGAGACGCCTTCGGCGAAATACTGCTTGGAGATTTCCTTGAAGGGCAGGAAGCCGTGGCGGTCTTCGCCGTAGTCGACGAAGCAGGCCTCAAGGCTGGGCTCCACGCGCGTGACCACGGCCTTGTAGATGTTGCCCTTGCGCTGCTCGCGTCCTTCGATCTCGATCTCGTAGTCGAGGAGCTTTTGTCCATCGACGATGGCAAGGCGCCGCTCTTCCGACTGCGTGGCGTTGATGAGCATCCGTTTCATGATGCGTTTCCTTTATTCGTTTTCTCTGGGGCGCGCCGGGGTGCAGCCTCTGCTGCCAGACCGTCACGCCTTTGACTTGTAATCAAAGACAGGCTCGCGAGGGAGCCGAGATGCCGGACTGACGCATTGAAACGAAAGGAATCGCCGAATGCCTTGCTTCTTGAGACCTGGCTCAAGTCAGCAATGGGGGCAAGGGCAGGGGGACGAGAGCGATGAGAGAGGCACGCCGTCCAGCTTCAAGCGAAGCTGCTGCACGTGCAGGGCAGGCGGGAGGCTTGGGGGCGGCAATGATCCTGGGCGCAGGCGTTTTCCTGCTCCACAGCGTGACCATCCATGCCCAAAAGATCCACATGCTCGCTTTTGATCCGCTGGCAGCGGCGGACGCCGGGTCCGACCCCTTCTGCCAGCTTGAGATTCCGTATCAGTGTTTCAATTCGTCAGCCACAACCGATGCAACGACGAACTTCGCAGGCCATCTTTTCCTGCTGTTTCGCGTGCATGACACCGGATGGCATCGACCTGCCTGTGCGGGGAAATGGTTGTTTGGACTAAACTCCATGAGAATCAACCACTTATAAATAGTTCGGCACAGGTGAAACACATTATAGAGGGCAAACCGGCAGACGACCGTTCCCTGAACGCAGCCACTGCCGCAGTGCGGCTGATCGAAGTCGATGACGATTCGGCCGGACAGCGGTTGGACAACTTTCTCATACGCCATCTCAAGGGCGTTCCCAAAACCCATGTCTATCGCATCATCCGCAGTGGAGAAGTGCGCATCAACAAGGGGCGCGTCAGTGCGGAAACCCGCGTCTCGACCGGCGATGTCGTTCGCGTGCCGCCCGTGCGCATTTCCGAAAAAGCCGCCGAAAAGGCCGAGCGGCCTGCACCCGCCAGGGATTTCCCCAGTCTGCTGGAAGACGAGCATCTGATAGCCATCGACAAGCCTGCCGGTGTGGCCGTGCACGGGGGCTCGGGCGTGAGTTTTGGCGTCATCGAGCAATTGCGCCAGGCGCGGCCGCAAAGCCGCTTTCTGGAGTTGGTGCATCGGCTCGACCGCGAGACATCCGGCATCTTGCTGGTGGCCAAGAAGCGCTCGGCGCTGACGCATCTGCAGGACCAGTTCCGCGAGCGCGAAACCGGCAAGACCTATCTGGCGCTGGTCCAGGGCACCTGGCCTGCCAACCGCAAGGTGATTGATCTGCCGCTGCACAAATACCTGCAGGCCGACGGCGAGCGCCGCGTGCGGGTGACCACGGCCGATGATCCTGACGGCATGCGCTCCGTCACGCTGGTGCGCGTTCGCAGCACGCTGGCGCCCCAGCCCCTGCTGGGTCTGCCGGCCATGAGCCTGCTGGAGGTGACCATCAAGACCGGGCGCACGCACCAGATCCGCGTGCACCTGTCCAGCCAGGGGCACCCGATTGCGGGGGATGACAAGTACGGGGACTTCGACCTGAACCGCCGGTTGCAGAAACAGGGGCTCAAACGCATGTTCCTGCACGCATGGCGGCTACAGTTCACACACCCGTCCAGTGGTGAGCGGGTGGAATTGCGCGCCGAGCTTCCCGAGGAGCTGGCCCGTTTCGCCGGCTGACGCCGGATTTGACTCCTTGCAGACATGACAACTCCTGGTTCTTCCGAGATATACCGTGCGCGCCGCTTCGACCTCATTGCCTTCGACTGGGATGGGACGCTGTCGGATTCCACCGCGGTGATCGTCAAGTGCATTCAGGCGGCCGTGGCCGATGTGGGAGGCACGCCCCCCAGCAATGAGGCGGCCTCCTATGTGATCGGCATGGCGCTGATGCCGGCATTGGCGCGTGCGGCGCCCGATGTATCGCCCGAGAAATACCCGGAGCTGGGCAACCGCTATCGCCACCATTTCATCAAGCACCAGGACGACATCAGCCTGTTCGCCGGCGTGCTGCCCATGCTGGCGGCGCTGCGCGAGCGCGGCCACCTGCTGGCCGTGGCCACGGGCAAGAGCCGGCGCGGTCTGAACGATGCGCTGCAGGACCCGCAACTGCGCGGCATGTTCGACAGCTCGCGCACGGCGGACGAAACCGCCGGCAAGCCCAACCCGCTGATGCTGCAGGAGCTGATGGCCGAATTCGGCGTGGAGCCTGGCCGCGTGCTGATGATCGGCGACACCACGCACGACCTGGAACTGGCCCGCAATGCTGGCTGTGCCAGTGTGGGCGTGGGCTATGGCGCGCATCCCACCGACGGCTTTGGCGTGCTGCAGCCGTTGCATGTGGCGCAGAGTGTTGCGGATTTGCATCAGTGGCTGCTGGCCCATGGTTGAGTCGTCATGCCCGCGTCAGCGCGGGAATCCATGCTTGTGAGGTGCGCTGGTGACCGTTGATCGCATCGTTTTGTGTGCCAGCGAGGCCTTGCAGGAAGGTGCGAATGCCGTGCCTTTCGACGTGGTCTACGCGGGGCATGCCTGCCGCGCATTCGCCATCCGCTTCGAGGGACAGGCGCATGCCTATCTGAACCGCTGCACGCACGTGGCCATGGAGATGGACTACCAGCCAGACCGCTTTTTCGATGATTCCGGGCGTTGGTTGCTGTGCGCAACCCATGGTGCGGTCTATGCGCCGGACAGCGGCGCCTGCGCTGGCGGCCCCTGCCGTGGCGGCCTGGTGAAAATCTCCCTGAGCGAAAGCGCGGGGGTGGTGCACTGGCATACTGCCGATAACCTGAAACCCGTCGAGTTCTGACATGACTTCCCCCATACCCCCGGAAAATCCTGGCTCCGCATCGCACCCTTCCCCGGGTGCGGACCTGTGGGCCCGGGCCACGCCCGCCGCGGCGGCTGCCGATGCGCGAACGGCGGCATCGAGCGGCTGGGAGCGGGACGTGCTGGAAAAGCTGGTCTTCGCCACCATCCACGAGCAGCGCGCCTCGCGCCGCTGGCGACTCTTCGGCCGCCTGCTGTGGACGGCACTCATCCTGGTGGTCCTGTGGGTGCTGTTTGCCAAGGACACGGCGACCACGACCAGCTCCTCTCCGCATACCGCAGTGGTCGAGGTCAAGGGCGAGATCGCTGCAGGCGCCGACGCCAGCGCGGAATTCGTGGTGGCCGCCATGCGCAGCGCCTTCGAGGACTCGGGCTCGCGTGCCGTCGTGCTGCTGATCAACTCGCCAGGCGGCAGCCCGGTGCAGGCCGGCATCATCAATGACGAAATCGTGCGGCTCAAGGGCAAGTACGACAAGCCCCTGTATGCCGTGGTGGAGGAAACCTGCGCTTCGGCTGCTTATTACATTGCTGCGGCGGCCGACGAGATCTTTGTCGACAAGGCCAGCATCGTGGGCAGCATCGGCGTGCTCATGGATGGCTTCGGCTTCACGGGCGCCATGGAAAAGCTGGGCGTGGAGCGCCGCCTGCTGACGGCTGGCGAGAACAAGGGCTTCCTGGACCCGTTCAGTCCCATGTCCGAAGCACAGCGCGCCCATGCCCATCAGATGCTGGGCCAGATCCACTCGCAGTTCATCAATGTGGTCAAGGCCGGCCGTGGCGATCGCCTGCACGAGACGCCCGAGACGTTCAGCGGCCTGTTCTGGACGGGTCAGCAGGCCGTGGAGATGGGCCTGGCCGACAAGCTGGGCAGTCTTGACTACGTGGCCCGTGAGGTGGTCAAGGCGGAAGAGGTGGTGGATTACACGCGCCGCGACAACGTGGCCGAGCGCCTGGCCAAGCGTTTTGGCGCGGCCTTCGGTGGAGGTGCCGTTCAGGCGCTGCGCTCCAGCCTTCCGTCTCTGCGCTGATTTCCCTGGCGTCTGCCAAGATGCAAAAAGCCCGCCTTCTTGTGGAAGGCGGGCTTTTTTGTTCATCGAGGAAGACAGTCTCAGCGACCGATGGAAAACACCACCGGCGTGCGGTTGTCCGGCACTTCCTTGTGCTGGCGCCATTCGCGCACCAGACGGCTTTCGATGCGGGCGCTCTCCAGTGTCAGGCCGCAGGCCAGCGCCAGGCGCGTATGGGGTTGCAGCGTCTGCAGCAGGGCCTGCCACAGCGCGGCGTTGCGGTAGGGCGTCTCTATGAACTGCTGGGTCTGGCCTTGGCGCAATGCCAGGGCTTCAAGCTCCTTGATGCGCTGAACCCGCCCGCCAGCGTCCTGCGGCAGGTACCCCACAAAGGCATAGTTCTGTCCGTTGAGTCCGCTGGCGGCCAGGGCCAGCAGCAACGACACCGGACCGATCAGGGGCACGACCCGTATGCCCAGATCATGCGCGGCGCGCACGATGGAGCTGCCGGGGTCGGCCACGGCGGGCATTCCGGCCTCGCTGACCAGTCCCATGTCGTGGCCCAGCAGCAAGGGGGCGAGCAGTGGCTTGGCATCGAAGACCGCCGCGCCCTTGTCGCCGTGGTCGCCCTTCTTGTGGGCCTCGCGCGGCAGTTCTGTGATCTGCTGGGCTTGCAAGGGCTGGGCCAGGGCGTGCAGTGCGTCAATGCGCTTCAGGTAGGCGCGCGTGCTTTTGGCGTTTTCGCAGATCCAGTGGGTCAGGCGTGCAGCGGTGCGCAGTGTTCCATCGGGCAGGACCTGCGTCAGCGGCGTTTGCTCGTCGCAGCCGAAGTCCAGCGGCGCGGGCACCAGATAGAGCGTTCCTTTGGTGGGTTGGGTTGCAGCATCGTTCATGGCAGCACGGCTCCTGCGGCGCGCAGCAGCTGGCAGGTGCGGATCAGCGGCAGGCCGATCAGCGCCGTGGGGTCGTCGCTGACGATGGCATCCAGCAGCGCGATGCCCAGTCCTTCGCTCTTGGCGCTGCCTGCGCAGTCATAGGGCTGTTCGGCGCGCAGGTAGCGTTCGATCTCCGCGTCGTTGAGATCACGAAACCGGACCTGGACGGTGACCACATCGGTCTCGGCAAAGCCGCTTTCCCGGCAGACCACGCTCACGGCGGTGTGGAAATTCATCTGGCGCCCGCTCATCTGGCGCAGTTGTTCGGTGGCGCGCTCGTGGGTGCCGGGCTTGGACAGCGGCATGCCATCCAGCTCGGGTACCTGGTCGGAGCCGATGACGACGGCGCCCGGGTGCAGCGCCGCCACGGCCTGTGCCTTGGCCAGGGCCAGTCGCAACGAAAGTGCATGCGGTGTTTCGCCGGTCAGCGGTGTCTCATCGACTTCCGGGGACACGGCCTGGAATGGTAGTTGCAGCCGTTCCAGAAGTTCGCGGCGGTAGCGTGAGGTGGAACCAAGGATCAGGGGGCGTGCCAGGCCGGGAGCCTGGGCTAAGGCGAGGTGGGAAGCTTGCATGCCCGGATTCTCTTACACTGCCCGCATGAGCAAGGAATTTTCTGCGGTCCGTCTCGATGTTCGCGCTTTTGCGCAATCGGCGGGCCATCTCCAGGGTCAGTCGGCGCTTTCGGCCTTTCCTCGTCTGGCCGAGGATGCGCAGCCGGATGCCGCTGATGGGCACGGCGAGGTGCACTGGCAGGCTGACGGCGAACTGGTCGAGCAAACCGGCGGTTCGGGCCAGGTCTGGCTGCATCTGCAGGCCGATGCTGTCGTTCCGATGGTGTGCCAACGCTGCCTCACTGTGGCACCCATCTCCCTCCAGGTCGATAGGTCTTTCCGCTTTGTTGCGGACGAGACCACGGCCGAGTCCGAGGATGACGAGAGCGACGAGGACCTGCTGGTGCTCAGCCGCGAATTCAACCTGCTTGAACTCATAGAGGATGAGCTGCTCATGGAGTTGCCCGTGGTGCCACGCCACGACAGCTGCCCCGAGCCGGTGAGCATGCAGTCCAGCGACGCAGACTTCGAGCAGGCCAGCGAGGACAAGCCCAATCCATTTGCCGTGCTGCGCGGGCTGGATGTGGGCAAGTCAGCCGACTGATTGCGATGTCCGGAAAAAAGGCCGAGGCCGGGAAAAGCGATTGCGCTATAATCAAGGGCTTCGCGCGAAACCCCCTCGTGTCTTTAATGGGCTGATCGCGTTTTTTACCAACCCTTTTCAGATACACAGGAGCCATCATGGCTGTTCAGCAGAACAAGAAGTCCCCCTCCAAGCGCGGTATGCACCGTTCGCACAACGCACTGAATGTGCCTGGCATTGCCGTGGAACCCACCACCGGTGAAACCCATCTGCGTCACCACATCAGCCCCAACGGCGTGTACCGCGGCCGTCAAGTGCTGAAGAACAAGTCCGAAGCCTGATCTTCGACCGTTCCCGCAGGGCCCGCGGCTACAGTTTTCGTAGCGCGGGCTTTTGTTTTTTCTGATGGTTGCTCCTATCTTTCCAGGCCTTGCAACAGGCTTGCCAGTCGCACATGATCACTTTGGCCGTTGACTGCATGGGGGGTGATCACGGCCCCCGCGTCACGCTTGCGGCGTGCCGCCAGTTCCTCGATTCCCACCCCGATGCCCGGCTGCTGCTGGTCGGCCAGCCCGATGCGCTGGCTGGCTTTGCGCATGAGCGCGCCAGTGTGGTGCCGGCCTCGGAAGTGGTCGGCATGGATGATCCGATCGAGATGGCGCTGCGCAGGAAGAAGGATTCCTCCATGCGCATCGCCATCCAGCAAGTCAAGGATGGCGCGGCTGCCGCTGCTGTGTCGGCTGGAAACACGGGTGCGCTGATGGCCATCTCGCGCTACCTGCTCAAGACACTCGATGGCATTGATCGCCCTGCCATCGCGCCCCAGTTGCCCAATGCCAAGGGCGAGGCCACCACGGTGCTGGACCTGGGTGCCAATGTGGACTGCTCGGCCGAGCATCTGCTGCAGTTCGCCGTCATGGGCTCGGCCCTGGTGTCTGCCCTGAACAACGAAGAGGCGCCCTCGGTGGGTCTGCTCAACATTGGCGAGGAGCAGATCAAGGGCAGCGAGGTCATCAAGCGCGCTGGCGAACTGCTGCGCGCGGCCGGCAAGGCCGGTCATCTGAATTTCTACGGCAACGTCGAAGGCAACGACATCTTCAAGGGCACGACCCAGGTCGTGGTCTGTGATGGCTTTGTGGGCAACGTGGCTCTCAAGTCTTCCGAGGGGGTGGCGTCCATGATCTCCAATGCCCTCAAGCAGGAGTTCAAGCGCAACATCTTCACCAAAATGGCGGCCATCGTTGCCTATCCGGTGCTAACTGCTTTGATGAGGCGCGTGGATCATCGCCGCTACAACGGCGCGGCGCTGCTGGGCCTTCGCGGGCTGGTCTTCAAAAGCCATGGATCGGCCGATGCCTTGGCTTTCGAGCACGCGCTGAAGCGCGCGTATGATGCGGCCCGCAACAACCTGCTCGACCGTGTCCGTACCCGTATCTCCGCAGCCCTGCCTCTGTTGCTGGCTGCGCAGTCGGAATCGGGACCGTCGGCGCCCTAATACAGATGAGACGCTACGCACGCATCACCGGCACGGGCAGTTACCTGCCACCCCGCCGACTCACCAATCACGATCTGGCAGCCGAACTGGCCCAGCGCGGCATCGAGACCTCGGACGAGTGGATCGTCGAGCGCACCGGCATCCATGCCCGACACTTTGCCGCGCCAGAAGTGGCCAGCAGCGATCTGGCCTTGGAGGCATCGAAGAAGGCGCTGGAAGCCGCCGGCTGCCAGCCGCAGGATATCGATCTGATCATCGTCGCCACATCGACGCCGGACATGGTCTTCCCGTCCACGGCATGCATCCTGCAAAACAAGCTCGGCGCCAATGGCTGTGCGGCCTTTGATGTGCAAGCCGTATGCAGCGGCTTTGTCTACGCCCTCACCGTGGCCGACGCCATGATCCAGTCCGGCGCTGCGAGCCGCGCGCTGGTGGTGGGCTCCGAAGTATTCAGCCGCATCCTGGACTTCAACGACCGGACGACCTGCGTGCTGTTCGGTGACGGTGCCGGAGCCGTGGTGCTGGAGGCGTCCGAGCAGCCAGGCATTCTGGCTTCCGACCTGCATGCCGACGGCAAGCATGTCGGCATCCTGTGCGTGCCAGGCAATGTCTCCGGTGGCCAGATCCTCGGTGATCCGCTGCTGAAGATGGATGGGCAGGCCGTGTTCAAGCTGGCGGTCGGCGTGCTGGAGAAGGCTGCTCGCGCCACGCTGGACAAGGCAGGGCTCACCGATGCCGACATCGACTGGCTGATCCCCCACCAGGCCAATATCCGCATCATGCAAAGCACGGCGCGCAAGCTCAAGCTGTCCATGGACAAGGTGGTGGTGACGGTGGACCAGCATGGCAACACGTCGGCTGCCTCGATCCCCCTGGCGCTGGACCACGGCGTGCGCAGTGGCCAGGTCAAGCCCGGTCAGACCGTGCTGCTGGAAGGTGTTGGCGGCGGCTTCACCTGGGGCGCGGTACTTCTCAAGATGTGATGCGGGATGCCTGCCTGAGGGCAGGCGCCCATGGCGCGGCCTTTTTTTTTGAAAATCATGAAGAAGTTTGCATTCGTTTTTCCTGGTCAGGGTTCGCAATCGGTAGGCATGCTCGACGGATGGGGTGACCATCCCGTCGTGGCCCAGACCTTGGTCGAAGCCTCCGATGCCCTCGGCGAAAACATCGGCCAGCTGATCCAGCAGGGGCCGAAGGAAGCTCTGGCGCTCACCACCAATACCCAGCCTGTGATGCTGGTGGCCGGTGTGGCTGCCTGGCGCGTCTGGCAGGCCGAAGGCGGCGCGCTGCCCGACGTTGTGGCGGGCCACTCGCTGGGTGAGTACTCGGCCCTGGTCGCGTCAGGTGTGCTGACCCTGGCCCAGGCTGCGCCGCTGGTGCGGCTGCGCGCGGCTGCCATGCAGGAGGCCGTTCCCGTGGGAACCGGTGCCATGGCTGCCATCCTGGGGCTGGATGCCGACAAGGTGCGCGCAGGCTGCGCAGAAGTCACGGCGGCATTGGGTGGTGCGGAAGTCGTCGAGGCCGTGAATTTCAACGACCCCTCGCAGACCGTGATTGCCGGCAGCAAGGCGGCTGTCGAGAAGGCCTGCGAGGCCCTCAAGGCCGCAGGCGCCAAGCGCGCGCTGCCGCTGCCGGTGTCGGCGCCTTTCCATTCCAGCCTGATGAAGCCTGCGGCCGAAAAGCTCAAGGCGGCGCTGGCTGCCACCGTGCTGGCTGCACCGCGCATCCCAGTGCTCAACAACATCGATGTGACTGTGCAGCAGGATGCCGACGCCATTCGCGATGCGCTGTATCGCCAGGCCTTCGGCCCGGTGCGCTGGGTGGAATGCGTTCAGGCCATGAAGGCCCGCGGCGTCGTCCACCTCGTCGAGTGCGGTCCCGGCAAGGTGCTGATGGGCCTGACCAAGCGGATTGACGCGGACCTGACGGCCGCTGCCCTCTATGACCCGGCCACGCTGGCTGACGTGAAAGAATCCCTCGCATGACTGACAACCAGAACAAGCCCCAGGTTGCCCTGGTGACGGGTGCCTCGCGCGGCATCGGTGCCGCCATTGCCCAGGAGCTGGCAGCACGCGGCTACCGCGTGATCGGCACGGCCACCACCGATGGTGGTGCCGAGAAGATCAGCCAGGCCCTGTCGGCCCATGAAGGCTGCCGTGGCGTGAACCTCAATGTCACGGACGTGACCGCCGTCGATGCCCTGATCGACAGCATCGTCAAGAATGACGGTGGCCTGCATGTGCTGGTCAACAATGCCGGCATCACACGCGACACCCTGGCCATGCGCATGAAGGACGATGACTGGGATGCGGTGATCGACACCAATCTCAAGGCGGTTTTCCGAGTCAGCCGTACGGCCATTCGGCCCATGATGAAGCAGCGCTTCGGACGCATCATCAACATCACCAGCGTCGTTGGTGCCTCCGGAAACCCCGGTCAAGCCAACTATGCAGCTGCCAAGGCCGGCGTTGCCGGCATGACGCGTGCGCTGGCCCGTGAACTGGGCAGCCGCGGCATCACGGTCAATTGCGTGGCTCCGGGCTTCATCGCCACCGACATGACGGCGGAGCTGCCTGAAGAGCAGAAAAATGCCCTGAAATCGCAGATCGCCATGGGTGATCTGGGCCAGCCCAGCGACATCGCCCATGCCGTGGCCTATCTCGCATCGGCGGGCGCAGGCTACGTCACCGGCCAGGAATTGCACGTCAACGGCGGCATGTACATGTAAGCGCTGCGGCGGCTGCGGGCAGATCCCTGCCAGAAGCCGCCGTTGCTTGCAACCGAAGAGGCCGTTTCCTCGCGACGGCCGGCTGAAGAGGGCGTAAGGTCCGAAACGGCTAGAATCGCGGGTTCATTCACAACCCCCAGAGGGAAACCATGAGCGATATCGAAGCACGTGTCAAAAAAATCATTGCCGAACAACTCGGCGTTGAAGAGTCTCAAGTCACCAACGAAAAGGCCTTCGTGGCTGATCTGGGTGCTGACTCCCTGGACACGGTGGAGCTGGTGATGGCCCTGGAAGATGAATTCGGCATCGAGATCCCCGACGAAGACGCGGAAAAGATCACGACGGTGCAAAACGCCATCGACTACGCCAACACCCACCAGAAGGCCTGACAGGGCCCTGACCCGAGCGATCAGCAGAAGGTTTTACGCATGAGCCGTCGTCGCGTTGTCGTGACCGGCCTGGGTTGCATCTCCCCCGTGGGTAACACGGCGGGCGACGCCTGGGCCAATCTTTTGGCCGGCCAGTCCGGCATTGACCTCATCACCAAGTTCGATGCCTCGAACTTTGCCTGCAAGATTGCGGGCGAGGTCAAGGGATTCGATGTGG
The DNA here is from genome assembly GCF_001571325.1 of Delftia tsuruhatensis NBRC 16741. GTDB lineage: Bacteria > Pseudomonadota > Gammaproteobacteria > Burkholderiales > Burkholderiaceae_C > Comamonas > Comamonas tsuruhatensis. The sequence goes on from NZ_BCTO01000012.1 coordinate 30,729, forward strand.
AGTCGTACATGAGCGCCAAGGATGCGCGCTCCATGGACACCTTCATCCATTACGGCATCGCTGCTGCGGCGCAAGCCGTGCAGGACTCAGGTCTGCCCACGGGCGAGGCCTTGTCGGATGATCTGGCTACGCGCATCGGCTGTGTGATCGGTTCGGGCATCGGCGGCTTGCCGCTGATCGAGAACACCCACGCAGAACTGGCTGCGCGCGGACCGCGCCGCATCACGCCGTTCTTCGTGCCTGCCTCCATCATCAACATGGTGGCTGGCCATGTGTCCATGCGGTTTGGCTTCAAGGGGCCGAATCTCGCCGTGGTGACTGCCTGCACGACCGGGCTGCACTGCATAGGCGAAGCAGGGCGCATGATCGAATACGGCGATGCCGATGTGGTGGTGGCTGGTGGCACGGAAGCCACGGTCTCCCCGCTGGGCGTCGGCGGCTTTGCCGCCATGCGCGCACTGTCCACGCGCAATGATGATCCCAAGGCCGCCTCGCGTCCCTGGGACAAGGACCGCGACGGCTTTGTGCTGGGCGAAGGTGCAGGCGTGCTGGTGCTGGAAGAGTACGAGCATGCCAAGGCCCGCGGTGCCAAGATCTATGCTGAACTGTGCGGCTACGGCATGAGTGCCGATGCCGGCCACATGACGGCGCCCAACATGGACGGCCCGCGCCGCGCCATGCTGTCAGCTCTGCGCAACGCCGGCATCAACGCCGACCAGATCGACTATCTGAATGCGCACGGCACATCCACGCCGCTGGGCGACCTCAACGAGACCAATGCCATCAAGGCGGCTCTGGGCGATCACGCCAAGAAAATCGTTGTCAGCTCGACCAAGTCCATGACCGGTCACCTGCTGGGTGGCGCTGGCGGCATCGAGAGCGTCTTCACCGTGCTGGCATTGCACGAGCAGAAGATTCCCCCGACCATCAATCTGGACAACCAGGATCCCGAGTGCGATCTCGACTACTGCGCCAACACGGCACGGGATGCGAAGATCGAAGTGGCAGTGAAAAACAACTTCGGGTTCGGCGGCACCAACGGAACGCTGGTGTTCAAGCGAATCTGAGGCCTGCACGCCTCACCATGAAAAGCCCGCCCCGCAAGGGAGCGGGCTTTTTTATTTCTCCCATGGGTCAGGGCGCGTCCGGCAGGGGTGGAACGCATGTCAGACATGCTGCGGTTTTGCGACACTGCAGGCATGACGTCACGCCATGCCCCGCCCGCAGTCCGCCATCCGCTGAATCCACCGCGTGGGTCGGTCGCATGCCTGTGCGCGCTTTGGCTGCTGGCGGCCATGCTTTTGCTGGCGTGGGCGCTTGATCTTCAGTCCGGATGGGGGCCTGCCGTCGTGGCTGTCACGGGTTCTCTGGTTGCAGCTTCAGGCATGTGGCATGGATGGCGCGCCCTGGGCAGAGGCTTTGTTGCATGGGATGGCGCGCAGTGGTGGCTTGGTGAGGCAGCCGCTGCCCACGATGCGCAGCCGGTGCTGCTGCAGGTGCGCGCTGACGGTGGTCAATGGCTATGGGCGCAGGCCAGACCCGTTACGACGGGGTCTTTGCGCTGGCGAAGCTCCCGCTGGCTGCTGCTGTCTTACAGGCAGAGTCCTGAAACCTGGGGTGATTTGCGGCGTGCTGTATATTTCCCGCCCAGACCTACAGAACGCGCGCAGTGACTGCGCCAGGGCCGCCACGGCCCGTCTTCACCGATTTCATGACGCCTCCCGAATTCCCGCCTTCTTCTGCCGACAGCGACCTGGCTCTGGTCGAGCGCACCAACGCAGGAGACATGCGGGCCTTCGAGCTGCTGGTCATCAAGTACCAGCGCCGCATCGAGCGCCTCATTGGCCGCATGGTGCGCGACGTGGACCTGGTGCCTGACATTGCGCAGGAAACCTTCATCCGGGCCTATCGGGCGCTGCACCAGTTCCGGGGTGATGCCCAGTTCTACACCTGGCTGTATCGCATCGCCGTGAATACCGCCAAGAAGGCGCTGCTGGACATGAAGCGCTCGCCGCTGATCACCGAAAGCGCGTTACACAACGGGGATGACGATGATGAAACTTCCCGGCTCAGCCAGGAACTAACCACCGAAGAAACACCCGAAACGATCCTGGCGGCCCAGGAAATTGCCCAGGCAGTCAACGCCGCCATGGAGGCCTTGCCCGAAGATCTCCGTCAAGCCGTCACGTTGCGGGAAATCGAAGGCCTGAGCTACGAGGAAATCTCGAACGCCATGGGTTGTCCCATAGGCACCGTGCGTTCACGCATCTTCCGTGCACGCGAAGCGATTTCAGCGAGAGTCAAGCCTTTGCTGGAGCGCCAGTCTGGCAAGCGGTGGTAGCAACGGGTGATGGCCATCGGGTGGCGCATTTTTTGGGTACAGGGTCTCAGAGCAGACAGGCAGGTGATTGATCATGAATGACGATCTGACGAAGCGCGAACAATTGTCGGCATTGGCTGATGGCGAACTCTCTGCCGCGGAGCTGCAGGCCGCGCTGGCCTATGCGCAAAGCGATGCAGGCCAGCAGGAATGGCGCATGTACCACCTGGTGGGCGATGTGCTGCGCTCCCCTGAGCTGGCGCACCACAGCCGGCACGATCTGCTTTCCGGAATCCGCTCCCAGTTGGCCAACGAGCCGCGCCGCCCCCTGGTTCCCGTCGCCGCAGACGAGCTGGAGCAGGTCGCGCGCCCGGCGCACGGCAGGGCCGTCGTCAATGGCGCGCCGCTGCACGATGCAGCCAATGCGTCGGTATTCCGCTGGAAGATGGCTGCGGGTTTTGCTTCCGTGGCGGCCGTGGCTGCCATTGGCTGGAGCGTGATGCTCGGCGCGCCTGCAGGCCCCGGCGCGGCGCCGGGCCGGGCATTGGCCGCCCTTGAAACGGGGGCGCCTGCAGCGGCTGCTGTCGCTGGAAATGCCCAGGACTTCCCTCTCGGAGATACGGCCCAATCCTCTTCGGTGGTGGCTGTGGCAGGCCCTTACGGCCAAAGCGTCATGCTGCGTGATCCGCGCCTGGATGCGCTGCTGGCCTCCCATCCGCAATACAGTGGTCCGGCCACGTTGCAGATGCCGGCCAGCTTCCTGCGCAATGCCAACTTCGCCTCGGCACCGCGCGCGAACCAGCGCTGAATCCCGCAGGAGAGCATGGCTCTCCTGCCTTCTTTTGCACCCGCGTCCAGCCGTTCGGCATTGAAATGGACGCGGGTGCAGTCATTTGTGGCCCATGCACGGCGGTTCGCGCCGCATGCATGCTGCCGATTCGGGAACTAACAGCGTCTTTCAGGCTTCTGAGCCATCGTCTGGCCGGTGCATGCCGGGACTGCGCCAGAATGTGGCGTTCGTCCGAGATGCAAGTCGGCACCGCGTATCTGAACAGGCCGCCCGTGCGCAATGGGAACGGGGGCAACACAATGATTGAGAAGGAAAGGATCACCATGACCACAGTTCGATGGAAGACGCTGCAGTCCTGCACACTGGCAGGCGTTCTGGCGCTGGCTGCTGGCAGCGCCTCAATGCTGGTGCCGGTGAGTGCCGCTCATGCGCAAAGCGGTGCCGTGGTGCGGGGTCTGCCGGACTTCACCGACCTGGTCGAGCAGGTAGGGCCTTCCGTGGTCAACATCCGCACGTTGGAGAAGGCGTCGGCCAACTCTGCCGAGGCGCTGGGCATGGATGAGGACATGCTCGAGTTCTTCCGCCGCTTCGGCCTGCCCGTGCCCAATGTGCCGCGCCAACGCCCCCAGCCGCGTTCACAGCCTGACGAGGAACAGCCGCGTGGCGTGGGGTCGGGCTTCATCCTGACGGCGGACGGCTTTGTGATGACCAATGCCCACGTGGTCGAAGGCGCTGACGAGGTCATCGTCACGCTGACCGACAAGCGTGAGTTCAAGGCCAAGATCGTGGGCAGCGACAAGCGCACCGACGTGGCCGTGGTCAAGATCGATGCCACCGGACTGCCCGCCGTGAAGATCGGCGACGTGAACCGTCTCAAGGTCGGTGAGTGGGTGATGGCCATCGGATCGCCCTTCGGCCTCGACAACTCGGTCACCGCAGGCATCGTCAGCGCCAAGCAGCGCGACACGGGAGACTATCTGCCCTTCATCCAGACCGATGTGGCCATCAATCCCGGCAACTCGGGCGGCCCGTTGCTGAACATGCGCGGCGAGGTCGTGGGCATCAACAGCCAGATCTATTCGCGTTCCGGCGGTTTCATGGGGATCAGCTTCGCGATTCCGATCGACGAGGCCGTGCGCGTCAGCGACCAGCTGCGCGCCACCGGCAAGGTCACGCGAGGGCGCATCGGCGTGCAAATCGGGCAGGTCACCAAGGACATTGCCGAATCCATCGGCCTGGGCAAGGCTCAGGGTGCGCTGGTCTCTGCCGTGGAACCCGATTCCCCAGCCGCCAAGGCCGGCGTCGAGGCGGGTGACGTGATCATCAAGTTCGATGGGAAGGCCATTGAGAAGGTCGCCGACCTGCCGCGTCTGGTGGGCAATACCAAGCCCGGAACGCGCAGCACCATCACGGTATTCCGCCGCGGAGCCGCCAAGGATCTGACCATGGTGATCGCCGAAGTCGAGCCCGATGGCGCTCCCCAGGCAAAGGCTGCAGGCAAGGGCAGCACCCTGGTCTCCCAGTCGCTGGGCCTGACGCTGGCCGAACTCACGGATGCCCAGAAAAGGGAATTGGGCATCAAGGGCGGTGTCCGCGTGACGGCCGCTGTCGAGGCGGCAGCACGCGCAGGCCTGCGCGAAGGTGATGTGATCCTGCAACTGGCCAATGTCGAGATCACGGGGCTCAAGAGCTTCGAGGCCACGCTGGCCAAGGTGGACAAGAGCAAGCCGGTGAACCTTCTGGTGCGCCGCGGCGAATGGGCTCAGTACGTGCTCATCCGTCCTGCCCGCTGAGGGGCTGGGGCAGGTCGGTTTTTCGGGGTCCTGGGGAATACCCTCGGAATCCGGACCAAGGCCTGCCCATGCCCCTTGGGGCATTGGGTAAAATGCCCCACCAAAGCGTGACGGCTCAAGGCGTCAGAAACCTGTTTTCAAAGAGGATTGTTGCGGTGCAAAAGCACCGCACTATCCGGTGATCGACGGGCTAGAAATGGCTTGTCGGGTCTGTTGATAAACTGTTGATAAATAATTGTGACAGATCAAGCCCGGAGCTTTGCAGGCCTTGTCAGGGCTTGGTTTCCAGCCCTTTTTGCCTACAATAAAGTCCCAACTATCGCAGTTGCCAGAGATTGTTGGTTCGGGGCGCGTCGTTCATGGACGCGCCCTTTTTTCTTGCGCGCCGACCCTGTCGTTTTCCACTTTCACTAGCAGTCCTTCTCGTTGATGAACCACATCAGAAATTTTTCCATCATTGCGCACATCGACCATGGCAAGTCGACGCTGGCCGACCGCCTGATCCAGCGTTGCGGAGGCCTGGCTGACCGTGACATGGAAGCCCAGGTGCTGGACTCGATGGATATCGAGAAAGAGCGCGGCATCACCATCAAGGCGCAGACGGCTGCCCTGCAGTACAAGGCCAAGGATGGTCAGGTCTACAACCTCAACCTCATCGACACGCCCGGCCACGTGGACTTCTCGTACGAAGTCTCGCGTTCCCTGTCGGCCTGCGAGGGAGCGCTGCTGGTGGTGGACGCCTCTCAGGGCGTAGAGGCACAGACCGTGGCCAACTGCTATACCGCGCTGGATCTCGGCGTGGAAGTAACGGCCGTTCTCAACAAGATGGATCTGCCGCAGGCTGACCCCGACAACGCCAAGGCAGAGATCGAGGACGTCATCGGCATCGATGCCAGCGATGCCATTCCCTGCTCGGCCAAGACCGGCATGGGCATCGACGAGATCCTGGAGGCCGTGGTTGCCAAGGTGCCGCCGCCCAAGGGCAATCCCAATGGCCAACTGCGCGCCATGATCATCGACAGCTGGTTCGACACTTACGTGGGCGTCGTGATGCTGGTGCGCGTGGTCGATGGTGAACTCAAGCGTGGCGAGCGCTTCAAGATGATGGCTTCGGGCGCTGCCTACGAAGCCAACAACCTGGGCGTGTTCACTCCGGCCGACGTGCCGCGCGACGCGCTGCGCGCCGGCGAGGTGGGTTACATCATCGCCGGCATCAAGGAACTCAAGGCAGCCAAGGTGGGCGACACCATCACGCTGGAAAAGAAGCTTCCCAACAATCTGGGCCCTGCCACCGAGGCCCTGCCCGGCTTCAAGGAAATCAAGCCCCAGGTGTTCGCGGGTCTGTACCCCACCGAAGCCAGCGAATATGACCAGCTGCGCGATGCGCTGGAAAAGCTGCAGCTCAACGATTCGTCCCTGCAGTTCGAGCCTGAAGTCTCTCAGGCGCTGGGCTTCGGCTTTCGCTGCGGCTTCCTGGGCCTGCTGCACATGGAAATCGTGCAGGAGCGCCTGGAGCGCGAATTCGACCAGGACCTGATCACCACCGCGCCCAGCGTGGTCTACGAAGTGGTCAAGGGCGATGGCGAGGTCATCCAGGTCGAGAACCCGTCCAAGATGCCCGATGCCGGCCGTATCGAGGAGGTGCGCGAGCCCATCGTGACCGTGCACCTGTACATGCCGCAGGACTATGTGGGTCCGGTGATGACGCTGGCCAACCAGAAGCGTGGCGTGCAGATCAACATGCAGTACCACGGCCGCCAGGTGATGCTGACCTATGAGATGCCGCTGGGCGAGATCGTGCTGGACTTCTTCGACAAGCTCAAGTCGGTCTCGCGCGGCTATGCCTCCATGGACTACGAGTTCAAGGAGTACCGCGCCTCCGACGTGGTCAAGGTGGACATCCTGCTCAACGGCGAGAAGGTCGATGCGCTGTCCATCATCGTGCACCGCTCCCAGGCCACGTACCGCGGCCGGGCCGTGGTGGCGAAGATGCGCGAGATCATCAGCCGCCAGATGTTCGACGTGGCCATCCAGGCCGCCATCGGCGCCAACATCATTGCTCGGGAAACCGTCAAGGCCATGCGCAAGAACGTGCTGGCCAAGTGCTATGGCGGCGACATCACCCGCAAGCGCAAGCTGCTGGAGAAGCAAAAGGCCGGCAAGAAGCGCATGAAGCAGATCGGTTCGGTGGAAGTGCCTCAGGAGGCCTTCCTGGCCATCTTGCAAGTGGAGGATTGATGCAAGCCATGCAATGGATTACGGCCGTCGTGCTGGCGGCTTTCGTGGGCTATATCGGCGCCTGGTACACGGGCTTCATCGAGGGCAACTTCGCGTTGCTGCTGTTCCTGGCCACCGTGGTCACTGGCCTGTACTGGGTGGCCGAACGGCTGTATTTCCTGCCCCGCCGCCGCCGCGCCGCCGTGGCCATCGAGGAGGCTGCCGTGGCGCGCCGCGCAGAACTCGACCGCATGGGCATCGCCAAGACCGACATCGAGGTGTCGGAAGAGGCCAAGGGCCGCATCCTCATGCAGCCCTGGTGGCTTGACTGGACCGCGGGCCTGTTCCCCGTGATCGCCATCGTCTTTGTCCTGCGCTCGTTCCTGTTCGAGCCGTTCAAGATTCCCTCGGGCTCCATGATTCCCACGCTGCTCGTGGGCGACCTGATCCTGGTGAACAAGTTCACCTACGGCGTGCGCCTGCCGGTGATCAACACCAAGATCACCCAGGGCCAGCCGCTGCAGCGCGGCGATGTGGTGGTGTTCCGCTATCCTCCGCAACCCAGCCTGGACTACATCAAGCGCGTGGTGGGCCTGCCGGGTGACGAGATCTCCTATCTGAACAAGCGGCTGACGGTCAATGGCAAGGAAGTCCCGGTCAGCGAACTGCCGGACTTCTTCGACAAGGACGCGATGCGCTACTTCAAGCAGTACGAGGAGTCGCTGGGCGACAAGCCGCACCGCATGATCGTGAACCAGGACGTGCCCGCATTCATCCAGGGTGCCAGCGGCTTCGAGTTCCGCGAGAACTGCCGCTACAGCGTCGAAGGCATCACCTGCAAGGTGCCCGAGGGCCAGTACTTCATGATGGGAGACAACCGCGACAATTCGCTGGATTCCCGATACTGGGGCTTTGTGCCCGACAAGAACATCGTTGGCCGGGCCTTCTTCGTCTGGATGAACTTCGGGGATTTCAAGCGCATCGGCGGCTTCCATTGATCACATGCATGCCTGAGGGCCAGATGCCCCCAGGCATGCGCGAGGGATTCACATCGGAGGAGGAAAAAGCATGTTGACATCGAACAACCGGCGTTCGCGCCAGCGCGGTCTGTCCTTTCTGGGACTGGTGTTTGTGATTGCCCTGGGCGTGGGTGTGGTGGCCGTGGGCGCACAATCAGTGCCGGTCTTCCTGGAGTACCAGGCCATCGTCAAGGCCGCCAACAAGGCGGCCCGCGAAGGCAATTCCGTGGCCGAGGTCAAGGCCAGCTTCGAGCGTTCCGCCGCCATTGATGACTTCACATCCGTGAAGGGCGCAGACCTCGAGGTGACCAAAATCAATGACCGTGTGGTGGTGGGGTTCGAATATTCGCGCGAGATCCATCTCGTGGGCCCCGCCTACCTGACTTACCGTTTTAAGAAGCAGACCCAATAGGTGCCTCCCTTACTGAATGCGCTGCAGCTGAGGCTGCAGCATCAATTTGCCGAGCCTGCATTGCTGCAGCGTGCCGTCACGCACCGCAGCTTCTCGGCAGACAACAACGAGCGCCTGGAATTCCTCGGCGACTCGGTGCTGAATCTTGCCATTTCCAGCCTGCTCTACCAGCGGCTCAGTTCCATGCCCGAGGGCGATCTGTCCCGCGTGCGCGCCAACCTGGTCAAGGAAGGCACGCTGCACCAGATCGCGCTGAGGCTGCAGTTGCCCGATCTGCTGCGCCTGGGCGAAGGCGAATCCAAGTCGGGCGGCAAGCAACGCCCCTCCATCCTGGCCGATGCGGTCGAGGCCCTGATCGGCGCAGTGTATCTGGACGCCGGCTACGCTGCGGGCGAGAAGGTGGTACACCATCTCTTCGAGGGCGTGGACATCAACCCCCACATGCGCGCAGCCGAAAAGGATGCGAAGACGGCCCTGCAGGAATGGCTGCAGGGGCGGCGCATGAAGCTGCCGCAGTACGAAGTGGTTGCCACCACGGGCGCCGCCCATCGCCAGACCTTCGAGGTGGCCTGCGCGATTGCCGAGTTGCAACTGCAGGCCCGGGGAACGGGTGCCTCGCGCAGGGCCGCCGAGCAGACGGCTGCCACAGCCATGCTGGAACTATTGAAAGCAAGACACGCATGAACCAAGACAAACCCCCGGCGCCGGCACAGACCGCCGCCGAACTCGATGCCCTGCTGGCTGCGGCCAAGCCCGGCGCTGGCGCAGCTCGCACGGCATCCGCTGCTGATGACACCCCGGCACCCGAGGTGCCGACCGGCCCGCAGCGCTGCGGCCTGATCGCCATCGTCGGCAAGCCCAATGTGGGCAAGTCCACGCTGATGAATGCGCTGGTGGGCCAGAAGATCAGCATCACCTCGCGCAAGGCGCAGACCACGCGCCACCGCATCACGGGCATTCGCACGCGCGCCGCGACGCAATTCATCTTTGTCGATACGCCGGGTTTCCAGACCAAGCACAGCACGGCACTGAACAAGTCGCTCAACAAGACCGTGATGGGCGCCATCGGCGACGTGGACCTGATCCTGTTCGTCGTGGAAGCCGGCCAGTTCACGCTGGCCGATGCCAAGGTGCTGTCGCTGTTCAAGCCTGGCATCCCCACGCTGCTGATTGCCAACAAGCTGGACACCGTGGGCCGCCGTGCCGAGATCGCCCCCTGGCTCAAGGGCATGCAGGAGCGCCATCCGTTCGCCGAGTTCGTGCCCATGTCGGCCAAGAACAAGGGAGACATCGAGCGCCTGTTCGGCATCTGCGAGAAGTACCTGCCCGAGCAGGACTGGATGTACGCCGCCGACGAGCTGACCGACCGCAGCGAGAAGTTCCTCGCCTCGGAGACCGTGCGCGAGAAGCTGTTCCGATTCACGGGCGACGAGCTGCCCTACACCTCCACGGTGGTCGTCGACAAGTTCGAGGAAGAGGCCAGCAAGCAGCACAAGCGTTTCATCCGCGTGGCGGCCACCATCGTGGTCGAGCGCGACGGCCACAAGGCCATGATCATCGGAGAGAAGGGCGAGCGCCTCAAGCGCATCAGCACCGAGGCGCGCCAGGAGCTGGAGAAGCTCATGGATGCCAAGGTCTTCCTCGAAGTCTGGGTCAAGGTCCGCTCCGGCTGGGCCGACGACGAAGCCCGCGTGCGTTCGTTCGGCTACGAGTGAGCACCCTTACCGCAAGGCCCTGCGTCCATGGCTAGCGCCAAGCGTGTCTCGGACGAGCCGGCCTTCGTCCTGCACAGCTACGACTGGAGCGAGTCCAGCCTGATCCTTGAGGTCTTCACGCGTCACCGGGGCCGCGTGGCGCTGGCGGCCAAGGGCGTCAAGCGGCCGACCTCGAACTTTCGCCCCGTGCTGCTGCCGCTGCAGCCGCTGAGCCTGAGCTACAGCCTGGGCGGCGAGGGCAATGGCGAGATCCATACCCTCAAGGGCGCAGAGTGGGTGGGCGGGCATGTCATGCCCCAGGGTGACGCCCTGCTGTCGGGCCTGTACCTCAACGAGCTGCTGATGCGCCTGCTGGCGCGCGACGATCCCTACGCGGCGCTGTTCGACATCTATGCCGGCGTGGTGCGCGTGCTGGCAGGCCAGCATGGCGATGCCATCGAGCCCGTGCTGCGCACCTTCGAGCTGCTGCTGCTGCGCGAACTGGGCCATCTGCCTGCCTTGAATGAGGAAAGCGCCACGCTGGCTCCGCTGGCCGAGGGGCGTCGCTATGCGCTGGTGGCCGAAGGCGGCCTGCGCCCGGCGCTGCAGGGCGAGCGCGCCGTGCTGGGCGCTGCGCAATGGCAGGCCATTGAAAGCGCGCTGCAGGCACGGCAGGCCTTCAACGCCACACTGCATGTGGTGGCCCAGCCCGAGGCGGCGCTGGCCCTCAAGCCCCAACTGAGGGCCTTGCTGCAATACCATTGCGGCAGTCCCATGCTGCGCACCCGCCAGCTGATGATGGATCTGCAATCGCTATGAATCTTTCCCACGCTTCGCAGCGCACGGCGCTGTCGGTCAATGTCAACAAGGTTGCGCTGCTGCGCAACACGCGCCATCTGGGCATTCCCAGCGTGACGCGCGCCGCGCGCATCTGCCTGGAGGCCGGTGCCCAGGGCATCACCATCCATCCGCGTCCCGACCAGCGCCATATCCGCAGCGAAGATGTCTATGAACTGCATGCGCTGATGAAGCAGTGGCCGCAGGCGGAGTTCAACATCGAGGGCAACCCGACGCAGAACCTGATGGACTTCATCCGGGCCACGCGCCCGCACCAGGCCACCTTCGTGCCCGACAGCGAGGACCAATTCACCAGCGACCATGGCTGGAACTTCCCGCAGGACGCCGAGCGCCTGAAGCCGCTGATCGCCGAATGCCGCCAACTCGGCGTGCGCGTCAGCCTGTTCATGGACCCGGTTCCCGCACAGATGGCCGCTGCGCGCGCCGTGGGCGCCGACCGGGTCGAGCTGTACACCGAGCCCTATGCGGCCGCCTGGGGCACGGCAGACCAGGAAGTTCAACTGCAGGCCTACGCGGCGGCGGCCCAGGCTGCGCTGGACGCCGGGCTGGGCATCAATGCCGGCCATGACCTCAGCCGCGACAACCTGGCCGCCTTCGTGGCGCGCGTGCCGGGCCTGCTCGAAGTCTCCATCGGCCATGCGCTGATCGCCGACGCGCTGGAGCTGGGCTACGCCCAAACCGTGCGCGCCTACCAGCAGTGCATAGACCAGGGCATGGCGGCGCGCGCCTGAAGCTTTCGCGGAGCGAATCCATGATCTACGGCATCGGTACCGACATCTGCGACGTGCGCCGCATCCGCGCCAGCCTGGAGCGCCATGGCGACCGTTTCGCCGAGAAGGTGCTGGCCGAAGGCGAACTGTCCACCTGGCGAGCCCGCCGCGCGCGCTGGCCCGAGCGCGGCATCCGCTTCGTCGCCACGCGCTTTTCCGCCAAGGAGGCCTTTTCCAAGGCCATAGGCATGGGCATGGTCATGCCCATGACCTGGCGCAGCTGCGAGGTCGTCAAGCTGCCCAGTGGCCAGCCAGCCATCGTGCTGCACGGCGCGCTCAAGGAATGGTTCGAGGCACGGAACCTGCAGGTTCACCTGTCCGTGACCGACGAGAGCGACTATGCGGCCAGCTTCTGCGTGGTCGAGCGCCGCGCCTGACACCCGGCCGGCGCAGCGCTGGCTTTTTTGACTCCACAGGATTCATAGCATGACCGAGCACGCACCCCTGATCATCGACATCGCCGGCAAGGCGCTCACCGACGCGGACCGCCGGCGCCTGGCGCATCCGCTGGTCGGCGGCATCATCCTCTTCGCCCGCAACTGGGAAAGCCGCGAGCAACTGGTGCAGCTGTGCGCCGATATCAAGGGCGTCAAAGCCGACCTGCTGATCTGCGTGGACCACGAGGGCGGGCGCGTGCAGCGTTTTCGTGCCGACGGATTCACGCATCTGCCGCCCATGCGCGCCTTCGGCCAGATGTGGATGGACGACGGCAAGGGCAGCAAGCAGCGCGAAGGCAGTGGCGCCCTGGCCGCCATGAACGCCGCCACGGCGGCCGGCTACGTGCTGGGCACCGAGCTGCGTGCCTGCGGCGTGGATTTCAGCTTCACCCCGGTGCTGGACCTTGACTACGGTGCCAGCAGCGTCATCGGCGACCGCAGCTTCCACCGCGACCCGCGCGTGGTGGCGGCGCTGGCCCGCAGCCTAATGCACGGCCTGCTGCAGGCCGGCATGGGCAACTGCGGCAAACACTTTCCCGGCCACGGCTTCGTCAAGGCCGACTCGCATGTGGACATTCCGGTCGATGGCCGCAGCCTCACCGCCATCCTGGGCGAGGACGCCGCGCCCTATCCCTGGCTGTCCAGCGTGCTCACGGCCGTGATGCCGGCCCATGTGATCTACCCCAAGGTCGACAGGCGCCCGGCCGGTTTTTCCGCCAAGTGGCTCAAGGACATCCTGCGCAGCCGCCTGCGCTACGACGGCGCCATCTTCAGCGATGACCTGAGCATGGAGGGCGCGCGCCGCATCGACGGGCAACTCATCGGCTACACCGACGCAGCCCTGGCCGCGCTGGAGGCCGGCTGCGACATGGTGCTGCTGTGCAACCAGAGCCTGGGCCTGGGCGAGCATGTGGACGAGCTGCTGGCCGGCATGGAGGCCGCGCAGCGCAGTGGCCGCTGGCAGCCCGATGCCGACAGCGAATCGCGCCGCCTGGCCCTGCTGCCGGAGACCGTGCCCCAGCCCTGGGACGACCTCATGCGCCAGCCGGCCTACCTCCAGGCGCTGGACCTGCTGCCTTGATGGATTGACGAGCGCAGCGGCTGGCCGGCTGAGGCCTGGCGGGCTTTGCAAAGGCTGTGCGGGCCATGGAGGACGCGCACGCCAAGTGTTTTCACAGGAGAGTTTTCCCATGCGCGTTGGCGTGCTGACCGGAGGTGGCGACTGCCCCGGCCTGAATGCGGTGATCCGTGCGGTCACCAAGTCCCTGATCAACCACGGCCAGTGCGAGGTGCTGGGCATTGCCGACGGCTTCGAGGGCCTGATGCTCGACCCGCCCGGCGTCAAGCCCCTGGGCTGGGACGAGGTCTCGGGCATCCTGCATGTGGGCGGCACCATCCTGGGCACCAGCAACAGCGCCAATCCCCTGCGCGATGAGGCCACGCTGGAGCATGTGGGTCGCAACGTCCGGGCGCTGGGACTGGACGTGGTGGTGGCCATCGGCGGCGACGGCACCATGAGCCTGGCGCATGGCCTGGCCGAACAGGTGGGCCTGACCTGCGTGGGCGTGCCCAAGACCATCGACAACGACATTGCCAACTGCGAGCGCAGCTTTGGTTTCGACACCGCCGTGGCCACGGCCACCGAGGCGCTGCGCCGCATCGAGAGCACAGCCAACAGCCACCACCGCGTGATGATCGTCGAGACCATGGGGCGCCATGCCGGATGGCTGGCGCTGGAGGCCGGCATTGCCGGTGCGGCCGACGTCATCCTGCTGCCCGAGATCGACTACGACCTGCAGGCCATCGTGGATTTCTGCCGCATGCGCGAGCAGCGCCAGCGCTACACCATCATCTGCATCGGCGAGGGCGCCAAGGAAAGCGGTGCCAGCCTCACGGTGCGTGAGCGCATAGAGCAAAGCCCGGACCCCGTACGCCTGGGCGGCGTCGGCCATGTGCTGCGCGAGCGCCTGCAGCCCCATCTCAGGAGCGAGGTGCGCACCACGGTGCTGGGCCATGTGCAACGCGGGGGCGACCCCACTCCCTTTGACCGCGTGCTGGCCACGCAGTACGGCCACCATGCGGCGCAGCTGGTGCTGTCCGGCGGCTTTGGGCGCATGGTCACGCTGCAGGGCGGGCAGATCGGCAGCGTGGAAATCTCACGCGTGGCCAACACCCAGCGCACCGTGCCGCTGGACCACGGCCTGCTCACCATGGCGCGCGACATAGGCATTTGCCTGGGCGAGCCCCGCAAGCCTGCTGCGTCGCCGGCCGCCGCTGGCCGCGCTGGCCGCCACTGAGCCCGCCATGCGGCAACAGGGGCGCATCACCGGCTGGAAGGACGAGCAGGGCTTCGGCTTCATCGAGCCCGATGGCGGCGGGGCGCCGGTCTTTGTCCACATCAAGTCCTTCACCGATCGCCGCCGCAGGCCCGAGGGCGGCGAGCGCGTCAGCTACGTACCCGGCCGCAACGCCCAAGGGAAATGGCGCGCCCAGGATGTCGCCTTCATTGGCGAGTCCAGTAGCGGCCATCCGCAGCCTGCGCGGCGACGCCGTGCCGGCATGTCCTCGCGGCCTCAGTCAACTGTGCGAGGCCAGGTGGCAGTGGGGCTGGCCGCTGCCTTCTTCTGCGTGCTGATGGCCGTTGCCTGGATTGGCCGCATGCCCTGGGCACTGGTCGGCCTGTATGCGGCGGCAAGCTTCGTGACCTTCATGGTCTACGGATTCGACAAGTCCGCCGCCGTGCACGACCGCTGGCGTACCAGCGAAGGCCGCCTGCACCTGCTGGCGCTGCTGGGCGGCTGGCCTGGCGCGCTGCTCGCGCAAGGGCTGCTGCGGCACAAGTCCAGCAAGGCCTCGTTCCAGTTGGTGTTCTGGATCACCGTGGGGATCAACTGCTGCCTGCTGGCCTGGCTGCTGTCACCGGCGGGTGCGCCGTTGCGGGCTCTGGCACCCGGCATCTTCTGAAGACCCAAGGAGCAGGCGATGACCCAGGTTGGACCAGGGGCCGAAATGCCCAGCGCAAACGATGCATCGCTGCAGACCTGGCAGGCATCTTGGCAGCATGCCTGGTCCGCACTGGGCGCCAGCGCGCCGCAGCCTGTGCTGGCCGAGCTGCTGCAAAGCTACAGCGAGCCCCAGCGCCACTACCACACGCTGCAGCATCTGGGCGAGGCCATGGGCCTGCTGCAGCCGGCGCTGGGCCTGGCCGCGCACCCCGGCGAGGTGGCGCTGGCGCTGTGGTTCCATGATGCCGTCTACGAAACCCAGGCCAAGGACAACGAGGCGCGCAGCGCCGACTGGGCCGTGGCCGTGGTGCGCGGGCAGGGCCTGCCGGCGGAGGTGGCCGGGCGCGTGCACGGCCTGATCATGGCGACCTGCCACACTGCACAGCCGTCCGGGATCGACGCCCAACTGCTGGTGGATGCCGACCTGGGCATTCTCGCGGCCGACCCTCTGCGGTTTGCCGAATACGAGTTGCAGGTGCGGGCCGAGTACGAATGGGTGCCCTTGCCGCTGTACCGCACCAAGCGCCGCGAGGTGCTGCAGGGCTTCATGCAGCGCGAGGCCATCTACTGCACTGACTGGTTCCGGCAACGGCTGGAGGCGCGGGCGCGGTGCAACCTCGCGCAGGCGCTGGGTTTGTAGGCGGCGCCTGCGTCGGCATCCTATGATCGGGGGCTGCTGCGGGCCGTGCAGGCCTGCCTCCCTTTCTTTCTTATCTTGCCCAGGCTCTGCCTGGCTCACCGGACGCGCAGATGACCACCCTTGGAACCCCTTACTCCCCCCATGCCACCAAAGTCATGCTGCTGGGCAGCGGCGAACTCGGCAAGGAAGTGCTGATCGCGCTGCAGCGCCTGGGCGTGGAAACCATTGCCGTGGACCGCTACGAGAACGCGCCCGGTCAGCAGGTGGCCCACCACGCACGCACCATCACCATGAGCGATCCGGCCCAGCTCAAGGCCTTGATCGAGGCCGAGAAACCCCACCTGGTCGTGCCCGAGATCGAGGCCATTGCCACGCCCATGCTCGAAGAGCTGGAAGCGGCAGGCGTGGTCACCGTGATCCCCACGGCCCGCGCCGCGCGCCTGACCATGGACCGCGAAGGCATTCGCCGCCTGGCCGCCGAGACGCTGGGCCTGGCCACCAGCCCTTACCGCTTCTGTGATTCGCAGCAGGAACTGCAGGCTGCCATCGACGGCACGGATGGCCAGCCCGCCATCGGCTTTCCCTGCGTGGTCAAGCCCGTGATGAGCAGCTCGGGCAAGGGCCAGAGCAAGCTGGACGGCCCGGACGACGTGGCCAAGGCCTGGGACTACGCCATGGCCGGCGGCCGCGTGAGCCATGGCCGTGTGATCGTCGAAGGCTTCATCGACTTCGACTACGAAATCACCCAGCTCACGGTGCGCGCCAAGGGTGCGGACGGCCAGGTGCAGACGCATTTCTGCGATCCGATCGGCCACATCCAGCAGTCCGGCGACTATGTGGAAAGCTGGCAGCCCCATCCCATGCACCCGGCGGCGCTGCAGAAGTCGCGCGACATCGCCAAGGCGGTGACCGACGACCTGGGCGGCCTGGGCCTGTTTGGCGTGGAGCTGTTCGTCAAGGGCGAGCAGGTCTGGTTCAGCGAAGTCTCGCCGCGCCCGCACGACACGGGGCTGGTCACGCTGGCCACGCAGTGGCAAAGCGAGTTCGAGCTGCATGCGCGCGCCATCCTGGGCCTGCCCGTGGATGCCTCGCTGCGCAATCCCGGCGCCAGCGCCGTGATCTATGGCGGGCAGGATGCCGAAGGCCTGGTGTTCGACGGCGTGGACGAGGCCCTGGCCGTGCCGGGCACGGACTTGCGCCTGTTCGGCAAGCCAGAGAGCTTCGTCAAGCGCCGCATGGGCGTGGCCCTGGCGCGCGCCCAGGATGTGGAGCAGGCGCGAACCAACGCCAAGCTGGCCGCCAGCAAGGTCCGGCCGCGCAAGCCCTGAGGCGCTGCCCAATGACAAAGCCGCCGTCCCTTTGCCGGGCGGCGGCTTTTTTCATGGGGTACCGGCCTTAGTTGGTCGTGTGCATGGGAGGCTGCGAGGGCTGGGCATCATGCGGCGTGGTCAGCCGGATGGCGCGCTCCTCCTCGCCATGGCTGGCATGCTCGCCATCCGCGCCCAGGCCCCCCTTCCAGCGCCGGACCACGCGCTGGAAGATCAGCGAGTTGGGGATCTGCAGCAGATTGGGCGAGCCATCGGGCGCATGGGCATCCTGCAAGGTGGTGTAGAGCATGTTGATGTCGATCACGCGGCCCTTGGCACCGGGCTTTTCGGCCGTGTCCAGCACCTCGATGTAGTCGCCCAGGCGAAAGGGCCCGACGATGACGATGAGCAGGGCGCAGAACAGGTTGGACAGCACGCTCCAGGCCGCAAAGAAGGCCACGGCGCCCACGGTGGCAAAGCCGGTGAAGGCCGTCCACAGCACGGTGGCCGAGACGCCCAGGCGCTCCAGTACCAGCGGCACGGTGGCGGCGATGAGAATCCAGCGGAACACGCCGCGCAGCGGCACCAGCAGCTCCGGCGGCAGGCCGTAGTGCCTGCCCGCGCGTGCGATCAGCCGGCGAACCAGGCGATTGAGCAGCCAAGCCGCACCGATGATCAGCAGGATCTGGGCACCGGGGATGATGAACTCCAGCCAATCCTGCATCCATGCGGGCAGGTGCGCTTGAAAACGACGCATAACTTCAAACATTCAGGAAACAGCAATCCGCATTCAGGACCCGGATGCGCGGCTTGCGCGCGCCCGGCATTGAGCTGCGATCGTAAGCGCAGGCGCAAGGCCCGGCAGTCAGGTGCGGCGCTGCTCCACCGTGTCCATCTGCATCTCGAAGCTGAAGAAGCGGTCGCGCCCCTGCGCCTTGGCCGCGTACAGGGCCTGGTCGGCGCGCATGAGCATGGCTTCGGCGCTGGTGTATTCGTCGGGGACGCAGGTGGTGATGCCGCCCGACAGCGTGAGGCCCGATTCATGGGGTGAGTCGGGGTGGCGTATGCGCAGCACGCGCAGCATCTGGCCCACGGCACGCGCGAACGTCATGGCCCCCGAGCGTGGCGTGCGCGGCAGGATGAGCGCGAATTCCTCGCCGCCATAGCGCGCCGCCACGTCACGCGGGCGCACGCAGACCTCGCGCAGCAGGCGGCCTATCTGTTTCAGGCATTCATCGCCATGCACATGGCCATAGGTGTCGTTGTAGCGCTTGAAATGGTCCAGGTCGCAGAGCATCAGCGTCAGCGGCTGGCCCTCGCGGCGGGCCGAGGCGATCTCGGCATGCAGGATGCGGTCGAAGCCTCGGCGGTTGACCAGGCCCGTGAGCTGGTCGAGCTCGACCATTTCGTTGAGCTTCTGGTTGGCCTCATGCAGCTCGGCCGACAGCGATACCAGGCGCCGGCGCATGTCCAGCAGGCGGCGCATGGCGCGCAGCTTGGCCACGAGCACGATGGGCTTGACGGGCTTGACCAGGTAGTCGTCGCCTCCGGCCTCGATGCCGCGCCACACGTCCAGGTCATTGTCCAGTCCGGACAGGAAGATGACGGGCGTCCACTCGCCGGGCTCGGCCTCGCGCAGCTGGCGGGCCACCCAGTAGCCGTCCTCGCCCGGCAGACGGATGTCGAGCAGCACGAGGTCGGGGCGCTGCTCGCGGAACAGTGCCAGGGCGCTGGGGCCATCGGCAGCCTCCAGCACGCGGGTCACGCCCGCATGCAGCAGCTCGCTGACCAGACTGGTGCGTACCGAGGCCTGGTCTTCCACGACCAGCACGCAAAACGGCGATGCCTCGTCCGTCGGCTTGGCGAAGCGCGCTCCGGTGGGCTCGATGGCGGGAGAGTCGGTGCTGTCGGTGGGCGAAGGTGGTGGGGCAGCGGGCATGGCCTTCAGGGTTGTGAGACCAGAAATGGGTCAGGGGGCTGCGCAGTACGCGGCATGGGGGTGGCGCCAGTGTAAGTCGGTCGTTGTATTCGTGTGCGATTGTGGATGCCCGGCTTTCTTCAGGCCAGGGGCAGGTCCGTGCGGGCCCGGCTGGCTTCGTCGTGCCATTGCACGAAGGCGTCGGCGGCCGCACACAGGCGTGGGTTGCCCAGTTGCTGCAGCAGCCTGCAAGCTGCAAAGCCCTGGGCTTTTTCGTCATAGGCAAGCGCCCACTGGCGGCGCTCTTGCCGCGTCTGCTCGGGCTGGGGCCAGCGGCGCAGCGAGGTGGACAGTCCGGTCAGGCCCATGCGCCAGGGCTTGCCCGATACGCGGGCGCGAAAGCACTGCTGGCGCTCGCACAGCAGGGCATAGAGCGGGTCCACCTGCAAGGCGTCGAACAGCTGCGTGACGGCAGGGTCGTCGGGTGCGAAATCGGTATGCGTGACGATGACACGCAGGCCCTTGGGCGTTTCATAGACGCGCAGCCCCCAGTCGGCATGGCTTTGGTGGAAGGCCTGCACGCGCTCCATGGCGCGTGCGGACGGCGAGTCCGTGGCCGCGCGCCGGCGCGCCTGCCGCGCCTCCCACCAGCGCTGCACGCGCCGCATGGCCAGGAACAGCAGCAGCACGACCAGCGCTGTGGCCACCATCCTCGAATTGTTCTTGTGCGGTGCCAGCCGGGCCAGCCAGGTGGCGGCCGAAGCCAACAAAAGCAGGGTCACGACGGGAAAGCGCACAGCGCTGGGCGGCTCGGGCAGGTCGATATCGGCGATGGCCACGCGCTCGGTGTTCAGGCAGTGGGCGCCGTAGCTGTTGCGCGTCATCACCGTGCCGTCGCGCCGCTGCAGGACTTCTTCGCGTATGGGGGTGCTGAAGCCGTCGAGCGCGTACTCGTTCTTCCATTCCATGCGCGGCTCGCCTGGGGGCAGCGCCGCATTGCGGGCGTCTTGCAGGGCCTTGGCGGCACGCTCCTGGGCGTGGGCCTGGGCAGCCTCCTGGCTGGTGTCGGACCATCCCCAGCGCTGGACGGTGATGCCGTGGGTGGGGCGGCTTTCATGCCGCAGGCGCGCCTGCGCCCAGTAGGTGGGGATGTGCATGGCGAGCCAGTATAGGGAAAAGCCGCCTGGCTCCCAAGGGAACGCAGGCGGCTTCAGTTGGCCATGCGCGCAGGCGCTGGATGCCGGGGGGTTACTGTTCGCGGCGCAGGGCGGGGAACAGGATCACGTCGCGGATGCTGGCGCTGTCGGTCAGCAGCATCATCAGGCGGTCGATGCCGATGCCGCAGCCGCCCGTGGGGGGCATGCCGTACTCGAGGGCACGCACGAAGTCGTGGTCGAAGTACATGGCTTCGTCGTCGCCACCGTCCTTGGCCTGGACCTGGGCGTTGAAGCGCGCGGCCTGGTCCTCGGCGTCGTTGAGTTCGGAGAAGCCGTTGCCGAATTCACGGCCCGTGATGTACAGCTCGAAGCGCTCGGTGACTTCGGGGCGCTCGTCATTGGCGCGTGCCAGCGGCGAGATCTCGGTGGGGTGCTCCATGATGAAGGTGGGCTGCCAGAGCTTTTCCTCGACCACTTCCTCGAAGTACAGCACCTGCAGGCTGGCCAGGGTACGGGTGGACAGGCGGTCCTTTTCTTCCGTCATGCCCAGCTTGCGCAGGGCATTGGTCAGCCATTCGCGGTCGGCCACCTTGTCACCGGCTTCGGTGAACTTGACGATGGCCTCGGGAATGGTCAGGCGCTGGAAGGGCTGGGACAGGTCCACGGGCTTGCCGCCGTAGGTCAGCTGCAGCGTGCCCACGGCCTTTTGCGCGGCGTCGCGCACCAGTGCCTCGGTGTAGTCCATCAGGTCGCGGTAGTTCCAGTAGGCCGCGTAGAACTCCATCATGGTGAACTCGGGGTTATGGCGCACCGAGATGCCTTCGTTGCGGAAGTTGCGGTTGATTTCGAACACGCGCTCGAAGCCGCCGACCACCAGGCGCTTGAGGTACAGCTCGGGCGCGATGCGCAGGTACATCTCCTGGTCCAGCGCGTTGTGGTGGGTGACGAAGGGCTTGGCGTTGGCGCCGCCGGGAATGGGATGCAGCATGGGCGTCTCCACTTCCAGGAAGCCATGCTCCACCATGAATTCGCGGATGCCCGAGACGGCCTTGCTGCGCGCGATGAAGCGGCGGCGGGCCTGCTCGTCCATCATCAGGTCCACGTAGCGCTGGCGCACCTTCTGCTCCAGATCGGCCATGCCGTGGAACTTGTCGGGCATGGGGCGCAGGCTCTTGGTGAGCAGGCGCAGCGTCTGCACCTTGACCGACAGCTCGCCGGTCTTGGTCTTCATCAGCGTGCCTTCGGCGCCCAGGATGTCGCCCAGGTCCCAGCGCTTGAAGGCCGCATAGACCTCCTCGCCCACGGTGTCGCGCGTGATGTACAGCTGGATGCGGCCGTGCGTGGGGCCCAGCGATCCGTCCTGGATGGTGGCGAAGCTGGCCTTGCCCATGACGCGCTTGAGCATCATGCGGCCGCCCAGGCTGACCTGCACGGATTCGGCGTCGAGCTGCTCGGCGCTCTTGTCGGCATGGGCCTGCTGCAGGGCCTCGGCGCGGTCGGCCGGCTTGAAGTCGTTGGGGAAGGCCACGCCGCCCTGTTCACGCACCTGTTCGCGCAGGGCCTTGAGTTTTTCGCGGCGCTCGGCGATGAGTTGGTTTTCGTCCTGGGGAGCGGTCTGGTCCGCTGCAGATGGTGTGTTGTGTTCGGTCATGACAATGAGCGCCAGCGCAAAACGCCGAGGGGCCGGAAAAAAGCCGGAGGGGAAAATCGGGGAAAGCCGAAAAAAAGCCAGGCGGGAAGG
The DNA here is from genome assembly GCF_001571325.1 of Delftia tsuruhatensis NBRC 16741. GTDB lineage: Bacteria > Pseudomonadota > Gammaproteobacteria > Burkholderiales > Burkholderiaceae_C > Comamonas > Comamonas tsuruhatensis. Next base: position 52,807 of record NZ_BCTO01000012.1, read on the forward strand.
GCTGGAAAATGCAGCGGCAGCAGCAAATGCCACCGGCAGGCCCCGCAGCTGGCGGGCTGAATCCGCGATTTTAAGTTTTTTGCCGCGCTTTCGGTGCGTGGTGCCGTCAATGTGCCGGACCTTGCTGCGGTATGACGCCGCAGGACCGCCAATTCGTCAGTGCGCGGCGGGCGGGGGGCCGGGCGCCGTCCCCTGCGAATTGCCTATGCCGCTGCGTTCCAGCACATCCGCCACCAGCTCCAGCCGCACCAGCGGGCTGTCCAAGGCCATCAGTTGCTGCTTGATGGACACGGGCAGGGGCAGCAGCTCGGTCCAGCGGTTGGCCACCCAGCCGCAGTCGCCCATCTGTTCGGCGCTGGGCAGCCGGGCATGGTCGGCGTCGGTGGATCGTGCGTGCAGCTGCATCAGCACCTGGGCCAGGGCCTGGGCCGTGGCGAGCAGGTGATCGGGGACGGGGACGGCGGTGTCGGCAGGCAGCAACTGCACATCGGCCACCCACAGGCCGTGGGGCAGCTGCCGGTGATCCTGCATGCGAAAGCGCTGCGTGCCCTCGCACTGCAGGTGCAGCAGGCCGGGCTGGGGCTGCTGCAGCTGGACGATGCGTGCCAGCGTGCCCACGGCATGCAGCTGCTCGGCGGCCGCACCGGCCTTGCGCACTTCGCTGCCGGCCTGCAATGCCACCACGCCGAAGGGGGCTCCCGTGCGCTCGCACTTGCGGATCATGTCGAGGTAGCGGACCTCGAAGACGCGAAGGCTCAGCAGGCCTTGGGGAAAAAGGACGCTGCCCAGGGGGAAAAGCGGCAGGGAGTGCAGTGCGGTATGGGCGGTCATGTGATGGGCGGGATGCGGCAGCTATCATCCCATGCTGTGCCAAGGCCGGCTGGCCGTGGTCCGATCTTCCTCTCGCAGTCCTACAACGCCATGCTTTTTCAGATCGTTTCCTTTTTGCTCGACGTGGTCGTTGGCCTGCTGACCGGCGTCTGCCTGTTGCGCATGTACATGCAGGCCCAGCGCATTCCCTTCGGCAACCCGGTCGGCCAACTGGTGTTTGCGCTGTCCGACTGGATCGTGATGCCGCTGCGCCGCGTCATCAAGCCGGCCGGGCGCTGGGACATGTCCAGCCTGATCGCGGCCTTCCTGCTGCAGATGCTGCAGTTCGTGCTGCTGTGGCTGCTGATGGGCGGGCAGTCCAATGTGGTCGCCCTGCCGTGGCTGGCCCTGTGCGGCCTGGTGCGCGTGGCGCTGTCGGGCATGGTGGGCGTGCTGCTGATCTATGTCATCTTGTCGTGGGTGCAGCCGCAGTCGCCGATGTACGGCGTGCTGCAGCGCCTGTCCGAGCCCATGCTGCGGCCCATTCGCCGCATCGTGCCCCTGATCGGCGGTATCGATCTGTCGGCACTGGTGGCCCTGGTGCTGCTGCAGATTGCGCTGATGGTGCTGGGCTATATCCAGGGCTCGGGCCTGATGTTGCTGGCCTGATTTCCCCAGTTTCCCGGACGTGAAAAAGCCGCCGCAGGCACCCACCTGCGGCGGCTTTTTTGTGTCTGCGCGAGGCTTTACTGAACAGCGTCGGCCGGCAGGCGCTGCAGCATGGCAAGCGATGCGGCGATGCGGTCGCGCAGCTCGCGGCGGTCCACGATCATGTCCACGGCGCCCTTGTCCTGCAGGAACTCGGCGCGCTGGAAGCCTTCGGGCAGCTTCACGCGCACGGTGGTCTCGATCACGCGCGGGCCGGCGAAGCCGACCAGGGTCTTGGGCTCGGCAATGACGATGTCTCCTACGAAGGCGAAGCTGGCGGAGACGCCGCCGAAGGTGGGGTCGGTCAGCACCGAGACGTAGGGCAGGCCCTTCTTGGCCAGGCGCGTGAGCGCTGCATTGGCCTTGGCCATCTGCATCAGGCTCAGCAGGCCTTCCTGCATGCGCGCGCCGCCGGTGGCGGTGAAGCAGATGAAGGGGACCTTCTGCTCGATGGCGGTCTCGACGCCACGCACGAAGCGCTCGCCGACCACGGAGCCCATGGAGCCGCCCATGAATTCGAACTCGAAGCAGGCTGCGACCACATTGACGCTCTTGATGGCGCCGCCCATGACGACCAGGGCATCGGTCTCGCCGGTGTTCTCCAGCGCTTCCTTGAGGCGCTCGGGGTACTTGCGGCTGTCCTTGAACTTCAGGGCGTCGACAGGAATGACTTCCTGGCCGATCTCATAGCGGCCTTCGGCATCCAGGAAATGGTTCAGGCGGGCGCGCGCGCCGATGCGGTGATGGTGGCTGCAGCTGGGGCAGACGTTCTGGTTTTTCTCCAGATCGGCCTTGTAGAGCACGGTCTCGCAGCTCGGGCACTTGATCCACAGACCTTCGGGGATCTGCTGGAGGCGATCCGTAGGGTTGGTTTGCTGGATTTTGGCAGGCAGGAGTTTTTCAAGCCAGGACATGGTGTTTCCTTTTCAGGCGCAGGGCATGCGGCACCGGGCCGCATGCAAGGGCTGCATTATGCGACCTACGCGTCGAGTGCCTTGCGCACGCCGCGCAGGAAGTCGATGGTCAGGGGGACGATCTTTTCGTGGGGCTGGCCGTCCAGCATCTCGATGATGCGGCTGCCGATCACCACCGCATCGGCCACGCGGCCGATGGCCTGTGCCGTGGCCGCGTCGCGGATGCCGAAGCCCACGCCCACGGGAATGCTCACATGCTCGCGGATGCGCGGCAGCATGGCTTCCACGGCTGCCGTGTCGAGCGCGCCCGAGCCGGTCACGCCCTTGAGCGAGACGTAGTAGACATAGCCGCTGGCCACGCGCGCCACCTGCTGCATGCGCTCGGTGGTGGACGTGGGTGCCAGCAGGAAGATGAGATCCATGTCGCGCGCACGCAGTTGCGCGGCGAATGCCTCGCACTCCTCGGGCGGGTAGTCCACGATGAGCAGGCCGTCGACGCCGGCTTCGGCCGCATCGTCCACGAAGCGGTCCTTGCCGTGGATCTGGTCGTAGCGCTCCACCGGGTTGGCATAGCCCATCAGCACCACGGGCGTGGTCTGGTTTTTCTGGCGGAACTCGCGCACATAGGCCAGCACCTGCACCAGGCCCACGCCGTTGGCGATGGCACGGTCGCCAGCCTTCTGGATGGTGGGGCCGTCGGCCATGGGGTCGGAGAAGGGCACGCCCAGCTCGATCACATCGGCGCCAGCCTCCACCATGCCGTGCATCAGCGACGGCGTGATGGCCGCGAACGGGAAGCCCGCGGTGATGTAGGGGATCAGGGCCTTGCGGCCATCTTCCTGGAGTTTGGTGAAAGTCGTGGTGATGCGGCTCATTGAGCTGCTCCTCCCTTGACCGTGAGCCCGCGCATGGAGGGACGGTCGTAATAGTCGGCGCCCGAGAGATCGGCCACGGTGCCGATGTCCTTGTCGCCGCGACCGGACAGGTTCACGAGGATGGACTGGTCGGCGCGCATGGTCTTGGCCAGTTGCATGGCATAGGCCACGGCATGGCTGGACTCCAGGGCGGGAATGATGCCTTCGGTGCGGCACAGGTAGTGGAAGGCGTCCAAGGCCTCCTGGTCCGTGATGCCCACGTATTGGGCGCGGCCCAGTTCCTGCAGCCAGGCGTGCTCGGGGCCGACGCCGGGATAGTCAAGGCCGGCGCTGATGCTGTGCGTCTCGGTGATCTGGCCGTTCTCGTCCTGTAGGATGAAGGTGCGGTTGCCGTGCAGCACGCCGCTGCTGCCGCGCTGCAGCGAGGCCGAGTGCTTGCCGCTGTCCAGGCCCTCGCCCGCAGCCTCCACGCCGATCAGGCGCGTGTTCTCGAACGGGATGTAGGGGTGGAAGATGCCCATGGCATTGCTGCCGCCGCCCACGCAGGCGACCACGGCGTCGGGCTGGCGGTCGGCGCCCAGGAACTCGGGCATCTGCGTCAGGCATTCCTCGCCGATGACCTTCTGGAAGTCGCGCACCATCGCGGGGTAGGGGTGGGGGCCGGCCACGGTGCCGATGATGTAGAAGGTGTTGTCCACGTTGGCCACCCAGTCGCGCATGGCCTCGTTGAGCGCATCCTTGAGCGTGCGGCTGCCCGATTCCACCGGCACCACGGTGGCGCCCAGCAGGCGCATGCGGTAGACGTTGGGGCTTTGGCGCTTCACGTCCTCGGAGCCCATGTAGACGATGCACTCGAGGCCGTAGCGCGCGCAGATGGTGGCCGTGGCCACGCCGTGCTGGCCGGCGCCCGTCTCGGCAATGATGCGGGGCTTGCCCATGCGCCGGGCGAGCATGGCCTGGCCGATCACGTTGTTGATCTTGTGCGCGCCCGTGTGGTTGAGGTCTTCGCGCTTGAGGTAGATCTGCGCGCCGCCCATCTCGCGCGACATGCGTGCCGCGTGGTAGACGGGCGAAGGGCGGCCGACGAAATGGGCCAGCTCGGACTGGAATTCGGCAACGAATTCCGGGTCGTTCTGGTACTTGGCGTAGGCGTCGCGCAGCTCGGTCAGAGCGTGTGTCAGGGTTTCGCTGGCAAAGCTGCCGCCGAAGCGGCCAAAGTGGCCAGATGCGTCAGGGTACTGGTATTCGAACATGGCTTGTCTGCAAAAGTTGGTCATCGGCCGCGCGCACGGCGGCGATGAATCGGTGTATCTTGCCGGCGTCCTTGATGCCCCTGAGGGGCTTGCCGTCGGGACCATCGGCCTCGACGCCGGAACTGACATCAACGGCCAGCGAGAGTCCTCGCGGGCGCACTTGCAAGATGCCATCGGTCACGTTTGCAGGCGTGAGTCCACCAGACAAAACGAGGTGAGAGGCGACGTTTGGTGGAAGGAGTGACCAATTGAATGCTTTTCCGCCACCACCATAGCCGTCGACATGGGCGTCGAGCAGTATGGCCTGGGCTTTCGAGTAACGCTGGGCATATTCTACGAGGTCGAAGCGCGCGGCATCGGGACCAAGGGGAATGCGCGCGGCGCGCAGGAAGGCGCGGGTGCCGCCCGATGTGGCGGCAAGGCAGTCCTCGGGCGACTCGTCGCCGTGGAACTGCACGCAGGCGCCCGGGATGGCGGCGCAGGCGGCCATCACGTTGGCGGCGCTTTCATTGACGAACAGCAGCACCGGTGTCACGAAGGGCGGCAGGCGCCGCGCCAGCTCGGCGGCACGCTGCACCGTCACGGCGCGCGGGCTGGGGGCGTAGAGGACAAAGCCCACGGCGTCGGCGCCGGCGGCCACGGCTGCGTCCACATCCTGTTCGCGGGTGAGTCCGCAGATCTTGATTCGGGTGCGCTGCATGGGGGCTGAAGAATGGGGGAAGGCCTGCTCGTTCACGGGAGCCAATCATAGGCCGGGCTGCGCGAAGGAAGGCCCCATGAAGGATCGTATACGGGACCCAGAAAGTACAGGCCGTCCGGCGAGAAGGTGGGCGCGGCGGCATCGCGGGAGCGCGCCTCCAGCACCTGTTGCATCCACTGCGGCGCGTGTGTGCCCTGGCCTACGGCGAGCAGGCAGCCCATGATGTTGCGCACCATGTGGTGGAGGAAGGCGCTGCCCTCGAACTCGAATCGCCAGTAGCAGCATTCCATGGCTGCATCCCCGGGACGCATGGAGCTGGCCGCGGCCATCTGGGCGCCGTCGCCTGCCATGCGGCGGGTGATGGACAGGCGGTGCAGTGTCTTGACGGGGGATTTGGCCTGGCAACCCGATGCGCGGAACGAGCTGAAATCGTGCTCTCCCAGCAGGTGCTGGGCGGCGGCCTGCATGGCGTCACCGTTGAGTGCATGGAACACCCAGCCCACACGCCCGGCCTCCACGCTGGGCCGCACGGGCGACTGCAGCAGCACATAGGCATAGCGCCTGGCTGTGGCGCAGGCCCGTGAATGGAAGGAGTCGGGCACGGGCTGGGCCCATTGCACGGCGATGTCCGGCGGCAGGAAGGTGTTGGTGCCACGGACCCAGGAGAACGGGGCCCTGTCCAGCGGCGTGTCGAAGTGGACGACCTGCATGAGGCCGTGCACTCCGGCATCGGTGCGGCCCGCACAGAGGGTGTGGACCTCCTGAGCGGCAAAGCGGCCCAGGGCCGCTTCGAGATGGTCTTGAATGGTGTTGCCAGACAGCTGGCTTTGCCAGCCACTGTAGCGCTGGCCGTTGTAGGCGACGCCGAGGGCTACGCGCATGGCGAGGCCTCCGGCATGTGTTGGGTGTGCATCAAGTTGTCAGTTTTCCATGGTGGCATGTACCACCCTGTCACGCGAAACCGGCACGCGGCGCCTGGGCAGGCGCCGTCGGGCTTCAGTCTATCTCGGCAAGGAGGCGCTGGGCTTTGGCCTTGAGATCGCCGTGGGCCTCGGAGATCACTTCCTCGATGAGTGTACGGGCTCCGTCGCTGTCGCCGATGGCATTGAATTCCTGGGCCAGGGCGAGCTTGGTGGCCAGCGGGTCCTCGGGCGCCGAAGGCGGCGTTGCGGCCGTGGGAGTGTCATTGCCCAGGTCCAGGGACAGGCTGCCCAAGTCGAATTCCAGCGATTCGGCCGGTTCCGGCTTGGCCTTGGCCGCCGTTTCCAGCACGCCGCCGGAATGCGCTGCTGCCGGCGCTTGGGCTGGCGCCTCGGTGCCCAGGTCTTCCAGGTTGAACTCCATGGCGTCCAGCGACAGCAGATCGGTACTGGCGTGGCTGTCGTCCGTGGTGGAACCGGTCAGGGGCGAGGGTTCGGTGGCCGGGAAGCTGTCCGTGACCTGCCGTGTGACGGGCATGTCCAGCGGCAGCATCTCGGTCGGCTGCATGTCGCTCATGGCGCTGCTGTGGTTCAGGGCATCCGTCAGCGAGGCATGGGCCGTGGGCTGGAAGCCGGGCATGTCCAGCGATGCAGCAGGCGGCTCCACGCGGGGATCCATGCGAGGCGCCTCGCTTGCTGCGGGCTGCATGGGCTCCAGTGGTGCGCGCAGCGTGGGCTCCAGCGCAGCGAAGTCCTGTTCGCTGGGCATGGGGGCCGGTGCGGGCAGCGGGCTGGCGTGCTGCGCGGGCAGGCTGGCGTCGGCCAGGCCGCCGGGCAGGTCCATGTTGAGGTCCATGTCCAGGTCCATGGGCAGGGTGGCAGGGCCTTCGCGGTGCGCCTCCATGTCCAGGGGGCGGCTGGCCAGCGAGGCGGCCGCCAGTCCGGCAGCTGCCGCTGCGGCGCCGCCGGCAACGGCGGCAGCAGACAGGGGCGCGGCGCCGGCAGGCTGGTAGAGGGCGTTTTCCGGGTCCAGGATGCGGCCCTGGTCGGCCAGGCGCTGCCAGTCCACGCCCTTGCCCTGGGTCAGGCCGTGCAGGGTCTGCGCGACGGCCTCGAAGGCCTTGCGGTCATGGCGCTTGGCGTAGATGTCGGCCAGCTTCTGGTGCAGTGCGGTGCGGCTGGGATCGGTGCGCAGGGCTTCCTTGAGGATTTCCTCTGCCTGCAGGTCGCGGCCATAGGCCAGGTAGACATCGGCCTCGGCCACGGGGTCCACATCGCCGGCATCGAGCTGACTGGGCGAGTAGTGCATGGAGGTGCCCGACAGCTGGCTCGATGTGCCGGTATCCACGCGTTGGCCGCCACTGGCTCCAAAGAAGGAATCGGCCGCGAGCTGGCTGTCGCCAAAGGCGCTTTCGCTGGAGGCTGCGGCAGCGCGGCGGCGCTGCATGACGCGGTAGCCACCATAGCCCAGCAGCAGGGCCAGCAAGGCGGCGCCGGCCAGCGGGATGGTGGGATCTTCCATCAGCGTATCGATGAAGCTGGGCTCGGCGATCGGTGCGACGGGGGCGGGTGCCGGCTTGGGCTTCGGCGGCTCGGCAGGAGCGGGCGTGGCGGGCACGGCTTCTGCCGCGGGCGCTGCCGGGCCGGCAGCATTGGCTGCGGCGTCTGGAGCAGCAGCGGTGGCGGCAGCGGCCGCAGCGGCTGCATCGGCAGGCGCCGCCGGGGCCGGGGGCGTTGTCTGGGGCGCTGCAGCTTCAGGCGCTGCAGGCACGGTCGGCGCGCCCGGCACAGCCACGCCGTTTGCCGTGCCGCCGGCTGCCGAGGCAGGTGCTGCAGCAGCACCTTCGGCGGGCTTGGTGGCGGCGGCGATCTGGCTCAGCTCGGACATGTTGCGCTGCAGTTCGGCCGTGCGCGATGCCTGGTCGTCGGACTGCTTTTGCTTGGCCAGGCGCTCGTCTGCCTCCACGCCCTTGACAGCACCTTTGGACAGGGTGAGCTTGTCGGGTGCGGCGGTGGAGGGCTTGCGGTCTTCGACCTGGGCCTGGACGCTGCCCGATGCTTCACGATTGGCCGATGCCACGGGCGCGGCCGGTGCGGCGCTGGCCAGCTGGCGGCGGAACTGGTTGAAATCCCGGGACTGGGCTGCAACGATCTGGCGCGCCTCGCGCGGCGAGGTGGCCTGTGCCGTGGCCTCGTCAGGCACGGTGAGCACGGCGCCGGAGCGCATGCGGTTCACATTGCCGTTGATGAAGGCCTTGGGATTGGAGCGCAGCATGGCCACCAGCATCTGGTCCAGCGAAACGCCTGCGGGCAGGTGGGCGGCGGCAATGCGGCCGGCCGTGTCTCCGGTCTTGATGCGGACCTCGGATGCTTCGGACGGTGCCGGCGCTGCAGCAGCGCGCTCGCGGGCTGATGCGGTGCTCCGGCGCGGGGCTGCCGGAGCAGGGGCTGGACGGCTTTCCTCGGTGTTGCCTGCGGCAGCTGGCGAGGGGGCCGGCGCGGCGCGGCGCGGTGCGGCGCCCGGTTCGGGGGCGGAGGCCTGGGCTGCAGCCGTCACGGCAGGCGGCAGCTTTTGCAGGGTGGGCGGATCCAGCAGCAGGGTGTAGTTGCGCTGCAGGTTGCCCGAGGCCCAGCTGGCGTCGATCACCAGATCGACAAAGGGCTCGTTGACGGGCTGGGTGCTTGTGAGTCGCAGCACGGCCGATCCGTCCGCGCGACGCTGCACGCTGACGCGCACCTGGCTGGCCGTGGCGTTGTACTCCATGCCCTGGGTGCGGAAGACGCCGGGAGAGGCCACGCCCACGCGCAGGCCTTCGGCTTCAGCCGCCGTGATCTGGGGGATTTCGACTTCGGCACGCAAGGGCTCGCCCAGGGCCGATTGCACGTTCACCCGGCCCAGAGCCAGTGCCCAGGCCTCGGAGGCGGGCAGTGCGACCGAGACGACGGCCGCAGCGGCCAGCACAGAGAGTTTCCAACGATGCATAAAGCGTCAAACCTGTGTGGATGCAATTGGGCGGGCACTATTGTTATTGTGAGGATGCCCGCGTTTGCACATGTAATTGAAATTTACCCGGGGATAGATGGCACGCCATATACCAAGGTGCTTGGGTCGCATTGTCGGCCACGCTATAGGATCGCAAGCGTCTGGTTGCCGGTGAACGCTGCCAGTTGTTGTCGAACGGCAACGAGAAGAAACACAATGTATCTTCGGTGATTGTAGGCAACCGCCTACAGTCAGGGGACAAGAGACTTGGGCATTGTGCCCAATCGCACAGGGTTTAAAGCCGAAAAAAGCGCCATGTCCCGGGCCAGGACATGGCGCTTTTTGTGTTGGCTCAAGCCGGCGGTGCTCAGGCGGCCAGCAGGATGCGCAGCATGCGGCGCAGCGGCTCGGCGGCGCCCCACAGCAGTTGGTCGCCGATCACGAAGGCCGACAGGTATTCGGGGCCCATGTTCAGCTTGCGCACGCGGCCCACGCCGACTTCCAGGCCGCCGGTGATGGCGGCGGGCGTCAGTTCCTTGACGGTGATGGCGCGTTCATTGGGCACCCACTTCACCCAGGGGTTGCCGGACTTGATGATGGCTTCCAGCTCCTGCAGGGGCAGGTCCTTCTTGAGCTTGAGGGTCAGCGCCAGGCTGTGGCAGCGCATGGCGCCGATGCGCACGCACAGGCCGTCGACGGGAATGGTCTGCTCCGTGCCCAGGATCTTGTTGACCTCGGCCTGGCCCTTCCACTCTTCCTTGGACTGGCCGTTGTCCAGCTGTGCGTCGATCCAGGGGATCAGGCCGCCAGCCAGAGGCGCGCCGAAGAATTCGGTGGGCACATCGGTGCGGATGGTCTGAGCCACCTTGCGGTCGATATCCAGGATGGCGGAGGCGGGCGTGGCCAGCTCGTCGGCCACGGCCGCATGCACCACGCCCATGCCCTTGAGCAGTTCGCGCATGTGGTTGGCGCCGCCACCGGAGGCTGCCTGGTAGGTCATGGAGCTGACCCATTCCACGAGACCGGCCTTGAACAGGCCGCCCAGCCCCATCAGCAGGATGGAGTTGGTGCAGTTGCCGCCAATCCAGTTCTTGCCGCCCGCGGCGAGCTTGGACTGGATCAGGCCTTCATTGACGGGGTCGAGCACGATGACGGCATCGCCTTCCATGCGCAGCGACGATGCGGCATCGATCCAGTGGCCGTTCCAGCCCGAGGCGCGCAGCTGGGGGAAGACTTCCTTGGTGTAGTCACCGCCCTGGCAGGTGATGATGATGTCGCACTTGGACAGCTCGGCAATGTCGTTGGCATTGCGCAGCTCGGTGTGGGTCTTCGCCATGGCCGGGGCCTTGCCGCCGGCGTTGGAGGTGGAGAAGAAAACGGGCTCGATCAGGTCGAAATCGCCCTCTGCCTGCATGCGGTCCATCAGCACGGAGCCGACCATGCCGCGCCAGCCCACCAGGCCTACCAATTGCTTGCTCATTTTTGAAACGCCCTTTCAGTGTGAAAACAGTGCTGGATCAAGACTGTTGTCGCCCGGCTCGTCTGGGCCAGGTGAGGGCGCACGACGAACCGGGCTGGGTCAGCCTTTGATTGTCGTAATGGTTGTGGATGTGATTGCGCGCACGGCCACACCAGCCTGGGCGGCGGGTGCAATGTTCAGCAGGAGGAACGGGCGGGCGGCAAACATAAGAGCAGTCATTCTAGCGAATACGCCAGGAAAGAGAATGTCTGTTTGATGAATATCTTCGTCGAAATGGCGAAAAGCAGACGTCTGTTTTGACGCTTTGCCTGGTTTTGGAAAATCCTGGCCAGGCAGGGCAGCCGCAAGCCCGGAGGCTCGCGGCTGTCGTGGACGTCAGGCCAGCGCGGCCACCACGGCATCGCCCATCTCGCGGGTGGAGACCTTGATCGTGCCTTCGCTGTGGATGTCGGCCGTGCGCAGGCCCTGGGCCAGGACCTTTTGCACGGCGGCTTCGATACGCTGTGCAGCAGCCTCCTGGTTCAGCGAGAAGCGCAGCATCATCGCAGCCGACAGGATGGTGGCCAGCGGATTGGCAATGCCCTTGCCCGCAATGTCGGGGGCCGAGCCATGGCTGGGCTCGTACAGACCCTGGCCCTTGGCGTTGAGCGAGGCGGAGGGCAGCATGCCGATGGAGCCGGTGAGCATGGAGGCTTCATCGGACAGGATGTCGCCAAACATATTGCCCGTGACCACCACGTCGAAGCGCTTGGGTTCCTTGACCAGCTGCATGGCGGCGTTGTCCACGTACATGTGGTCCAGTTGCACGTCGGGGTACTGCTGGCCTACCTCGGTGACCACGTCCTTCCAGAACTGGAAGGTTTCCAGCACGTTGGCCTTGTCCACGCTGGTCACGCGCTTGCTGCGCTTTTGCGCGGCCTGGAAGGCCACGTGGGCGATGCGCTCGATTTCGGGCTTGGAGTAGCGCATGGTGTCGAAGGCTTCCTCGGCGCCGGGGAAGTGGCCGTCAGTGGCCACGCGGCGGCCGCGCGGCTGGCCGAAGTAGATGTCGCCGGTCAGCTCGCGGATGATGAGGATGTCCAGGCCTGCGACCAGTTCGGGCTTGAGGCTGGAGGCATGGGTCAGCTCCGCATAGCAGATGGCCGGGCGGAAGTTGGCAAACAGACCCATGTGCTTGCGCAGGCCCAGGATGGCCTGCTCGGGGCGCAGCGGGCGGTCCAGCGTGTCGTACTTCCAGTCGCCCACGGCGCCGAACAGCACGGCGTCGGACTCCATGGCCAGCTTCAGCGTGGATTCGGGCAGCGGGTGGCCGGCAGCTTCGTAGGCAGCGCCGCCCACGGGGGCGGTCTGCATGTCGAAGTCCAGGCCCAGGGCGCCCAGCACCTTCACGGCTTCCGCAACGATTTCGGGGCCGATGCCATCACCGGGCAAGACTGCGATTTTCATGGTGTTCCTTTTGAGAGACTGTTCGGATGGTGGAAGGCCGCCGGCGGCTGGTTCAGCAACGCCTGCGGCCCATTGATGCGCGCAAGTGGAGATCGATCAGCGCTGCACCAGCGTGTGGGCCAGCCAGGGCTTGGTGGCCAGGCGCTCAGCCTCGTAGGCGCGGATCTTGTCGGCATGGCGCAGGGTCAGGCCGATGTCGTCAAAACCGTTGAGCAGGCAGTACTTGCGGAAGGCAATGACGTCGAAGGGGATCTCCTCGCCCTGCGGGCGCACGATCACCTGGCGGTCCAGGTCGATGGTCAGCTCGTAGCCGGGGAAGGCGGCGATCTCGTTGAACAGCATGTCGATCGTGGCTTCGGGCAGCACGATGGGCAGCAGGCCGTTCTTGAAGCAGTTGTTGAAGAAGATGTCGGCGAAGCTGGGTGCCAGGATGGCGCGAAAGCCGTACTGGTCCAGGGCCCAGGGCGCGTGCTCGCGGCTGGAGCCGCAGCCGAAGTTCTTGCGTGCGACCAGGATGGAGGCGCCCGCATAGCGCGGCTGATTGAGCACGAAGTCGGGGTTGGGCTTGCGCGAGGCCGGGTCCTGGCCGGGTTCGCCATGGTCCAGGTAGCGCCACTCGTCGAACAGGTTCACACCGAAGCCGGTCTTCTTGATCGACTTGAGGAACTGCTTGGGAATGATGGCGTCGGTGTCGACGTTTTCGCGGTCCATGGGGGCGACAAGGCCCTTGTGCACGGTGAATTGTTGCATGGCAGTATCGAATTCAGGGTTCAGCGGGCGGCGCGTTCGATGGCGCTGCCCGCGCTTTGCACGTCCTGGCCAATGCCCTTGACGGTATTGCAGGCGGCCAGGGTGAAGGCCAGGCCGATCAGGAGGATCGAGAAGGAAGGCTTCATGGTGTGCTGGCGGGGCAGTTGCGGGTTCAGGAGAATCTGCGGATGTCCACGAAGTGGCCGTGGATGGCCGCGGCAGCGGCCATGGCGGGGCTCACCAGGTGGGTGCGTCCGCCCGCGCCCTGGCGGCCTTCGAAGTTGCGGTTGCTGGTGGAGGCGCAGCGCTCGCCGGGCTCCAGGCGGTCGGCGTTCATGGCCAGGCACATGGAGCAGCCGGGTTCGCGCCATTCAAAGCCTGCCGCCTTGAAGATCTGGTCCAGGCCTTCGCGCTCGGCCTGCTCCTTGACCAGGCCCGATCCGGGCACCACCATGGCCAGCTTGATGTTGCGTGCCACCTTCTGGCCCAGCTTCTTGACCACGGCGGCGGCTTCGCGCATGTCTTCGATGCGGCTGTTGGTGCACGAGCCGATGAAGACCTTGTCCACGAAGATGTCGTCGATGGCCTTGCCGGGTTCCAGCGCCATGTAGGTCAGCGCGCGCTCGATGGCTCCGCGCTTGCTGGCATCCTTTTCCTTGTCGGGATCGGGCACGCGGGCATCCACGCCCAGCACCATTTCGGGCGAGGTGCCCCAGGTGACCTGCGGCACGATCTCGCTGGCCTGCAGCTCGACCACGCGGTCGAACTTCGCATCGGCATCGGAGTGCAGCGTCTTCCAGTAGGCGACGGCGGCGTCCCATTCGGCGCCGGTGGGGGCCAGAGGGCGGCCCTTGACGTACTGGATGGTCTTATCGTCCACGGCCACTAGGCCGGCGCGTGCGCCGCCTTCGATGGCCATGTTGCAGACCGTCATGCGGCCTTCCATGCTCAGGTCGCGGATGGCCTCGCCTGCGAACTCGATGGTGTAGCCCGTGCCGCCGGCCGTGCCGATCTTGCCGATGATGGCCAGCACGATGTCCTTGGCCGTGATGCCGGGCGCCGCCTTGCCGCTGACGTTGATCAGCATGTTCTTGGCCTTCTTGGCCAGCAGGGTCTGGGTGGCCATCACGTGCTCGACCTCGGAGGTGCCGATGCCGTGGGCCAGTGCGCCGAAGGCGCCATGCGTGGACGTGTGGCTGTCGCCGCAGACCACGGTCATGCCGGGCAGGGTGGCGCCTTGCTCGGGACCCATGACGTGGACGATGCCCTGGCCCTTGTCCATGAAGGGAAAGAAGGCCGCAGAGCCGAACTCGCCGATGTTGGTGTTCAGCGTAGTGATCTGTTCCTTGCTGATGGGGTCGGCAATGCCGTCATAGCCGCGCTCCCAGCCGTCGGTGGGTGTGTTGTGGTCGGCCGTGGCCACCACGGAGCTGATGCGCCACAGCTTGCGACCGGCCATGCGCAGGCCTTCGAAGGCCTGGGGGCTGGTGACTTCGTGCACCAGGTGGCGGTCGATGTAGAGGACGGCGGTGCCGTCATCCTCGGTGTGGATGACATGCTCGTCGAAGATCTTGTCGTAGAGGGTGCGTCCCATGGCGTTCTCGAATGGTTGGTGTCGTGGGGAAATTCTTGGATGTGCATCCGGCGGGCAAGGGGCCTTCAGGATGCGCTGGCCGGCGGGCTCAGGTGCTCCACCAGCAGGCGGGCCGTAACGGGTAGCGCGTCGAAGTCGCGCGCCACGATGCTCAGCTCGCGCCGTGCCCAGTCGTCGCTGAGCTCCAGGGCGCGCAGATGGCCCACGCCGTGCATGAGCTCGAAGGCGCGGTCGGGGATCAGTCCCACGCCCAGGCCGTTGTCGATCATGCGGCACATGGCATCCAGGCTGGTGACCTGGATGCGCTGGTGCAGCGCATGCCCGGCCTGGGCCGCAGCCGCACGCATGGCAAGGCTGATGGAGGAGCCGGCCTGCAGGCTGACGATGTCCCATTCGAGCACATCGGCAAAGGCCACGCTGTCGCTGTGCGCCAGCGCGTGCTGCTCGGGCACCACGACGACCAGCCGGTCCTCGCGGTAGGGGCGGTGCTGCAGCGCGGGAGTGGCCTGGCCATTGCCCAGCGGCATGTATGCCATGGAGCAGATGCCGATGTCGGCCGTGCCTTCCTGCACCGCCGCCAGCACGGCGGGGCTGAGCTGCTCCTGCAGGTCGATCTTGACCTGGCCATGCTTGCGCGCGAAGACGCCCAGGTCTTCCGGCAGGAACTGCACGATGGCCGACATATTGGCGTGGATGCGTACATGGCCGCGCACGCCATCGGCGTACTCGGACAGCTCGCCCTGCATGCGCTCCAGGCCATACAGCACGTTGCGCGCGTGGTGCAGCAGGCTTTCGCCGGCAGGAGTGAGTGTCACGCCACGGCTGTGGCGATACAGCAGGGCCGTGTCCACGGTGGCCTCGAGGTCGGACAGGCGCTTGCTCACCGCCGAAGCGGCGATGAACTCGCGCTCTGCCGCTCGTCCGATGCTGCCAAGTTCGCAGACAGCCACGAACAGCTGCAAGGAGGTAAGGTCTATGCGCCGTGCAAAACTGCGCTCTGAATTCTTCATGTGGTGGGGTTCAGGCTTCTCATTAGGAGAAGTTGAATGGATTTTCTCGCACAAGTCATCGATCTGTCATCTTCAAGCGCGATGTCTTTGGTGATGTCGTGCGATTTCATGGAGATGGGGGGCATGCCTCGTGGCGATGGCTGCGGGCAACCATGCCCGCCGGAACGCCGGTTGCATACTGAAAGAATTTGTCAATCTTTGCGCCAGTCGCCTGCATGGATTGCTGCAAAAATAAGAGCATATGAACGATCGATACCCGACGGGCCTGCGAGCCCTGCCTGCAGGCCTGTCATTGCTGCTGGCCGCAGCCCTGTCCTGCATGGCCGTCCCGGCGTCTGCCAAGCCGCAGCCACCGGCGAAGAACACGGCCAAGAGCGGCGCGAAGGCCCCCGCCAAGCCTGCGGCCAAGGCAGCTGCGAGGCCGACAGGCAAGACCGCCGTCAAATCCAAGGGCAAGCCGGCACCTGCCACCACCCGCAGCGCACCTGCCAAGGCGGCCGCCGCTGCAGGCGTGGTGGGCGGCGCTGCCGCAGCGGGGGCTGCAGCTGCAGCCGCAGGTGGCGGCGCGTCCAAGGGTGAGTCCGGCCTGAGCGCTGCCGAGCTTGCAGCGCTGCAGCAGCATGCCGAGCAGGGCGAGGCCAGCGCCCAGTACGCGCTGGGCTCGCTGTACAAGCGCGGCCAGGGCGTTGCCCTGGATGCGGAGACTGCCGCCCGGTGGTATGAGAAATCGGCCCAGCAAGGCTATGCGCCGGCTCAGTCCGACCTGGGTTTGATGTACGCCAATGGCCGTGGCGTGGTGCGCGACGATGCGCAGGCCGTGCAGTGGTATCGCAAGGCGGCCGAGCAGGGTGACGCCGTGGCACAGAACAACCTGGGCCTGATGCTGGCCGAGGGGCGCGGAGCCGCCAAGGATCCCGTCCAGGCCGTGCAATGGTTCCAGCGCTCGGCCGAACAGGGGGAGGCGGCCGGCCAGTACAGCCTGGGCGTGATGTATGCCACGGGCCGGGGCGTGGCCGAGGATGTGGCGCAGGCGCTGCGCTGGTTCGTGGCGGCGGCAGGCCAGGGCCATGTCGATGCGCAATTCAACGCCGGCATGCTCTATGCCGAGGGTGGCGTGGTCGATCGCGACATGGCGCAGGCCGCACACTGGCTGGAGAAGGCGGCCGAGCAGGGCAGTGCCGCAGCCCAGTCCAACCTGGGCGTTCTGTATGCCAATGGCCAGGGCGTGCCTGCCAGCGACAAGCAGGCCGCGCGCTGGCTGGAGCGTGCCGCCCAGCAGGGCGACGCGCTGGCGCAGTCCAATCTGGCCAGCCTCTATTCCTCGGGCAAGGGCGTGGAGCGCAGCCCGTCGCAGGCCTATTTCTGGATGCTGCTGGCAGCGGGCAAGGACAGCTCTCTGGCGGCCAAGCGCGACAGCATGGCCCAGCCGCTGAGCGCGGCAGAGCGCGCACGTGCGGAGCGGCAGGCGGCGGCCTGGAAGGCCAAACCCGCTCCCTGAGCCCTGTTGAGGATGCACCAATGAAAAACGCCTCGGAAGAGGCGTTTTTTTTGGGGGGCTCAGTGCTGCATCAGCTGAAGAAGCTCTTGAGCCTGTCGGTCCAGCTCTCGCCGCTGGGCGAATGCTTGGCGCCGCCCTTCTTGAGCGATTCCTCCAGCTCGCGCAGCAGCTTGCGCTGGTACTCGGTCAGCTTGACGGGCGTCTCGACCACGATGTGGCAGTACAGGTCACCGGGGTAGCTGGAGCGCACGCCCTTGATGCCCTTGCCGCGCAGGCGGAACTGCTTGCCGGCCTGGGTGCCTTCGGGGATGTCGATGGCCGCCTTGCCCGAGAGGGTGGGTACCTCGATCTCGCCACCCAGCGCCGCCGTGATGAAGCTCACGGGCACGTTGCAGTGCAGATCGTCGCCATCGCGCTCGAAGATGTCGTGGTCCTTGATGCGGATCTCGATGTAGAGATCGCCTGCAGGCCCGCCATTGGTGCCGGGTTCGCCATTGCCCGAGGAGCGGATGCGCATGCCGTCGTCGATGCCTGCGGGAATCTTCACTTCCAGCGTCTTCTGGCGCTTGACCTTGCCCTGGCCGCCGCAGCTGGTGCAGGGTTCGGGAATGATCTTGCCGGTGCCTCGGCAGTGCGGGCAGGTCTGCTGCACGCTGAAGAAGCCCTGGCGCATCTGCACGCTGCCCATGCCGTTGCAGGTGGTGCAGGTCTTGGCGCTGGTGCCGGGCTTGGCGCCGCTGCCGTGGCAGGTGTCGCAGCTGTCCCAGCTGGGGATACGTATCTGCGCATCCTTGCCGTGGGCCGCCTCTTCCAGCGTGATCTCCATGGCATAGCTGAGGTCGTTGCCACGGTAGACCTGGCGGCCGCCACCTGCGCCGCCGCGCCGCCCGCCCTGGTTGAACATGTCGCCGAAGATGTCGCCAAAGGCCTCGGCAAAGCCGCCAAAGCCTTCCGCGCCGCCGCCCATGCCGCGGTTGGGGTCCACGCCTGCGTGGCCGTACTGATCGTAGGCCGCGCGTTTGTTGCTGTCGGAGAGCATCTCGTAGGCCTCCTTGGCCTCCTTGAATTTCTCTTCCGCCTCGCGTGCGGCATCCCCCTGGTTGCGGTCAGGGTGGTACTTCATCGCCAGCTTGCGATAAGCCTTCTTGATGTCGTCGTCCGAGGCGTTCTTGGCAACGCCGAGGACCTCGTAAAAATCGCGTTTGGACATGGTGTTTGCTAGCCAGTCAGTGAGAACAGGAACGCCGCGTCAGCCCCTTGGCAGGGCCGAGCGCGGCGGCAAGCGGTCGTCAAGGGACCACGCGCTGGGTTCAGTCCTTCTTGACTTCCTTGACTTCGGCGTCGACGACGTTGTCGTCAGCGGCTGCAGCACCGGCCGAGGCGCCTGCAGCACCGGCGGCTGCTGCGGCGGCGGCTGCCTCGGGGGCGCCCGCTGCCTGTGCATCGGCGTACATCTTCTCGCCGAGCTTCTGGCTGACCGTCATCAGCGCCGTGGTCTTGGCGTCGATGGCGTCCTTGTCCTCGCCCTTGAGCGCTTCTTCCAGGTCCTTGACGGCGCTCTCGATGGCGGTCTTCTCGCCAGCGTCGAGCTTGTCGCCATGCTCGCCCAGGCTCTTCTTGACGCTGTGCACGGCAGCTTCGCCCTGGTTGCGGGCCTGGACCAGTTCCAGCTTCTTCTTGTCGTCGGCGGCGTTCAGCTCGGCGTCCTTGACCATCTTCTGGATCTCTTCCTCGGACAGGCCGGAGTTCGCCTTGATGGTGATCTTGTTTTCCTTGCCCGATGCCTTGTCCTTGGCGGACACGTTCAGGATGCCGTTGGCGTCGATGTCAAAGGCCACTTCGATCTGGGGCACGCCACGCGCGGCCGGCGGGATGCCTTCGAGGTTGAACTCGCCCAGCATCTTGTTGCCCGAAGCCATTTCGCGCTCGCCCTGGAACACCTTGATCGTCACGGCAGGCTGGTTGTCGTCGGCCGTCGAGAAGGTCTGTGCGAACTTCGTCGGGATGGTGGTGTTCTTGGTGATCATCTTGGTCATCACGCCACCCAGCGTCTCGATGCCCAGCGACAGCGGTGTCACGTCCAGCAGCAGCACGTCCTTGCGGTCACCCGACAGAACCTGGCCCTGCACGGCGGCGCCCACGGCCACGGCTTCGTCGGGGTTCACGTCCTTGCGGGGATCCTTGCCGAAGAATTCCTTGACCTTTTCCTGCACCTTGGGCATGCGGGTCATGCCGCCGACCAGGATGACGTCATCGATGTCGGACACGGACACGCCTGCGTCCTTGATGGCCGTGCGGCAGGGCGCAATGGTGCGCTCGATCAGGTCCTCGACCAGGCTTTCCAGCTTGGCGCGGGTCAGCTTGATGTTCAGGTGCTTGGGACCCGAGGCATCGGCCGTGATGTAGGGCAGGTTGATGTCGGTCTGGGCCGAGTTCGACAGCTCGATCTTGGCCTTCTCGGCGGCTTCCTTCAGGCGCTGCAGCGCCAGCACGTCCTTGGACAGATCGACGCCCTGTTCCTTCTTGAACTCGGTGATGATGTAGTCGATGATGCGCTGGTCGAAGTCTTCGCCGCCCAGGAAGGTGTCGCCGTTGGTCGACAGCACTTCGAACTGCTTTTCGCCGTCCACATCGGCGATTTCGATGATGGACACGTCGAAGGTGCCGCCGCCCAGGTCATACACGGCGATCTTGCGGTCGCCCTTGTCGGTCTTGTCCAGGCCGAAGGCCAGGGCCGCCGCCGTGGGTTCGTTGATGATGCGCTTGACTTCCAGGCCGGCGATGCGGCCGGCGTCCTTGGTGGCCTGGCGCTGGGCGTCGTTGAAGTAAGCGGGCACGGTGATCACGGCCTCGGTCACGGGCTCGCCCAGGTAGTCCTCGGCGGTCTTCTTCATCTTGCGCAGCACTTCGGCGGAAATCTGCGGCGGGGCCAGCTTCTGGCCGCGCACTTCCACCCAGGCGTCGCCGTTGTCGGCGCGCGAGATGGTGTAGGGCATCAGGTCGATGTCCTTTTGCACTTCCTTCTCGTCGAACTTGCGGCCGATCAGGCGCTTGGCGGCATAGATGGTGTTGCGGGGGTTGGTGACCGCCTGGCGCTTGGCCGAGGCGCCGACGAGGATCTCGCCGTCTTCCTGGTACGCAATGATCGACGGCGTGGTGCGCGCACCTTCGCTGTTCTCGATCACGCGCGTGGTGTTGCCGTCCATGATGGCCACGCAGCTATTGGTGGTGCCCAGGTCAATACCGATGATTTTTCCCATTTTGAGTTCTCTCCGCGTTCTGTGAAATGTTTGAATGACTGCTAACTTGTGGCCGGCTCGCGCAGCTTCAAGGGGCTTGTCCCCTTTTTTGTCAGTGCTGCCGTGAGTGCCCGCTTACTGGGGCTGGGCCACGGTCACGAGGGCCGGGCGCAGGATGCGGTCGGCGATCAGGTAGCCCTTTTGCAGCACCGACACCACGGTGTTGGCTTCCTGCTGTGCAGGCACCATGCTGATCGCCTGGTGCAGGTTGGGGTCGAATTTCTCGCCGGCAGCCGGATTGATGGTCACGACCTTGTTGCGTTCAAGGGCCGAGGTCAGCTGGCGCAGCGTGGCGTCGGCGCCTTCGCGCAGCTGTTCCGGCGTGGCCTGTTGAATGGCCAGGGCGGCATCCAGGCTGTCGCAGACAGGCAGAAGGCTTTCGGCAAAGCTCTCGATGCCGAATTTGCGCGCCTTGGAGACTTCGTCTTCCGCGCGGCGGCGCACATTCTCGGCCTCGGCCTTGGCGCGCAGGAACTGGTCTGCCAGCTCGGCGCTCTTGGCCTTGAGTTCGGCCAGCTCGGCCTGCAGGCGCTGCAGCTCGTCAGCTGCATTGGCCGCCATGGCGGCTTCGATTTCTTCCGGGGCTGCGTCTTGCAAGGGGTTGGAGTTTTGTTCAGACATGGATAGAGACTTCAGCTACAAAACAAAGCGGTCGCCAGACTGGAGGCCAGGCGATTGCACGATCTTGAATCGAGATGCGAGCGGATCGGTGTATTTTCAAGGGCTTTGTGCATGTGCATCCGCGCGGCAGAGGTACACGGTGAGGGCAAAAGCCGGGCGACGGGGCAAAAGCCCCACACAGATCCGGGGTCTCGGGCAGTGCGAAGTGTACAGATGGAAGAGGGCTGCGCTAGAATCCAATGCTTTGCCTTGCCGCACCGCTACAAGACGCAGTGGGCGGCGTTTTCCCAAAAGGAGTCGATATGCGTCATTACGAAATCGTTTTGTTGATCCACCCGGATCAGAGCGAGCAGGTTCCCGCCATGCTGGAACGCTACAAGGGCATGATCACCGCTGGCGGTGGCAAGGTCCATCGCGAAGAAGACTGGGGCCGTCGCCAACTGGCTTACATGATCAACAAGCTCGCCAAGGCCCACTACCTGTGCCTGAACATCGAAGCCGACCAGGCTGTGATGGCTGAGCTGGAGCATGCCTTCAAGTTCAACGATGCCGTGCTGCGTCACCTGACGGTTCAGAAGAAGAAGGCCGATACGGCTCCTTCCTCGATGATGAAGACCGTCGAGCGTGAAGAGGCCCGCAAGGCCAGCCAGACCGAACAGGCCTGAGCCCAGCCCTGTCAGAACCTGAAGGAGTGGAGAACCACGTTGTACTGACGGCCGCCATCGCAGAGCTTCAAGCACTGCGCTACACGCCGGCAGGGCTGCCAGCCCTTGAACTGCGACTCGAGCATGCGTCGCGGCAGAAAGAGGCGGGAGGCGAGCGCAGCGTGACGGCATCTGTCAAGGCGGTGGCCTTTGGCGCGCTGGCTGAAAAGCTGGCCCGCCAGGCGCTCGGCAGCCAGTGGAAGTTCCAAGGCTTCCTGGCAACGCCCCGCAACGGCAAATTGCTGGTTCTTCACATCCAGGACATTCAACAAAACTAATTTTCAAGAGGTCCAGAAATGGCCACGTTCAAGAAATTCAACAAGGACAAGCGCCCCAAGCGCAACACGCAGTCGCTGCTGTTCAAGCGCAAGCGCTTCTGCCGCTTCACCGTCGCCGGCGTCGAAGAAATCGACTACAAGGATGTGGACACCCTGCGTGACTTCATCGGTGAAAACGGCAAGATCGTCCCCGCTCGCCTGACCGGCACGCGCGCCATCTACCAGCGTCAGTTGAACACTGCCATCAAGCGCGCCCGCTTCCTGGCTCTGGTTCCTTACTCTGACCAGCACAAGATCTAAGGAATACAACCCATGCAAGTCATTCTGCTCGACAAGGTTGTGAACCTCGGTGGCCTCGGCGATATCGTCAAGGTCAAGGACGGCTACGCCCGCAACTTCCTGATCCCCACGGGCGCTGCCCGTCGCGCCACGGCTTCCGCCAAGGCCGAGTTCGAAGCCAAGCGCGCCGAACTGGAAAAGCAAGCGGCTGAAAAGCTGGCTGCTGCCCAGCAACTGGGCGAAAAGCTCAACGGCGTGAACGTCAAGCTGACCCAGAAGGCTGGCGTTGACGGCCGCCTGTTCGGTTCGGTGACCAATGCCGACATCGCCGAAGAACTGACCAAGGCCGGCTTCGCCGTTGCCAAGTCGCAAGTTCGCCTGGTCAACGGTCCCATCAAGACCGTGGGCGACGCCACCGTGGTCGTGGCACTGCACACCGACGTCAGCGTCGAAGTGTCGGTGTCGGTCTACGGCGACCACTCCTGATCCGAGGCTTGTCCCGTATCACCAAAAAGCCGCCTTCGGGCGGCTTTTTGCTTTGCCGCGCCCGGGTGATGACGCCGGGTGGCGCGGCCTTTTGCCAGCCGCTACGATGGCGGGCTCATCTCCAGGAATTCCATGTCGTCCGTAATGCCCCCGCTCGATCTCGATGATGCGTTCGCACCGCTGCTGCCCGCTGGCGACCAGCAGGTCGCGCAGTTGCGCGTGCCGCCGCATTCGATGGAGTCCGAGTCCAGCGTGCTGGGTGGCCTGCTTCTGGACAACAGTGCCTGGGACCGCGTGGGCGATCTGCTGGTGGATGGTGATTTCTACCGCCATGAGCACAAGCTGATTTACGAGGCCATCGGCAAGCTGATCAATGCCAGCAAGCCGGCCGACGTGATCACGGTGTACGAGCATTTGCAGGGCATGGGCAAGGCCGAGGAAATTGGCGGCCTGCTGTACCTGAACCAGCTGGCGCAGTACGTGCCCAGTGCCACCAACATCCGGCGCTACGCGGAGATCGTGCGCGAGCGCTCCATCCTGCGCAAGCTGGTGACGGCCAGTGATGACATCGCCACCAATGCCTTCAATCCGCAGGGCAAGACGGTGGACCGCATCCTTGACGAGGCCGAGCAGAAGATCCTGGCCATCGGTGAGGAGGGGGCGCGCAACAAGCAGGGCTTCCAGTCGCTCGACACGCTGGTGGTGGACCTGCTGGACCGTGTCCAGGAGATGGCCGACAACCCCATGGACGTGACCGGCGTGCCCACGGGCTTTGTCGATCTGGACCGCATGACCAGTGGCCTGCAGGCTGGCGACCTGGTGGTGCTGGCCGCACGCCCCTCGATGGGCAAGACCTCGTTTGCGGTGAATATCGCCGAGCACGTGGCGCTCAACGAAGGCCTGCCGGTCGCCATTTTCTCCATGGAAATGGGCGCAGCCCAGCTGGCGGTGCGTATCGTCGGCTCCATCGGCCGCGTCAACCAGGGCAATCTGCGCACGGGCAAGCTCAACGATGACGAGTGGCCGCGCCTGACGGAGGCCATCGAGCGGCTGCGCACGGTGTCCCTGCACATCGACGAGACACCGGGCCTGTCCCCCACGGAGCTGCGCGCCAATGCGCGGCGCCTGGCGCGCACCTGTGGCAAGCTGGGCCTGATCGTGGTGGACTATCTGCAGCTGATGAGCGGCTCGGGTTCGGCCGCCAGTTCCGACAACCGTGCGACCGAGCTGGGCGAGATTTCGCGAGGCTTGAAGATGCTGGCCAAGGAGTTGCAGTGCCCGGTGATTGCCCTGTCCCAGCTCAACCGTTCGGTGGAGCAGCGCACCGACAAGCGCCCCATGATGTCCGACCTGCGCGAATCGGGCGCCATCGAGCAGGATGCCGACATCATCATGTTCATCTACCGCGATGACTACTACAACAAGGACAGCAAGGAGCCCAACATCGCCGAAGTCATCATCGGCAAGCAGCGTAACGGCCCGACCGGCACGGTCAAGCTGTTCTTCCAGAAAAACCAGACGCGCTTCGAGAACCTGGCCGTGGGCTACGGTGGTGGCGACGAGTACTGATTGCAGCGCTTGGCTTTCAGGCTTTCCATGAAAAACGGCCCCGAGGGGCCGTTTGGTTTTTTTGCAGTGGGCGGTCTATGTACGCCAGGCATGGATCAGCAGGCCTGCCACGCAGGCTCCGAGGATGGCGCAGGCCCAGGCCAGCCGCTGGGCGCCCGTGCGCAGCGCACCCACGGTGGCCACGATCTGGGCATTCTGCTCGGCCAGCTTCTCGATCAGTTCCAGCGACTGGCGCTGTGACTGCTCCAGCTGCGTGATGCGGGCTTCCTGGGCCTGGATCAGCAGCAGAGCCTGTTCGCCAGCCGAGCGCGGAGCTGCCAGCGGCTCGCCGGCTGCAGCCGGCGGCTCGCCGACCGCCTGCTCCGCATCCTTTTTGCGCAGCAGGCTCTTGGCTGCCTTGACGACCTGGGGGGTGGCCTCGATGACATCGCCCCAGGGCACCAGCTTCAGCGCCGTGATCCAGCTGATCGCCATGGCTTACAGCACCTCGCTGGCGAAGTCGGCCAGGCGCGAGCGTTCGCCGCGCGCCAGCGTGATGTGGCCGCTGTGGGGCCAGCCCTTGAAGCGGTCCACGGCGTAGGTCAGTCCCGACGATCCCTCGGTCAGGTAGGGCGTGTCGATCTGCGCCAGATTGCCCATGCAGATGATCTTGGTGCCGGGGCCGGCGCGCGTGATCAGGGTCTTCATCTGCTTGGGCGTCAGGTTCTGGGCCTCGTCGATGATGACGTACTTGTTCAGGAAGGTGCGGCCGCGCATGAAGTTCATGCTCTTGATCTTGATGCGGCTGCGGATCAGCTCGTTGGTGGCGGCGCGGCCCCATTCGCCGGCATTGCCGCCATCGCCCTTGGCCAGGAATTCGAGGTTGTCGTCGAGGGCGCCCATCCAGGGGCCCATCTTCTCTTCCTCGGTGCCGGGCAGGAAGCCGATGTCCTCGCCCACGCTGACCGTGGCGCGCGTCATGATGATCTCGGTGTAGCGGCGGTCGTCCAGCACCTGGGACAGGCCGGCGGCCAGGGCCAGCAGGGTCTTGCCCGTGCCGGCCGTGCCGGTCAGCGTGACCAGGTCGATGTCCGGGTTCATCAACAGGTTCATCGCGAAGTTCTGTTCGCGGTTGCGCGCCGTGACGCCCCAGACGGCGTACTTGGGATTGCCGAAGTCCTTGAGCGTCTTGAGCACGGCCGTCTTGTCGCGGATCTCGGTCACGCGCATGAACAGGCTGGGCTCGCCCGGTGCCTCGTGGTAGACGAACTGGTTGATCATCAGCTGGTCGACGATGGCGCCGCTGATGCGGTAGTAGGTGATGGCGCCTTCCTGCCAGCTTTCGACGTTCTTGCCGGCCTTGGCCCAGAAGTCCTGGGGCAGGGCCAGGGCGCCTGCGTACAGCAGGTCGCCGTCGTCCAGTACCTTGTCGTTCTGGTAGTCCTCGGCCGCAAGGCCCAGGGCGCGTGCCTTGACGCGCATGTTGATGTCCTTGGACACCAGCACGACTTCACGCTCGCTGAACTTCTTGCGCAGCGCGGCGACCACGCCCAGGATCTGGTTGTCCGCCTTGCCTTGGGGCAGGCTGTCGGGCAACGAGGTCTCCAGCGGTTCCGTCTGGAAATACAGCATGCCGGTGGCGCTGCGCTGGCCCGTGGCATTCAGCGGCAGGCCCTTGTCCAGCGTCTCGGAGGGCTGGGAGGCGACCAGTGAATCCAGCGTGCGGCTGACCTGGCGGCCGTTGCGCGCCACTTCGGTCATGCCCTTCTTGTGGCCGTCGAGCTCTTCCAGCACCACCATGGGCAGGAAGATGTCGTGCTCCTCGAAGCGGAACAGGCTGGTCGGGTCGTGCAGCAGCACGTTGGTGTCGAGCACGAACAGCGTCTTCGGGCCTGTGCGCGTGCGGCGTGGGCGAACCGGCGCTGCCAGCAGTGCTGCCGGCTTGGCTTCCGTGGCCGACCTGTTGGCCGACCGGGCGCTGGACGGCGCTGCCGTTGCGTTGGAATTGTCGGTTGCGCGGCGCTGCCGATGGGCCGGGGCTGCAGTCGCGGGTGCAGGAGCCGGTGATGCGGCCTTGGTGTTGCGGCCGCGCGCCGGTGCGGGCTTTGCGGCTGTGGTGTTGGAGGCGGAGGCCGGGGCCGGGGCCGGTTTGCGCTTGCGTGGCGCGGCGGCAGCTACGGCCTCGACTGCATCGGGAAGATCGTCAGCGGGCAGGGGGTCTGCGTGCTGGGCACCGCGCACGGGAAGAAAGGCTTCGGGGGAGAGCTTGGCGGCACGGCGGCCGGGTGCGGGGGGCAGGGGCATGGTGGACGAACCGTTCCTCAACAAGGATCAAAAAGCACAAAGCCGCCTGGAAACCGAGGCGGCTTTGGAGGGGTGACAGGGAAAAGCGTCTTTGCTAAGAGGCATTGCCCCATTATGCATAGGCGGACGGCCTGAATATGTCGGCCGGCACTCTGTCACCTGTCGGATTGTTGCTATCAGGCAGCCTGCTTCAATGCCTTCAGGGTCTTGACAGCCTTGAGGACCTCGTCAACGTGTCCGGGAACCTTTAGGCCGCGCCATTCCTGCACCAGCAGGCCATCGGCTCCGACCAGGAAGGTGGAGCGCTCGATGCCCTTCACCTTCTTGCCGTACATGATCTTGTTCTTGACCACGCCGAACATGTGGCACATCTTCTCTTCCGTATCGGCGATCAGCTCGAACGGCAGTTCCAGCTTTTCCTTGAAGTCGTCGTGCGACTTCATGTTGTCGCGCGAGACGCCAAACACGGTGGCGCCAGCTTTCACGAAGTCCTTGTACTTGTCGCGGAACTGCATGGCTTCGGTGGTGCAGCCAGGCGTATTGTCCTTGGGGTAGAAATACAGGATCAGAATCTGGCCCGTGTGGGAGGTGTTGGTCACCTTGATCCCGCCGGTAGCGTTGGCTTCAAATTCGGGAAGGGGTTTGTTGACAACGATCGCCATGCGCTTATATCTCTCGGGTGTAGTCGTTGAAATGCCGAGGGCCGTGTTTGTGTTTTTGCTTTTATCGGAAATGCCCCCAACCGCAACCTGCAATTTTACCCTGAAAACGGAATTTCTCCCAATCAGGGGGGCAGGAGTCTACTCCAAGAGTAGGGCCGCGACGACGTTACGGCCTTCGCTGGCAAGGATGTTGTAGGTGCGACACGCGGCCTGCGTATCCATGCTTTCCAGGCCGATGCGTCGGGCCATGAGCGGGCGCAGCCAGGCCGCTGGCGGGAAGCGGTTGCGCTGGCCGCTGCCCAGGATGATGACCTCTGCATCCAGCTGGGACAGGGCCTCGAAATGCTCAGGCGTCAGGTCTTCGAAGCGGGCACAGTCCCAGGCCTGGCGCAGGCCTTTGGCGCCGACAAGCAGGCTGTGTTCGAACTTTTCCCGGTCCACGGCGACCCAGCCGGGGCCATAGCCCGTGATGCTCTGTGCTTCGGATTTGTCGGCGTGGAATTTCATGGATGAGGGTGGCGCGGTCTGCGCGATGGGGGTGGCCGCCACATGGGTCGGGGCCAGGGCGATGCTGCATTGCGGAACTGTGGT
Organism: Delftia tsuruhatensis NBRC 16741; assembly: GCF_001571325.1. Classification (GTDB taxonomy): domain Bacteria; phylum Pseudomonadota; class Gammaproteobacteria; order Burkholderiales; family Burkholderiaceae_C; genus Comamonas; species Comamonas tsuruhatensis. Next base: position 80,520 of record NZ_BCTO01000012.1, read on the forward strand.
CAAATTATAGGTTTCACCAGGGTGCATGGGGCACTTTGGCGTGCATGAAGGCCGCAAGCCCGCGCCGGCCACTTTCATATTCTCAGCATGAAAACCGTTCTCAAATCCGCAAAACTAGCCAACGTCTGTTATGACATCCGCGGGCCCATCATGGACGCGGCCAAGAAGATGGAAGAGGACGGCCAGAAGATCATCAAGCTCAATATCGGCAATCTGGCCGTGTTCGGCTTCGACGCTCCTGAGGAAGTGCAGCAGGACATGATCCGCAACCTGCCCAATTCGGCAGGCTACTCGGACAGCAAGGGCATCTTCGCGGCGCGCAAGGCCGTGATGCACGAGACCCAGCGCCAGGGCATCCTGGGCGTGACGCTGGACGATATCTACCTGGGCAATGGCGCATCCGAGCTGATCAGCCTGGCCACGAACGCGCTGCTGGACGACGGCGACGAGATGCTGCTGCCGGCGCCAGACTATCCGCTGTGGACCGCCGTGACCAGCCTGTCCGGCGGCACGCCCGTGCACTATATGTGCGACGAGTCCAACGGCTGGATGCCCGACCTGGACGACATCCGCGCCAAGATCACGCCGCGCACCAAGGGCATCGTCGTCATCAACCCCAACAATCCGACAGGTGCCCTGTACAGCAAGCAGCTGCTGCAAAGCATCGTGGCGCTGGCCCGCGAGCATGGCCTGGTGATCTTCGCCGACGAGGTCTATGACAAGGTGCTCTACGACGACGTCGTGCATACGCCGCTGGCCAGCCTGTCCACCGATGTGCTGACGCTGACCTTCAACTCGCTGTCCAAGGCCTATCGCAGCTGCGGCTACCGCGCCGGCTGGATGGTGGTCTCGGGCGACAAGAAGGCGGCCAAGGACTATATCGAGGGCCTGAACATGCTCTCCAACATGCGCCTGTGCGCCAATGTGCCCGGCCAATGGGCCGTGCAGACGGCGCTGGGCGGGCATCAGAGCATCGACGAGCTGGTGCAGGAAGGCGGCCGGCTGCGCGTGCAGCGCGACCTGGCCTACCAACTGATCACCGAAATCCCCGGCGTGAGCTGCGTCAAGCCGCAGGCCGCGCTGTACATGTTCCCGCGCCTGGACCCCGAGATCTACCCGATCAAGGATGACCAGGCGTTCTTCCTGGAAGTGCTGCAGGAGACCAAGGTCATGCTGGTGCAGGGAACAGGCTTCAACTGGCCGCACCCCGACCATTTCCGCATCGTCTTCCTGCCGCACGACACCGACCTGCGCGAGGCCATCCGCCGCCTGGCCGTGTTCCTCGAGAAGTACCGCAAGCGCCACGGCACGGACCGCGGCTGAGCTGTGCGGGGGCCGGCGGGGGAGAGGGCCTTGCGCCGACCATCGCTTTTTACCGGCTGCCGGCGCGCACCCTCTGGGCGCCGCAGCATTTTTTGACTGGCAAGTAGTTTATGAAACCGATCCAAGTAGGCCTTCTGGGCATTGGCACCGTGGGCAGCGGCACCTTCAACGTGCTGCAGCGCAACCAGGAAGAGATCCGCCGCCGCGCGGGCCGCGGTATTGAGATTGCCATGGTGGCCGACCTGGATACGGAACGCGCACGCTCCGTCGTGGGCGACACGGCCAAGGTGGTCGGCGATGCGCGCGAGATCATCGCCAACCCCGAGATCGACGTGGTGATCGAGCTGATCGGCGGCTACGGCATTGCCAAGGCCCTGGTGCTGGAGGCCATTGCCGCCGGCAAGCATGTGGTCACGGCCAACAAGGCCCTGCTGGCCGTGCATGGCAGCGAAATCTTCAAGGCCGCCGCCGAGAAGGGCGTGATGGTGGCCTACGAAGCGGCGGTGGCCGGTGGCATTCCCATCATCAAGGCGCTGCGCGAAGGCCTGACGGCCAACCAGATCCAGTGGGTGGCCGGCATCATCAACGGCACGACCAACTTCATCCTGTCCGAGATGCGCGACAAGGGCCTGGACTTCGACGTGGTGCTCAAGGAGGCCCAGCGCCTGGGCTATGCCGAAGCCGATCCGACCTTCGACATCGAAGGCGTGGACGCCGCCCACAAGGTCACGCTGATGAGCGCCATCGCCTTCGGCATTCCCGTGCAGTTCGACAAGGCGCATGTGGAAGGCATCACCAAGCTGTCTGCGGCCGACATCAAGTACGCCGAGCAACTGGGCTACCGCATCAAGCTGCTGGGCATCACCAAGCGCACGGACAAGGGCATCGAGCTGCGCGTGCACCCCAGCCTGGTGCCGACCAAGCGCCTGATCGCCAACGTGGAAGGCGCGATGAACGCCGTCGTCGTCCATGGCGACGCCGTGGGCACGACGCTGTACTACGGCAAGGGCGCGGGCTCCGAGCCCACGGCCAGCGCCGTGATTGCCGACCTGGTGGACATTGCCCGCCTGCACACGGCCGACCCCGAGCACCGCGTGCCCCCGCTGGCCTTCCAGTCGAACACGCTGGTCGCCGCAGGTGGCGAGCTGCCCGTGCTGCCCATGAGCGAGGTGGTCACCAGCTACTACCTGCGCATCCGCGTGGCCGACGAAGCCGGCGTGCTGGCCAAGATCACCAGCATCCTCGCCGGTGCCGGCATCAGCATCGATGCCTTGCTGCAGCGCGAGGCTGGCGAGGTGAGCGGCGACAGCGAAGGCAGCCAGGGCGTGCCGCAGACCGACCTGATCATCCTGACCCACGCCACGCGCGAAGGCGACATGGATGCTGCCCTGGCGCAGATCCAGCAGTTGCCCACGGTGCTGGCCCCTATCAACCGCATCCGCAAGGAAGAGTTGAACTAAGACACCCCCTGAGCGGCTGCGCCGCTTCCCCC
>NZ_BCTO01000013.1 GCF_001571325.1 Delftia tsuruhatensis NBRC 16741
ACGACGCCCTCGCTGCGGGGCGGCCCTTGCTCGGCATCCCTGGCATCGGCCGCGCCCCGTCTCACAGAATACTGACGAGGAAGCGACATGCTTTATCTTTCCACGCGCGGCCACGCGGACCGCAAGCGCTTTTGCGACATCCTGCTCGAGGGCCTGGCGCCCGATGGCGGGCTGTACCTGCCCGAGCACTATCCGCAGATCGATGCCGCCCGCCTGGGCGAGCTGCGCAGCATCTACAAGGAGCAGGGCTACGCGGCGCTGGCCTTCGAGATCCTGAGCCTGTACATCGACGACATCCCGGCCGAGGATCTGCGCGCCCTGTGCGCCAAGACCTATACGCAGCAGGTGTTCGGCACGGCCGAGATCACGCCGCTGCGCCCGCTGGAAGACGGCCTGTGGCTCGAAGCCCTGTCCAACGGCCCCACGCTGGCCTTCAAGGACATGGCCATGCAGCTGCTGGGCAACCTGTTCGAGTACGAACTGGGCCGCCGTGGCGAGGAGCTGAACATCCTGGGCGCCACCAGCGGCGACACCGGCAGCGCCGCCGAGTACGCCATGCGCGGCAAAAAAGGCGTGCGCGTGTTCATGACCAGCCCGCGCGGCCGCATGAGCCCCTTCCAGCAGGCCCAGATGTTCAGCCTGCAGGATGCCAACATCCACAACATCGCCATCGAAGGCGTGTTCGACGACTGCCAGGACATCGTCAAGGCCGTCTCCAACGACCACGCCTTCAAGGCGAAGTACAAGATCGGCACGGTCAACTCGATCAACTGGGCCCGCCTGCTGGCCCAGGTCGTCTACTACTTTGCCGGCTACCTGCAGGCCACGCAGAGCAATGACCAGAAGGTCAGCTTCACGGTGCCCAGCGGCAACTTCGGCAACATCTGCGCCGGCCATGTGGCGCGCCAGATGGGCCTGCCGATCGAACGCCTGGTGGTGGCGACCAACGAGAACGACGTGCTCGACGAGTTCTTCCGCACGGGCGCCTACGTGGTGCGCGGCAGCGAGCACACCTACGAGACATCGAGCCCCTCGATGGACATCTCCAAGGCCAGCAACTTCGAGCGCTTCGTGTTCGACCTGCTGGGTCGCGATGGACAGGCCACGCGCGAATTGTTCGCCGAGGGCGTGGCACGCCAGGGCCGCTTCGACCTGGGCGGCAACCCGCTGTTCCAGGAAGCTGCTGCCCGCTACGGCTTCGTCAGCGGCAAGAGCACGCATGCCGACCGCCTGGCCACCATCCGGGATACCTTCGAGCGCTTCGGCACCATGATCGACACGCACACGGCCGACGGCGTCAAGGTGGCGCGCGAGCAGCTGCAGGCCGGCGTGCCCATGATCGTGCTGGAGACGGCACTGCCCATCAAGTTCGCCGCCACCATCGAGGAGGCCCTGGGCCGCCTGCCCGATCGCCCGGCCAAGTTCGAAGGCATCGAGGACCTGCCCAAGCGCGTGACCGACTTGCCGGCCGACGCCGAGCAGGTCAAGGCCTACATCGCCCGGCATTGCGACTGATGCCACGGCCGGGCTGTCCGCAGGTCCGCAGCTGGAGTGCATGGCGATGAAGGTCATCGGCTTTGCCGGCTACTCCGGCTCGGGCAAGACCAGCCTGGTGGAGCTCCTGATCACGCTGATGCGTGCGCAGGGGCTCAGCGTTTCGGTGGTCAAGCATGCCCACCACCATTTCGATGTCGATCACGAGGGCAAGGACAGCTGGCGCCACCGCAAGGCGGGTGCCTATGAGGTGGTGCTGGCTTCCGATCGCCGTCTGGCGCTGATGCGCGAATTCCCCCGGCCCACGGAGCTGTCGGTGCACGACATGCTGGCCGAGCTGGACCCCCTCGTGGACTGGGTGCTGGTAGAGGGTTTCAAGCACGCCGACCTGCCCAAGATAGAAATCTGGCGCGAGCAGCCCGAGCGCACCAGCGCCGGCAAGACCCAGGCGCCTTTGTTCCCGCACGATCCCCATGTGCTGGCCGTGGCAACCGATGCGCCGGCCCGCCTGCCCGAGCCGCCGCGCCAGCCCGTGCTGGACCTCAACGCGCCAGTGCAGATACTGCAATGGCTGCTGGATCAGGGGGAGCGCCTGCGCTACCGTGCACCTGACAGCGGCCAAGACTAGGAGAAAAACCATGCGAGCCCCGCTCAAGCCCCTCGATGAAGCGCTGGCCGAACTGCTGGCCCAGGCACTGCCGCTGGCTGGCGATGACACCGTGGACTGCTTTGACGCCGATGGCCGCGTGCTGCGGGCCGACGCCGTCTCGCCGCTGCAGGTGCCGCCCCAGGACAACAGCGCCATGGACGGCTACGCCGTTCGCAGCGCCGAATGCACGCAGGGCAATGCCGAGCTGCCCGTCTCGCAGCGCATCCCCGCAGGCGCCGTGGGCCAGCCGCTGGCCGTGGGCACGGTGGCGCGCATCTTCACGGGGGCTCCGGTGCCCGAAGGTGCCGATGCCATCGTCATGCAGGAAGACTGCGAAGTCCTGGAAGACGGTCGCGTGCGCATCAAGGCGCGGCCCGAGGCCGGGCAATGGATACGCCGCTCGGGCGAGGACATCCGGCGCGGCGCCACCGTCATCGCGGCCGGCACGCGCCTGTCGCCGGCCGAGCTGGGCCTGGCCGCCAGCATCGGCCTGGCCTCTTTGCGCGTGGCATGCAAGCCGCGCGTGGCCCTGTTCTCCACAGGTGACGAACTGGTCATGCCGGGCACCGTGGCGCCCGAGCAGATGCCGCCCGGCAGCATCTACAACAGCAACCGATTCTTCCTTCGCGCCCTGCTGCAGCGCATGGGCTGCGAGGTCACCGACTTCGGCATCGTCCCCGACCGGCGCGAGGCCACTGTGGATGCTTTGCGCGAGGCGGCCCGCGCGCATGACCTGATCCTGACCAGCGGCGGGGTGTCTGTCGGCGAGGAAGACCATGTCAAGCCCGCCGTGCAGGCGCTGGGCCAGCTCGACCTCTGGCAGATCGCCGTCAAGCCCGGCAAGCCCTTCGCCTATGGCCGCGTGAACCGCGAGGGCGAAGGCTTTGCCCACTTCATCGGCCTGCCCGGCAACCCGGTCTCCAGCTTCGTCACCTTCCTTTTGCTGGTGCGCCCCTTCGTGCTGCGCCTGCAGGGCGTGCAGCAGGCGCTGCCGCGCTCGGTCGAGGTGCGCGCCGACTTCCATTGGCCGCGCGGGGACAAGCGCCGCGAATTCCTGCGCGTGCGCTACAACGAGGGCGGTGGCCTGGAGCTGTTCCGCAACCAGAGTTCGGGCGTGCTGACCTCGGCAGCCTGGGGAGATGGCGTGGTGGACAACCCGCCAGGCCAGGCCATAGCGCCGGGCGACCGGGTGCGCTTCATCGCCTTTTCGGAGCTGCTGTCATGAGCCAGGCCGTCCCCATCGCCATCACCATCACCGTGCGCTATTTCGCCTCCATCCGCGAAGCCCTGGGCACGGGCAGCGAAACCCTGTCCACCGAGGCCGCCACCGTGGGCGCGCTGCGTGAGGAACTGATTGCGCGTGGCGGTGCAGCCGCCGAAGCGCTTGCCCCTGGCAAGGCCGTGCGCATGGCGCTGAACCAGGTCCTGTGCGATGCCGGTGCCGCCATTCGCCAGGGGGACGAGGTGGCTTTCTTCCCTCCCGTGACCGGAGGTTGACCCAAATGACCACCGACAAGCCCGTGGACCAGGCCATCAGCGCGCGCACGCGCAAGGCCCTGTCCGAGGCCAAGGCGCGCGGCGTGCAACTGGGCCGCGCAGGCGCAGACAACCTGCGCGCCACCGTGGAAAAGCGCAAATCCACGGCCGATGCCTTCGCCCAGCAGCATGAGGCGCTGTTCGCCGAACTGCAGGCGCGCGGCCTGACGCACCGCGCCATGGCCGCCGAACTCAATGCGCGCGGCATTGCCGCGGCCCGGGGTGGCGAGTGGACGCACGGTCAGGTGCAGCGCATCCTGAACCGCTACGCCGACCTGCGTTCGGCAACACTGTCTGCGGACGGCAGCAGCGGCAGCTGAATCCCGGCCAGCCGCTGCGCCAGCGCGGCCGATGCCGGCTGCATGGGCGCCCGCAGCGTTGCCCGCATTCGGCCCTGCTGCGCCAGCAAGGCCTTGATGGGGGCGGGGTTGGGCTCGGCAAAGCAGGCGGCGATGTGCGGCTGCAGCGGCTGCCACAGCGCACGGGCAGCGGGCAGGTCGCCGCGCTCCAGGCATTGCATCAGCTCGACGAAGTGCCCTGTATGCGCGTGCGCGCTGGCAGCAATCGCTCCCGCGCCGCCCAGGGCCAGCGTGGAAAAGATCTGCGCGTCTTCGCCGGCCAGCACCTGCAGTTGCCCATCGGCGATCAGTGCCTGGGTCTTGGCGGCATCGCCCCCGCAATCCTTGATGGCCACGATGCGCTCATGGGCGGCCAGCGCACGCAGCGTGGACAGTTCCAGCACCACGCCGGTGCGGTAGGGAATGTCGTAGACGATGACCGGATGGGCGCTGCGCTCGGCAATCGCCGTGAACCACTGCAGCAGGCCTGCCTGCGACGGGCGTATGTAATGCGGCGCAGGCACCAGAATGCCGGCCAGCGGCAGGGCGTTCAGTGCCTGAACGCGGGCCAGCGCATGCCCCAGGTGGCAGTCCGAAACTCCCATGACCACGGGCATGCCATGGGCCGCTGAGAGGATGGTGGACAGGGCGGCATCGTGCTCCGCTTCGCTCAGCGCGGCGGCCTCGGCGGTCGAGCCGCAGGCCACGTAGCCGGCGATGCCGGTGGCGTTGTAGTGCTGCACCAGGGCGCGCAGCGCCCCGTGGTCCACCGCCGCCTCATCTCCAGGAAGAAAGGGCGTGACCAGCGGAAGCCACAGCCCCTGGAATCGGGCCTGCGGCGAGGTGGTGGAAGGCAAAGACATGGAAGATCCCTTCGGGTGATTCAAACAATGAACGACCGGACGCAGCCACCGGCCAGACCGAGGGCGGAAAGGCAGGCGCCTGAAGGGATGCGGGAAGGGGGGATGGAGGCTGCCGGGCCGGTTCCGTCGCTCATCTGGACGGAACCTCAGCTCCGGTCAGACGAGCTGGGGTTTGCAGGCTTTGCCCAGGCACAGGCACACGGCATCGCCGTGGCATGTGGGGAAGGCAAAGATTGCAGGCATGGCGCGCAGTGTAGCGCGCCTGAGCGCCTGGGTGGTGGCCTTCAGGCTGCGCCTTCGGCGCCGGTAGGGGGTGATGCATCGGGCAGCAGCGGTGCCTGCCACTCCAGCAGCTCGGCCAGGCGCTGCACGATCCAGCGTGCCTCGCCGGGGCTGACGATGGAGCCTTCGGCCGCCAGGCCGGCGTGCATGCCCAGCAGCACGCCTTGCTCCGAAGAATTGCCCGAGTGGTAAAGCGTCTGTGCCTGCTCGACCAGGTGGCTGGCCAGGTCCTCGCACAGTTCATAGCGCCCGACCACGTCTGCAATGGATGCCTTGAGCCGGCCGTGCCGGTCGGCATACAGGGCGGCAAAGCTCGGCGGCGGCTGTATCTGGCTGGTGTCGTCCATGGCGCGCCTCAATCGGGTTCGAACAGGCGTTCGAAGCGTGCGATGTCTTCGGCCAGCTCGCAGCTCACCAACTGGCCCATCTTGCCGTCGCCCAGCCGGTGGGCTGCAAACAGCGTGGCCTTGCCGCGAAAGCCGTAGTCGGGCAGGTGGATGATGGTGTAGGGATGGGGCACGAACAGCTGGTGCTCGTAGACCACGCGCTGCTCGTTGCGCGGCGAGGGATAGAGCGTGTATTCGGGGGTGGTGATCGTGAGTGTGGCCATGCGTGGCCCGCCGCAGCAAAAAAGCGCTGGGGGCGGGGGAGGGCAATGCTACCGCGTTCATCGCCTTCTGGCGCGCCGCCGCCCTGCGACAATGCGGGCATGCAAGCAGCCCGTGTATCCATCCAGACCGAGGATTTCGACGTATCGGCCGAACTCGCCGCCCTGCGCTCCGGCGACGCCCGCGTGGGGGCGGTCTGCAGCTTCATAGGCACCGTGCGCGACCGCAACGAGGGCGCCACCGTGGCCAGCATGGAGCTGGAGCACTATCCGGGCATGACCGAGAAATCCATCGAGGCCATCATCGACGAGGCCGTGCAGCGCTTCGGCATCCATGGCGCGCGCGTCATCCACCGCATCGGCCCGCTGCAGCCCATGGACCAGATCGTGCTCGTGGCCGTCACCGCATCGCACCGGGGCATGGCCTTCCAAGCCTGCGAATACATCATGGACTACCTCAAGTCGCTGGCGCCTTTCTGGAAGAAGGAACAGACGCCCGAGGGCGCGCGCTGGGTGGACGCGCGCGTCAGCGACGAAGAGGCGCTGGCGCGCTGGCGCCAGTGAGCTGACGCTTCAGGCCCTGCGCAGTGCGGCACCCCGCAACCATTGCGGCGGCCGGAACACCAGCAGGTTGCCGAACATCACCAGCAGCAGGCCACCCACGGCCAGCGGCGTCCACACATAGCCTTCGAAAAGTGCCGAGATACTGAGCGCAACGATGGGGAACAGCACCGTCGCATACGCCGCCTTCTCGGGGCCCAGGCGTCCGACCAGGGTCAGGTAGGCCGTGAACGCGATCACCGAGCCCGGAATGGCCAGGTACAGCCAGGAGCCCACATAGGTCCAGCTGGCATCGAAGCGCCAGGGCAGGCCTGCCACCAGCGCATAGCCTGTCAGCAGCAGCGTGCCGGCCAGCATGCCCCAGGCATTGGTCTGTGCGGGCCGCCAGCCCATGGACTGCAGCGAGGCCGACAGCATGTTCCCGCAGGAAAAGCACAGCGTGCCCAGCACCGCCCAGGCCAGGCCGGGCAGGCTGGCATGCCGGCCTGCGCGCAGCTCGGGCCAGAACAGCGCCACCAGGCCTGCAAGGCCGAAGAGGCTGCCGGCCAGCACATGGGGCGCCAGCCTGCGGCCGTGGATGATGCGCGCCAGCAGCGCGTTCCAGAGATTGGCGCTGGAGAACACCACGGCGGCCAGGCCGCTGGCCAGCGTCTCGCTGGCATGCATGAAGCACACGAAGTTGAAGCTGAACAGGCACAGGCCCTGGGCCAGCACGCGCGGCAGCGCCGGGCCGCGTGGGACGCGCAGCTGGCGCGACCAGGCCAGCCAGGCGAACATCAGCACGGCGGCCAGCGCAAAGCGGTAGGCAATGGACAGCTCCACGGGCACGGCGCCCAGCTGCAGTTTCAGGGCGATCCAGGTCGAACCCCAGATCAGCACGACCAGGGCATAGAGGGTGGCAGTCATGGCCGGTGATGATGGCGCCGCAGGCTGGGCGGGCATGGCAGATTCCTGCGGTTTGATGGCCTGGCGCCATGCGTCGGTATGGCCGCGGGACCACAATCGCTGCCATGACGCCCACGCCGCTGCCCGAGCTGCCATCCAGCCACCTGTGCCAGGTGCTGTCACGCTCCAAGGCCCGGCTGCAGCGGCGCGTGCGCCTGAGCGAGGGGGTGGAGCTGGCCGTCTGGGCCAATGTGGACGACGAGGTGCGCTACTGCCAGCCAGGCCACCACACCTTGTCGGTCTACCTGGCCGGCGGCGAGGGCTCGCAACTCAAGGCGCGGCCCGAGGCCATGGGGGCGCCGGGGCGCATCTGCATCTTCACGCCAGAGGACGAATCGCACTGGCTGGTGCGATCGCCCGTGCAGTTCCTGCACCTGTATGTGTCCGACCTGGCTTGGGCGGGGCGCGTGGTCCGCATGCTGGATGCCGAGCCCCGCTCGCGCACCTTGCGTGCGCAGATCTACGGGGACGATCAGGCCTTCCACGCCGGTGCCCGTGCGCTGATGCAACTGGACTGGCAGGACCCGCAGCAGCAACTGGCGGCCGATGCCATTGGCCAGCAACTGGTGGACCGGCTGGTGCTGCAGTCCGCCACGCCGCGCCAGGTGCAGGCGCTGCAGCGGCCGCTGGGCGGGCTCTCTGCGGCCGTGCGGCGCAGGGTGCTTGCCCATATCGAGGCGCATCTGCATGACTCCAAGGCCGTGTCGCTGCCGGCACTGGCGAGACAGGCCTGCCTTTCGGAATTCCATTTCGCACGCATGTTCCGCCAGAGCATGGGCTGCACGGTGCACGAATGGGTGCTGCAGCAGCGCCTGGCCCGGGCACGGCGCGCCCTGTCTGCGCGCAACGTGCCGCCGCTGGCCGAGCTGGCGCTGGATTGCGGCTTTTCCAGCGCCAGCCACCTGGTGCGCAGCTTCCGGGCGCATTTGGGCGTTACGCCTACGCAGTTCTCGATCTTTCAGCGCAATGCTTGAGAAGGATGGCCGGCCTCGCCGGCCTTGATCTGGCGCAAGCGTCTGTCCTTGCGGGCCGGGCATGGCTTGAAATTTGCCCTGCCGGTATCAGATAAATCGCAATGACCCTGTTTCAGGAGCGAAAAGAAACACCATGCGAATCGACAAACTGACAACCAAGTTCCAGGAAGCCCTGGCCGACGCGCAAACGCTGGCCCTGGGCGGTGACCAATCCAATATCGAACCCCTGCACCTGCTCGTGGCGCTGCTGCGCCAGGACGACGGTCCGCGCTCGCTCTTGCAGCGCGCCGGCGCCAACGTGGGCCAGCTGCAGGCCGCGGCCGAGAAGGCCCTGGCAGACCTGCCGCGCGTGCAGCACCAGGACCAGGTGCAGGTCGGCTCCGAGCTGGGCCGCCTGCTGCAGGTGACCGAGAAGGAAGCCCTCAAGCGGGGCGACCAGTTCATTGCCAGCGAGCTGTTCCTGCTGGCGCTGACCGATAGCAGCGGCGCCTCCACGCGTGCGGGCCAATTGCTCAAGGAAAGCGGCGTGACGCGCTCCACGCTGGAGTCCGCTATCAACGCCGTGCGCGGCGGCCAGACCATGGACAGCGCCGAAGGCGAAGGCCAGCGCGAGGCCCTCAAGAAATACACCATGGACCTGACCGAGCGCGCGCGCATCGGCAAGCTCGATCCGGTGATCGGCCGCGACGACGAAATCCGCCGCTCCATCCAGGTGCTGCAGCGCCGCAGCAAGAACAACCCCGTGCTCATCGGCGAGCCCGGCGTGGGCAAGACCGCCATCGTCGAGGGCCTGGCCCAGCGCATCGTGGCCGGCGAGGTGCCCGAAAGCCTCAAGAACAAGCGCGTGCTGTCGCTGGACATGGCGGGCCTGCTGGCCGGCGCCAAGTACCGCGGCGACTTCGAGGAACGCCTGAAGTCCGTGCTCAAGGAAGTGGCCCAGGAAGAGGGGCGCATCATCCTGTTCATCGACGAGATCCACACCATGGTCGGCGCCGGCAAGGCCGATGGCGCCATGGACGCGGGCAACATGCTCAAGCCTGCGCTGGCGCGCGGCGAGCTGCACTGCATCGGCGCGACCACGCTCGATGAATACCGCAAGTACATCGAAAAGGATGCGGCGCTGGAGCGGCGCTTCCAGAAGGTGCTGGTCGAGGAGCCCTCGGTCGAGGACACCATCGCCATCCTGCGCGGCCTGCAGGTGCGCTACGAGGCCCACCACGGCGTGGACATCACCGACCCGGCCATTGTGGCCGCGGCCGAGCTGAGCCACCGCTACATCACCGACCGCTTCCTGCCCGACAAGGCCATCGACCTGATCGACGAGGCTGCGGCCAAGATCAAGATCGAGATCGACTCCAAGCCCGAGGTCATGGACAAGCTCGAGCGCCGCATGATCCAGCTCAAGATCGAGCGCGAGGCCATGAAGAAGGAAAAGGACGAGGCCTCGCAAAAGCGCCTGCAACTGATCGAGGAGGAACTCGGCAGCCTGGAGCGCGAGTACGCCGACCTCGAAGACGTGTGGAAGAGCGAGAAGGCCAGCGCCCAGGGCTCCGAGCAGATCCGCAAGGAGATCGACCAGATCCGTATCCAGATCGACGAGCTCAAGCGCAAGGGCGACTTCAACAAGGTGGCCGAGCTGCAGTACGGCAAGCTGCCCTCGCTGGAAAAGCAGCTCAATGAAGCCCAGGCCAGCGAGCAAGGGCAGGGCGGTGCGCCCGCCCACAGATTGCTGCGCACCCATGTGGGCGCCGAGGAGATTGCCGAGGTGGTCAGCCGTGCCACGGGCATTCCCGTGGCCAAGATGATGCAGGGCGAGAAGGACAAGCTGCTGCGCATGGAAGACCGGCTGCATGACCGCGTCGTCGGCCAGGACGAGGCCATCTCGGCCGTGGCCAACGCCATCCGCCGTTCGCGCTCGGGCCTGTCCGATCCCAACCGGCCCACCGGTTCCTTCCTGTTCCTGGGCCCCACGGGCGTTGGCAAGACGGAACTGTGCAAGGCGCTGGCCGGCTTCCTGTTCGACAGCGAAGACCATCTGGTGCGCATCGACATGAGCGAGTTCATGGAAAAGCATTCCGTGGCCCGCCTGATCGGCGCGCCGCCCGGCTATGTGGGCTACGAGGAAGGCGGCTACCTGACCGAGGCCGTTCGCCGCAAGCCCTACAGCGTGCTGCTGCTCGACGAGGTGGAGAAGGCCCATCCCGACGTCTTCAACGTGCTGCTGCAGGTACTGGACGACGGCCGGCTGACCGACGGCCAGGGCCGCACCGTGGACTTCAAGAATACGGTCATCGTGATGACGAGCAACATAGGCTCTTTGCTGATCCAGGCCATGGTCGGCGAGGATTACGATGATGTGAAAGACGCGGTCTGGGGGGAACTCAAGAACCATTTCCGACCCGAATTCCTCAACCGCATCGACGAGACCGTGGTGTTCCACGCGCTCGACGCGAAGAATATCGAGTCGATCGCAAGGATTCAGCTCAAGCTGCTGGAGCGGCGTTTGGAGAAAATGGACCTTGCGCTGCAGGTGTCCGACCAGGCACTGGCCGAACTGGCCAAGGTGGGCTTCGATCCCGTTTTCGGGGCCCGGCCGCTCAAGCGCGCGATACAGCAGCGGATCGAGAATCCGTTGTCGAAACTGCTGCTTGAAGGGCGCTTCCCGCCCAAGAGCACGATTGCGGTGCATGTGGACCCGGTACAGGAACCGGGCGTATTCCGGTTCGATGCGGCAGACTCCGCCTGACGCACCGGGCCAGCCAAGAAAGGCTTTGCTTTGAACGATTTCGTCGCCACCCTGACCCGCTGGGCCGTTCGCATCCTGCTGATGCTTGTGGGCCTGGTCTTCTTTGTCAGCCTGCTCACCGCAGCGGCGCTGCTGGCCCTGGTCTGGGCCGTGCGGGCGCTGTGGGCCAGGCTCACCGGCCAGCCGGTCATGCCCTGGGCCATGCGCATGAGCCCGCGGGCTGGCTGGCAGACCGTCTACCGCTCCGGCTCCGAGTGGATGGCCCAGCGCCCGCAGCGCGCCTACGGCGCGGCTGAAGGCGGTGGCCGTCGCGCAGGTGCAGGCGCAGGCGTGCTGCCGGGAGCGGGCGAGGTGACCGACGTTCAGCCCCGTGAAGTGCGCGAGCCCTGAAGCGTCTTGCTGCAGCCTTTACGCGGCCTGCGCATCTTCGCGCCCAGGCCGCGCATATCGGCCCGTATAGTCTGTAACCCTCGGGAGCCCGTGCAAGGCTCCCTTTTTTTTCTCCGAGCCGTTCTGGCTGCTTGCCGCCGTATCCAGCCAACCCGCAGGCGGCCTGTGCAGCATGAGAGCGTCTGCCGCGTCTTCTTACCATTGAGCCCTATGACCCAGATGGATCTTCATCGCGTCTTCGAACTTCAGTACCAGGCCAGCCGGGCGCAGGTGGACGTGCCGCTGCTGGTGCGCCGCGAGAGGCTGCTGCGCATGCAAAAGCTGCTGGACGAGCACGGCCCCGTGCTGGCTGCCGCAGTGCAGGCCGACTTCGGCATGCGCTCGCCACGGTTGACCGAGATGGTGGAGCTGTTCGTGCTGCGCAACCTGCTCAAGCACACGCTGCGCCATCTGGCGCGCTGGTCGGGGCGCCAGCGGGTGCGCACGCCGCTGATGCTCATGCCGGGCCGTGGGTGGATAGAGCGCCAGCCGCTGGGCGTGGTGGGGGTGATCTCTCCGTGGAACTATCCGGTGCAGCTGGCGCTGGGGCCTGCCATCACGGCCCTGGCCGCGGGCAACCGCGTCATGCTCAAGCCCAGCGAACTCACGCCGCACACGTCGGCGCAACTGGCCGCGCTGGTGGGGCAGTTCTTTGCGCCCGAGGAGTTCGCCGTGATCGAGGGCGATGTGAGCGTGGCCACGCAGTTTTCGGGCCTGCACTTCGACCATTTGCTGTTCACCGGATCGACGGCCGTGGGCCGGCGCGTGGCCCAGGCGGCCGCAGCGCACCTGACGCCGACCACGCTGGAGCTGGGCGGCAAGTCGCCCTGCATCGTCTCCACCGACTGCGACCTGAAGGAGGCGGCGCTCAAGATCGCACATGGCAAGCTCGTCAACGCAGGCCAGACCTGCATTGCCCCCGACTACGTGCTGCTGCCGCGTGGACAGGAGGCCGAATTCGCCGAGGCCTTTCGCGCCGCCGCGCAGCGGCTGTTCCCGCGCTTTGCCGGCAACCCGGACTATGCCGCCATCCTCACCAAGCGCCACCTGGCCCGCCTGCGGCAGATGCTGCGCCAGGCCCAGGGCATGGGCGCCCATGTCGAATGGATGGAGGACGGCGGCGCCAGCCAGGAGGGGGCGGACATGGCCTGGGGTGATGCCGTGGAGCGCCAGATGGCACCGGCCCTGGTCTTCAATGCCACCAGCCAGATGCAGCTCATGCAGGAGGAGATCTTCGGCCCCATCCTGCCCGTGATCAGCTACGACAGGCTGGACGACGTGGTCTCGGCCATCAATGCCGGGCCCAGGCCGCTGGCGCTGTACTGGTTCGGCCGCGACGAGAAGGTGCGTGATGCGGTGCTGTCACGCACCATCAGCGGCGGGGTGACGGTCAATGACACCCTGCTGCACTTCGCGCACGAGAACCTGCCCTTCGGTGGCGTGGGCGACAGCGGTTGGGGTGCCTATCATTCGGAGCAGGGCTTTGCGCGGCTGAGCCATCAGAAGGCGGTGTTCGTGCAGTCGCGCTGGTCAGGGGCCGCCATGCTGTATCCGCCCTATGGTGCGAAGTTCGATCGCATCATGGAACTGATGCGCCGCTGGCTGTGAGCAAGGGCTCGATCGGGCGTGTTGCCGGGCATGCCTGCATCGTGAGGAATTGTCAACTGATTCCTTGGCGAGCCTTGTGTTGCATGCACTAGCTGCTCTTTTTTGAAGAGCACATAGCACATCCGATAGCCGAGGGCAAGAAAACGAGCACAGCCGTACTTGCGTGCATGGCTAAGGGGCTCGATGCACGCAAAAAGCGCGATTCCGGTGAAAATCACGCCCTTCTATTTTCACCTGTTTTCGTTTCGGTTTTTCCATGTCTAGTATCCAGGTTCGTCCAGCCACTCTCCGCGATGCAAAAGCGATTGCCCAGATCCATACTGCTTCCGCCATGGAGGCTTACCGAGGTCTGGTTCCCGATGACCAGCTCAAGAGCATGTCGTCGGTAGAAAAACGCCAGGCCTATTGGCGCGAAGCCATTGAATTTTGCGAGCCCCAGGTTCAGGTCGCCATCGATGGCGACAAGATCGTCGGCTTCGTCGGCTTCGACCGCTCGCGCGATGAGAAGTCGCGCCAGACCACCGGTGAAATCTGGGCCATCTATGCTGCACCTACCCACTGGAATCAGGGTGTGGGCGTGGCCCTGTGGGACGCCGCACGCGACGGCCTGCTTGAAGAAGGCTGCACCAATGTCACGTCGTGGGTGCCGCTGCGCAATGAACGCGCGCTGCGCTTTCACGAGCTCGCCGGCTTCAAGCGCGAAATGTCCACCGCCAAGACGGCCCAGGTGGGTGGTCTCAAGATCGAGGAAGTGCGGCTCAAGCGCGCACTGAACTGATCGGGTCTCCGACCCGCTTTCCCCCTAAATCACTCACGGAGCAGCAGGCCTTGTCCTCTTCCCAGAACTGGTCCCTGCTGCAATGGCAGGAGAACGAGGCCACGCAGGCAGCGCTGTGGCGCGCGGACAGCACCATGACCGCACCGCGCCGCATCGTCATCGCCGACGACAGCCTGTCTGCCGACAGCGCCTACCGCCTGGCCTGCGAAGGCCAGGCGATGCTGTGGCGCGGCGATTTCCAGAATGCCAGGCAATTGCTGTCGGCGCTGGGCCGCCGCCTGGACAAGCCTGCACGTGAGACGTCCGCCAAGGCTCGCCATCGGCGGGCCGGCAAGGAAGACGCCAAGCCTGTCTTTCCCCATGCCTTCCACCTGCACCGCCAAGCGCTGGCGCAGCGGGCACGCATTCTGTCCAGCGTGATGATCGAGCTCGATGCCAGCTGGCATTGCGCCCTGCGCCGCGCACCGGACTGGAGCGAGGCCTGCCGCGAGGCCTGGGGCGACATTCCCGCCGATCAGGGTGCGCGCAGCGTCATCGTTCCCTTGCGTGAACTGCTGGGCGCGCTGGGCGCGCATGAGTGGCGCAAGAAGGGCGTGGCCCTGGCTGTGCCGGGCATGCCGGAGTTCAGCATTCATCCGCACTACGGCGTGTTCTCCCCGGTGCGCGGCGAGTACCTGGATCTGGTGGCGCAGGCGCCCCTGCCGGCCGCAGCCCAGCAGGCCGATGCCGCAGTCTGGGATATCGGCACGGGCACGGGTGTGCTTTCCGCTCTCTTGCTGCACCGTGGCGTGCGGCAGGTGGTGGCCACCGACCTGAGCGACCGGGCCCTGGCCTGTGCGCAGGACAACCTGCAGCGACTGGGATTGGCGCAGCGCGTGAGCCTGCGCAAGGCAGACCTGTTCCCCGAAGGCCGGGCCGCTCTGGTGGTCTGCAATCCACCGTGGTTGCCGGGCAAGGCCAGCTCCCTGCTGGAGCAGGCCATCTACGACGAAGGCAGCCGCATGCTGCGCGGCTTTGTGCAAGGCCTTGCAGCGCATCTGCTGCCGGGCGGCGAAGGCTGGCTGATCCTGTCGGATCTGGCCGAGCATCTGCAACTGCGCTCGCGCGAGCAATTGCTGGAGTGGATCGAGGCCGCTGGCCTGCAGGTCCTGGGCCGAGAGGACATCCGCCCGCGCCATGGGAAGGCTGCGGACGCTGCCGATCCGCTGCACGCCGCACGCGCTGCCGAAGTCACCTCGCTGTGGCGCCTGGCGCCTCGCTGATCGCCGGCACCCACGCTTTCATCCCGGTCAGGCGCCTTGCGCTGCCATTGACTCGTTTGCCTCCTGGGGCAGCAGATGCTGCAGCCGCTCGCGCAGCGCATCCGCGCGCTCGTTGCCGGCATGCTCCTGCACGGTCTGCAGCAGCTGTAAGGCGGCGGCCTGCAGAGCCGCCAGGTCGCGCGCTTCGCGCAGCAGATGGCGCAGCACCTGGGCCTTGTCCTCATGACGGTTGGCGAACATGCGCTCGCACAGGTCGAACAGATACATGCGTGTGCCGGCCAGATTCAGCGTGGCGGCAGGGCCTGGTGAAGCGGGTTGCCTGGCAGCGGCTGGCGCCATCGCGGGGGGCTGCGGCTGGGGCGATGTTTCGATGGCATTGCCGGCCAGGCGCTGAAGATGGCCGCTGTCTATCAGCTGCTGTACCAGCTCCCTGGCCTGGGCACCCAGCACCTGCTGCAGCTGCTCCTCGGTGCGGCCATCGGCCATCAGCAGCACCGAGCGCTCGCGCAGCGGCAGGCTGCGCCGGCCTGGCTGCAGCTCTTCAAGGGCCTTGGCGGTTTTTTGCAGCAGCATGGTTGGGGCGGGGGAGTCGACAAGCCCCGATTGCACGTTACATGAATGACCGTGGCGTGAAAAAGCCATGACAACTGGTCCGGTGCAACTTGCTGCGGCAAGGGCACAATCGCCTGCCGCCGCCTTGATGATGGGCGATTCGAAGGGGCAGGCGGCCAATACGGGCCGCAGGAATATTGTTTGATCTGTAACAGGAAGACGGGGCTGCAGGCCCCGGAACACAGCTGATGAGACTGTTGCTGGCGCCCATGGAGGGCTTGCTTGATTTCGTGCTGCGCGATGTGCTCACGCGCGTGGGCGGTGCGGACCGCTGCGTCTCTGAGTTCATCCGCGTCACGGGGACGCTGCTGCCCGACAAGGTATTCCTGCGCACCATGCCGGAATTGAACAATGGCAGCCGGACGCTGGCGGGGGTGCCCGTGCGGGCCCAGTTGCTGGGATCGGACCCGGACAGCATGGCGGCCAACGCGGCCAATCTGGCGCGCCTGGGGCCGGAGGGCATCGACCTGAACTTCGGCTGCCCGGCCAAGGTCGTCAACCGCCACGGCGGCGGCGCTGCGCTGCTGCAGGACCCGGAACAGATTGCGCGCGTGGTGGGCGCAGTGCGTGCCGCCGTGCCAGCGGCCATGCCCGTGTCGGCCAAGATGCGGCTGGGCTTCAACGACACCGCCCTGATGACCGAATGCGCCCAGGCCATGCAGGCCGGCGGTGCCTGCGAAATCGTCGTTCATGCCCGCACCAAGCTCGATGGCTACCGCCCGCCCGCCTACTGGGAGATGATCCCGCGCATCCGCGAATCCGTGACCGTGCCCGTGGTGGCCAACGGCGAGATATGGACGGTGCAGGAGGCGCTGCGCTGCCGCGAGCAATCGGGTTGCAGCGACCTGATGCTGGGGCGGGGAATCGTTGCCGACCCGGGCCTGGCGCTGGCCATTCGCGCCGCCGTTGAAGGTGAGCAGACCCCGGCCGCCGAGGTGTGCTGGAGCGACCTCGTGCCCCAGGTTCAGCGCTTCTGGGACATGGTCTGCGAGGACTTGGAGCCGCGCCAGCGCGCAGGCCGTCTCAAGCAATGGCTGAACCTGCTGCGCCGCCGCTTTCCCGAGGCCGAGCAGGCCTATCAGGAGGTGCGCACCCAGACCGATCAGCGCGAGATCACCCTCTGGGTCCAGGCGCTGGCTCGGCGCCAGGAGTGGGCGGGGTTGTAGCGCTGTCGTCCGCCTACAGCAGGTGGTCCGGCGCCAGCGGGCCCAGGAGCTTGAGCATCAGGCGCAGGCCCCAGCTGGCATCGGGCTCGCTGTGCTCGTCGGCGCGGTCGCTGTCTTCCGAGGCCCGCCAGACCAGTCCTCCATCCTTGTCGATCTCCACGCGCCAGCTGCCGTCCTGCAGGCCCTCGTCAATACTTTGCGTGGCCAGCCGGCCGAACTCGCGGCTGGCGATGAGCAGGGCGATCTCGGTGTTCTGCAGTTGCGAGCGCAGGTCCAGATTCATCGAGCCGACTGCCACCAGGTGACCATCCACCACCAGCAGCTTGGAGTGCAGCATGGCGCGCGAGGCACCCGTGGCGCCTGAAGGACCTCCACCGCCACTGCTGCCCGAGCCAAACGCAGAGCGGACACTGGCCGCCGTGCTGCGCATCTCATAGAGTTCAACGCCCATCTCCAGCAGCGCCTTGCGGTGGCGCGCATAGCCGGCATGGGCCAGGGGCGCGTCATTGGAGGCCAGCGAATTGGTCAGGATGCGCACGCGCACCCCGCGTTGCCGCGCGCCGCGAAACGCCTCCATCATGTCCGGACCGGGCACGAAATAGGGCGAGACCACCAGCAGATCGCGCCGCGTCTTGCGGACCAGGGCCAGCAGGCCGTCCACTACCGAATCGGCCTCCAGCACTGGGCGCGCCGCCTGGCGCAAGGCCGGAGTTGGCTGGCCCATGGGCAGCGTGCCAGCAGGCTTGGCCTGCGGGCTGTGCGGGGCGGGTGTGGCTGGCGCAGACGCGTCCGCACTGGTGCTCGGGCTGTCATCCCTGTCCAGCGGGATCTTGGCCGGCTGGTCCACCAGCACGGCGGCCGAGGCCCAGGTCCATGGCGCCTTGCGCAAATCCATGGGCTGCTGGTCCCAGATGATGCGGCTGTGTGCGGCGGCCTGCTCAGCCGTCTTTGCCTCTTTGGCGGCAACGGCAGGCGTAGGGTCCTCGTCCTGCGCCTGATCGCCATCATCGGCAAAGCGCTCGCGCAGCTGCTTGAGCTCCTTGAGACTGATGAGCGATTGAACCGGATAGGCGCGCGGGTTGTTCCAATAGCTGTCGAAGCTGCGTGACAGATCGCCGACCACCGGCCCCGCAGCCAGCACGTCGAGGTCCACGAAATTGCTGGCGCTGTCCGCGTCGAAATACGCATCGCCCAGATTGCGCCCCCCGATCACGCCCATGGCGTTGTCGGCAATGAAGAGCTTGTTGTGCATGCGCTGCTGCGCCCGCTGGAAATCCGTCAACAGCGTATAGGCCCGCCCCAGCACGGAACTGCGTGCGCCCGCCAGCGGGTTGAACATGCGCATCTCTATGCCCGGCACAAAGGCCAGCCGCATGACCTGCGCATTCGCACCCGTGCTGTGGAAGTCGTCCAGCAACACCCGCACCCGCACGCCACGCCGCGCCGCCTCCACCACGCCGCGCAGCAGGCGCTGCGTGCTCTCGTCGGCATGGATGGCGTAGTACTGCAGGTCCAGCGTCTGCTGCGCTCCCTCGACCAGGGCCAGCCGTGCGCCGTAGGCGGCCTGGGCGCCGGACAGGAGGGTGAAGGCAGAGGTTTGAGGCCTGACGCTGGCTGGCCGCAATTGCTGCACCAAAGAGCCCAATGGCGTGCTTTGCGGAGCTTCCAAGGCGGCAGTGACGGGGCGATCGACCTGAGAGGGCAAGCTGCTGGCGCAGCCGCAGACCACGGCGGACACCAGCAGGACAAGCGTGGTCCGCAGGCCTCGGAAGAGGCTGACGGATGGAAGAGGCTGTAGGTTGCGAGCGCCGGACATGATTCGAAGATTTGGCCCAAGGATCGGTCAATCGGGTGTCGGACGGCTGCGCCAGCCGCTGGTCCAGGAAGCTGCTGTCCGCGTCAGAAGCTGGCGCGCCCTTCAACACGAGCGACAACGCGCAGATCCGGCCCTATACGCTGCACATCGTGCAACTCCAGCGCAAGGGCCTCGGACAGCGCGTCCAGCGGCCCGAAACTGGCAATGCCCATGCCACCCGTGCCCAGCAGCTTGGGGGCCAGGTACAGCAGCAGTTCATCGACCAGCCCTTCGCGTATCAGCGAGCCATTGAGCTTGAAGCCTGCTTCCACATGCAGCTCGTTCGTACCGCGCGCGGCCAGGTCACGCAGCATGGCGGCCAAGTCCACCTTGCCGTGCGCGTTGGGCATGTGGATGATCGTCGCGCCAGCCGCCTGCAAATCTTCGGACCGCAAAGTATCCTGACTGCTGGTGTAGATAAGGCAGCCGCCGGGCGTCTTCAGTACCTGGGCGGTGAGCGGCGTGTCCAGCCGGCTATCCACCACCGCGATGCGCGGTTGGCGCTGGGTAGGCACTTCACGCACGTTCAGACGCGGATCGTCTTCCAGCACCGTGCCTATGCCCGTCAGCAGGGTGCAGGCTCTCGCACGCCAGGCATGGCCGTCAGCACGTGCCTCGGGCGAGGTGATCCATTGGCTGACACCGTTGTGCAATGCGGTTGCGCCGTCAAGGGAACTGGCGGCCTTCATGCGCACCCACGGTATGCCGCGCAGCATGCGGCTGAAGAAGCCGATGTTCAGTTCGCGCGATTCGGCTGCACCTGGTCCCACCTCCACCTGTACACCTGCAGCACGCAGCCGCGCAAAACCTTGGCCAGCTACCTGGGGATTGGGGTCGGTGAGTGCGCCTACCACCTTGGCAACGCCTGCAGCGATCAGGGCATCGCAGCAGGGACCTGTACGGCCCTGGTGCGAGCAAGGCTCCAGCGTCACATAGGCGGTTGCTCCGCGCACATCCTCGCCCTGTGCTGCGGCATCGCGCAGCGCCATCACTTCGGCATGTGGGCCACCAGCCTGCTGGGTGAACCCCTGGCCAACGACCCGGCCATCAGGTGCCACCAGTACGCAGCCTACGCGCGGATTGGGGGAGGAAAGAAAAAGCGCCTGGGCGGCGAGCCCAAGCGCTTGGTGCATGTGTGGCACGGTGTTTGTCATGGTGCCTGGGATGGTAACAAGCCTGGGCTCGATCAGCGCCTGGCGGATTGGCATCTACCCGGTGCTCACTTGCCCCAGCAGTCGGTAACGATGGTGCCTGTCGTGGCTCCGTTGGCTCCACGCAGGCCGCTTTGCGTCAAGGTGTAGTTGCCGCACTTGTCGTTGGCTTGGGCTCCCTTGGGTGTGGCTGTCACGGTGAACGTGCTTCCATCCGTGGAGTTCAGTGAAATATCGTAGCGATTGGAGGGAACTGTCTTCAAGGAGGCCGGGAAACTGGCGGTGAGCGGATAGGTTCCGTTGGAAGTTGCCGCCCGCTCAAGCCATTGCGCCGCTTGCAAAAGGCCGGCCCGGGCTTCCGCCCGATGCCCACGCCGAATATATTCGTTGTAGCTTGGCATGGCGATGGCTGAAAGTATGCCGACCACAGCGACTACGATCATCAACTCAATCAACGTGAATCCAGAAGATCTTTTCATCATGATTTTATTTTCCAGGTGCATCAGTTCAATTGCCTCCAATTGGGGCGCAGCATCAACTCCGGAATTTTTGAAAGCTTATCTTCACGTCCACTATTGCCTTTTCTGACCTGAAGAGATTTGTTGCTGAATCGAAGTTCCTTGGGGTCAGAGGTCATCCTGTTCACTGATTTGTCCTCGCCGTTGTATAGGCCATCTCCATTCAGGTCAAGAATCTGCGTTCTAGGTTTTGATCCCTGTTCGATAGTCAACAAAGTGCGAAATGGCTTTGCGGATTTAGGCGTTGGTTCACAGCTTTCTTCCGTGCCTGTCGTGGCGCCTCCGGACGCAGGGACTTCACTCATGATTTCCAGAACGTTGCTGCCGTCATAGAATTCAATGGCATTGAGTACACGCTCACCAGCTTCCGGAAGGTCAAAATACCACCCTTTGACTGCGGTGCAATTTGATTTGCCTTGGCAGTCATAGATGGCGCTGTTGTTGCTCACGGCCCAGAAATCCCGGTTAGAGCTTGCACCTTCCCCGGGCTTCTTGGCGCCCTCAATCGCTTGGCTCATCAATTGGGTCCGTGAAACTGTGGCAGGTGTCGGATCTGATGTTTCCAAAACAACTTTGCCTTTGCTTGTGGCATCCTTGCTGATCGTGTAGCGTGTATTGTCAATAATGGAATAAACAGTCTGTTTGGAGTCTGTGTCTGTACGATCTCCCTCGGTCAGGCTGCGTCCTGTTCCGAAAGCCACCATGAGGCCGCCGACCTGTCTGTTGGGCCTCAATACAGGAGGTGTCGTGATGGGCTGGCGGCTTGTGGCGCTGCCAGTCACTCCCGTGGAATAGGTGGCAGTGAATAATGGTCTTCCGTCAAAGGCAACATTCCAGTTGGAGGCATTGTTGCTGGAGATATCAAATTTCCAAAGATTACCGCGCAAATCTCCTGCATATACAATATCTGGAACACCATCGCTGTTGATGTCGAGAAACTGTGGGGTTGACAGCCCATTTTGATCGGCCTCTGCGTTTTTGGGTGTGGTTACGGGTACTGCCGAAATTTTCTTGAGCTCCCTGTTTTCATCCAGATATTGAATGAGTAGAACAGGCCTCTCGTTCGTGCTGTTGTAACCGTTACCCATGATTACCGCCCAGCGGCCATCATTGGTTTTTGTTATTTGCAAGGCTCTTTGTGGATTTGCCTCTTCAACGACAGGGGCACCAAAGATGTGGCCAATATCCGCATCGGAACCATCTGTCTTGTCCATGATGACCAGGCTGCTCGCATTGGCCTTGCTGAAGTCGGTGGCAATCACGCCATCTGTGGTGCCGGGATTTGTGGTATTGAGCACAAAATAACCTTTGCCGCCAGCGCCCAATGTTCCTACCAGATAGGTGGCCCAGTTCGGGGAATCCTTGGTTCCCAGATTGAGGTCACCTGTGAAAGGTGAGCCATCTACATAATATCTATGTGTGTAGCCGGTGTTGGAGAAATCTGGAAGATTTTTAATGACTCCCTGGGGAACGTATGCTATTTTTTCAGAGCCATCAATGGCCGAGAATCCATGAAGCATGCCGTCGTTTCCTCCTACATAAAGCATTGGGATGCGTTTGCTGTGGGTGGCTATATAGCGGGTGTAGCTGGCAATATTATATGTGAGTGATGGAGGTCCCGCATACCAGATGCTGGAGTTGACAATATCGGCCTGGCGGGATTTTCTTTGACGAAATACTCCTCCAGTTTGATTTTCCTCCTTGCTGCGGTCCCCGCGGATATAGTTGACTCTGTCCTTGCCGCGGCCATCGCTGGGCGTCAAGTTCAAGAGCGCCTGCTGTGTGGTACTCAGCTGCGTGGTGGTCCCCCATTCAAAGGATATTCCCGTGCTTCCATTGTGTGACAGGATAAGCCTGGATGTGATGTCCGTAGCAGATAAAGCATCCAGCTTATCCGCTGTTGTCATATGATTATTGGGGGCTGTCTTATTGGGGTTGAGGCCCCAGGCTGGATTGGGTGTCGTCTTCCAGGTGATATTTTGTGAATTCTGTGGATCAACGACGGAGATTATTTTCTCGGATGCGACAAAGCCACTCCAACGATTCTTGTTGGAATTAAGGTCTTCTGCAGCGACATACCCCGATTGGAAAGATTCGGTGTTGTTGCGGCTGATGGAGTTGGATGCGCTGGTGAATCCTGTCAGTGGGCTTGTATTGTCGGCAACAATGGAGCTGAAAATCTCATCAAATGCTTTTTCCAGATCGGCGCCAGTTTGCACAGGAAAGAATTTCCCTCTGCTGTTGATCGCCATATGCCATAGCTCTTCTGGACGCACATAGTCGGTGATGGCCTGTCCTTTGCGTATTCCACTGGTATAGTTACCGTCATAATCGTCGTCGGTTGCATCGGTCCACTTCTTGATACCTAGTATTGCATCCGTGAAACCATCTCCGTACATTCCATTGGTGAAAATGGGGTTTTTGTTTGTGTCATCCCAATTGCTTGCGCGTGCTCCGTAGCCAATGGTGTGGGTGACTAAGTGCTGCCAGGTTGCAGGGTCATTCTTAGGATTCCACTCTGGCTTTATGGTTACGGAGCTGTTCCCGGATTTGAAGGTTTCGTCGGTCGATTTTTTGGGTTCAAAAGGTATCTCATTCTTGATGGTGGGCTGCAAGTCTGTGGACCAATAGTGAAATGCCATATCGGCAAGCGTAGGATATGCGAAGTAATAGTCTTTCTTGTTGACTCTTTGTTTTTTTGTGCCGGAGCCGTAATTGTCGCGATATATTTTTGTCTGATCACTTGTGATGTCGTAAGTCAAAGTGGGGCCGTATTTTGGCGCTTCTGGCGTGGGGAGTGATTTCGTAGTTCCATCGGAATTGCCTATGGCTTCAGCGTGGGAGCTGACCATCTTGGTCTGGAAATCAAAAGAATCGAAGTTGGTTGATGGTAGATAGGTATTCCAGCCACCGTCTGTCATGAAAACGTGATACGCCCTGCGGCAAGAGATGGGCTTGGTGTCAGCAACGCCGGGAGTGGCATTCCAGGGGCTATCGACGCCCGTGGTTTTCATATACTGGCCTGCGTTCCACATCATCGTATGAGAAGGAGTTCCGTCCTTTGCACTGATGGAGTCCACCCAGGCTGAGAAATTGTCCTTGTGGGCACCTGAAAAGTTTGCCATGGCATTGTTGCCGTCGCAACCTGACTGGTTGCTGGGGATATTGTTGCACCGCCACATCGACTGCCATGCCAGCCTAAACTGATTGTCATATTTGCTGGTGTTGACCAGTACATTCTTCAGACCAATTTTTAGCGACGTAATACGGGCTGGCTTGCTGCTGCTTGCCGAGCCTCCGTCATCATTCCAGGCCATGCTGCCCGAGTCATCGACGGACAAGACCACATTGGGAATCGGCATCTTGTGTGCGGAACCAGCGGGATACTGGGCAAAAGGTATTTCTGCCGAAATTGCCTGTGTACCTGCGAATGCGGAGAGTACGGCGCAGGCCAGTGTGCGTTGCTGAAATGAAGGCTTTTTCATGATTTTCTCCGTATTTATTCGGCCAGACTCAAAGACAGGGTGGATTGGAGGACCACCTCAGTACCGGGCTTGAGTCCCCGGGCGAGTGCCGTGATGCGATATACCCATCTTTTTTTTCGGGAAGGTGCAAAAATTTCCACATTGGCTCCTGGTGGAACGCCTTTGAGAAGTGAAATATTGGGATCCACATAAGGCAGAACCTCTACCCAGTACCATGCGCCACGACGATCCTTCAGAGCGCTTGGTGTGGCAGTTACGTTGAGTATGGGGTTTCCACCGGTTCCAGTTTTCGCTCCGGTGAACTGTCCGTATCGTGCACCTACGTTTTCTGCGGTCATTTCTGCAAGGCGCGTGGGGTCGTGCCAAAAATCCTGTGGGTCTGCAAATTTCTGACAAATTCCTTTGTAGCACTTAGAGTCGTGAGTGCCCAACGTGTTGATGAGATTGGGTAGATCCTTTGTCTCAATGTCGAAATAGATGGTAGTCAATCTTCGACACACATCGCCTTTATCTGCATCCGGCGTGCAGTAACTTCCGTTGGTGTTGACTCCACGTATATCCATTTCGGCATCTTGCAGCATAGCCTGCGCGGCTTCGAAGGCGCGGCGATAGTCTGCATCATTGCCTACAATCATTTCGTTGAGCAGCGCCGTTCTCGATGCCCATAATGCCAAAAGCATTGAGAGTAGAACCAGAATGATAATCACGTAAAGTGATATCCCTCGCTGTTTTTGTCGACGAGCCAAATGGTGTGCTGTCTTGTAAATGCTTGGATTTTTCATGATAGCGCTTGGCCTTGGCTACGGATTTGAAAGGTATTCCTGAATACCATGCGCAAGCGGTTGCCACGCTTTACAGATGAGCCATCGCATTTTTTATATGTGGCTCCCGCTGTATCTATTGATTCGGATCCCTCCAGTTCCAGGCAAACTTCGATAGCATACACATCACGCCATCCATTTGGCGAAGAGGATGCTGTGCTTGCACTGGCATAGTTGGTTTTAGGTAAACCTGTTTTTGTGCTATCCGGATCCTGTGTCAAATACTTGATTTTCATGTCCTTGACGTTGCGTATGATCGGTTTGGGTGTGCCGCTGACCCCCGTACAAATCAGTTCGTCATTGCTTGATAGCCTGAACTTGCTTTCTATGATGTATGCAGTTGCAGATCCACTATTTTCACCCAAGCAGTCGCGCAGTTGATTGCCTGCTGCATTGGCTGTGGCAGGTGGAGTCGGGGTTAGTATCTCTTCATAGTTTTGATATCCGATGCTTAGGGTGTATTCGCTGCTGCTTGGACTATCTATGCCGGCCAGCATGCTTGTGCGCCTATCGAACATTGGGCGCTTTCCTGCCGGATCCGGTGGATCAAATGCAACCGGCGTCATGGGTCGGAGTGCTTCTGAAGAACCAAAAGAATCGAAGTTCAACTCCAGTTGAATGGTGCCCGCTTGGCGTATTTGCTGGCCCATGACCCGAAATGCGTAAGCGGCTTGTTGTTGCAGGTTGCTGGCATCACTGACGGTTCCGGAAACACCGCGAGATATCATCAGTGCACCTATGCCTACCGCGACTGTCAAAAGGCCGATGGTGATCCCTATCATCAATTCGAGAAGGGTTGCCCCTTCCTGAATTTTCGAGGGTTTAATTGCCGAATGATTTATAATTTTGGTCATCGCTGTCTCTCGGAGAGTGAATTTTATCCAGGGCAATATAGTGGTGTTGTGCCGCTTGCTTTCCCCAGAAGAAATGGTGTGCAGCGCTGATTGGGTTGTATATATTGAATGTGGCATATCAGGCCGGTGGGACAGCTGACTTTGGCAGATCCTGTATCTGCTGGAGTGAATGGCTCCGTGTATTTGTCATCATTACTCCCGTCTGACGCCTTGTGCTCTTTCTCATTGGCTTTCCAGCCAATCATGACTCCTAGTTGACGCCGGTTTTCTGTAGCACTATCCACTGCACTGACGAAAATGGCAGCATCTCCTTTTGGTAAGGTTGATTTTACTGTGTCTTTCCACTGGGCAATATCATAGGCGCCCATTTCAGAGGGGGTGCACCCTTCTGGTTTGCAGCTGCCGGTGGGGGAATCTTTCCAATCACTTTGGTAAGCCTCAAGATTTCCAAGTCCATTAGGGTTGGCTTGAATTTTCTCGCTCAAATCCTCTATCAGTCGAATGGCTTGGGCGCGGTTGAGGCTGGTTTGGGTATCTGCGAGATTTCGCAGTTGCAAGCCGAGAATCCCAAGAATTCCCAACGACATCACGACAATGGCAACAAGAGATTCGATCAGGCTGATGCCGGATTGAATATTGGCCGCACGTATTGTTTTCATGGTGGTTCTTGGTACTGGTGCTGCATCGCAGATCTGCAAGCCATGATGGATATTCATGGAAAGCAAAGGAGGTAGCCTGATTTTGGCAACGCGGGATTGAAAGAAGGATTTTTTGGGATTCAGCATGTGCCATCCCCCGTGTTCAATCGGCGGATCATTCCTCCTGCTGCCACGCAAAGCGTTGCAGCGGCCGAGTTGGTGGCATTTGAGCCTTGGGGGAAGAGGCGGAAATTGAAACTGCTGCTTCCGGCGCTGGCAAGCTGGCCCCAACGGTCCACCGTGATATATCCGTTGCTGCTTGCGAGATTGATTTCCAGCTTGGTAGGGGCAGAAGATGTCTGAAGCGTCAGTTCACCGGCGTCCTGGGTGGCGTTGTTGTTGGCATCGATAAAGACAGTCCAGCCGCAACCCCACTGTGTATTGGCGTCGGCCGCGGTGCAGCCATTGCCACTGGCGATCTTTTTGAGGACGATCTTTCCACCGCGCTTGATGGCTTCTGAGCGTGCGTAATAGAGGATGGACTGAAGGTCTTCGGTCGCTGCGCGTACACGCCATCGTTCGATGAGTGGCCGAAAGCTGGGTGCTGCCAACGCAGCCAGTATGGTGATGATGGCGATCACAACCATCAGTTCGATTGTGGTGAAGCCACGTGTGGCCAGCCTTAGTTGTTGGCTGGACAGGCTGGATGTGGGAGGGGCAGCGTACATTGGCGCATCCTAGATTTCTGGATGCGCGTTGGGAGTTCATTCCGGATGGATGGCTCAGGCAGCGGGATGAGTGGTGCGCTTTGTAAACCTCCGCTCAGTTCGTCTGGCAGTCACTTGCCGATTGCTGAGCGAGAGGGAGTGAAGGGGCGTAAATCTCCCAGTTAGACGCACTTGCTCGGATCTCCTTGGATCCTTGTGTCGCGGATGCGCAGCAACAGGTCAAGAAGCTGGCACTCTGAACTTGTAAGACTACCGCCCCCAGCACTCCACCGCAGTGGTATTCACACCCAGGCCGAGCGCATCACGCTCGCCCGTATGGGTCAGCGTGAAATCGCCACATCGGTCACCGAACTGGGAGCCGCGGCGTGTGGCGATCAGGGTGTAGGTGTCGTCGTCGTGGCCGCTGGTTGACAGGAAGTCGATGGTGTAGCGCTTGCTGGAGTCGTGGGCCCAGGTCAGGTCTGCAGGCAGCTCGGTGGGGTAGGTGCCGTTGGCGGTGGCGGCGCGCTCCAGCCATTGCTGGGCCTGGAGCAGGCCGGCGCGGGCGTCGGCGCGGTGGACTGCGCGGATGTACTCGTTGTAGCTGGGGACGGCGACCGTGCCGAGGATGACGATGACGGCCACGACGATCATGAGTTCGATGAGCGTGAATCCTGGGGATCGAGGGCGGCGCATGTGGTGCCTCATTTCATTTGGCGCCAGCTGGGGCGCAGGGATTGCTCCGGCATGCGGGCGAGTACATTGCGACGGCCTTCGGCGTCGTAGCCGATGGCGTGATGGCCCTTGTGGAGCAAGGCCTGGGATCCCCTGGCGACGCTTGCGCGCGAGACCTCCTCATCTGCCGTGCCGTAGACCCCATCGCCGTTGCTGTCCATCAACGGAACGCCGGGTCGCTTGCCATCCATGATGTTCACGAATGTCAGGAATTGGCGCTCCTCGCTCGCATTGCAGGCGTCGGGCGGGCTTGCGCTTTCGCCGGGGCGCCTGGGGGATCCGGCAGGTATCTGGCTGTAGATCGCGAGGATGTTGCTGCCGTCGTAGAAGCCCATTGGCTTGAGCAGGCGCTCGCCCGGCAGGGGCAGGTCCATGTACCAGCCTTTGTGCCGCGTCCAGTCGAGGTCGGTCGTGGAGTCAACGCGCCAGAAGCCTTGGCCGGCCGCCCCTGCCGGCTGATGGTTCACCGAGCGCCTGGCCAGTTCTCCGATGCCTGAAACGGGTGCCGGTCGCTGTCCGTCA
This sequence comes from Delftia tsuruhatensis NBRC 16741, assembly GCF_001571325.1. GTDB lineage: Bacteria > Pseudomonadota > Gammaproteobacteria > Burkholderiales > Burkholderiaceae_C > Comamonas > Comamonas tsuruhatensis. The sequence continues at coordinate 28,137 of NZ_BCTO01000013.1, forward strand.
GGCTGCCTGCAGTCCGAATCCTTGCCATCGAGGCAAGCTTGCACTCTGCCGTCCGCGAGCAGCCTGTAGCGGGTGCTGTCGAGGATGGAATAGATGCTCTGGACCGCTGTGTTGCCAGAATCCTGCCGCGTGATGTGGCGTCCGGTACCGAATGCCACCAGCATGCCGCCTGCCGTCAAGCGCTCGCGCCCTTCTTTGGCATTTTTGCTGGCCCTGCGCCGGTCATTGGCGCGTACGGAAGGAGGGGCGGTGATGGCTTGACGCAGGTTGCGAGTGGCCGATGGAGAACTGCCCCCCCAGGCTGTATACAGCGGCCGGCCGTCGAAGGCCACGCCCCAGCGGGAGGAGGCACCGCTGGCGATGAGGAATTTCCACAGATTGCCCTGGATGTCACCTGCGTAGACCACATCGGGCAGGCCGTCTCCATTGATGTCCACAAGGCGCGGGGCGGAGAGTCCGTTGTGGGTGGTCTCGGGGGTGGTGCCGGTTGGGGTATTGCCCGTGGCAACGAGGCGCAACAGCTCCTGGTTGCCATCGAGATACTGGATCAGCAACACGGGCCGCTGGTTGGTGCTGTGGTAGCCGTTGCCCGTCACCAGTGCCCAGCGGTTGTTGTTCAACTGCGTGATCTGAGTGCTGCGTTGCGGGTTGGCATCGTCCAGCACGGGCGCCGCAAAAATATGGCCCAGGTCCTTGTTTTCCTGGCAAGTGGCGCGCTGGCGCATCTCATCCAGGCTGGCGCAGTCGCCGGGATCGCTGTTGCGTGTCTGGGTTCGGTCGAGCAGGACCAGCGAGCTGGCACCGGACTCGCTGAAAGCCTCCGGATGGGTGATGTCCAGCACGAAGTAGCCCTTGGCTCCGGCGCCTGCCATGCCAGCCAGCACAGTGCGCCACTGCGAGGACGCAACGCTGCCCGAGGGGATGTCGCCGCTCATGACTGAGCCGTCCACAAAGTAGCGATGCCGGGCGTCATAGTCGGGGTCGGAAAGTCTTGCCAGTCCGGAGATCACGCCTCGTGGGATGTAGGCGATCTTTTCCCTGCCGTCGGTGGCCGAAAAGCCATGCAGCATGCCGTCATTGCCGCCTGCATAGATCATGGGCTGGCGGTTCTGCTGGGCGAGGGTATAGGCGGCATAGCCCGGCAGGGGCCAGTTGTCCACGGGATGACCGGTATGCCAGATCTGGGAGTTGACGATGTCGCCCTGGCGCGAGCTGCGCTGGCGAAAAGGACGGGTGGGGCCAACGCGCGGCGGTTGTCCCGGCGCTTCCATGCGGCGGTCGCCGCGTATGAAGTTGAGCCTGTGCTTGCCCAGGTTGTCTGCTCTTCCTTCGACATCGATGCCCAGGGAGGCTTTCTGCCGGTGGTCGAGTTCATTCCACTTGAAGGACACGCCTCTTTGCAGTCTGTCGCTCCAGGTCAGGATCAGACGGTCATTGATTGCCTGTTCGTCGCTGAGTGCATCCAGGTGGCCGGCCGTGGTTTTGCCTTGCCAGCCGGCTGTTGCGGTGAGGCTGCCATCGGCCTGGACGGTTTCTGCGCTGATCCAGCCGCTCCAGGCCGCTTTTGCGCTGTAGCGGGCGCTGAATATGTCCACGCCGGCCCGCGTAATCACGCTGCCGCTGGAGGCCATGGAGCTGCTGCGGCCCTTGGCATCTGCCTGTTGTCCGGCCGGGCAGTCTTCAATGGGCGCGGCGAATTCGGTGCCATCTGCCTGAACCCTGGCAACTGGAGTGTCTGCCTCCGAGATCTGCTGGACCTGGATGGGTGCCGGCAGGCCAGGCTTTATCGTGACCTTGACTCGGGGTCCAAGCGACGACTGGGTCATATCCATTGCCTGGCTGTTTTGCGCGGCCAGGACTGCAGCGACCATGGCTGCGGCTGTCGGCGCTGGCAGCAGGATGCGCCGGAGCCAGGGATGGCAGAGGTGGGGCATGTCAGGTGTCCTGAGTCAGTCGCGGCGTTTCTGCCGGGCGTAGGTCTGCTGCATCACCACCTGGGTGTTGCTCTTGCGGCCATGGGCAATGGCCGTGATGCGATAGATCACCTGAGGCTGCATGTAAAGGGCCAGTCGGGGTGAGCCGTTGGCGATGACGCCCGAGTTCCCTGCGTTGACGTCATAGGGCAGGATCTCTATCCAGTACCAGCCTCCCTTTCCTGCCTCACGATTTGCCAGGATGGAGTCGCTCTTTCCGCCAGCGATGGCGCCCGTGAACTGGCCGTAGCGTGCGCCGACGTCAGCGGCAGTCATCTGGCCCAGCGTGATCCCTTGGCCTTCGTCCGCGTTGTTCCAGAAGTCCTGAGGTCCCGTGCGCTTGGTGCACAGGCCATCGCGGCATCCAGTGGGTGTGGCCTCAGCGAGGCTGGCCAGCAGCAGGCCGACTTCCCCGGTTTCCCGGGGGAACTGTGCGATGCCTGCACCGCTGCGGCAGACGGATGGCTGGCTGCTGCTGGCGGCGCAGGCGGCGCCGCTGGCCTGTTCGCCCCGAATATCCAGTTCGGCATCCTGCAGCAAGGCCTGTGCAGCCTCCAGGGCACGCTGGTAGTCGGCATCGTTGCCCACGAACATTTCGTTGAACAGTGCGCTGCGCGACGCCCACAGGGCGAGCAGCATGGACAGCATGACCAGGACCACCACGATGAACAGGGCGATGCCTTTTTGGCGCTGCGCTGCGCAGGTGTGGGCATGTCGCATGCCTGCAGCCTTGTGCGTCATCCGGCCAACCCCTGGCTGCGCAACTGGTACACGCTGCGAAAGACCATGTGCAGGCGCCGCGTCCTGGGCGCAGGCAGCGTGACCATGTGGATGGATTCGGCCGTACCGTCGCTGTCGGCGCAGTCGGTATAGCTGCTGTTGGCGGGCATGTCGATGGCCTCGTTGCCGAAGAGCACCAGGCAGACCTCGGCGCCGACGACGCGAGGCCAGTCCTGGCCTACGGCGGCTGCGTTGACATACTGGATGCGGGCGGCGCCCCCCGGCGCCTGGAACAGGTAGCGCACCTGGAAGTTGGCGACGTTCCTGGCAAGGGGCTGGGCACCCGCGGAGGGCGCTCCGGCGCAGCGCAGGGTGTTTTTACTGGCGTCCAGGACAAAGCGGCTCAGGATGAGGCTGTCGCTGTTGGTTTGCCCCAGGCAATTGCGCTGCAGTGAGGTCTCGATGGCCGATGTGTGCAGCGGCTGCGTGTAGTTGCTGTAGCCCACGGCGAGCTTGTATTGGGAGCGCCCGGGTGCATCGAGGCCCTGGATGGTGTCGTGCACGGGGTTGAAGTCCAGTGCGCCCGCCTCGAATGCAACGGGGTCTGCCACGTCAATGGCTTCTGTTGCCTTCTTGTGTGATGCAAGAAGCAGCCGCAGGGACCCCGCCTGCCGGATCTGCCGGCCCATGACACGGAAGAGATGGGAAGCCTGCTGTTGCAACTGACTGGCATCGCTGATGGTGGCGGACACGGCGCGTGACGCCATGAGTGCGCCCATGGCCACGCCGATGATCAGCAGTCCCAGGAAAAGTCCGACCAGCAGTTCGACGAGGCTCAGCCCGCGTTGACGCGGTCTGGCCGCAATGGCGGTGGCGATGCGATGGGGTTTCATGGGCCTGCGCAGAAGAACTGGACTGCGTTGTTTGCAAGGTAGGGAGCACAGCGAGCGCTGAGTGGGATGTATTGCAGGTGGCAGGTTCTGCCTGCAGGACAGGCCATGGCCTGGTCGCCGTGCATGCGATCGCCATCGCCATCAAGTCCGATGGGGTCCTTGTAGTCGGCCTTGCCGGACTTTTCGTTCTCGCGCCAACTGATCATGATCCCCAGCTGGCGCCCATTGCCGGCGCTGGCGGCTGCCTCGTCTCCTGCGAGGAAGACCTTGGCGGCCCCGCCTGGCAGCAGTTGGCGAACGGATGCCTTCCATCGTGCGAGGTGGTAGCTGGCCATTGCGTCCGGGCCGCATGCGGCGGCACTGCAGTCGGCGACGGATTCGGGGGCGTGATTCCAGTCGGAAACGTAGCGGCCGATCTGTCCGAGGGAGTTGGGGTTGGCGTGCGTGCGCTCGCTGAGGTCCTCGATCAGCCGGATGGCCTGGGCGCGGCGCACGCCGCTTTGGTTGTCGGCCAGGGTGCGCATCTGCAGTCCCAGGATTCCCAGAACACCCAGGGCCGTGATGACGGTGGCGACCAGGGTTTCGATCAGGGTAAAGCCGTTGGGATGCCGATTGCGGGTACGAGTCAGGCGCATGGAATACCCTCCTGGCCGACCACCCGGATGCGTCCGCCGGACGAGACGCAAATGCCTTGGGTTGCGGCGGAAGTGATTCCGGCCGGAGATGGCGCAATGGCGAAACCCATGGCGGTGAGTCCGCCCAACTGACCCCAGCGGTCCACACTGATGATGGAGGCAGACCGGGAGCGGGTGACGAGGGTGCGGGCGGGCGTGTCGAAGCGCTGCAGCTCCTCCTTGGGATCCCAGTGCCTGTTGCCATTGCGGTCGACGAACACCACCCAGCCGCAGCCCCAGTCGGCGTGCTGCGCCGCCAGGGTGCAGCCCTTGGTGCCTTGGGGCAGTTTCTGGATGAAAACGCCGCCACCGCGCCGCACGGCTTCGGAGCGCGCGTACTGCAGCGTCGATTGCAGGGCCTCGACGGTCTGGCGAACACGCCAGCGCTCGATGATGAGGTTGAAGCTGGGAGCTGCCAGCGTGGTGAGCACGGCGAGGATGGCGACGACCACCATCAACTCGATGGCAGTGAAGCCTTCGGCGCCCGGGCGAGCCTGAGGCCTGGTCGATGACATGTCTTGAATCCCTCCCCGTCGATTGGCTTGCGCAACGCTGGTTGTTGCTGTTTGTTTCGTGCGCCGCTCAATCTATTGGGGTTGTTCGTGCATGTCTTTCAGACCAATCTGTTTCTTTGGTCAAAAAATAGGAGTTGTGCCGTGAATGGGGCTGAATTCAGGCGTGCAGAGGTGCGAAAAAATCCAATGATGGCAAGGACTTGCCAAATTTTTTGGTATTGGAGGCTGGCCTAGGACTGTTTCTGGGAGCGTGTCAGCGCTGGCGCCTGCCCGGCGGCTGCCCGGTGTATCCGGCGCATGCTCCGGCGTTGTGCCTGCCCTGGCATTCGCGGTAAAGCCGCTTGTCGCGTTGCTCGGGCGACTCGTCTGAGCTGCTGCGCTGCGTCGGCACCCGGACCCGCTGCCCGCCCTTTTTGCGCGTGGAGCCTTGCGCAGCCGATGCGTCGGCGCGATGGGACGCAGCCTGGGCAGGCAGGGCCAGGCCCAGGGCCGCGACCAGGCAGAGCAGGGCGCATTGCCGCAGCTGCGCTTGTCGGGTCGATGGAATGAATGAAAAACGCACTGCCATGGCGTGGCCCTCCCTTGGTGTATGGAATGCCTGCGCACCACATATCCGTGCTTCGTGACGGCATGCCTGTGGCGCGGGCTTTGCGGGATTCTGGGCGGGCAGCAGGCCGAAGTGGCAAAGGGCTGCAAATCAGGTGTGGATACCGGTCCGGGCGTGCTTGTTATAATCTCAGGGTTTTGCATGGTGCAAGACGCACGTCGGGGCCTTTCCAGTCCCGGCGCAAGTAACCAAGGCTGCCTCCTTGCTTTTGTCTTTGAGGCGCCAATTTCCAAGGAAAAAAAAATGATCGCATCTTCCGTGAAGGCTGAAGTCGTCAAGTCCAACGCACGCTCTGCCAACGACACTGGTAGCCCAGAAGTGCAAGTGGCCCTGCTGACCGCACGCATCAACGAGCTGACCCCTCACTTCAAGCAACACGCCAAGGACCACCACGGTCGTCGCGGCCTGCTGCGCATGGTGAGCCGCCGTCGCAAGCTGCTGGACTACCTCAAGTCCAAGGACGCTGATCGCTACACCGCACTGATCGCCAAGCTGGGCCTGCGCAAGTAAGCACGGTGGGAGATCGAAACGCCTGAGTTAGCCTGTCTAGCTCAGGCGTTTTTTACTTCGGAGAAAGCAAGACAGAGCGAAGCTGTGTCATTCCATTGCTGCGGATTTGATAGCAAGAAATCCAGCAATGGAATGGCATCGTGTTCTGAATTGCTCTCCATCATGGCCGGATGAGTGCATCTGGCCAACATTCCCTAGGAGCAACAATGTCCATCTTCAACAAAGTCACCAAGACCTTCCAGTGGGGCCAGCACACGGTCACCATGGAAACCGGCGAGATCGCCCGCCAGGCTTCCGGCGCCGTGCTGGTCAACATCGATGACACCGTGGTGCTGGCCACCGTGGTGGCGTCCAAGCAGGCCAAGTCCGGCCAGGACTTCTTCCCGCTGACCGTCGATTACATCGAGAAGACCTACGCCGCAGGCAAGATCCCCGGCAGCTTCTTCAAGCGCGAAGCCAAGCCCAGCGAACTCGAAACCCTGACCAGCCGCCTGATCGACCGTCCGATCCGCCCGCTGTTCCCCGAAGGCTTCTACAACGACGTGCATGTGGTCATCCACACCGTGTCGCTGAACCCCGAAGTCGATGCCGACATCGCCGCCCTGATCGCCACGTCGGCCGCCCTGTCCGTGTCGGGCATTCCGTTCAACGGTCCCATCGGTGCCGCCCGCGTGGGCTACATCAATGGCGAGTACGTGCTCAACCCCGGCCAGACCCAGCGCAAGGATTCGCAGATGGATCTGGTCGTGGCCGGTACTGAAGCTGCCGTGCTGATGGTGGAGTCCGAGGCGCAGCAACTGCCTGAAGATGTGATGCTGGGCGCCGTGGTCTTCGGCCACGAGCAAGGTCGCATCGCCATTGACGCCATCCATGAACTGGTGCGCGAAGCCGGCAAGCCCGTCTGGGACTGGGTCGCTCCCGCCAAGGATGAAGAGCTGATCGCCAAGGTGGCGGCACTGGGTGACGAAGCCCTGCGCGCGGCCTACCAGATCCGCAACAAGCAAAGCCGCACGCAGGCCTGCCGCGAAGCCTACGCCGCCGTGAAGGCCGGCCTGACGGCCCAGGGCGTGGAGTTCGACGGCGTCAAGGTCGAAGGCATGCTGTTCGACATCGAGGCACGCATCGTTCGCAGCCAGATCCTGGCCGGCGAGCCGCGCATCGACGGCCGCGACACGCGCACCGTGCGTCCCATCGAAATCCGCAACTCCGTGCTGCCCCGCACGCACGGCTCGGCCCTGTTCACGCGCGGTGAGACGCAGGCCCTGGTCGTGTCCACGCTGGGCACCGAGCGCGATGCACAACGCATCGACGCGCTGGCTGGCGAGTTCGAGGACCGCTTCCTGTTCCACTACAACATGCCTCCCTTTGCCACCGGCGAAGTGGGCCGCATGGGCTCGACCAAGCGCCGCGAAATCGGCCACGGCCGTCTGGCCAAGCGCGCCCTGGCGGCCTGCCTGCCCAGCAAGGAAGAATTCCCCTACACCATCCGCGTGGTGTCGGAAATCACCGAGTCCAACGGCTCCTCGTCCATGGCCTCGGTCTGCGGCGGCTGCCTGTCGATGATGGATGCAGGCGTTCCGATGAAGGCCCACGTGGCCGGTATCGCCATGGGCCTGATCAAGGAAGACAACCGCTTCGCCGTGCTGACCGACATCCTGGGTGATGAAGATCATCTGGGCGACATGGACTTCAAGGTGGCTGGCACCACCAGCGGCATCACTGCGCTGCAGATGGACATCAAGATCCAGGGCATCACCAAGGAAATCATGCAGGTCGCCCTGGCCCAGGCCAAGGAAGCGCGCATGCACATCCTGGGCAAGATGCAGGAAGCCATGGGTGAAGCCAAGGCCGAGATCTCGTCCTTCGCTCCCAAGCTGTACACGATGAAGATCAACCCCGAGAAGATCCGTGACGTGATCGGCAAGGGCGGCTCCACCATCCGTGCACTGACCGAAGAGACCGGCACGCAGATCGACATCGGCGAAGACGGCACCATCACCATCGCTTCCAGCGATGCCGCCAAGGCCGACGAAGCCAAGCGCCGCATCGAAGAGATCACGGCCGAAGTCGAAATCGGCAAGATCTACGAAGGCCCGGTCACCAAGATCCTGGACTTCGGTGCTCTCGTGAACCTGCTGCCCGGCAAGGACGGTCTGCTGCACATCAGCCAGATTGCCCACGAGCGCGTGGAGCGCGTCGCCGACTACCTGCAGGAAGGCCAGATCATCAAGGTCAAGGTCATGGAGACCGACGAAAAGGGTCGTGTCAAGTTGTCGCTGAAGGCGTTGACCGAGCGTCCTGCCGGCATGGAGCGCAGCGAGCGCCCCGCGCCTGCCGAGCGTGAGTTCCGCCAGCCGCGTGAGCCCCGCCAGCAACGCGAGTACCGCGAGCCGCGTGAACCTCGCGAGCCCCGTGAAGGCGGTCGTCCGGCTGCCGAGGGCGAGCAGCAACAGCAACAGCAGCAGTAATGCCCGGCAAGGCCGTTCCCCAAAAAGGGGGGGCCTTGCAGGTGCATGCGGTGACTGGAAAAAGCGCTGACCTGTTCAGCGCTTGTGGCATTTTTGACAGGGATTGCGAGGTCGAAAAATGGAAAAGCAAATCATGCGTGCCGTGGAACTCACGGACTTTGGTGGTCCCGATGTCTTGCGCCTGGGCGAGCGTCCGCTGCCCGTGGCCGGCGCGCAGGAGTTGCTGATCCAGGTCTCGGCCAGCGGTGTCAATCGCCCTGATGTGTTGCAGCGCAAGGGGCACTACGCCCCGCCGCCCGGTGCCTCGGATCTGCCTGGGCTGGAAGTGGCCGGGGTGATCGTGTCGGGTGACGACGACGCCATGCGGCTGGCAGGCCTGCGCGTGGGCGACCGCGTGTGCGCGCTGCTGGCCGGTGGTGGCTATGCGGAGTACTGCGTTGCGCCAGTGGCCCAGTGCCTGCCCATCCCGGCGGGGCTCAGCGAGGTGGAGGCTTCGGCATTGCCCGAAACCTTCTTCACCGTCTGGAGCAATGTGTTCGATCGCGGCGCCTTGCAGGCGGGCGAAACCCTGCTGGTGCAGGGCGGCAGCAGCGGCATTGGTGTGACGGCCATCCAGTTGGCCAAGGCGCGTGGCGCCACGGTCATCGTGACGGCTGGCTCCGATGCCAAATGCGCCGACTGCCTGAAGCTGGGCGCCGACCATGCCATCAACTACCGTACCCAGGACTTTGCCGCGGAGGTGCAGCGCATCACCGACGGCAAGGGCGTGGACGTGATCCTGGACATGGTGGCGGGCAGCTATGTTGCGCGCGAAGTGCAGAGCCTGGCCGAGGATGGCCGTCTGGTCATCATTGCGGTGCAGGGCGGCATCAAGGCGGAGTTCGATGCGGGCCTGGTCCTGCGCCGTCGCCTGCTGGTGACGGGCTCCACGCTGCGTCCGCGTCCTGTCGCCTTCAAGGCGGCCATCGCCCAGGCGCTGCGGCGCGAGGTCTGGCCGCTCATCGAGGCAGGCGGTATCCGCCCTGTGATTCACAGCACCTTTGCTGCCGCTGATGCCGACAAGGCGCACGCGCTGATGGAGTCGAGTCAGCACACCGGCAAAATCGTTTTGACGTGGTAACCATGAAGAAGAAACTCATCGTCGGCAACTGGAAGATGAATGGCAGCCTGGCTGCCAATGCCGTGTTGCTCAAGGCCCTCAAGCAGGGGCTGCCCGAAGGTGGAAATGCGGGTGTGGCGGTGGCCGTGCCGGCCGCCTATCTGGCCCAGGCCCAGGCCGAGCTTGCAGGTTCGTCCATTGGCGTGGCTGCGCAGGATGTGTCGCAGCATGACTCGGGCGCCTACACGGGCGAGCTTTCGGCTGCCATGCTCCAGGATTTTGACGTGCGCTACACCTTGGTGGGGCACTCGGAGCGTCGCCAATACCATGGCGAAACCGATGCCGTGGTGGCCTTGAAGGCGCAGGCTGCGCTGGCCAAGGGCGTCACGCCCATCGTCTGTGTGGGCGAAACGTTGGCAGAGCGCGAGGCGGGGCAGACCGAGGAAGTCGTCAAGCGCCAGCTGGCAGCCGTGATCCATCAGGTGGGTCAGTGCATCAGTGAGCTGGTCGTGGCCTACGAGCCTGTCTGGGCCATCGGCACCGGCAGGACCGCAACACCCGAGCAGGCGCAGCAGGTGCATGCCGTGCTGCGCGCCCAGCTGGCGGCTGCCAGCCGGCAGGCTGACCGCATCCCCTTGCTCTACGGCGGCAGCATGAACGCCTCCAATGCAGCCCAGCTTCTGGCCCAGGCCGACATTGACGGTGGTCTTGTGGGCGGGGCGTCGCTCAAGGCGCCGGATTTCCTGACCATCATCGCTGCGGCCCAGTGAGCCGGAGCAGTTTCTCCATTCGCTTTTTTAGCTCTCGCGTTACTAGCAGGTACAACCAATGAATGCATTCGCAAGCGTGATCCTCGCCGTCCAGATGCTGTCGGCACTCGGCATGATCGGCCTGATCCTGATCCAGCACGGAAAGGGCGCCGACATGGGCGCCTCGTTCGGCAGCGGCAGCTCCGGCAGCCTGTTCGGTGCCTCGGGCAGCGCGAACTTTCTGTCGCGCTCCACGGCAGGCCTGGCCACGGTGTTCTTCGTGACCACGCTGGCGCTGGCCTATCTGAGCAATGCGCGCCCCGTCAGCTCGGGCAGCGTGCTGGAAGGCGCGGCCCCCATCACGGCACCGGCTCCCGCCGTCCCTGGCGCTGCTGGCGAAGTGCCTGCTCCTGCGGCAGGTCAGGCGCCTGCTGCCGGTGCAGAAGGTGCGGCCCAGATCCCCACGAAATAATTTCGAACAAAGCCCTCGGTCCTCCTGGTCCGAGGGTTTTTCAGAGTAGAATCTAGAGATTGTTCGGTAGGCGGAATCTTTGCAACGAAGATAAAGAGCCAGCCGAAATCGAGACGTAGCCGTCGTGGTGAAATTGGTAGACACGCTATCTTGAGGGGGTAGTGGCGAAAGCTGTGCGAGTTCGAGTCTCGCCGACGGCACCAAGATATAACTAAGAGCCTGCCCTGCTGATCAGGCTGATCGGTGCGGGCATGCCTTTCAAGGTAGCCGCACACGATGAACATCGACCAGTATCTTCCCGTTCTCTTGTTCATTCTCGTCGGCATGGGTGTCGGCGTAGTCCCCCTGGTACTGGGGTATGTGCTGGGTCCGAACCGGCCCGATGCCGCCAAGAACTCTCCCTACGAATGTGGCTTCGAGGCCTTCGAAGACGCGCGCATGAAATTCGATGTGCGCTACTACCTCGTCGCCATCCTGTTCATCCTATTTGATTTGGAAATCGCCTTTCTGCTGCCCTGGGCCGTTGCGCTTCGGGACGTGGGTGGGGCTGGTTTCGCCGCTGTCCTGATTTTCCTGACCGTTCTCGTCGTGGGCTTTGTCTACGAATGGAAGAAGGGTGCGTTGGACTGGGACTGATGCGGGTTCACTAAGGAAACACGATGATCGAAGGCGTGATGAAGGAAGGCTTCATCACCACGAGTTACGACTCGGTGGTGAATTGGGCCAAGACGGGCTCGCTGTGGCCCATGACATTTGGTCTGGCCTGCTGCGCGGTCGAGATGATGCACGCTGCGGCGGCGCGTTACGACATTGGCCGCTTTGGCTCGGAGGTCTTCCGTGCCAGCCCCCGCCAGTCGGACCTGATGATTGTGGCCGGCACCCTGTGCAACAAGATGGCGCCCGCCATGCGCAAGGTCTATGACCAGATGTCCGAGCCGCGCTGGGTCATCTCCATGGGCTCGTGCGCCAATGGCGGCGGCTACTACCACTACAGCTATTCCGTGGTGCGTGGCTGCGACCGCATCGTGCCGGTCGATGTCTATGTGCCTGGCTGCCCCCCCACGGCGGAAGCCCTGATCTACGGCATCATCCAGCTGCAGCAGAAGATCCGCCGCACCCATACCATCGCTCGCGTCTAAGGGCTAGATGATGACTGCTATTGCGATTCACCCCGAAGTGCTTCGGGATGTGGTGGCTGCTGCCTTGGGCGACAAGGCGCGCAGCGTGACCGTGGCCCTGGGCGAGGTGACGGTCGAAGTATCCGCTGCCAACTATCTGGAGGCCATGCAGGTTCTGCACAGCGCCCCGGATTGCCGGTTCGAGGTCCTGGTGGACCTGTGTGGCGTGGACTATTCCACCTATGCAGAAGTCGGCCGCGAAGGGCCGCGCTTTGCCGTGGTGTCCCACCTGCTGTCGATCAGCCTGAACCAGCGCCTGCGCGTTCGCGTCTTCTGCACCGACGACGATTTTCCGGTGGTGGCTTCGGTCACTCCCATCTGGGCTGGCGCCAACTGGTTCGAGCGCGAGGCGTTCGACCTGTTCGGCATCGTCTTCGATGGCCATGACGACCTGCGCCGCATCCTGACCGACTACGGCTTCATCGGCCATCCCTTCCGCAAGGACTTCCCGCTGTCGGGCCATGTGGAGATGCGCTATGACCCCGAACAGCAGCGCGTGGTGTACCAGCCGGTCACCATCGAGCCCCGCGAGATCACGCCGCGGATCATCCGCGAAGACAACTACGGGGGCCTGCACTGAAGGCGCTGCAGGCGCCTTTTTGATGGACGACCATGGCTGAAATCAAGAACTATTCCCTGAACTTTGGTCCGCAGCACCCGGCAGCGCACGGCGTGCTGCGCCTGGTGCTGGAGCTCGACGGTGAAGTGGTGCAGCGTGCAGACCCGCACATCGGTCTGCTGCACCGCGCGACGGAAAAACTGGCAGAGAGCAAGACCTACATCCAGTCGCTGCCCTATATGGACCGGCTGGACTACGTGTCCATGATGTGCAACGAGCACGCCTACTGCCTGGCCATCGAGAAGCTGCTGGGCATCGAAGTGCCCATTCGCGCCCAGTACATCCGCGTGATGTATTCGGAGATCACCCGCATCATGAATCACCTGATGTGGCTGGGCTCCAGCGGCAACGATGCAGGCAGCTCCACGACGCTGATCTATACCTTCCGTGAGCGCGAAGACCTCATGGACATGTACGAGGCGGTCTCCGGCGCGCGCATGCACGCGGCCTATTTCCGTCCGGGCGGCGTCTACCGCGACCTGCCCGACACCATGCCGCAGTACAAGGCCAGCAAGGTGCGCAATGCGCGCTCGGTCGAGGCCATGAACCGCAACCGCCAGGGCTCGCTGCTGGACTTCATCGACGACTTCACGCAGCGCTTCCCCAAGTGCGCCGACGAGTACGAGACCCTGCTGACCGACAACCGCATCTGGAAGCAGCGCAACGTGGACATCGGCGTGGTGACGGCCGAGCGTGCCATGAACCTGGGCCTGACCGGCCCCATGCTGCGTGCCTCCGGCGTGGCCTGGGACATGCGCAAGTCGCAGCCCTACGAGGTCTATGACCGCATGGACTTCGACGTGCCCGTGGGCAAGACCGGCGACTGCTACGACCGCTATCTGGTGCGCGTGGCCGAAATGCGCCAGTCCAACCGCATCATCAAGCAGTGCGTGGACTGGCTGCGTGCCAACCCGGGCCCGGTGATCGTGGACAACCACAAGATCGCCCCGCCGCCGCGCGAAGGCATGAAGTCCAACATGGAAGAGCTGATCCACCACTTCAAGCTCTTCACCGAAGGTTTCCGCGTGCCCGAAGGCGAGGCTTACGCGGCCATCGAACACCCCAAGGGGGAGTTCGGCATCTACATCGTGAGCGACGGGGCCAACAAGCCCTACCGCCTGAAGATCCGTCCGCCGGGATTCGCCAATCTGTCCGCCATGGACGAACTGTGCCGAGGCCACATGCTGGCCGACGCCGTGATGGTGCTGAGTACCCTGGACATCGTGTTTGGAGACGTTGACCGATGATTACCGAAGCGACCAAGGAGCGCTTTGCGCGCGAGGTGGCCAAGTACCCGGCCGACCAGAAGCAGTCGGCCGTGATGGCCTGCCTGTCCATCGTGCAGCAGGAACAGGGCTGGGTCAGTCCCGAGAGCGAGGCCGTGATCGCCGAGTTCCTGGGCATGGCCGAGATCGCGGTGCACGAAGTCACCACGTTCTACAACATGTACAACCAGCGGCCGGTGGGCAAGTTCAAGCTGAACGTCTGCACCAACCTGCCCTGCCAGCTGCGCGACGGCTACAAGGCGCTGCACCATCTGGAATCCCGCCTGGGCATCAAGATGGGCGAGACCACGCCCGACGGCATGTTCACGCTGCAGCAGTCCGAGTGCCTGGGTGCCTGCGCGGATTCGCCGGTGATGCTGGTGAACGACCGCTGCATGTGCAGCTTCATGAGCAACGAAAAGCTCGACGAACTGATCGACGGCCTGCGCGCCGCGGAGGGCAAGGCATGAACGCCGCCGCACAATCGGTCCTGGCCAGGTTTGCCGCCTCGGGCAGCGAGACCTGCTTCCACGACCGCCACATCAATCCCCAGATCTATGCCGATCTGACCGGCGCCAACTGGTCCATCAAGGACTACGAGGCACGCGGCGGCTACCAGGCGCTGCGCAAGATCCTGGGCAAGGACGGCAGCGAAGGCCTGACGCAGGACCAGGTGATCGCCACCGTCAAGGAGTCGGGGCTGCGCGGCCGCGGCGGCGCAGGTTTCCCCACGGGCCTGAAGTGGAGCTTCATGCCCCGCCAGTTCCCGGGCCAGAAGCACCTGGTGTGCAACTCGGACGAAGGCGAGCCGGGCACCTGCAAGGACCGGGACATCCTGGTGCACAACCCCCACATCGTGATCGAGGGCATGATCATCGCGGCCTACGCGATGGGCATCTCCCTGGGCTACAACTACATCCACGGCGAAATCTTCGAGGCCTATGAGCGCTTCGAGGCCGCGCTGGAGGAAGCCCGCGCTGCCGGCTACCTGGGCGACAACATCATGGGCAGCAGCTTCAGCTTCCAGCTGCACGCGCACCATGGCTTCGGCGCCTACATCTGCGGCGAAGAGACTGCGCTGCTGGAGTCGCTGGAAGGCAAGAAGGGCCAGCCGCGCTTCAAGCCGCCGTTCCCGGCCAGCTTCGGCCTGTACGGCAAGCCCACCACCATCAACAACACCGAAACCTTTGCGGCCGTTCCCTGGATCATCCGCAACGGCGGTGCTGCGTACCTGGAGTGCGGCAAGCCCAACAATGGCGGCACCAAGATCTTCTCGGTCAGCGGCGACGTCAACCTGCCCGGCAACTACGAAGTGCCGCTGGGCACGCCCTTCAGCAAGCTGCTGGAGCTGGCGGGCGGCGTGCGCACGGGCCGCAAGCTCAAGGCCGTGATCCCCGGTGGATCGTCCTCGCCCGTGCTGCCGGCCGACATCATCATGGAATGCACGATGGACTACGACTCCATCGCCAAGGCCGGCTCCATGCTGGGCTCGGGCGCCGTGATCGTGATGGACGACTCGCGCGACATGGTCGAGAGCCTGCTGCGCCTGTCCTACTTCTACCAGCACGAGTCCTGCGGCCAGTGCACTCCCTGCCGCGAAGGCACGGGCTGGCTGTGGCGCGTGGTCAACCGAATCGAGCACGGCGAAGGCCGTCCTGAAGACATCGAGCTGTTGGACTCGGTGTCCGTGAACATCATGGGGCGCACGATCTGTGCGCTGGGCGATGCGGCAGCGATGCCGGTGCGCGCCATGATCAAGCACTTCCGCCACGAGTTTGAAGCGAAGATCCAGAACGCTTCCAAGCAGACGGTCCACGCCGCCTGATCGCGAGAAAAGCATATGGTTGAAATTGAACTGGACGGAAAGAAGGTGGAGGTCGCCGAGGGCTGCATGGTCATGCATGCAGCCGAGAAGGCAGGCACCTACATCCCGCATTTCTGCTACCACAAGAAACTTTCCATCGCCGCCAACTGCCGCATGTGCCTGGTGGACGTGGAAAAGGCCCCCAAGCCCATGCCCGCCTGCGCCACGCCCGTGACGCAGGGCATGATCGTGCGCACCAAGAGCGAGAAGGCGATCAAGGCACAGCAATCGGTGATGGAGTTCCTGCTCATCAATCACCCGCTGGACTGCCCGATCTGCGACCAGGGCGGCGAATGCCAGCTGCAGGATCTGGCCGTGGGCTACGGCAGCTCCGCCTCGCGCTACGAGGAAGAAAAGCGCGTGGTCTTCCACAAGGACGTGGGCCCGCTGATCTCCATGCAGGAGATGAGCCGCTGCATCCACTGCACCCGCTGCGTGCGCTTCGGACAGGAAGTGTCCGGCGTGATGGAGCTGGGCATGATCAACCGCGGCGAGCACTCCGAGATCACCACGGTGGTGGGCGATACGGTGGACTCCGAGCTGTCGGGCAACATGATCGACATCTGCCCCGTGGGCGCGCTGACCAGCAAGCCCTTCCGCTACAGCGCCCGCACCTGGGAGCTGTCGCGCCGCAAGTCGGTCTCGCCCCATGACTCCACGGGTGCCAACCTCATCGTCCAGGTCAAGAACCACAAGGTCCTGCGCGTCGTGCCCTTCGAGAACGAAGAGGTCAACGAGTGCTGGATCGCCGACCGCGACCGCTTCTCCTACGAAGCCCTGAACAGTGACGAACGCCTGACCCGCCCCATGCTCAAGCAGGGCGGTGAGTGGAAGGAAGTCGACTGGCAGACGGCCCTCGAATACGTGGCCAACGGCCTGCGCCAGATCAAGAACGACCATGGCGCCTCCGCCATCGGCGCGCTGGTCAGCCCGCACAGCACGCTGGAAGAGCTGTTCCTGGCAGGCAAGCTGGTGCGCGGCCTGGGCAGCGAGAACATCGACCATCGCCTGCGCAATGCCGAGTTCACCGCCGCCCAGGGCGTGCAGTGGCTGGGCACGCCCATCGCCTCGCTTTCCAAGCTGCAAGGCGTCCTGGTGCTCGGCTCCAACCTGCGCAAGGACCATCCGCTGTTCGCGCAGCGCATCCGCCAGGCGGCAAAGCAGGGCTGCACCGTGCTCGCCATCAATGAGCGTGTCTACGACTGGGCCATGCCGGTGACGGCGTCCATCGTGGCAGCCCCGGACTGGGCCCAGGCGCTGGCCGATGTGGCCGCCGCCGTGGCGCAGGAAAAGGGTGTTGCCGCTCCCGTGGCCGCCGCCGACGTGCATGCCGAGGCCCAGGCCATTGCCACCGCGCTGCTGCGCGGCGAGCGCAAGGCCATCTTGCTGGGCAATGCCGCTGCGCACCACGCACAGGCATCGACCCTGCTGTCGCTGGCCAACTGGATTGCCGAGCAGACCGGCGCCTCGGTCGGCTACCTGACCGAAGCCGCCAACACGGTGGGCGCGCAGTGGGTGGGCTCACAGCCTGCCGCTTCGGGCCTGAACGCAGGCCAGATGCTGGCCGGCGGCCTCAAGGCCGTGCTGCTGCTGAACAACGAACCCGTGTTCGACTCCGCTGCCGGCGCCCGCGCCGCAGAGGCACTGGGCAAGGCCGAGATGGTCGTGACCCTGAGCCCGTTCAAGGCCAACATGGAATTCAGCGACGTGCTGCTGCCCATCGCCCCGTTCACGGAAACCTCGGGCAGCTTCGTCAACGCCGAAGGCCGCCTGCAGAGCTTCCATGCCGTGGTCAAGCCGCTGGCCGAAGCCCGTCCGGGCTGGAAGGTGCTGCGCGTTCTGGCCAACCTGCTGGGCGTGCAGGGCGTGGACTACGAGACGTCGCAGGATGTGCTCGCAGCCGCCACCGCCGGCGCCACCAGCGTGCCGGCCAACCTGCTGGGCAATGGTGCGCCTGCCGTGAATTCCATCGCCAACGGCGCCGGCCATGCCGCGCCCGTGGTGGCCAGCATTTATCAGCTCGACAGCATCGTGCGCCGCGCGACGTCGCTGCAACTGACGGCAGATGCACGTCAGGCTCGTGAGGGAGGCGCCGCATGATTGACGCACTCAAGACGGCCGGTGCCGGCCTGATCGCCGCCCCCTGGTGGACCGACGTGGCCTGGCCCGTGCTCTGGATCCTGCTGGGCATCGTCGCCATCGTCGCCCCGCTGATGGGCGCCGTGGCCTACCTGACGCTGTGGGAGCGCAAGCTGCTGGGCTTCATGCAGGTTCGCATGGGTCCCAACCGCGTGGGTCCCTTCGGCCTGCTGCAGCCCCTGGCCGATGGCCTGAAGCTGCTGACCAAGGAACTGATCCAGCCCACGGCTGCCGCCAAGGGCCTGTTCTACGTGGGTCCCGTGATGGCCATCATGCCCGCCCTGGCGGCATGGGTGGCGATCCCCTTCGGCCCCGAAGTGGCGCTGGCCAACGTCAACGCCGGCCTGCTGCTGATCATGGCCATCACGTCCATCGAAGTCTATGGCGTGATCATTGCCGGCTGGGCCTCCAACTCCAAGTACGCCTTCCTGGGCGCGCTGCGCGCCTCGGCGCAGATGGTCAGCTACGAGATCGCGCTGGGCTTCTGCTTCCTGGTGGTGATCATGGTCACGGGCAGCATGAATCTGACGCAGATCGTGCTGAGCCAGGGCCAGGGCCAGTTCGCCAGCATGGGTGCCAGCGTCCTGTCGTGGAACTGGCTGCCGCTGCTGCCGATCTTCGTGGTGTACCTGATCTCGGCCGTGGCCGAGACCAACCGCCACCCCTTCGACGTGGTCGAAGGCGAAGCCGAAATCGTGGCCGGCCACATGGTCGAGTACTCGGGCATGGGCTTTGCCATCTTCTTCCTGGCCGAGTACGCCAGCATGTGGCTGGTGTCCATCCTGGCCGTGATCATGTTCCTGGGCGGCTGGCTGCCTCCGTTCGACTTCCTGTCGTTCATCCCCGGATGGATCTGGCTGGCGGCGAAGACTTTCCTGGTCGTGTCCATGTTCATCTGGATCCGTGCCACCTTCCCGCGCTTTCGCTATGACCAGATCATGCGTCTGGGCTGGAAGATCTTCATTCCCGTCACCCTGGTGTGGCTGGTCATCGTGGGTGGCTGGATGCACTCGCCTTGGAACATCTGGAACTGAGCGGAGCAAGAATGTCTGCGGTTGCTGCTACCCCATTTTCGATCAAAGATTTCTTCAAGAGCTTCATGCTCTGGGAACTGGCCAAGGGCATGGCCCTGACTGGCCGCTACACCTTCCGCCGCAAGGTCACGGTGCAGTTCCCCGAAGAAAAGACACCTCTGTCGCCGCGTTTTCGCGGACTGCACGCCCTGCGCCGTTATGACAACGGCGAAGAGCGCTGCATCGCCTGCAAGCTGTGCGAAGCGGTCTGCCCGGCCATGGCCATCACCATCGAGTCCGATGTGCGTGACGACGGCTCGCGCCGCACCACGCGCTACGACATCGACCTGACCAAGTGCATCTTCTGCGGCTTCTGCGAGGAAAGCTGCCCGGTGGATTCCATCGTCGAGACGCATATCTTCGAATACCACGGAGAAAAGCGCGGCGACCTGTACTTCACCAAGGACATGCTGCTGGCCGTTGGCGATCGCTACGAACCCGAGATTGCCGCCGCCAAGGCTGCGGACGCCAAGTACCGCTGAAGCGGCTCCTTGATCACTTGAAAAGATTCGATCCATGGACGCCAAAACTGGTTTCTTCTATCTGTTCTCGGTCGTGCTGCTGTTTGCAGCCTTCCGGGTCGTCACGGCGCGCAACCCCGTGCACGCCGTGCTCAACCTGATCCTGGCCTTCTCGCAGGCTGCCGGCATCTGGCTTTTGCTCAAGGCCGAGTTCCTGGGCGTGACCCTGGTGCTGGTCTACCTGGGCGCCGTGATGGTGCTGTTCCTGTTCGTGGTGATGATGCTGGACATCCGCATCGACGCCGTGCGCCAGGGCTTCTGGAAGCATTTCCCCTTCGCTGCCCTGATCGGCGCACTGATCGCCTTTGAAATGGGCATGGTGCTGATGGGCGGCTTCAGCGGTGTCGAGGAGCCCAAGGCCATTGCGGCCACGGTCAACGCTGCCGGCCAGACCGTGCAGTACTCCAACACCCAGGCCCTGGGCAAGCTGCTGTACACCGAATACCTGTACCCCGTCGAGATCGCTGCCGTGATCCTGCTGGTGGCGATGATCGCCGCCATCGCCCTGACCCTGCGCAAGCGCAAGGACAGCAAGGCAGTGAACCCGGCCCAGCAGATCCGCGTGCGCGCAAAGGATCGCCTCGAGCTGGTCAAGGTGCCGGTCACCCAGGCGCCGCAGGCACCGGCCGCCGAGGCAACCCCCGCCGTGGAGACAAAAGCATGACGCTGACTTTGGGCCATTACTTGACGCTGGGCGCCATGCTGTTCGCGCTCTCCGTCGTTGGCATTTTTCTGAACCGCAAGAACCTGATCGTGCTGCTGATGGCCATCGAGCTGATGCTCCTGGCCGTCAACATGAACTTCGTGGCCTTCTCCAGCTATCTGGGTGACATGCACGGACAGGTGTTCGTGTTCTTCATCCTGACAGTGGCAGCGGCCGAGTCGGCCATCGGTCTGGCGATCCTGGTGCTTCTGTTCCGCAACAAGACCAGCATCAATGCGGAAGATCTCAACTCCCTCAAGGGTTGAGTCCGCCGTAACTTGCAAGGTTCTTAAGAATGAGTCAAACACTCTCTGCATCCATGCTCCTGGCGGTGCCGCTGGCACCGCTGGCGGGTTCCGCGCTCGCGGGTATCTGGGGCACGGCCTTCGGCGGCAACAAGATCGGTCGCGGCGGCAGCCATTCCCTCACGATTTTGGGCGTGCTGATCGCCTTCATCCTGTCGGCCATCACCTTCAACAGCGTGATCTTCGACGGGGCGCGCTTCGACCAGTCCATCTACACCTGGATGGAAATCGGCGGGCTGAAGATGGAAGTCGGTTTCCTGATCGACAGCATCACGGCCATGATGATGTGCGTGGTGACCTTCGTGTCGCTGATGGTGCACATCTACACCATCGGCTACATGCAGGAAGATGACGGCTACAACCGTTTCTTCTCCTACATCTCGCTGTTCACCTTCTCCATGTTGATGCTCGTCATGAGCAACAACCTGCTGCAGCTGTTCTTCGGCTGGGAAGCCGTGGGCCTGGTGTCGTACCTGCTGATCGGCTTCTACTACAACAAGCCCTCGGCCATCTTCGCCAACATGAAGGCCTTCCTGGTCAACCGCGTGGGCGACTTCGGCTTCATCCTGGGCATCGGCCTGATCGCTGCCTACACGGGCACCATGAACTATGGCGAGATCTTCGCCAAGCTGCCCGAGATCCAGAACACCCTGCTGCCGGGCACCGGCTGGCTGCTGGTGACGGTGACGGCCATCTGCCTGTTCATCGGCGCCATGGGCAAGTCGGCCCAGTTCCCGCTGCATGCCTGGCTGCCCGATTCGATGGAAGGCCCGACCCCCATCTCGGCACTGATCCACGCCGCCACCATGGTGACGGCCGGCATCTTCATGGTCTCGCGCATGTCGCCGCTGTACGAGCTGTCGGACACCGCGCTGAGCTTCATCCTGGTGATCGGCTCCATCACGGCGCTGTTCATGGGCGTGCTGGGCATCATCCAGAACGACATCAAGCGCGTGATCGCGTACTCCACGCTGTCGCAGCTGGGCTACATGACCGTGGCCCTGGGCGCCTCGGCCTACTCGGTGGCCGTGTTCCACCTGATGACCCACGCCTTCTTCAAGGCCCTGCTGTTCCTTGGCGCCGGCTCGGTGATCATGGGCATGCACCACAACCAGGACATCCGCTGGATGGGCGGCGTGCGCAAGTACATGCCCATCACCTGGATCACGTTCCTGCTGGGCAACCTGGCGCTGATCGGCACGCCGTTCTTCTCGGGCTTCTACTCGAAGGACGCCATCATCGAGGCCGTGCATGCCACCAACCTGCCGGGTGCTGGCTTCGCCAATTTCGCGGTGCTGGCCGGCGTGTTCATCACGGCCTTCTACTCCTTCCGCCTGTACTTCATCGTCTTCCACGGCAAGGAGCGCTACGACCAGAATCCCGATGCGCACCACCATGGCCACGATGACCACCACGCCCATGACGACCACCACGGCCATGGCCACGATGCCAAGCCGCATGAGTCGCCACTGGTCGTGACCGGCCCGCTGATGCTGCTGGCCATCCCCTCGGTGGTGATCGGTGCCCTGGCACTGATGCCCATGCTGTTCGGTGATTTCTTCAAGGGCGTGATCCACGTCGATGGCAGCAAGCACGGCGCCATGGCCGAGCTGGCCGAGAAGATCCACGGCTGGGTGCCCATGGCGCTGCACGGCTTCACGGCCGCGCCGTTCTGGCTGGCACTGGCAGGCGTCGTCGTCTCCTACCTGTTCTACATGGTCAAGCCCGAAGTGCCTGCCGCCATCAAGTCGTCCATGCAGAAGATCGGTGTCTACCAGGCACTGGAAGGCAAGTACGGCGTGGACTGGGTCTACGAGAACATCTTCGCCCGCGGCGCACGCGCCTTCGGCAGCTTCTTCTGGAAGGTCGGCGACCAGGCCATCATCGATGGCGGCATCGTCAACGGCTCGTGGAAGCTCATCGGCCGCATCGGCCAGTGGGTGCGCAAGCTGCAGTCGGGCTATCTCTATCACTACGCGTTGGTCATGCTGCTGGGCGTGTTCGCTCTCATGACGTATTTCGTGTGGCTCAACAAGTAGTAGGGGAAGAACAAAAATGCATTGGTTGAGTCTTTCAATCTGGGTGCCGATCGCCTTCGGCGCCCTCCTGCTGGCCCTGGGCCGCGAGGATCAGGTCAAGGCAGTGCGCTGGCTGGCCCTGGTCGGCGCGCTGGCAGGCCTGGCCGTCACGCTGCCGCTGATACAGCAGTTCGACAACAGCACGGCTGCCATGCAGTTCGTGGAGAAGGCGCTGTGGATCGAGCGCTTCAACATCCACTACCACCTGGGCGTGGATGGCATCTCGTTCTGGTTCGTGCCGCTGACCGCCTTCATCACCGTGATCGTCGTGATCGCGTCGTGGGAGAACATCACCGAGCGCGTGAACCAGTACATGGGCGCCTTCCTGATCCTGTCCGGCCTGATGGTCGGCGTGTTCAGCGCGCTGGACGGCCTGCTGTTCTACGTGTTCTTCGAGGCCACGCTGATCCCGATGTACCTGATCATCGGCATCTGGGGCGGTCCCAACCGCATCTATGCGGCCTTCAAGTTCTTCCTGTACACGCTGATGGGTTCGCTGCTGACCCTGGTCGCCGTGATCTACCTGTACACCCAGTCGGGTGGCAGCTTCGAGATCCTCGACTGGCACAAGCTGCCGCTGTCCATGACGGCCCAGACGCTGATCTTCTTCGCCTTCTTCGCGGCCTTTGCCGTGAAGGTGCCGATGTGGCCGGTCCACACCTGGCTGCCCGACGTGCACGTGGAAGCGCCCACCGGCGGCTCCGCCGTGCTGGCCGCCATCATGCTGAAGCTGGGCGCCTACGGTTTCCTGCGCTTTTCCATGCCCATCGCACCCGATGCCTCGCACAAGTGGGCCTGGCTGGTCATCGCCCTGTCGCTGATCGCCGTGATCTACGTGGGCGTGGTCGCCCTGGTGCAAAAGGACATGAAGAAGCTGGTGGCCTACTCGTCCGTGGCCCACATGGGCTTCGTGACCCTGGGCTTCTTCATCTTCAATCCGCTGGGCATTGCCGGCGGCATCGTGCAGATGATTGCCCACGGCTTCGTGTCGGGCGCCATGTTCCTGTGCATCGGCGTGCTCTACGACCGCGTGCACTCGCGTGAAATCGCTTCCTACGGCGGCGTGGTCAACACCATGCCCAAGTTCGCGGCCTTCGCGCTGCTGTTCGCCATGGCCAACTGCGGCCTGCCCGCGACGGCCGGCTTCGTCGGCGAGTGGATGGTGATCCTGGGCGCCGTGCAATACAACTTCTGGATCGGCCTGGGCGCTGCCACGGCGCTGATCTTCGGCGCAGCCTATACGCTGTGGATGTACAAGCGCGTCTACCTGGGTCCTGTCACCAATGACAATGTGCGCGGCCTGACCGACATCGGCAACCGCGAGTTCCTGGTGCTGGGTCTGCTGGCCATCGCCGTGCTGTACATGGGCCTGTATCCCAGGCCCTTCACTGACGTGATGGATGTGTCCGTGGCCGAGCTGCTCAAGCATGTGGCCATGAGCAAGCTGCAGTGACCAGACTGAAACGAGAGAATCGAGATGATTGACAACATCAGCTGGCTGGCCATCTATCCGGAGATCCTTCTCCTGGTCATGGCCTGCGTGATCGCCCTGGTGGACCTGGGCGTCAAAAGCCCGCGCCGCACGGGCACCTATGTTCTGACACTGCTGACCCTGGGCGTGGTGGC
The DNA here is from genome assembly GCF_001571325.1 of Delftia tsuruhatensis NBRC 16741. Classification (GTDB taxonomy): domain Bacteria; phylum Pseudomonadota; class Gammaproteobacteria; order Burkholderiales; family Burkholderiaceae_C; genus Comamonas; species Comamonas tsuruhatensis. Next base: position 52,188 of record NZ_BCTO01000013.1, read on the forward strand.
CGTGCTGCAAGGCATGTATGCCTCCAGTGGCAACACGTTCTATGGCTGGGGCAACATGGTCGTCTCCGACGCCATGGGCAACTGGCTCAAGTGTTTCGCCACCGTGGCCATGATGGTCACCCTGGTCTACGGCCGACCCTATGCCGCCGACCGCGACATGCTGCGCGGCGGCGAGCTGTTCACGTTGGCCATGCTCGCGCTGCTGGGCATGTTCATCATGATCTCGGGCAACAACTTCCTGGTCATCTACCTGGGCCTGGAGCTGTTGACGCTGTCCAGCTACGCCCTGGTGGCGCTGCGCCGCGACCACACGGCTTCGGTCGAGGCCGCGATGAAGTACTTCGTGCTTGGCGCCATGGCCAGCGGCTTCCTGCTGTACGGCATGTCCATGCTCTACGGCGCGACCGGTTCGCTGGACATCGGCCAGGTGTTCAAGGCCATCAACTCGGGCGAAATCAAGCACCAGGTGCTGGTGTTCGGCCTGGTCTTCGTGGTCTCCGGCCTGGCCTTCAAGCTGGGCGTGGTTCCCTTCCACATGTGGGTCCCCGACGTGTACCAGGGCGCTCCCACGGCCATCACCACCATGATCGGTGGCGCGCCCAAGCTGGCGGCCTTCGCCATCGTCATCCGCCTGCTGGTGGACGGCCTGCTGCCGCTGGCCATCGACTGGCAGCAGATGCTGGCCGTGCTTGCCATTGCCTCTCTGCTGGTCGGCAACCTGGCCGGCCTGCAGCAGACCAACCTCAAGCGCATGCTGGCCTACTCGACCATCTCGCAGATGGGCTTCGTGCTGCTGGGCCTGATGTCGGGTGTGGTCGACGGCAAGGTCGATCCGGCCACCGTCGAGAACGCCTACAGCTCGGCCATGTTCTACGTGGTGACCTATGTGCTGACCACGCTGGCCGCCTTCGGCGTGATCCAGCTGCTGGCTCGCGAAGGCTTCGAGAGCGAAGAGGTCGCCGACTTTGCCGGCCTGAACCAGCGCAGCCCGCTGTATGCCGGCGTGATGGCGATCTGCCTGTTCTCCATGGCCGGCATTCCGCCCCTGGTCGGCTTCTACGCCAAGCTGTCGGTGCTGCAGGCGCTGGTGGCTTCGGGCCACAGCCTGTACATCGCCCTGGCCGTGTTCGCCGTGGTCATGTCGCTGATCGGTGCCTTCTACTACCTGCGCGTCGTCAAGGTCATGTACTTCGATGAGCCCATCACCGCCACCAGCGTTTCCGCTTCGCTGGACGTGCGCGTGGTGCTGACCCTCAATGGCGCCCTGGTGCTGGGTCTGGGCATCCTGCCCGGCGGCCTGATGGCCCTGTGCGCCGACGCCGTCGTGCGCGCCCTGGCTTCCTGATCCACTTTCCCTGTGCAGGGCCTTGCGCGCAAGGCCCTGCGGTGAGGACATCGGCTTGTCGCAAACCGCTTCGATCTGGCTCGTGATATTGGCTGCCCTTGTGGCAGCCAATTTGCCTTTCTTCAACCCCCGCTGGCTGCAGCTGGGGCCGCTGCGCACCCAGCGCAAGCCGCTGGCCCTGTGCCTGCTGGAGATGGTGCTGCTGTACTTCATCGTCGGCGGCGTGGCGCTGCTGCTGGAGCGCCGCGTGGGGCAGATTGCACCCCAGGGCTGGGAGTTCTATGCCATCACGGGGGCGTTGTTCCTGACACTGGCATTCCCGGGTTTCGTCTATCGTTTCCTGATTCACCGCCGCGGCTGAGGCCGCGGTGCCGGTTGCTTCATGGATGAGGGTGCGCGATGAAAGTGCTCGACCTCCATTGCCCGCAGGGCCACCTCTTCGAGGGCTGGTTCGCCTCGGAAGAGGATTTCCAGGGCCAGCTGCAGCGCCAGCTGGTGCTGTGCCCCGTCTGCGGCCACAGCGACATCACCAAGCGCCTGAGCGCCCCCCGCATCAATCTTGGCGCCAAGCCTGCAAGCTTGCCCCCGGCGGCGGCGGCAGAGCCTGCTGCAGCCGCCTCGGCCGCCAGCGCGGCAGCCGCTGCTTCAACGGCCATGCCGCCCCAGGCGCGTGAGCAATTGCAGGCCATGCAGGCCGCCTGGCTGCAGTGGTCGCGCAAGGTCGCGCAGCAGACCGAGGACGTGGGCGAACGCTTTGCCGATGAAGCCCGCCGCATGCACTATGGCGAGACCGAAGAGCGCGCCATCCGCGGCAAGGCGAGTCCCGAGCAGGCCATGCAATTGCTGGACGAAGGCATTGCCGTGGTTCCATTGGCCTTGCCGCAAGGCAGCAAGGAAACGCTGCAGTAACTTGCTCCGGGCACATGCTGTCTTGGCGGCGACAATTGCGCTCATGGCGATCGATCGCCAATTCCCATGCCAGGCAATCACCTGGTGCTATTAATTGAATAGCGCTTTGAGTCGCTTTGTCGCCATTCAATTGATGGGGCGACAAACCCAAGCATATCCGCGGCTTTTCGCATAGTGACTGAGCAGGCCACAGGGAGATTGCCCACCTGGGTGTTTCCCGTAAGGCAGCAGACATTGGTCGCTGTCTGCCAAGCCGCAAAAAGGGTAGTTTGCTATCTCTTTGGAAGCGCTCTGGCCTTCCGCGTGGGCGTCGCCGGGCCGAGGTGATGGAGAACCCTAGGGCCCGCCTGCAGCCGCGGCGCCTTGCAGCCCCGTGACTGCTTGATTATTTCAAGTGTGAGTGGTTGCTTCTTGTTTTTGCGGCGACTCGTCTTGATGCGCCATGCTGCAGTGCGGGGCAGGGCCTGTGCTTAGGAGCACCTACGTAGGCGTTTTCCCGCTGCGGTGCACAACGTCGGCAAGCCTACGATGCGTCCGACCCTGCACAACGCCCACCAGAGCCTCTGGCGACGCGTTGGCGGCTGGCAGCATCAACGGAGCAGGCGAAGCGCACATGAGCGACGTTATTCTCGAAACCCGGAACCTGACCAAAGAGTTCAAGGGATTTACGGCGGTGAGCAAGGTGGACCTTTCGGTGCGCCGCGGCTCCATCCATGCCTTGATCGGCCCCAATGGCGCAGGCAAGACCACCTGCTTCAATCTGCTGACCAAGTTCCTGGAGCCCACTTCCGGCACCATCCGTTTCAACGGCGAGGACATCACGCAGGAGGCGCCGGCGCAGATCGCGCGCCGTGGCGTGATCCGGTCCTTCCAGATCTCGGCCGTCTTCCCGCATTGCACGCTGCTGGAGAACGTGCGCATCGGCCTGCAGCGCAAGCTGGGCACCGAGTTCCATTTCTGGCGCAGCGAAAAAAGCCTGTCCATGCTCAATGACCGCGCCATGCAGCTGCTGTCCGAAGTCGGCCTGCAGGACCTGGCCGACGAGGTCACCGTCAACCTGCCCTATGGCCGCAAGCGCGCGCTGGAGATCGCCACCACGCTGGCCATGGAGCCCGAGCTGATGCTGCTGGACGAGCCCACCCAGGGCATGGGCCACGAAGACGTGGACCGCGTGACCCAGCTGATCAAGAAGGTCTCGGCAGGCCGCACGATTCTCATGGTGGAGCACAACATGAAGGTGATCTCCACCATCGCCGACCGCATCACGGTGCTGCAGCGCGGCGCCGTGCTGGCCGAGGGGCCATACGAGGAAGTTTCGCGCAACCCGCAAGTGATGGAAGCGTATATGGGCACCACCGACGGCCAGTTGCAGGGAGCGCATTGAGATGACTGCACCGGCATTGGAAATCAAGGGCCTGCAGGCCTGGTATGGCGAATCCCATGTGCTGCACGGCATGGACCTGGAGGTCCAGCCCGGCGAGGTAGTCACGCTGCTGGGGCGCAACGGCGCGGGCCGCACGTCCACGCTGCGCGCCATCATGGGGCTGACGGGCGCACGCAAGGGCTCGATCAGGATCAATGGCGTGGAGGCCATCCACCTGCCCACGCACCGCATTGCCCACCTGGGCGTGGGCTACTGCCCGGAAGAGCGCGGCATCTTCTCCAGCCTCTCGTGCGAGGAGAACCTGATGCTGCCGCCACCGCTCAAGACCGGCCAGCAGGGCATGAGCGTGGACGAGATCTACGCCATGTTCCCCAACCTGGCCGAGCGCCGCCACAGCCAGGGCACGCGCCTGTCGGGCGGCGAGCAGCAGATGCTGGCGGTGGCGCGCATTTTGCGTACCGGCGCGCGGCTGTTGCTGCTCGACGAGATCTCCGAAGGCCTGGCCCCCGTCATCGTGCAGGCGCTGGCCCGCATGATCACCATGCTGCGCACCAAGGGCTACACCGTGGTGATGGTGGAGCAGAACTTCCACTTCGCGGCGCCGCTGGCCGACCGCTTCTACGTGGTCGAGCACGGCCATGTGGTCGAGCGTTTCGGCGCGGCCGAGCTGCAGGCCAAGATGCCCGTGCTCAACGAACTGCTCGGAGTCTGACCCGGATATCCATCGTGGCTGGCGCCTGGGGCTCGCCGGCTGCATTCCTGCCATGGCCCTGTGACAAAAAACCCAAGACATCAACGCGAAGGAGACACCAATGAAAGCAAAACTGACCGCACTGTCGTGCATGCTGGCCGCCGCCGGCCTGGCCAGCCCGCTTGCCATGGCACAGGAGAAGGTGAAGATCGGCTTCGTGACCGACATGTCCAGCCTGTATGCGGACGTGGAAGGCAAGAACGCCGTCACCGCCATGCAGATGGCCATCGATGACTTCGGCGGCAAGGTGCTGGGCCAGCCCATCGAGCTGCTGAGCGCCGACCACCAGAACAAGGCCGACATCGCCGCCTCCAAGGTGCGCGAGTGGGTGGACACGCAGGGTATCTCGCTGGTGTTCAGCGGCACCAACTCCGGCACGGCCCTGGCGGTGTCGCAGGTGGCCAATGAGAAAAAGCGCGTGCACTTCAACAGCGGCGCAGGCTCGTCGGCGCTGACCAACGAGCAGTGCAATCCCTACACCGTGCACTACGCCTATGACACCGTGGCCCTGGCCAAGGGCACGGGCACGGCCGTGGTGGAGCGCGGCGGCAAGGACTGGTTCTTCCTGACGGCAGACTACGCCTTCGGCCACGCGCTGGAGAACGACACCACGGCGGTGATCAAGGCCAAGGGCGGCAAGGTGGTGGGCGGCGTCAAGCATCCGCTCAACGCCTCGGACTTCTCGTCCTTCCTGCTGCAGGCGCAGGCCTCCAAGGCCCAGATCCTGGGCCTGGCCAATGCCGGTGGCGACACCATCAACGCCATCAAGGCGGCCAAGGAATTCGGCATCAACAAGAGCATGAAGACCGTGGGCCTGCTGGTGTTCCTGACCGACATCCACAGCCTGGGCCTGAAGAACACCGAAGGCATGCAGTTCACCACCAGCTGGTACTGGGACCAGAACGACGCGGCGCGCAAGTTCGCCGAGCGCTTCTTTGCCAAGACCAAGCGCATGCCCACCTCCATCCAGGCCGCCGACTACTCGGCCGTGACCAGCTACCTCAAGGCCGTGCAGGCCGTGAAGTCCACGGATGCCGACAAGGTCATGGCCCATCTCAAGAGCACGCCCATCGACGACTTCTACGGCAAGGGCTCGATCCGTCCCGACGGCACCTTTGCCCACGACATGTACCTGGTCGAGGTCAAGAAGCCCGCCGAGTCCAAGAAGCCCTGGGACTACCTGAAGGTCGTGGCCACGCTGCCCGCCGACCAAGTCTGGACCACCAAGGCCGAGACCAAGTGCGCGCTGTGGAAGTAACGCCGCCCCGCCACTGACCCCCAACCGCCACCCGGCCAACCACGACAGCTGCATCCCATGGAAATCTTTGGTGTTTCCCTGCCAGGCCTGATGAGCCAGCTCCTTCTGGGGCTGGTCAACGGCTCGTTCTACGCCATCCTCAGCCTGGGGCTGGCGGTGATCTTCGGCCTGCTCAACGTGATCAACTTCGCCCACGGCGCGTTGTTCATGCTGGGCGCCATGGTCACCTGGATGGCCATGAGCTACTTCAACATCAACTACTGGGTGATGCTGGTGCTGTCGCCGCTGCTGGTGGGCCTGCTGGGGGTGCTGATCGAGCGCTTCCTGTTGCGCTGGATCTACAAGCTCGACCATCTCTACGGCCTGCTGCTGACCCTGGGCCTGTCGCTGCTGATCGAGGGGCTGTTCCGCTCGGTCTACGGCGTCTCGGGCCTGGGCTATGACACGCCCGAGCTGCTGGAGGGCGCGACCAACCTGGGCTTCATGATCCTGCCCAACTACCGCGCATGGGTGGTGCTCGCCTCCATCGTGGTCTGCGTGGCCACCTGGTTCATGATCGAGAAGACGCGCATCGGCGCCTACCTGCGGGCCGGCACCGAGAACCCGCGCCTGGTCGAGGCCTTCGGCGTCAACGTGCCCGTGATGATCACGCTGACCTATGCCTTCGGCGCGGCGCTGGCGGCGTTTGCCGGCGTGCTGGCGGCGCCCGTCTACCAGGTCACGCCGCTGATGGGGCAGAACCTCATCATCGTGGTCTTCGCCGTGGTGGTGATCGGAGGCATGGGCTCCATCATGGGCTCCATCCTCACCGGCCTGGGCCTGGGGGTGATCGAGGGCCTGACCAAGGTCTTCTGGCCCGAGGCATCGTCCACCGTGGTGTTCTTCATCATGGTCATCGTTTTGCTCATCCGCCCCGCCGGCCTGTTCGGCAAAGAGAAATAACAAGAACGAGGACAAGGGGCCGACCACATGAAATCCAAGACTCTCGTTCAACGCATTGCCCCCTGGGGCTATGGCCTGCTGCTGCTGGGCCTGCTGGCGGCGCCCCTGCTGGGCGCGTATCCGGTGTTCGTGATGAAGCTCATGTGCTTCGCACTGTTCGCCTCGGCCTTCAACCTGCTGCTGGGCTACACGGGCCTGCTGTCCTTCGGCCACGCGGCCTTCCTGGGCGGCGCGGCCTATGTGACGGGCTACGCCATCAAGGGCTGGGGCTTCACGCCCGAGCTGGCCATGCTGGCCGGCACGGCCGGCGGCGCGCTGCTGGGGCTGATCTTCGGCTGGCTGGCCATCCGCCGCCAGGGCATCTACTTTTCCATGATCACGCTGGCGCTGGCCCAGATGCTGTTCTTCGTGTGCCTGCAGGCGCCCTTCACGGGCGGCGAGGACGGGCTGCAGGGCGTGCCGCGCGGCAAGCTGTTCGGCCTCATCGACCTGGCCAGCGACATGACCATGTACTACGTCACGCTGGTCATCGTGGTCCTGGCCTTCCTGCTGATCGTGCGCACCATCCACTCGCCCTTCGGCCAGGTGCTCAAGGCCATCAAGGAGAACGAGCCGCGCGCGACCTCGCTGGGCTATGACGTGGCGCGCTTCAAGCTGCTGGCCTTCGTGATCTCGGCCGCGCTCACGGGCCTGGCCGGTTCGCTCAAGACCGTGGTGCTGGGCTTTGCCACGCTGTCGGATGTGCACTGGACCACCTCCGGCCACGTGATCCTGATGACGCTGATGGGCGGCCTGGGCACGCTGTCCGGCCCCATCCTGGGCTCGGCCGTGGTGGTCATGCTGGAGAACAAGATCGGCGAGTTCGGCCTCTTCCTGCAGCGCCTCACGGGCGTGGAGTGGTTCTCCACGCTGGGCGAGTCGGTGACCATCGTCACGGGCCTGATCTTCGTGGTCTGCGTGCTGCTGTTCCGCAAGGGCATCATGGGCGAGCTGATCGTCCGGCTGCAGAAAAAGCGTACCCCTTGAGAGCCGGGTTGGGACGGTTTCAAGGGGGTGGGCTACGTGCCCATGCTGTTGACTGCCATAGCTACAACTGCAGCGGCCGGGCGTAGCCCGTCATCTCCAGGTATCCCTGACCGGCTCGCGCCTCCTGGCCCGGGCTGGTGGGCTTTTGCAGGCTGCACAGGCCCTCCCAGTAGATGGCGCCGGTGGAGGCGCTGCTGTCCAGCTCCTGGTCATCGACCAGGGCGTTCACGATGAAGCGGCCTGCGGGCGTGTCCACCTGCCATTGCACGGGGTAGCGCGCTCCGCTGGCAGGGCTGCTCCAGTGGCGCAGCGGCGTGAACTGCACTGCATCGTGGGCGAAGACCTGCAGCGTGCCATCCACACCGCGCAGCGAGCCGCCGGCCCACAACGCGCTGCCATCCGCCCGTCGCACGCGAAAGGCCGTGAGCGCGCCGCCGTCGAACAGGTTCATGCCTATCCAGTCCCAGCCCACGGCCTCGGGGTGCAGCAGGGCCTGGCTCCATTCATGGTCCAGCCAGGCGCGGTTGTCGCCGGGCTCGCGTGCGGCTTCTATCGCCATGCGCTGGCCTGCCAGCTCCAGCGTGCCGCTCACCTGCAGCTGCGGGCGGCTGTAGTAGTAGCTGGCCTGCTCGGGTTCGGGACCCTTGCGCGACAGGCCGGCGCGGCCCTGCAGCAAGGGGGGCAGGCGGGTGTCAAAGTGCAGGTCCAGGGCGAATGTGCTGCTGCGCAGGCGCGTGGTATAGCGCTCGGCAGCGCCTTCATCGGTGCGGGCCAGCGACCAGTCCTGCAGCCGCACGTCGGCATCGGTCTCGCTGGCCTGGGCAATGCCAAAGCCTGCGCGCGCAATGCGCTGGTCGTGGTGCAGGCGGGCGCCCTGCACATCGCATAGCGCCGCGTGGGCAAACAGCAGCTGGCGCGCCGCAAAGGCGGAGCGCAGCTCCTGCGTGGCCTGCACGCGCGACCGGAAGAAGGTGATCTGGAAACCCCAGGCCCGGCCCGCCGCGCGTGCCTGGCCGGTGATGTACCACCACTCGGTGCGCAGCCCGGGGTGGCTGCCGTGGTCGCGCGGGAAGACCAGCGTGCGTGGCGGCAGTGCCTGGGCGGGCAGTCCTGCCGCCCCCAGGCCCAGGCCGGCAGCCAGGCCCAGCAGATGGCGGCGGGGCAGGGGCATCATGGATCAGCCTTGCAGCTGCGCGATGCGCGCCTGGGCCGGCCCGCAGTCGCCGATGCGCTGCATCACCCAGTCCGCATCATGGTAGGTGGGCAGGTAGCGCTCGCCCGCATCGCACAGCAGCGAAAGAATGGAGCCCTGCTCGCCGCGCTGGCGCATCTCGCTGGCCAGCCTGAGCATGGCCACGTAGTTGGTGCCGGTGGACGGCCCCACGCGCCGGCCCAGCAGTGCGGACAGGCTGCGCATGGCGGCCAGGGAATCGCAGTCCGCCACCTCCTCCATGCGGTCCACCAGAGTGCGCACGAAGCTGGGCTCCACGCGCGGGCGGCCTATGCCCTCGATGCGCGAGCCCGGCGCGGTGAGGGTGGCATCGCCCGTGCGGTGGTAGGCGGCGAACACCGAGCCCTCGGGGTCGGCCACGCAGATGCCCGTGGCATGGCGCTGGAAACGCACGTAGCGGCCAATGGTGGCGCTGGTGCCGCCCGTGCCCGCGCCCACCACGATCCAGCGCGGCACGGCATGGCGCTCGCGCCGCATCTGGGTGAACATGCTCTCCGCAATATTATTGTTGCCACGCCAGTCGGTGGCGCGCTCGGCATAGGTGAACTGGTCCATGTAGTGGCCGCCGGCCTGCGCGGCCACGGCGCGTGCCTCGTCGTAGACCTGGGCGGCGCTGTCCACCAGATGGCAGCGGCCGCCGTAGAACTCGATCAGTGCAATCTTCTCCACCGAGGTGCTGCGCGGCATCACGGCCACGAAGGGCAGGCCCAGCAGGCGCGCGAAGTAGGCCTCGCTCACGGCCGTGGAGCCGCTCGATGCCTCGACGATGGTCGATCCCTCGTGCACCCAGCCATTGCACAGCGCATAGAGAAACAGCGAGCGCGCCAGCCGGTGCTTGAGGCTGCCCGTGGGATGGGTGGATTCGTCCTTGAGGTAGAGATCGATCCCCAGGCCGGCAAAGCCGGGCAGGGGCAGCGGTATCAGGTGCGTGTCGGCACTGCGCTGGTAGTCGGCCTCGATGCGGTTGATGGCTTCATGCAGCCAGGGGGAGGTGGTGTGCGGCATGGCGGCCATTGTCGCAGGCTGCCTCTTACCAATCCTCCTTGACCGCCAGCACTGCCTCGCGCCCTGCAGCCGCACGCCCGGCCAGCCAGGCCGTCAGCGTGCCTGCCGCGATCACGCTGGCAGCCAGCGCCAAAAGGCGGGGCCACGGCAGTGACAGCTCCATGGTCCAGTGAAAGCTTTGCGGATTCACCACATGCACCAGGATCACGGCAACGCCCAGGCCCAGCAGGCTGCCGGCGATGGCGCCGGCCGTGGTCCAGGCCATGCCTTCGCCGGCCACCACGGCCAGGATGTCGCGCCGCGTCAGGCCCAGGTGGGCCAGCAGGCCGAATTCCTTGCGCCGCGCCAGCACCTGGGCGCTGAAGCTGGCCGCGATGCCGAACAGGCCGATGCCGATGGCCACGGCCTGCAGCCAGTAGGTCACGGCAAAGCTGCGATCGAAGATGCGCATGGAGCGCTCGCGCAGCGCGCCGCTGCTGGCGAACTCCAGTGCCTGCGCGGCGCCCGGCCCGGCCATCAGCGACTGGATACGCGCCTGCAGCTGCTGCTCCGTGGCCGTGTCGTCGCCGTCCGGCCAGATGGCGATTTCGGTGGGGCCTGTGGTGGGGGCGCTGCCGTCGGCAAGCCGTTGGTAGTCATCCCAGTCCATGGCGATGGCGCCGAACTGGCGCACATAGTCGCGCCAGATGCCGGCCACAAACACGCGGGAATCTTCCGACGGCAGGGCCTGGGCCAGCAGCGGCCACTCCTGGCCCGGCCGCACGCCATAGAGTTGGGCCACGGCTTCACTGACATAGACGGGCGTGCTGCCAGCGGGCGCTTGCACGGGGCCTTGTATCCACGGCAACTGCTGGCCCTGGGGGCCATGCAGCGGACGCAGCAGCAGGCTGACGGCGGGGCGATCCGGGCTGAGCCACAGGCTGGTGCTGCGCATGGGCTGGGCGCGCTGCACGCCAGGCAGGGCGGCAATGCGCGGGGCCAGATCGGCGGGCAGGGGCGCGGCATCGGCACGGCCTGCGCTGCCGGCCGTGCGCAGGTACAGCGGGGCGGGCAGCACGGCGTCCAGCCAGGCGATCATGCTGTCCCTGAAGCTGGCCACCATCACGGTCAGCGCCACGGCCAGGCTCAGGCTGGCCACTACGCCGCCCACGGCCACGGTGGTGCTGCGGCGCATGCGCCGTGCGCGCTCCACGGGCAGCAGGGCCAGCGGCTGGCGCAGCAGCGATTGCGGCACCAGGCGCAACAGCTGGCCCAGCAACCAGGGCAGGGCGGCCATGCCGCCCAGCAGCAGCAGGGCCACGGCGGCATAGGCGGCCAGGGGAATGCCGGCCACGGGCGGCACAAAGGCCAGGGCCACGCTGGCTGCCATCAGCAGCAGGGCCGGCAGGCCGCGCGCCGCGCGTTCGGAGCCCGCGCCCTGGCCCTTGAGCGTGGCGGCGGGCGGCAGCTCCATGGCCTGGCGCGCCGGCCACCAGCCGCCAGCCACGGTGGCGGCCACGCCCAGCAGGCCAAAGGTCAGCGCGGCGCTGGCGCTCCACTGCAGCGCGGGCTGCACGCCGGCAAAGTAGCCGCCGCCCAGGTCACCGCCCAGCAGGTGCAGGGCCAGCCAGGCCAGGCCCGCGCCCAGCGCAATGCCGGCCGCGCTGCCCACCATGCCCAGCAGCAGCGACTCCAGCAGCACCAGGCCCAGGCGCTGGCGCGGCGTCAGTCCCAGCACGGCCAGCAGGGCGAACTGCGGCGCGCGCTGGGCCACGCTGAGCGCCAGCACCGAGAACACCAGGAACGCCCCCGTGAACAGCGCCACCAGGGCCAGCACCGTGAGGTTGACGCGGTAGGCGCGCGACATCTCGGCTATGCGCTGCTGGTCGTCGCCGGGGCGGCCGGCCAGGGCCTGGGCGGGCCAGTCGGGCAGGCGGCGCAGCTCGGCCAGCAGGGACTCGCGCGTGGCGCCTTCGGCCAGCAGCACATCGATGCGGTCCACCTGGCCCCAGCGCTGCAGGCTGTCCTGCAGCGTGCCGATGTCCATCACGGCCAGCGGCGGGCCGGATGCGGCCACCGTGCCCGCGATGCGCAGGGTCTGCGCGCGCCCGCCCAGTTGCCATGGCAGGGGCGTGTGCCGCGCCTGCTCCGGCGTCAGGCCCAGGGCTTCGAGTGCCGTTGCATTGAGGAAGACCGCATCGGGCGCGAACAGGTCCAGACGCCCGCCGCCATCGAACAGCCGGGGCATGAGCGCAGGCGCCACGGGCGCCAGCCGCAGCGCATCGCCGCCCAGCACGCGCAACTGCACCGGCGTGGCGGTGCCGGCCAGGGCCGTGGCTTCGATCCAGGGTGCGGCCAGGCTGACCTGGGGCTGCTGCGCAACACGGCCATACAGCGTTTCGGGCAGGCCGCCCTGCATGGCACGCAGCTCCAGGTCCGGCTGGCCGCTGACCGTGCGCACGGCGCGCGAGAACTCATCGAGCGCGGACTGGTTGATCACATGCACGGCAAAGCCCAGGGCCACGCCCAGCATGATGGCCACCAGGGCGGTGGCCGTGCGCCAGGGATGCTGGCGCAGCTCCTGCCAGGAAAAGGTGCGAAGCAGGGCGAGCATGGGCGGATGGTCTCTGGCGCTAGGCGGGCTGCATGCCCTGTGCGGTCAGGCGCAGCACGCGGTCGGCACGGCGAGCGGCCTCGATGGAGTGCGTGACCAGCACCAGGGCGGCCTGGTGTTCCCGGGTCTGCTGCAGCAGCAGTTCCATGACCTGTGCGGCCGTGCCGGGGTCCAGGTTGCCGGTGGGCTCGTCGGCCAGCAGCAGGGCCGGGCCGTGGACCAGGGCGCGTGCAATGGCCACGCGCTGCAGCTGGCCGCCGCTGAGCTGCCAGGGCAGGCGCTGCTCCAGCCCCTGCAGCCCGACGGCCTGCAGCAGTTGCTGCACGCGCTGGCGGCCCGCCGCATCCAGCCGCTGCAGCAGCATCAGCGGCAGGGCCACGTTGTGCCAGACATCCAGGTGCGGCAGTACATGGAAGGCCTGGAACACGAAGCCCACATGGCTGCGCCGCCACAGCGCGCGGCCGGTTTCATCCAGGGCCGACAGGTCCTGGCCTTCGTGCAGCACGCGGCCCTGCTGCCACTCATCAAGCCCGGCCAGGCAGTTGAGAAAGGTGGACTTGCCCACGCCCGAGTCACCCACGATGGCCACGAACTCGCCGCGCGCCACGCTGCAGTCCACGTTCTCGAAGACGGCGGTTTCCGTGCCGCCGTCGTTGCGGTAGCGCCGCGCCAGGCCCTGGACCTGAAGCAGCGGCGGCTGAGTCAGCGGCGTGTTGTCCTGGGGCACGGCAGTCATGAAGGCGGTTTCCTGTTCAGCCGTTGCGGGCCTGGGTTGCTGCGGCCACCACGGCCATCGCTGCCTGCAGCAGTTGCTGCTGGGCATCGGGCATATCGCAGGCAATGGCATGGCGGGCGGGCATGCTGCGCAGCCAGGTGATCTGGCGCTTGGCCAGCTGGCGCGTGGCGGCAATGCCGCGTTCGCGCAGCGAGTTCATGGAGTACAGGCCGTCCAGCGATTCCCAGGCCTGGCGGTAGCCCACGCAGCGGATGGAGGGCAGGTCCAGGTGCAGGTCGCCGCGCGCGCGCAGTTGCTGCACCTCGTCGATGAAGCCGGCGTCCAGCATGGCGTCGAAGCGCTGGGCGATGCGCGCATGCAGCCAGGCGCGGTCCTGCGGCTCCAGCGAGAAGAAGCCGCCGGGGCTGATCAGGCCCTGTGCCGCATCCTTGCCCGCCCGCGTATGAAAGCTGGACAGCGGTTTGCCCGACACCTGCCAGACCTCCAGCGCGCGCTGTATGCGCTGGCTGTCGGCCGGCGCCAGGCGCGCGGCCGTGGCGGGATCGACCTGGGCCAGCAGCGCATGCATGGCGGGCCAGCCGATCTGCGCGGCCTGGGCGTCCAGCCGCTCGCGCACGGCGGGGTCGGCGGCCGGCATGTCGGCAATGCCATCCTGCAGGGCCTTGAAATACAGCATGGTGCCGCCCACCAGCAGCGGCAGGGCGCCGCGCGCGCGGATCTCGGCCACCAGGCGCTGCGTGTCCTGCACGAACTCGGCCGCGCTGTAGGCCTGCAGCGGGTCGCGGATATCGATCAGGTGATGGGGGCAGGCAGCCAGTTCTTCGGGCGTGGGCTTGGCCGTGCCGATGTCCATGCCGCGATAGACCAGGGCCGAGTCCACGCTGATGATTTCTGCGGCCTGGCCGCGTTCGGCCAGCAGCCTGGCCAGGGCCAGGGCGGCAGCGGTCTTGCCGGAAGCGGTGGGGCCGGCGATGGCCAGGCAGGGGTGCGGGGAAGCGGTTGACATTCGAGAAACGGGAACGCAGGAAAGTGGAATCAGCGGTGGCCATCGACCCGGCCGTGGCGGCGCACCAGCCCCCAGGCGACCAGGGCCGTGCACACGCCCCAGAACCAGATGCCGAAGGCCATGGGCCGGGTGGACTGGCCGTCCAGGTGCAGGCCCAGCCAGTGTCCCATGGCAAAGGCGATGAGCATCATGGTGAAGCCGTTGAGCGCCGAGGCCGTGCCCGCCGACTGCGGGAAGGGCGCGATGGCATTGCTCTGGCCGCAGGGCATGTGCACGCCATGGGCGATCTGGAAGATATAGAAGGGCAGGGCATAGGCCCAGAGGCTGCGCGCATCGGCCAGCGCCGCAATGCCGATGGCCGTGGCCGACAGCAGGCTGGCCAGCCCGGCAATCTGCACGGCGCGCCGCACATCCATGCGCTGCAGCAGCCAGCGGCACAGGAAGGTGCCCGCGATGTAGCACAGCGCGTTGCTGCCCATCAGCAGGCCGTACCCCGTGCGGCTCACGCCCAGCACATGGATATAGGTGAAGGAAGATGCGGCCAGGTTGGTGAACAGGGCCGCATAGGTGCAGCAGGTCAGCAACTGGTAGGACTGGAATCCCGGGTGGCGCAAGATGGTGATCCAGTTGCGCGCCAGGGCCAGCGGCTGCAGCGCCGTGGGATTGGTGCGGGCCAGTGTCTCCGTGAAGCGCAGGGCCACCAGCAGCAGGGCCAGCGCACCCATCACCGCCTGGGCCAGCATGGTCGAGCGCCAGCCCAGCGAATCCACCAGCAGGCTGCCGCTGACGGGGCTCAGGAAGGCGATCACGCCCAGCCCGGTCAGCGCCTTGGACATGACCTGGGCGCCCAGGTGCGGCGCGAACAGGTCGCGCACCATGGCGCGTGCACACATCACGCCGGCGCCCAGCGATGCCCCCTGCAGCGCGCGCCAGGCGATCAGCGACTCCATGGCCTCTGCACTGGCGCTGCCCAGCGCGGCCAGCACGTAGATGGACATGCCCGCCAGCAGGATGGGCCGGCGCCCGAAGCGGTCGGACAGCGGCCCCCAGGCCAGTTGCGAGCAGCCGAAGGCCAGCAGGAACGCCGTCAGCGTGAGCTGCACCTGGGACACCTGGGTGGAGAAGGCCGCCTGTATCGACGGCAGGGCCGGCAGGTACAGGTCGGTGGCCAGCGGCTGCAGTCCCAGCAGCAGGCCGAGCAGGACGACGACCAGGACGGGGGACATGGCCGGCTGCGCTTGCGCGGCGGCGGGAGACAGGGGCGCTGACATAGGCGACCGAGGGTAGCAGAGAACCCGGGGTGCCGCTGTCCATGCCTTGGCGGCGCATATCCATCTGCGGATTGCGCAGTTGGGAACCGGCCCGCCCCTGCCTACATTGCATTGCAGAGCAACCCGACCCCAACCGAGCAATCAACGCAACTGCGAACAAAGGACCGTGATGGCAACGCCGACCGCTTTCTCCACCATCCCCGCCACCCTGCGCCAGGGTGCCTGCACCGTGCTGTACGTCGCGGCCCTGATCGGCGGCACGGCCCATGCCAATGCGCCCGTTCCCGAAGGTCCGCTGGTCAGCACCGAATGGCTGGCGGCCAACCTCAACCGCGCCGACGTGCGCATCGTCGAAGTCAGCGTCAACCCCGGCCTGTACGAGCGCTCCCATGTGCCGGGCGCGGTCAATTTCTCGTGGCACAACGATCTCAACGACAAGGTGCGCCGCGACATCGTGGGCAAGGAGCAGTTCGAGAAACTGCTGTCGCAGGCCGGCGTGAAGGACGGCACCACGGTCGTGCTGTACGGTGATACCAACAACTGGTTTGCAGCCTGGGGGGCCTGGGTCTTCGACATCTATGGCGTGCAGAACGTCAAGCTGCTGGACGGCGGCCGCAAGAAGTGGGAGGCCGAGAACCGCCCCCTCAACAACCGCGCCCCGGAATATGCGGCCACCACCTACCGCGTGGGCAAGGTCAACACCGCGCTGCGCGCGCGCCTGACCGATGCGCTGGCCTCGGCCGAAGGTCGCAGCGACGCCAGGCTCGTCGACATCCGCTCGGCCGACGAATACCAGGGCAAGGTCTTCGCCCCGGCCGGCGTGCCGGAGCTGGCCATCCGCGCCGGCCACATCCCCGGTGCCGTCAACGTGCCCTGGGGCCAGGCAGTGCGCGAGGACGGCAGCTTCAAGTCCGCCGAAGAACTCAAGAAGCTCTATGCGGGCGTGGGCATCGACGGCAGCAAGCCCGTCATCACTTACTGCCGCATCGGCGAGCGCTCCAGCCACACCTGGTTTGCGCTGTCCAAGATCCTGGGCTACCAGGTGCGCAACTACGACGGCTCGTGGACCGAATACGGCAACTCCGTGGGCGTGCCCATCAACAACCCGGCCGGTACGGTCTGGGCCGCGAAATGATCCTGCAGTCGATCAACCTGTCTTGAAGGCGGGGGCCGGGCGAGGGGTGTCGGTGCTCTTGGTTCGACGGATCAGGGGTGGTGACGAGTGGCTTTGGCAAAAGCTCGGCTCCTTTGGGGCCCGCAGGCTGCGGGCCCCTTTTTTATGCGTGGATGGCAACAAAAGGGGGCAGCAATGACAAGCGTGACCGGTGAGCACACGCAGAACGTGAATGGCAGGCACAGGGCAAGGGACTGGACCAGATGGCTGCCCCTGGCCGCCGTGCTGGCCGCAGCCTGGCCTGTGGCGGCGCAGCTGCAGCTGCAAGGCGGCGGGCGCACCCTGGTCTTTGCGCTGGCGCTGGGCCTGCTGCTGGGGCTGGTGCTGCAGCGCTCGCGCTTTTGCTTTTACTGCCATGCGCGCGACTGGTTCGAGTTCGGCGATCCGCGCGGCGTGCTCTCCATCCTGCTGGCACTGGCCGTGGGATCGGCGGGCATGACCGTGGTGCTGGGCAGCTGGGTGGCCGTGCCCCAGCCGGGCCAGTTGCCGCCCGACATGCACATAGGTCCCGTGAGCTGGGTGCTGGTCCTTGCGGGCCTGGCCTTTGGCGCGGGCATGTCGGTCTCGGGCTCGTGCATCAGCGCCCACTGGTACCGGCTGGGCGAGGGCTCGCCCGTGGCGCCCTTTGCCCTGGTCGGCACGGGCCTGGGCTTCGTGCTGGGGTTTCGCAGCTGGAACCCGCTGTACAGCCTGGCCATTGCCGATGCGCCCGTCATCTGGCTGCCGGCCCATCTGGGCTATGGCGGCGCGCTGGCGCTGCAACTGGCCGTGCTGGGCCTGCTGGCGGCCTGGGTCTGGCGCATTCATGGGCGCTCGGGCCGCGCACGGCCCCGGCCTGCGGCAGAACCGGCGCAGCCACCGGGCCTGCGCCAGCTGTGGCTGTCACTGTGGCAAGGCCGCTGGAACGCCGCGCTGGGCGGCCTGGCCGTGGGCCTGATCGCGGCCGCCGCCATCGTGCGCATGCGGCCGCTGGGCGTGACCACCACGCTGGGCAGCACCGTGCGCAGCTGGGCCCAGGCAGGCGGCTGGGTGCCCGAGCGCTTGCACGGCCTGGACACACTGGGCGGATGCGCCACGGCCGTGCTCAACAGCCTGCTCACGCCCCATGCCGTGCTGCTGCTGGGCCTGGTGGCCGGCGCCTGGGGCGCCGCCGTGGCCAGCCGCCAGTGGACGCCGCGCCGCCCCACCTGGCGCGATGCGGCTCGCGGCCTGGCCGGTGGCGCCTTGCTGGGCTGGGGCGCCATGACGGGGCTGGGCTGCACCATCGGCACGCTGCTGTCGGGCAGCATGGCGGGCGCGCTGTCGGGCTGGGTCTTTGGCGCGGCCGTGTTCACGGCGCTGTGGCTGGGGTTTGTGTTGCGGCGCTGGCAGCACGAGCGTGCGGGAGCGCAGGGGCTTTGACCTGCAGCAGGAGGTGATTGCCGAGTGACAGGCGAGAGCGGCGCCTGAAACAGGCTTTCTGGCCATTGCTTGTCCTAGGCTTTTTTCTGCCAGTTTTCAGAGGAGACCGCTGCCAATTGCGGGCAGCTCAGTCCTGGAAATCTCTGGAAAATAGGATTTACGTGCCCAATTCATTGCTCCTATTATTTTCCTTTCAGAAGGAAGGGAGCGCCTTTCACAGGCGAAGGAGCCAATGACATTCAGGATAGACATCCATGCGCCATTGAGCCGCGCAGGGCGTTTCCACGAGTTGAATGGGGCAGTGGAGCGGCCACCGGCCATCCGCTCGGATACATGAGCTGCGGGCAACTGGTTCCCGCCTTCATTGCCCTCAATCGCCTGAAGCGGTCCAGGGACCTGTGCAAGGCTGTCGTGCTTGTGGGTTTCAACAAGGTATGCGGCACCCGGGACTTCGACAACGAACTGGACCGCAGGGCGCTGTGCGAGCTGTTTTGCTGCTGCATGACCGGCGGCCTGGGCCAGCGCTGCGTGGCCGGCGTGGTCATGCAGGCCGATGGGTTTGAAGGCTACCGGGGCTACTACAAGCAGGAAGTGCCTTACCTGAACAGAGCACCTGTCATGTCGCGCAACGAGCCCGTGCGCCCCACGCGCAGCCGGCCTGCGGGCTCGCGCATTCCGGATGTGGTCGTGGTGAAGAACGCGCGCCTTCCGCCTGTGCTGGACAACGTGCAGCGGGTCTATGAGATGAAGTTTCCGGGGGATGGCTTTTCTTCAGAATTTGGGCCCGATGGCATGAATCAGTTCCAGGCATATCAAGAAATTTTTGGAGAGAAATTTCTTAAGAAGGCTTTAGACGCCGGAAGCTGTGCTTGCGACAGCGATGGAAGAAACGTGAACGAAAGTGTGTTGAACCAAGCAACGCTATGGCAGGCCAACAGGGAAAAGGCCATCTCTTTGGCGGAGCGGGTGAATGCGGATACGGCATCAGCGGTCGGGGCTGCGGCCGGTGCATCCGCACTGGGGAGGGCACTGCGAGGTGTTGGTGCGGTAGGGAGCGCACTGGCGAGAGTTCTCGGGTTGTCCTTTTGAGGCGACGGCTTCGGTACGGTGAAATATGGAGGATAGATATGGCAAAAGACTTCAACAAACCTTTGAGCACCAGAGAACTGCAAAAAGCCACCGTGGCGACGATGGATATTCTCAAGGCACTGGTATTGCGTAATCAATTTGGCAATATTTGCGCAAGAGCTGGCTGGACCATCGAGATGGTATTCCATGAAGGGGATTCATTGGCTGTGCGCGAGCGCGCTTGGAAGGTGATAGATCTATTCATTGAAGCCGTTGGTGCTGAGAAGCTTGCAATATGGTGGGGGATGGCTCCTGTGGCTATGGCCAGCGAGAAAGGGAAAGCGAGAATGGAAAAGCACAAGCCCAATACGCTCAATAATCCGAATGGCTTTGCAATGATGTTTGATCTGGCCTCGGGAAGTCCAAAACCTCCAGATGATTGGGTGGAAAATGCACAAGAATTTCGACTTTATTGCCGAATAAAAAACAATGAAGGCATCTGGCTGCATGATCGCCATACAACACCTGGCATAGGCCCTTCCATGTCTTTCATTCGCATGGCATTTCCAGCATGGTGGATTCTGGACCAACCGCCAGGGCGCAATGTGGGCAGCCTCACCACCCAGATGGTGGAGTTGATGCAGCCCTTCTGGGCCATTGCAGGCTGGGGTGTCGTGCCGGCAGTGGAAGAACGCAATATCGATCCCGATGGCAAAGGCCAGCAGGTGCTGTACCCCTATCTGCAGCGGTTCCCGGGATTGAATGCGCTGGGCAGTATTGCCTTGATGAGCCATGACTTCAATAAAGCCATGTACAGCATCAACTGGCTGAGTTTTGTCAGCGATGCATTGCTGGAGAAACTGGGTGGGCGGGAGGCCGTGCGAAAGCAGGTGCAGGCCAGCCAATACCTTTCCGCCGGGGATGTGGGCAACTGCCTGGGGATTCGGGCCGGAGACTTTCCGGGGCTGGGGGATATGGACCAGGGACTGACACTGCCCGCCTTTGGCGAGGCGGCGCGGCTGCTCAAGCCGATTCGTGCCAAATCCCGGCTCAACAACTTCATCGGACCGCCGCCTTCTGGCTCCAATGATGAGCATGCATGGCTGCTGGCATGCGATGCCTATATGAGCCGGTTTGATTTGTTCTGATTTCTGGTGTGTTGAAGTAATGGAGAAGATGGCGATGGCTGCGGAACATGATTTCAACTGGCCTTGCGGCAATGAGAAAGCGAATGTTGCCACCGCGGCGACGATGGATATTCTCAAGGCGCTGGTATTACAGAATCAATTTGGACGTATTTGTGCAAGAGCAGGCTGGACGATCGAGATGGTGTTCCATGACGGGGATTCATTGGCCGTGCGTGAGCGTGCATGGGAAGTGGTGGAACTTTTTTGTGAGGCTGTAGGGAAGGAGAAACTGGTTTATTGGTACGACGGAATGCCTGCCATGCTGACCAGCGCGATAGCACAAAGAAAGTTGGCTGCAAAGAAGCAGAAAAGCTTTGATAACCCAAAAGGTTATGCCCTGATATTTCATATGGCTTCGGGTAAGCCAAATCCTCCTGAGGTGTGGGAGAATAATGCGCAAGACTTTCGCCTTTATTGCCGTATTGAGAATGATGAAGGTATTTGGTATCGTGAGAGATATGGGTCGATAAAAAAGGGCCCGGCCATGTCTTTCATTCGCATGGCATTTCCCGCGTGGTGGATTATGGATCAACCGCCAGAGCGCAATGTGGGCCGCCTCACCACCCAGATTGTGGAGTTGATGCAGCCCTATTGGGCCATTGCAGGTTGGGGCGTCATGCCCGCAGTGGAAGAACGCAATATCGGACCCGACGGCAAAGGGCAGCAAATACTGTATCCCTACCTGCAGCGTTTCCCGGGTTTGAATGCCCTGGGCAGTCTTGCGCTGATGAGCCATGACTTCAACAACGCCATGTACAGCATCAACTGGCTGAGTTTTGTGAGTGATGCCTTGCTGGAAAAGCTGGGTGGTCGGGATGCGGTGCGCAAGCAGGTTCAGGCCAGCCAGTATCTTTCGGCTGGGGATGTAGGCAACTGTCTGGGGATACGGGCAGGAGATTTCCCAGGACTGGGGGATATGGACCAGGGGCTGACGCTGCCCGCCTTTGGCGAGGCGGCACGCCTGCTCAAGCCTTTGCGCGCCAGATCCCGGCTCAACAACTTCATCGGCCCGCCGCCTTCGGGGTCCAATGATGAACATGCGTGGCTGCTGGCATGCGATGCCTACATGAGCCGGTTTGATCTGTTCTGACCCATGCAGGCACTGCAGCTGAATCCTGCCGGGCCAGCCGGCAGGACGGGTTTTCGGGTCGGGCGGACCTAGTCCGCGTCAACCCCTAGCAGCAAATCCGTGATCTCGTCCGGATACCGCTGCCGGTTGCCGTCGATGAGCACGCAGCCGGGTACTTCGGGGTCGGGCCGGGCCATGGGCATACCGTGGTCCAGCAGGGCCTGGGCGCAGCCCAGCCAGTCGCCGCCGCCGGGTTCCGTGGATTCGGGCCGGTTCAGCGATGCCCAGCACAGGGTTCCTGCGCAGTTGTCGCCATAGGCGTGGCGTTCGGTCCACTGTGCGCCGTGCTCCAGCAGGAAGCGCGCCATGGCGGCATCGCCACGGAACACGGCCTGGTTCAGTGCGGATGCATCCCAGTCGCCGCCGCGCGCAGCGATGGGCCAGCCCAGTTCCACCATGCAGCGCACGGCCTCCATGCGGCCCAGGGCTGCCAGTTCGGGCAGCATGCGCAGCTGCTCGTGAGACAGTCCTTGCAGCAGACCCGGGTGGGACGCGAGAAGCCCTCCGGCCTGGGCCCGGTCGCCCATGGCGCAGGCGGCAACGAACTGTTCTTCGGGCGTGGCGGGTTCAGCGCCCGTGGCCTGTTCCAGCAGGACGGCCACGTCGGCCAGGCCAAAGCGCCGTGCCAGGCGGGCGGCGCCCAGGCCTTGCGGTGTGCGGGTGGCCGGGTCGGCTCCTGCATCCAGCAAGGCCTGCACGTGGGCGGGCGAGCGCAGCCGGCGTATGGCCCACAGCAGCGGGCGACCCCATTCGCCCTGGCCGTTGTCCTCGTTCGGATCGGCGCCGTGGTCCAGCAGCAGGCGCAGGGCCTGCACATCGTCCAGGTCCAGCACGCGGAACAGGGCATTGCTGCCCTCCGCGCGCGCGCCCGCCTGCAGCAGCAGCCGCGTGCATTCGCGGCTGGCCGGCGTGCCTTCCAGAGAGTGGTAGAGCGATTCGCCGTCGTTGGGGTAGGCCCCGGCCTGCAGCAGCATCTGCGTCAGTTGCGCATCATGGTTCTGGCCTGCTGCGCCATAGAGTGCTGACAGCCGCTCGGTCTCGGAGGGCGCCTGCAGCGAGGCCGGCGGCCAGCGATTGCCCACGGTCTGCAGCGGGTCGGCGCCCGCGTCCAGCAGCCAGCGCGCGCAGGCGCGCAGCGGCTCGGCGAACTCGGGCAGGCGCAGCAGGCACGAGTGCGTGACGGCCACCAGCGGCGGCAGTCCCAGCGGCCCGCCTGCGCGCTGCAGCCAGCCGGGATCGGTGTGCGTGGCTTCGCGCAGCGCGGCCAGGTCGCCGATGGCGCAGGCCATCCAGGGATCATTGCCCGGCAGCTCCGGCCGCTCGTCCAGCAGGCGCCGGGCCAGCGCGGGCTGCGCGCGGTGCGTGCCGCCCGCCACATCGCCGGCATAGACCAGGGCCAGCCAGTGCAGCCGGGATGTCTCTGGGTCCGCCGCCAGGCGCTGGCATGCCTCGACGTAGCCTGACAGCTCGCTCCATGAGGCGAAACCGTGCTCGCGCGCCACGGCGGACTGGGCGTCGTGCAGCCGCAGGTCCATGGCGGCCAGCGCTTCATCCGTGCGGCCCCGGGCAGCGGGCAGGTGGGCGCGCAATTGCTCCATGGCCTGGGCCGAGCCTGCGCGATAGGCGGCCAGCAGTTGCTTGGCCTGTTTCTTGAGATGGCCCATGTCGGGCCGGGCGGGGATGCGTTTCACAGGGATACCTCCGTGCACGAAGGCCAATGACCTGCAGCTTGGCGCACAAAGGCATGTGGCAAGAGAAAAACGCCGAGAGGCGCATACAGGTGGGTTCAACCCTTCCCGCAGGTCCGGGTGCGGCCTGCACCGCAAGCGCGGATGTTAGCGCAAGGCGACAGTCATCTGGGTGACAGCCGGCAGCCCCTGCTTGCGGGTTCCTACCCGCATGGCGGGCCAGTTGTCTGGCATAGGCTGCGTCGGCACTCCCCCTTGAAACGGATTTTTTGCGCGCGTTCCCCTTCAAACCTTCATCCCAAGGAGACAGTCTTATGCGAGCCCTGCGTTGGAATCGTTGGAAGTATCTCGGTCTGCTGGCGGTCACGGGCCTTGCGGCCTGCGGCGGGGGGGACGGTGATGCGCCCGAGGAAACCCGGGCCCAGGACAGCCGCAGCTTTGCGCCGGCCAATCCTTCTGCCACCACGTTCGATGCGCTGGCGGCTGCCGCTGGCGACACGGTGGACAATGCCAGCACCAGCCGCTGGGCCGGTGTGCTGGAAGGCGCGGCCTACCGCATCGAGGTGCCGGCCAACTGGAATGGCCGCCTGGTGATGTATGCCCACGGCTATGCGGGCGAGGGCAGTGCGCTCAACGTCACCAACCCGTCCATACGCCGGTACCTGATCCAGAACGGCTATGCCTGGGCGGCGTCCAGCTACAGCAAGAACTACTACGACGTGCGCGCCGGCGTGGAGGACACGAATGCGCTGGCGCTGGCCTTCAACCGCCTGGCCGCATCCCACGGCCGGCCGCTGGCGCAGCCGCAGCGCCTGTACATCACCGGCCATTCCATGGGCGGCCATGTCACGGCGGCGGCCATCGAGGCCGAAGCCCAATCAACGGCCCGCAACAAGGTGCGCTACCAGGGCGCCGTGCCCATGTGCGGTGTGATGGGCGATACCCAGCTGTTCGACTACTTCGCGGCGGCCCAGGTCACTGCCCAGGCCCTGGCGGGCGAGGCCCAGCATGCCGTCACCGACTGGGCGGCCATCCAGGGCAAGGTGACATCGGCCCTGTTCACGACCTTCCCGTCTGCACCTACCGCGACGGGCCGCGCCTATCTGTCGGTGATCCAGAATCTCACGGGCGGTCCGCGCCCGCTGTTCGACCTGGGTGTGGCCGTGGGCGGCTCGTTCGCTCCGGTCTGGGGCGTGTTCGGCAGCGACGGCTCGGTCAACGGCATCCTGAACCGCAACGTGACCGATACCAACCGCTTCACCTACCGCATCGATGGGGATGCAGCGGCCTCGGCCGCGCTCAATGCCGCCGCGCAAAAGCGCACGGCCGCGCCCGATGCCAACCGGCTGCGCCGCGACGGCCTGCGCTGGATTCCCGTGAGCCCAGGCGACATCGGCATTCCCGTGGTGACGCTGCACACGCTGGGCGACCTGTATGTGCCGTTCAGCATGCAGCAGATCTACCAGCGACGCGTGGCCGACAAGGGCAAGGACCGTTGGCTGGTGCAGCGCGCCATCCGCGGCGCATCGCACTGCGACTTCACCGTGGCCGAGCAGGTGGAGGCCTTCGATGCCATGGTGCAGTGGGAGCAGGGCGGCGCCAGGCCGGGCGGTGACGATGTGCAGACGGCCGCCACGGTGGCCGCGCCGACCTATGGCTGCCGCTACACGCGCAACACCCTGGGCCCGGATGACAGCACCACCACGCGGCAGTTGCGTGCCGTGATCTCGCAGAACGCGGCAAGCTGCCCGTAGCGCGGAAGGCGGCGCAGGCTGCGCCGCTCAGCGCGGGCTTGCAGGCGCGGTGGGCGCCTGTGCGAGCAGGCGCAGCCCGAACAGCTCGTCCAGCGCCTGCCGGTATTGCTCCATGGCGCGCGACTGGGTGTTGTGGTGGTTGCCGCCTTCGATGAGCACGAAGCGCTTGGGCTCGCTGGCCGCGTCGAACAGCTGGCGGCCCAGCGTGGCGGGGATCAGCGGATCGGCGCTGCCGTGCACGACCAGCAGCGGCGAGCCTATGCCGGCCACCTTGTCGATGGAGGCAAAGCGCTGCGTGATCAGCGGCCCCACGGGCAGCCAGCCCCAGCGGAAGCTGCGGACCACGTCGGGAATGCTGGTGAAGGTGGCCTCGACCATGACGCCGGCCTCATCCTGGACGCTGCGCGCCAGGTCGATGGCGATGGCGCCGCCCAGCGAATGGCCGAAGATGAAGCGCGGCCGGTCCGGAGCGTGCCGGCCCAGCCAGTCCCAGCCGGCGCGGGCATCCTCGGCGGCCGATTCCTCGGACGGCAGGCCGGCGCTGCTCTTGCCAAAGCCCCGGTAGTCGATAGCCAGCACCGAAAAGCCCAGCTCGTGCAGCCGCCGGATGCGCGGCGAGGAGCCGGCAACGTTCCAGCGCGCGCCATGCAGGTACAGCAGCACGGGGGCGTTGCCGGCCGTGGCCGGCTGGGGCAGCCACAGCGCATGCAGGCGGGCGCCGTCCTGCGTTGGCATGTCGATCCAGACATCTTCCATGCCGGCCGTGTTGGCGCCGGGCCAGCTGCGGTCGCTGGGCTGGAAGATCCATTCGCGCTGCTTGGTGTCTAGCACGGAGCAGCCGCTGGCCGCCAGCAGCGCGGCCACGCCCAGCGCTGCCGTGAGCCGGTGCAGGCGCCGTCGGGGCCACAGGTGGGAAAGCAGTGAGGGCATGACGCAACAATGGATGCACGGGCCGGCCAAAAGTTCAGCGCCGCCGCCGTGCCGGCCGGCGCTGTCATGGATTGGCGCTATTCTTGCCGCTGGTCCGCAGGCTGTCCTGGCTGCACGGGCCTCTCCCCACTGTTGATGAGTGAACCTGTATGCCGATACGCCTGGGCCTGGCCGCCAACCGAATCCACCACCAAACCGAGGATGCCGCACTGTTCGGCTGGCTGCGCGCCTGCGAGTCCGGCATCCGCGAGCTGCAGCTGGGCCTGCATGCCGTGGGCCGCACCTTCGATGCCATCCAGGCGGCCGGCATGCTGGCGTCCTACCGGGGCCTGCGCCGCTATCCCTATGGCCGCGAAGGCGGGCTGATGAAACTGGTGGCCGAGGTGGTGGGCGTGGAAGGTGACGAGCGCACCATCGACGGGGCCATCTATTTCACCGACCCGGTGGATCCGTCCTCCATCTTCCCCGAGGCCGTGGCGCTCAAGCGCCAGTGCGTGATCCATGGCAAGCCCTTCCTGTCCACCGTGGCCTCGGCGCGGGACTGGATCGAGATGGAGCGCATCCAGGCAGGTCTGCCCAAGGATGCCGGTGCGCAGCGCTTTCACGACTACGCACAGCAGACGCTGGCGCTGATCGCCCACGATGCGCTCAAGCCCACCATGCTGGATTTCGCGGCACGCAACTTCGAGCTGCTGTCGCGCTTTGGCCGGCGCGTGGGCACGGGCACCACGGGCCAGCGCCTCAACGAAATGGCCTGGAGCCGTGGCTGGCCCGAGGACCGGCCCTGGGTGGACCGCTACAACAGCGGCCCGCTGGGCGGCGATGCGCAGATCGCCGACCTGGTGCTGGACCGCCGCTGCCAGCGCGTGATCTTCTTCGAGGACCCGCATGTGGCGCGCCAGCACGAGGCCGACATCCAGCTGCTGGAGCGCGCCGTGGCCACGGTGACGCACGACACGGTCTGCACCACTTCTCCGGCCGTGGCGCAGCGCTGGTGCGATGCGGCCTTGATGCGCCGCTGAATGCCCCACTAAAACCTTCGTCGCGCAGACGACAGCCTTGCGGCCTGCGGGTGGGTGAACACCCGTGACCGGCCGAGGGCTTTCTGCAAGACTGGCCGTTTCCAAAAACCAAGGAGACAACGATGGTCAGTCCGCTCTTTCGGCGTTCCCGGCATGCCATGGCCCTGCTGGTGCTACTGCCCGGCTGGGTGGCGGCCCAGGCACAGGCCCCCGCAGCGCCCGCGCTGCCGCCGCCCGACAGCGTGCGCCTGGAGCAACTGGGGCTGATGCAGGGCTTTCCGCCGGCCGCCGACAAGCGCGTGGACGTGTCCAACGGCTACCGCTATCCACAGCTGCGCTGGGTGGTGCAGCACCTGCGCGAAATCCAGCCCACGCAGAACATCCGGCGCGGCGCGGCGGCGCCCTCGGCACTGCCCGAAGCGCCCATGGCCCTGGGCGGCCTGCGCTTTGACGACGACAAGGGCCAGCCCGTCACCGTGGACCAGTGGCTGGACCGCACCTATACCGACGCCATCGTGGTGCTGCACAAGGGACGGGTGGTCTTCGAGCGCTACCAGAACCAGATGCAGGCCAGCTCGCCCCACCTGCTGTTCTCGGTCACCAAATCGTTCACCGGCCTGATGGCCGCGCAACTGGCCCACGATGGGCGCATCGATCCCCAGGCCCTGGTCACTAAATACGTGCCCGAGCTGGAAGGCTCTGCCTGGGGCGACATGACGGTGCGCCAGGTCATGGACATGACCGGGGCCGTGCGCTTTCGCGAGGACTACACCGACCCCAGGACCGAGATCTTCGGCTACTCCTGGGCCTCGGGCATGCTGCCGCGTCCGCCCGGCTACGCGGGGCCGACCAATGTGTACGACTTCCTCAAGACGCTGCCCAAGGAAGGCACGCATGGCGAGGGCTTTGTCTACCGCACCGTGCATTCCGAGGTGCTGGGCTGGATCGTCTCGCGCGTCACGGGCCGGCGCTGGAGCGATCTCATGAGCGAGAACATCTGGCAGAAGCTGGGCATGCAGGAAGACGCCTATGTGATGGTGGACAGCACCGGCACGCCGCTGCAGGGCGCGGGCCTGAACGCCACGGCGCGTGACCTGGCGCGCGTGGGCGAGATGCTGCGCCTGGGCGGCAGCTTCAACGGCCACAAGATCTTCGACAAGGCGGTACTGGACGACATTGCGCGCGGCGGCGACCGCGAGCAGTTCAAGTTCCGCGGCATCCAGGCCGCGCGGCCCGGCTACAGCTACCGCAACCAATGGTGGGTACTGCACAACGCCGATGGCGCCTACGAGGCCGCCGGCATTCACGGCCAGTTCATCCACGTGAACCCGGCCGCGCAGATGGTGGTGGTCAAGCTGTCATCGCACCCGGTGGCGGGCGCGGCCTTCACGCATGCGCTGACGCTCAAGGCCTGGGCGGCGCTGGCCGATGCGGTGCGCGACAGGTAAGGCGCGCGAATCCATCTCTTTCCATGAAAAAAGCCCATGCAGCAGGCTGCATGGGCTTTCGTCAGGGGTGGGGAGCGCTGACGCTCAGATCACGCCCTGGGCCAGCATGGCATCGGCTACCTTGACGAAGCCGGCGATGTTGGCGCCGTCGATGTAGCTGACCGTGCCGTCCTCGCGCTTGCCGTACTTCAGGCAGGCGGCGTGGATGCCTTGCATGATCTGCAGCAGGCGGGCATCGACTTCCTCGGCTGGCCAGGACAGGCGGGCCGCGTTCTGGCTCATCTCCAGGCCCGAGGTGGCCACGCCACCGGCATTGCTGGCCTTGCCCGGTGCGTACAGCACGCCGGCCTTCTCGAAGGCCTTGGCGGCTTCGATGGTCGAGGGCATGTTGGCGCCTTCGGCCACGCAGACCACGCCGTTGGCGATCAGCACCTTGGCATCTTCCTCGGTCAGTTCGTTCTGCGTGGCGCAGGGCAGGGCCACGTCCACCTTCAGGTGCCACGGCGTCTTGCCGCGCAGGAACTCAGCGCCCACCAGCTTGGCGTACTCGTCCACGCGGCCGTAGCGGTGGTTCTTCACGTCCATCAGGATGGCCAGCTTCTCGGTGGTGAAGCCGTCCTGGTCATACACGGTGCCCGAGGAGTCGGAGACCGACACCACCTTGGCGCCCAGTTGCAGGGCCTTCTCCACGGCGTACTGGGCCACGTTGCCCGAGCCGGAGACGGAGACGGTCTTGCCTGCGAAGGACTGGCCGCGCGTGGCCAGCATTTCCTGGGCGAAGTAGACGGTGCCGTAGCCGGTGGCTTCGGGGCGGATCAGCGAGCCGCCGAAGGACAGGCCCTTGCCCGTGAACACGCTGGCGGCGCTGTTGGACAGCTTCTTGTACATGCCGGCCATGAAGCCCACTTCGCGGCCGCCCACGCCGATGTCGCCTGCCGGCACGTCGGTGTCCGGGCCCACGTGGCGGAACAGCTCGGTGACGAAGGCCTGGCAAAAGCGCATGACTTCAGCGGGGCTCTTGCCCTTGGGATCGAAGTCCGAGCCGCCCTTGCCGCCGCCCATGGGCAGCGTGGTCAGCGCGTTCTTGAAGGTCTGCTCGAACGCCAGGAACTTGAGCACGGACAGCGTGACCGAGGGGTGGAAACGCAGGCCGCCCTTGTAGGGGCCGATGGCCATGCTGTGCTGGATGCGGAAGCCGCGGTTGACCTGCACCTGGCCCTTGTCGTCGGTCCAGCTCACGCGGAACATGACCACGCGCTCGGGCTCGACCAGGCGCTCCAGCAGTCCGTGCTCGGCGTACTTGGGGTTCTTCTCGATGAAGGGCCACAGGCTTTCCATCACTTCGGTGACGGCTTGCAGGAATTCGGGCTGGCCGGGATTGCGTTGCGCGACTTCATCAAGGAACTGGCCGACGGACTCGTACTTCATGGAAAAAACCTCTGACTAAAAACGGCTGCGGGAAGGGGTGAGTGCAAACCAAGATTATGCCTAAAAGTTATGCCGTCATGCATCATTTTGGTGAACGGCGCCCGAGCTTGGTGCCTTCGTGCCGTGTTTAGGTGCATCTTCAGAGGGGATTGACGGTATTTGGTGCATGGCAGAAGGCTGCGTGCAGCAGTGGGCGGGCAGGCAGGCTCCTGGATCGGCCGTATCCGGTGGCGTGCATGGTCATGGCGAATGGGAATGGCTGGCGCCATGCCCGCTGACATGAAGAGTGGCTGGGAAGGCCTTGCAGCCGGACGGGGCTTGGGCCCGCCCGGCCATCCCATCGCCGGCCTTTCAGCTGCGCTGCAGCTGGGGATGGCGCGCGAACAGGTCGGCCGCCCAGTCCACGAAGGCCCGCACCTTGGCGCTGAGGTGGCGGTTGGGCGGGTAGACCACGTGTATGGGCAGCGGCGGCTGGGTCCAATCGGGCAGGACCTCGACCAGTTCGCCGCTGTCGATCAGCGGCTGGGCAAAGGCCGTGACCAGCTGCGCGATGCCAAAGCCCGCCAGCACGGCGGCCGTGTAGGCATTGCTGTCGTTGGCCGCGATGCGGTAGTTGCCCGCCACCTCGATGGATTCATCGCCCCGCTGGAATTCCAGCGGGTACATGCGCCGCGTATGGCCCGAGAAGAAGGCGACGATCTGGTGCTTCGTATCCAGTTCGGACGGATGCTGGGGCACGCCATGGCGTGCCAGGTAGGCGGGCGAGGCCACGGTGACCCAGTTCATCGAGCCGATGCGGCGCGCCACCAGGGACTGGTCGCTGAGCTCGCCCCCGCGGATCACGCAGTCCACGTTGTCGCTGATCAGGTCCACCAGGCGGTCGCCCACGCCCAGGTCGATCTGTATGTCGGGATAGCGTTCGCAGAATTCGGTCAGCGCCGGAATGATGATCAGCCGGGCCATGGAGCTGCCCACGTCCAGCCGCAGCCGCCCGCTGGGCGCGGTCTGGGTGTTGACCATGCTGGCTTCGAGATCGTCGAAGTCGTTGAGCAGGCGTGCCGCGCGTTCGTAGTAGGCGGCGCCATCGGGCGTGACGGTGACGCGCCGCGTCGTGCGGTTGAGCAGCTTGACGCGCACGCGCGCCTCCAGCGCCTGGATCTGTTTGGTGACCGTGCCCTTGGGCAGGTCCAGCGAATCGGCGGCGCGGGTGAAGTTGCCGGCTTCCACCACGCGAACGAAGACACGCATGGCCTGGATCTGGTCCATGGAAAGTTGCTCCTGCAGCGCCCGGCAAGGGAATGCCGGCTCGGCGGAATTCTCACATGCGCGGTATCGGGCGATTGTTCGTGAAACGGAAACAGAGCGATGGCTGCGTTGCTATTTCAGACATGGCCGGCGCCGCCTATATTCCAACCATCGACCATTGCCGCAGGTTCGCGCCATGTCCACTTCCTCGTCGCCTCCGAACGGCCCCGCCGCCGGGGCGCAGATTGCCGAAACAGAATTCTCCATCGAGCTGCCCGAGCACGGCACCGTGGCTGCGCGCGCCTATGGCCAGCGCAGGCCCGGCACGGTCTCGCCTCTGGTGCTGCATTTCCATGGCGGCACCTTTGTCTGCGGCACGCTGGACAACGGCCGCTACATCGGCCGGCTGCTGGCCGAGGCGGGCGCCGTCGTGGTGTCGCTGGCCTATCCGCTGGCGCCCGAGCATCCGTTTCCCCAGCCCATCGAGGTGGGCTACGCCGTGCTGCAGTGGCTGTACAAGCACCGCGTGAAGATGGCGGGCAAGGGCGCGCCGCTGTTCCTCGCGGGTGAAGAAGCCGGCGGCAACCTGGCCGCCGCCGTGGCCGTGATCTCGCGAGACCGGGGCCACCCTCCGCTGGCAGGCCAGATCCTGGTGTCGCCCATGCTCGATCCCTGCACCGGCACCGCCTCGCAGCGCGAGGCCACGCCCGAGGCCGGCGAATGCCGCTGGGCCACGGGCTGGCGCGAGTACCTGAGCTGCCCCAAGGACGCCATGCATCCCTATGCCGTGCCCGGCAGTTCGCTGCGCCTGGCCCAGCTGCCGCCGGCCCTGGTGCTGGTGGGTGGTGATGACCCGCTGCGCGACGAGGCCCAGGCCTATGCGGCCCGCCTGCGCGCGGCCGGCGTGACGGCCAGCAGCCATGTGCTGCCCAGCGCGTCGAACTGGCCGCAGGCCCTGTCCGAGGCCGAGGCCTGTACGGCCTGCAGCGCCGCCGTGTTCCAGCATGTGCATGACTTCTTCGAGGCCACCATGAACAAGCCCGCAGCACCGGGCTAGGCCCCGCGCCGCCGCAGCCGGCGAACCTTGCTGCCCCCGTTTTTCCATTTCGATTCCGCCTTCCCGGCGCGTTCAGGCGCCGGGCGGGCATCGTGTTCCCTGAATTACGCAAAAAAACACCATGTCCACCCAATCCACCTCATCCTCCTCACCCTCTTCTTCCGCCTCGGCCCAGCGCAAGGGCTGGAAGCTGCCGGCCGCCGCTGCGGCCATCCTCGCCGTCAGCGCCGGCCTGTTCGGCCTGCACGGCTTCGATGCCAAGGCCGATGACGCGCCCGCCAGCGCCCAGCCCGCCGCCACGCCTGTGTCGGTGGCCACGGTCGCCGAAAGCGAGGTCACCGCCTGGGACGAGTTCTCGGGCCGCCTTGAAGCCGTGGAGCGCGTGGACATCCGCTCCCGCGTCGCCGGCGCCGTGCAGGCCGTGCACTTTCGCGAGGGCGCGCTGGTCAAGCAGGGCGATCTGCTGATCACCATCGACCCCGCACCGTATGCGGCCGAGGTCGAGCGTGCCGAAGCCCAGGTGGCCTCGGCCCAGGCACGCCAGTCCTATGCACGCAGCGAGCAGGAGCGCGCACGCCGCCTGTGGGACGAGCGGGCGATTGCCCAGCGCGAGCTGGACGAGCGCATCAACGCAGGCAGCGAGGCCGAGGCCAATCTGCGCGCGGCCCAGGCGTCCCTGCAATCGGCGCGGCTGAACCTGGGCTACACCCAGGTGCGCGCCCCCGTGTCGGGCCGCATCGGCAAGCGCGAGATCACCGTGGGCAACCTGGTGGCCGCAGGCCCGGGCGCGCCGGTGCTGACCACGCTGGTCTCGGTCAGCCCCATCTATGCGAGCTTCGATGCCGATGAGCAGGTCATCACGCGCGCGCTCAAGGAGCTGGGCGGCGGCGCGGGCAACCGCGCCAGGATCGACAGCATTCCCGTGCAGATGGGCACGGCCACGGCCGGCAGCACGCCCTTCGAGGGCCGGCTGCAGCTGATCGACAACCAGGTCGATGCCCGAAGCGGCACCGTGCGCGTGCGCGCCGCCTTCGACAACAAGGACGGCGCCCTCATGCCCGGCCAGTTCGCCCGCATCCGCATGGGCCAGGCGCGCGACAGCAGCATGCTGCTGGTCAGCGAGCGCGCCATCGGCACGGACCAGAGCAAGAAGTACGTGATGGTGGTGGGCGGCGACAACAAGGCCGTCTACCGCGAGGTGGTGCTGGGCGCCTCGGTCAACGGCCTGCGCAACGTGACCCAGGGCCTGCAGCCCGGCGAGCGCGTGGTGGTCAACGGCCTGCAGCACATCCGCCCCGGCGCCCTGGTCGCGCCCAAGGAGGTGTCCATGGATGCGCGGGCCGATGCCCGCCAGCCGGGCACCCGGCAGGCAGCCGAACAAGTGGCTGACGCAACCAAGTCCTGATCTAGCCGCACACCTTTCCTGCCTCTGAAATGCCGCCTGACCGCAGGCGGCATGGGCCGCGCTTTGCCGTGGCGGAGCCAAACACCATGAACCTATCCAAATTCTTCATTGACCGGCCGATCTTCGCGGGCGTGCTTTCGCTGCTGATGCTGATCGCCGGCCTGATCGCCATGGGCGGGCTGCCGATCTCGGAATACCCCGAGGTCGCGCCGCCATCCGTGGTGGTGCGCGCCCAGTACCCGGGCGCCAATCCCAAGGTGATCGCCGAGACCGTGGCCACGCCGCTGGAAGAGCAGATCAACGGCGTCGAAGGCATGCTCTACATGGGCAGCCAGGCCACCAGCGACGGCGTGATGACGCTGACCGTCACCTTCCGCCTGGGCACCGACCCCGACAAGGCGCAGCAGATGGTGCAAAACCGCGTCTCGCAGGCCGAGCCGCGCCTGCCCGAGGAGGTGCGCCGGCTGGGCATCACCACGGTCAAGAGCGCACCCGATCTGACCATGGTGGTGCACCTGGTCTCGCCCAACCAGCGCTATGACATCAACTACCTGCGCAACTACGCGGTGCTGAACGTGAAGGACCCGCTGGCACGCATCGAGGGCGTGGGCCAGATCCAGATCTTCGGCGGCGGCGACTACGCCATGCGCGTGTGGCTGGACCCGCAGAAGGTGGCGCAGCGCGGCCTGTCGGCCAGCGATGTGGTGGCCGCCATCCGCGGCCAGAACGTGCAGGCTGCGGCCGGTGTGGTCGGCGCCTCGCCGGGGTTGCCGGGCGTGGACATGCAACTTTCCATCAACGCCCAGGGCCGCCTGCAAAGCGAGGAGGACTTCGGCGACATCATCGTCAAGAGCGGCGCCGATGGCGCCGTGACCCGCCTGCGCGACATCGGCCGCCTGGAGATGGGCGCGGCCGACTATTCGCTGCGCTCGCTGCTGAACAACGACCCGGCCGTGGGCATGGGCGTGTTCCAGGCGCCGGGCTCCAATGCGCTGGAAATCTCGGCCAACGTGCGCAAGACCATGGAGGCCCTGAACAAGAACATGCCCGAGGGCCTGGAGTACCGCATTGCCTACGACCCCACGCAGTTCGTGCGCGCCTCCATCGAATCGGTGGTGCACACGCTGCTGGAGGCCATCGTGCTCGTGGTGCTGGTGGTGATCCTGTTCCTGCAGACCTGGCGCGCCTCCATCATCCCGCTGCTGGCCGTGCCGGTGTCGGTGATCGGCACCTTCGCCGTGCTGCATCTGCTGGGCTTTTCCATCAACGCGCTGAGCCTGTTCGGCCTGGTGCTGGCCATCGGCATCGTGGTGGATGACGCCATCGTCGTGGTCGAGAACGTGGAGCGCAACATCGAGGCCGGTCTCACGCCGCGCAACGCCACCTACCGCGCCATGCGCGAAGTGTCCGGGCCCATCATCGCCATCGCCCTGGTGCTGGTGGCGGTGTTCGTGCCGCTGGCCTTCATCAGCGGCCTCACGGGCCAGTTCTACAAACAGTTCGCGGTGACGATTGCCATCTCCACGGTGATCTCGGCCATCAACTCGCTGACGCTGTCGCCCGCGCTGGCGGCCCTGCTGCTGCGCGGCCACGATGCGCCCAAGGACGCGCTGACGCGCGGCATGGACCGGGCCTTCGGCTGGCTGTTCCGCGGCTTCAACCGCATGTTCCACCGGGGCTCCGAGGCCTACAGCGGCGGCGTGGGCCGCGTGATCTCGCGCAAGGCGCTGATGCTGGCCATCTACCTGGCGCTGATCGCCGTGACCTTCGGCCTGTTCAAGGCCGTGCCTTCGGGCTTCGTGCCCGCGCAGGACAAGCAGTACCTGATCGGCTTTGCCCAACTGCCCGACGGCGCCACGCTGGACCGCACGGACGAGGTGATCCGCCGCATGGGCGAGATCATGAAGGACAACCCCAACGTGGAGGACACCATCGCCTTCCCGGGCCTGTCCATCAACGGCTTCACCAACAGCTCCAACTCGGGCATCGTCTTCGCCACGCTCAAGCCCTTCGACGAGCGCAAGCGCGCCGACCAGAGCGGCGGCGCCGTGGCCGGCCAGCTCAACCAGGCCTTCGCAGGCATCCAGGACGCCTTCATCGTCATGTTCCCGCCGCCACCCGTGGCGGGCCTGGGCACGACGGGCGGCTTCAAGCTGCAGCTGGAAGACCGCGCCTCCCTGGGCTATGACCAGATGGATGCGGCCGTGAAGGCCTTCATGGCCAAGGCCTACCAGACGCCCGAGCTGACCGGCATGTTCACCAGCTGGCAGGTCAACGTGCCCCAGCTGTATGCCGACATCGACCGCACCAAGGCGCGCCAGCTCGGCGTGCCGGTGACGGACATCTTCGACACCATGCAGATCTACCTGGGCAGCCTGTATGCGAACGACTTCAACAAGTTCGGCCGCACCTACAGCGTCCGCGTGCAGGCCGACGCGCCCTACCGCGCGCGTGCCGAGGACGTGGGCATGCTCAAGGTGCGCTCCAGCTCGGGCGAGATGATTCCGCTGTCGGCGCTGATGAAGGTGGATTCCAGCTTCGGTCCCGAGCGCGCCATGCGCTACAACGGCTACCTCACGGCCGACATCAACGGCGGTGCCGCACCCGGCTTCTCTTCGGGCCAGGCACAGGACGCCATCAAGCGCATCGCGGCCGAGACCCTGCCCAAGGGCATCGATTTCGAATGGACCGACCTGACCTACCAGGAGATCCTGGCCGGCAATTCGGCGGTGCTGGTGTTCCCGCTGGCCATCCTGCTGGTGTTCCTGGTGCTGGCCGCGCAGTACGAGAGCCTGACCCTGCCGATTGCCATCATCCTGATCGTGCCCATGGGCCTGCTGGCGGCCATGACCGGCGTCTGGCTGTCGGGCGGCGACAGCAACGTCTTCACGCAGATCGGGCTCATCGTGCTGGTGGGGCTGAGTGCGAAGAACGCCATCCTGATCGTGGAGTTCGCACGGGAGCTGGAGTTCGAGGGCCGCACGCCCATACAGGCCGCCATCGAGGCCAGCCGGCTGCGCCTGCGCCCCATCCTGATGACCTCGCTGGCCTTCGTCATGGGCGTGCTGCCCCTGGTGCTGTCCACGGGCGCCGGCTCGGAAATGCGCCGCGCCATGGGCGTGGCCGTGTTCTCGGGAATGATCGGGGTGACGGCCTTCGGCCTGTTCCTGACGCCCGTGTTCTACGTGCTGATGCGCCGCTTGGCAGGCAACCGGCCGCTCAAGCAGCATGGGCCCGAGATGGAGGAAGAGGCCCCTGCACAGGCACCCGCCCACGGCCATGCCTCGGGTGGCGGCGCGCTGCCCATGCCCTCTGCCGCGCGTGGCGAGCATGAATGAGCCCACACCACAAGAACAGGAACCGATCATGAAGATCCCATCGCTTTCGAAACTGTCCAGGCGTCTGCTGCCCCTGGTGGCGGCGCTGGCCCTGGCCGGCTGCGCCAGCGTGTCCCAGAGCCTGCCCGAGCTGCCGGCCGCCCCCGCCTTCAAGGAGCAGGGCGCCGCGCCGCAGGCGGGCTGGACCCAGGCCCTGCCCGCCGAAGCCCAGGCACGCGGCCAATGGTGGCTGG
This sequence comes from Delftia tsuruhatensis NBRC 16741, assembly GCF_001571325.1. Lineage (GTDB taxonomy): Bacteria > Pseudomonadota > Gammaproteobacteria > Burkholderiales > Burkholderiaceae_C > Comamonas > Comamonas tsuruhatensis. The sequence goes on from NZ_BCTO01000013.1 coordinate 89,152, forward strand.
CCTTTGCCGACCCGGCGCTGGACGCGCTGGTGGACAAGGCCACGCTGGACAACCAGAGCATCCAGGCCGCGGCCGCACGCCTGGCCGAGGCCCGCGCCCTGGCGCGCAGCGCCAATGCCGAGCGCATGCCGCAACTGGGCCTGGGCGCAGGGGCCACGCGCGGCGCGGGGCTGGACAAGGCCTCGGGCACACGGCCTGCCACCCTGGTCAATGCGGGGCTGAACCTGTCGTACGAGGTCGATCTGTTCGGCCGCATTTCCCAGGCGGCCGACGCATCGCGGCTGGATGCAGAGGGCCGCGAGGCCCTGCTGCAAAGCACGCGGCTGGCCGTGCAGGCCGAGGTCGCGCAGACCTATCTGCAACTGCGCGCACTGGACGCCGAGCGCGCCCTGATGCGCGAGACCGTGGAGGCCTACCGCGACACGCTGCGCCTGTCGGAGCGAAGGCTGCAGGTCGGCGACATTGCCGAGCTGGACGTGGCGCGCATCCAGGCCGAGCTGTCGGCCACCGAATCGGACGCGCTGGCGCTGGACCGCCAGCGCGCCCAGGTCGAGCATGCGCTGGCCGTGCTGGTGGGCGACTCGGCCTCGCGCTTCGGCCTGGGCGAAGGCGCCTGGACCACGGCTCTGCCTTCTATTCCAGCTGGCGTGCCGGCCACGGTGCTGATGCGCCGGCCCGACATCTCGGCCGCGCAGCGCGCCGTGTTCGCCGCGCAGTCGCGCGTGGGCGTGGCGAAGACGGCATGGTTCCCCAGCATCTCGCTGACCGGCGCGGCCGGCCATGCCTCACCCGAGGTCGGTGACCTGTTCAAGTGGTCCATGCGCTCCTGGGGCGTGGGCGCCTTGCTGTCGCTGCCGCTGTTCGACGGCGGCCGGCGCGAGGCCGGCGTGCAGGCCGCAGGCGCGCAGCTCGATGCCGCGCTGGCCGCCTACCGCCAGCAGGCGCTGGTGGCCTTCCAGGAGGTGGAGGACCAGCTGTCGTCCATCCGCATCCTGCAGGAGCAGTCCACCGTGCAGGGCCAGGCCGTGGTGGCCGCCCAGCGCGCCACCAGCCTGTCGGACACGCGCTACCGCAATGGCTACGTCAGCCAGCTGGACCTGCTGGATGCGCGCCGCAGCGAACTGCGCAACCGCCGCCAGGCGCTGCAGGTGAAGTCCGCGCAGTACCAGGCCGCCGTGGGCCTGATTCGCGCGCTGGGCGGGGGCTGGGATGTGCCGGCTGACGTGCCGGCCGGTGAATCGGCGAACGTGCCGGTGGCCCAGGCCACGTTGCGCTGAGGCACCCTCAGGCCAGCACGTCAATGGAGCGGAACACGCGCTGCAGCACCGGGTCCGGGCTGTGGCGGCAGGCGTGGACCTGCTCCATGAGGTGGTGCACGAAGCGCTCGGCCACCCAGGGCAGGGGGCCGTGGCCGCGCTGGACCACGCCCACCGTGTGGGGCTCGAACTGCTCGCGCAGGGACAGCGGCACCAGGGTGCCCTGGGGCACGCCCGATTCGATCAGCGGCCAGGGGCAGAACGAGAGCATGTCGCTGTGCGCGATCAGGTGCAGCAGCAGCGATGCCGAATGCACCAGGTGGATGTGGCCCACTGGCACGGGCAGGCCGTGGCGCAGGAACAGGCGCCGCACCAGGTCGTCTTCTTCAGGCGGCGTGTAGTTGAGCAGCCAGTCGCAGTCCATCAGCTCGGCCAGCGAGCGGGCGCCTGCCAGCGGATGGCCCGTGCGGGCCACGACGGTGGCGTCATAGCGGAACAGCGGCGTGCCGTGCAGGTCGCCGCCCGAGGGGCCCGAGGGCACGCGGCCGATCAGCAGGTCCAGCGTGCCTTCGCGCAGGCGCGGATGGGCCACGGCCGACAGGCCCTCGAACAGCTCCAGCCGCACCTGGGGCAGTTCGGCGCGGAAGGCGCGCAGCACATGGGGCAGCAGGCTCTGGCCCACCCAGGGCGTCACGCCCACGCACAGGCGCGCCACGGCGCAGGTGTCGCGCAGGCGGGCCATTTCATCCTCGGCCTGGGCCATCTGCCCGGTGATCAGCTGGGCATGGCGCAGCAGCGTGCGCCCGGCCGGCGTGAGGACGATGCCGCTGCTTTGGCGCTCGAACAGCGCAAGGCGGTGGCCTTCCTCCAGCTCGCGCAGGGCCTGGGTGATGGCCGACTGGGTGATGCCCAGCGCGCGTGACGCGGCGCGCACGCTGCCGCAGCCGGCCACGGCGACGAGGTAGCGCATCTGGTGCAGCTTCATGGCGGGACCGGCATCGGGGTGGGGCTGGGAATGCATGGGCCGATCTTGCAGGTTTCGTGCCATGGCCGCCATCCCTGCCATTGCTGTGATCGGCGCATGCCGGGGGATGACAGGCAATGCCTGGCAGGGCAGGCGCTGGCGGTCTTCCGCCCGCTGCCCACGCTTCCTAGACTGCGGGCATGAACATTGACCCGCCCGTTTCCACCACGGCCGAAGCCGCCGATCCGGTGCTGCCCGGCATACGCGCCACGCAGGCCGAGATGGTGGCCCTGCGCCATCACCTGCATGCCCATCCCGAACTGGCCTTCGAGGAGTTCGCCACCAGCGACTTGGTGGCCGAGCGCCTGGCCTCCTGGGGCTATGAAGTGCATCGAGGGCTGGGAGGCACGGGCGTGGTCGGCACGCTGCGCTGCGGTACGGGCACGCGCCGGCTGGGCCTGCGCGCCGACATGGATGCGCTGCCCATCCACGAGCAGACCGGCCTGCCCTACGCCAGCCGCCATGCGGGTCGCATGCATGCCTGCGGGCACGACGGCCATACCGCCATCCTGCTGGCCGCCGCGCGCGAGCTGGCCCAGGCACGCGGCTTCGACGGCACGCTGCACCTGATCTTCCAGCCGGCCGAGGAGGGCCTGGGCGGCGGCCGCAAGATGGTGGAGGACGGCCTGTTCGAGCGCTTCCCCTGCGATGCCATCTTTGCGCTGCACAACATGCCGGGCTTTGCCGAGGGGCAGTTCGGCTTTCGCGAGGGCTCGTTCATGGCCTCGTCGGACACGGTGATCATCACCGTGCGCGGCAAGGGCGGCCATGGCTCGGCGCCCCACCTGTCGGCCGACCCGGTGGTGGCGGCGGCCCACCTGGTGCTGGCGCTGCAGACCGTGGTCTCGCGCAATGTCGATCCGCGCGACATGGCCGTGGTCAGCGTGGGCGCCATCCATGGCGGCGATGCTCCCAACGTGATCCCTGGCGAGGTGGAGCTGCGCCTGTCCGTGCGCGCCTACCGGCCCGAGGTGCGTGCCCTGCTGCGTGAACGCATCACCGCGCTGGCCCATGCCCAGGCCGCCACGCTGGGGGCCGAGGCCGTGGTGGACTACCGCTGGCGCTATCCGGCCCTGGTCAACGATGCGGCCAGCACGGCCTTCGCCCGCGAGGTGGCGCGCGACTGGCTGGGCGAGCAGGCGCTGATCCCCGACCTGCAGCCGCTGACGGGCAGCGAGGACTTCTCCTTCATGCTCGAACAATGCCCGGGCAGCTACCTGATCGTGGGCAACGGCGTGGGCGACACCCATGGCACGGGCGGCTGCATGGTCCACAACCCCGGCTACGACTTCAACGACCGCATCCTGCCGCTGGCTGCCACCTACTGGGTGAAGCTGGCCCGGCGCTTTCTGTCCGCCGCCTGAGGCGCCGCGCCCGCACCGGATTCCTTTCACGACTTCACCTGCGATTGCCACCATGCGCACTGCATTTCCTCTCTCCTCCGAGGCCCGCCAGGTCCTGAGCCGCCGCAGCCTCCTGGGCGCAGCCGCGCTGGGGCTGGTCCTGCCGGCCGCTGCTCAGGGCAGCTTCCCCTCCAAGCCCTTGAAGCTGGTCGTCGGATACCCGGGCGGTGGATCGGTGGACCTGGCGGCGCGCGTGGTGGGGGATGGGCTGGCTGCGCGGCTGCGCGGCACGGTGGTGGTGGACAACGTGGGCGGGGCGGCCGGCGCCATTGCGGCCCAGCGCGTGGCCTCGGCACCGGCCGATGGCTACACGCTGCTGGTGGGGGCCAGCAACGAACTGGTGGCCACGCGCATCGTCAACCCCGCTCAGCGCTATGACGGGCGCCGCGATTTCACGCCGCTGGGCCTGGTGGCCACCAGCCCGCTGATCCTGGCCGCACGCCCCGGCCTGGGCGTGAAGAGCATGGCCGACTTGCTGGAGCTGGCGAAGCGCCAGCCCGGCAAGCTCAGCTACGGCAGCTCGGGCGTGGGATCGACCCTGCATTTCGCGGGCGAGCTGCTCAACCAGCGCGCGGGCATCTCCATCGCCCATGTGCCCTACCGGGGCGTGGCGCCGCTGACCAGCGACCTGGCGGGCGGCAGCCTGGACCTGGCCGTGCTCTCGCCCACGGCGGCGCAACCGTTCCTGCAGAGCGGGCGCATCGTGCCGCTGGCGGTCACCAGCGCGCAGCGCCTGTCCGCCTTGCCCCAGGTTCCGGCCATGGCCGAGCTGGCGCCGCTGCGCGGCTATGAATTGGTGGGCTGGTTTGCGCTGATGGCGCCGCGCGCCCTGCCTGCGGACACGGCCCAGCGCATCACCGCTGCGCTGCAGGAGGCGCTGGCCGAGCCCGCCGTGCGCAAGCGCCTGGAAGATGCCGGCATGGTGCCGGCCACGGGCCGCGAGGACCTGGCGCGCCTGATCGCCGAGGAAGACCGCAAGTACGAGCAGCTCGCGGCCTTCGCAAAAATGCGCGACTGAGTGTCGCCGGGGCGGTTTACCGGCCGCGCAGGAACAGCGCGTCCAGCTCCTTCATGCTCATCTGCCGCCAGGTGGGGCGGCCGTGGTTGCATTGGTCGGAGCGTTCGGTGACTTCCATCTGGCGCAGCAGGGCGTTCATCTCGTCCAGCGTCAGGCGGCGGTTGGCGCGCACGGCGCCGTGGCAGGCCATGGTGGCCAGGATCTCATTGCGCGCGCGCTGCACTACGGTGCTGGCGTCGTGCTGGGCCAGCTCGGCCAGCACGCTGCGCGCCAGCTCCACGGCATCGCCCTGGGCCAGGGTGGCGGGCACGGCACGCACGGCCAGCGTCTTGGGAGAGAAGGGCGAGACTTCCATGCCCAGCGCCTGCAGCGTGTCGCCATGGGCCTCGGCCGTGGCCACTTCCTCGGGCGTGGCGGCGAAGGTGGCGGGAATCAGCAGCGGCTGGCTGGGGATCTGTTCTGCCGCATTGACGGCATTCTTGAGCTGCTCGTAGACGATGCGCTCGTGCGCCGCATGCATGTCCACCACGACCATGCCCTGGGCATTCTCGGCCAGGATGTAGACGCCGTGGATCTGGGCGACGGCGCGGCCCAGGGGCCAGACGGGCTCGTCGGACGCTGCCGGGGCCGCTGCGGATGATGTGCGGGGCGCAGAGAAATCCGCAGGAGCAGGCTCGGCAACGGCAACAGTCGGGGACTGGACGGCCGGCGCGTAAGCCGGGGGCGCGTAGCTGACGGGGGCCAGGGCAGCAGTGGGCACAGCGGGTACGGCGAGCACGGCTGGCTGCTCGGCGGCCAAGGCCTGGGCCGGACTTGCAACCGTTGCGGCTGCGGCCTCGCGCATGGGGGCCCACAGCCCCGCCATATTGCTGACCTTGTGGCCGCCTTGCTCATCGCCAAAGCTCATGCGGGCCTGGGGCCAGGCGGGCATGGATGCCTTGGGCGCCGTGGCCGGCGCTGCCACAGCGGCGGGCGCAAGCTCGGGCGTGCGCGCGGCCTCTTCGGCAGCCGCAGCGGCTGCTGCGGCGGCACGCGGTGCGGCCAGCGCGTTCTCTATGGCGTGGCGCACGGCCTGGTGCACCTCGCGGCTGTCGCGAAAGCGTACTTCGATCTTGGTGGGGTGCACGTTCACGTCCACGCGCGCGGGGTCGATCTCCACATACAGCGCATACACGGGCTGCTTGTGGCCGTGCAGCACATCCTCGTAGGCGCTGCGCGAGGCGTGGGTCAGCACCTTGTCGCGCACGAAGCGGCCATTGACGTAGCAGAACTGGTGGTCGGGCCGGGAGCGCGCCGCATCGGGAATGCCCGCGCGGCCCGTGACATGGACGGCGCCCGACCAGTGCTCCACGGTCACGGAGTTCTGCACGAAGGCGTCGCCCAGCACATCGCCCAGGCGGCGCGCAAGGGCTTCGTCCGACATGCTGCCGGCGGCACGCCACTGCTCGACCAGCTTGCCTTCGTGCCAGATGGCAAAGCCCACGTCGGGCCGGGCCAGGGCATGGCGGCGCACGGACTCTATGCAGTGGGCCAGCTCCGTGGCATCGCTCTTGAGGAATTTGCGGCGGGCCGGGGTGGAGAAGAACAGCTCCTTGACCTCGACCGTCGTGCCCTGGTTGCGGGCGGCGGGGCGCAGCTCGCCGCTGCGCGCGTCGAGCAGATAGGCCGAGTCCTGGCCCGCAGGGCGCGAGAGAATGGACGCCTCCGACACCGAGCAGATGGCCGCCAGCGCCTCGCCGCGAAAGCCCATGGTGGCCACGGTCTCCAGATCGTGCAGATCGGTGATCTTGCTGGTGGCATGGCGGCGCAATGCCACGGGCAGCTCATCGCGCGGGATGCCGCCGCCGTCGTCCTCCACCGAGATCAGCCGCACGCCGCCGGCCAGCAGCCGCACGTTGATCTGGCGGGCACCGGCATCCAGGGCGTTGTCCACGAGTTCGCGCACCACCGAGGCAGGACGCTCGACGACTTCGCCGGCCGCGATCTGGCTGATCAGCTCGTCGGGCAGGTCACGGATGGGGCGGCGGGGAAGGGTGTCGGGGGAGGGGGTGGATGCGTTCACAGGGCAATTCTAGGGGCTCGCATCCACCGCTTGAGGCCTGTGGGAATGGGGTCGGAGTGCCTTGGGCACGCGCAAAAAAAGGAGCCGCACAGGCGGCTCCAAGAGGCGTCCCCGGCCACAAAGGCCAGAGCCGGGGGCACTCTTTGATGAGAGCGGACGGGGCCGCGCGGCCTCAGCGGCGGCGGCCGGCGCGGTCGCTGTTGCTGCCCATCTGGTTGCCGACCAGCGCACCGGCGGCCGCGCCGCCCACGGTTCCCAGCGTGGTGCCGAACAGGGCACTGCCCAGCACGCCACCGGCCACGGCACCCACGCCCGTGCCCAGCTGCGCGTTGTTGGGACGGTGGGCGCAGCCGCCCAGGGCCAGCGAGCCGGCCACAAGGGCGGCGACGGCCAGGCTGCGGCCCATGGTGGTGCCCGACTTGCGTTCAGTCATGCGCTCGAAGGTGCGAAGGGTCTTGTTCATGGCTTGCTTCCTTTTGTCCTGATGATGGTGGTGAGGCCGGGCCGGCGGTGCCGACGGCATGCAAGGACTTTGCCTGCAAAAAGCTGACGCACTCGTGAGTTTTTCGTAGAGTTTTATCAAGTTGTGTAACAAAACAGGCGCGATTCCAAGCATTTGTAGTTCCATGCAAGCGCCGGTGTGCGCGGCGGTGCGATCGGCTCTGGCTCGGCTGTGGGGGCATGCCGGCGAAGTACAGTACGGGCCGGTGCGGCGCCCGCCGCGGAGGACCTTCTTTTGGAAATCATTCAGTTCCTGATCGACTTCATCCTGCACATAGACAAGCACCTGGAGGCCTTCGTCGTGGCCTATGGACCCTGGGTGTACGCGCTGCTGTTTCTCATCGTCTTCGTGGAGACGGGCGTGGTGGTCATGCCCTTTCTGCCCGGCGACTCGCTGCTGTTCATCGTCGGCGCGCTGTGCGGCGTGGGGCTGATGGACTATTCGATCGCCTGCACCGTGCTGCTGGTGGCGGCCGTGCTGGGCGACCAGTGCAACTACACCATAGGCCGCTACATAGGGCCCAAGGTGTTCCAGTGGGAGGATTCGCGCTGGTTCAACCGGCGTGCCTTCGACCAGGCCCATGCGTTCTACGAGCGCTACGGCGGCATCACCATCGTGCTGGCGCGCTTCATGCCGTTCATCCGCACCTTTGCCCCCTTCGTGGCCGGTGTGGCTGCCATGGACCGGGGCAAGTTCACGGCCTTCAACGTGGGCGGAGCCATTGTCTGGGTGTTCGGCATCAGCGCCGCCGGCTATTTCTTCGGCAACCTGCCCTGGGTGCGCGAGAACCTGGAGAAGATCATCTGGGGCCTGATCCTGGTGCCGGGCCTGATCGCCATCTTCGGCGCATGGCGCGCGGGCCGCGCGCCCAAGACGGCTTCCTGAGCCTTCAGCGCCCAGCAAAAAGCCCCTTGCGCCGTGATGGCGCAAGGGGCTTTTTCGTTCAGTGGCCGAACGGCGGCGGCAGCGGTCAGCGGCGGTCGTTGCGCTTGCCCACCTCGTTGCCGATGAGTGCGCCGGCGGCTGCGCCGCCCACGGTGCCCAGCGTGCTGCCGAACAGTGCGTCACCCACCACACCACCGGCCACGGCGCCGACGCCGGTACCGATCTGGGCGTTGCTGGGGTTGGTGGAACAGCCGGCAGAGAACAAGGCAATGGCGGCAGCGGCGGCAATGGAATAAAGGCGTGTCTTCATGTTCATCTCCTGTCGTGGCCTGCGTTGCTTCGGCGGATGGATGGTGGCGCAAGCATTGTGTGGAACATGTTGGCATGCTCTCATTCACGGCCTGCGGCCGTGGTAGGAGAGTTGCCCGAGCTGGGGCCGGGCGGTTTGGAAGCGTCCGGTCCTGCCTGTCCGACAGCGGCGGCGGACGGCATGCCGCCGTGCCTGTGGCAACCCTCGCGGCTCAGACGGAGCGGCTGCGGGCCAGCGGCGGGTTGTGCGCGAAGTAGTTGCGGATGCCGCGCATCAGCGCGTCGGCCAGCTGCACCTGGTAGGCGCTGCTGCGCAGCCGGGCTTCTTCCTCGGGGTTGCTGATGAAGGCGGTCTCCACCAGCACGCTGGGGATGTCGGGCGCCTTGAGCACGGCAAAGCCGGCCTGCTCCACGCGCGGCTTGTGCAGCTTGGCCATGTTGCCGATCTCGCCCAGCAGGGCGCCGCCGAGCTTGAGGCTGTCCTTGATCTGGGCCGTGGTGCTCATGTCCAGCAGCATGCGCTGCACGTGCTGGTCCTGCGAGCCCATGTTCAGCCCGCCCACGAGGTCGGACTGGTTTTCCTTGTTGGCCAGCCAGCGCGCGGCCGTGCTGGAGGCGCCCTTGTCGCTGAGCGCAAAGACGCTGGCGCCACGCGCAGCTGGCGTGGTGAAGGCATCGGCATGGATGCTGATGAAAAGGTCGGCCTGAACGCGCCGGGCTTTCTCGACGCGGGTGGCCAGCGGCACGAAGAAGTCGGCGTCGCGCGTCATGAAGGCGCGCATGGGGCTGCCGCCGATGCGGGTGTTGTTGATGCGGTCGCGCAGCAGGTGGGCGATCTTGAGCACCACATCCTTCTCGCGCGTGCCGCTGGGGCCGGTGGCGCCGGGGTCCTCGCCGCCGTGGCCCGGGTCCAGCGCCACGATGATGATGCGGTCGGTCTGGCGCGAGGTGGCGATGTTGGGCGCGGCAATGGGGGCAGGGGCCGGAACGGGCGCAGGCGCTGGGGCAGGAGGACGCGGCGCAGCCGCGGGAGCCGGCGCCTGCGCGATCACGGCAGGCGGCGGCGCAGGCGTCTTGCCGCCCGGGCCGCCGCTGTGCTGGGCGATCAGGTCGCCCAGGGGGTCGGGGGCCGGCGCCGCGGCGCCTGGGGGGCGGGGCATTGCGGGTGCAGGAGGTGGTGGAGGTGCCGACGCCACGGCGGTGTCGTCGCCGGAGGCATCGCGCAGGCGCTCGCTGATCAGCGCCTCCAGCGGGTCCACGGCCTTGGCCGGGTACAGGTCGAACACCAGCCGGTGCTTGTAGGCCGCCACCGGCTGCAGGGTGAAGACCTGGGGCTTGGCGGGCTGCTTGAGATCGATCACCAGGCGCACCACGCTGGGCGAGTTCTGGCCCACGCGGATGGATGCGATGTTGGGGTCGTCGGAGCGCACCTTGGCGACCAGCTCGCGCAGCGCGGGATTGAGGTCGATGCCTTCGATGTCCACGGCCAGCCGAGGCGGCTGGTCCACGAAGAACTGCTTGGCAGCCAGCGGCCGGTCGGACTCGATGGTCACGCGCGTGTACTCTGGCGCAGGCCAGACGCGCACGGCCACGATGGTGGCGCCGTGCGCAATGTGCTGGCGGCCCAGCAGCAGCACGATGGAGCCCGCCTGCAGCAGGTTGCGGCGCGACAGGCCGGACGGATAGGAGAAGGATTGGGCGTCGCTCATGCCTTGAGTGCTTCGATCACGGCGCGTCCGACGGGCGTGCCGGCGATCAGGCTCACCTGGCGCTGCGTCTCGTCGATTGCTTCGATATGAATAGCTATATCTGCCGCAGGCGTAAGCGCTGCGGCCTTTTCGGGCCATTCTGCCAGCTTGAGACCGGGGCTGGCGAAAATATCGCGAAATCCTGCATCCTCCCACTCGCGCGGATCGTCGAAGCGGTAGAAGTCGAAATGCCAGATGGACAGGCCCGGCGCCTCGTGCGGCTCCACCACGGCATAGGTGGGGCTTTTGATGCGGCCCTGCACGCCCAGTGCGCGCAGCCAGTGCCGCACCAGCGTGGTCTTGCCGGCGCCCAGGTCGCCGTGCAGCGTGACGTAGGCATTGCGCAGCGCCGGATGGTCCGCGAGCTGCTGCGCAAACCGCTGCGTGTCTTCCTCGCTGCCCCATATCCAGCGATGGCCCGCAGTTTCCGCATCCTGCGGCCGGGCGCTTTCTACAATCGAGGGAGTATGTTGTGCAGCAGTCAATTGGTTCCTTTGATGCAAGGCTGGGCCCGCGAACTGGGATTTTCCCAAATTGGCGTGGCTGGCGTGGATTTGTCGTCTGCGGAGCCGGGTTTGATGCAGTGGCTGGCCCAGGGGTTCCATGGCGAGATGGACTATATGCAGGCCCACGGACTGCGCCGCGCGCGGCCTGCCGAGCTGGTGCCGGGCACCGTGAGCGTGATCACGGCCCGCATGGACTACCTGCCGCGCGACACGCCCGCCGACGCGCCCGGCGCCTGGCAGGCCATGGAGTGGGAGAGGCTGCAGCGGCCCGCCGAGGGCATCGTCTCCGTCTATGCCCGGGGCCGCGACTACCACAAGGTGCTGCGCAACCGGCTGCAGAAGCTGGCAGAGCGCATCGCCCAGGAGGTCGGCCCCTTCGGCCACCGCGCCTTCACCGATTCCGCTCCCGTGCTGGAGGCCGAGCTGGCCCGGCGCAGCGGCCAGGGCTGGCGTGGCAAGCACACGCTGGTGCTCAACCGCGAGGCAGGCTCCATGTTCTTCCTGGGCGAGATCTATGTGGACCTGGCGCTGGCGCCCACGGCGCCGGTGACCGCGCACTGCGGCAGCTGCGCGGCCTGCATCACGGCCTGCCCCACGGGCGCCATCGTGGCGCCGCACCGGGTGGATGCGCGGCGCTGCATCTCCTACCTGACCATCGAGCATGCGGGCGCCATTCCCGAGGAGTTGCGGCCGCTGATGGCCAATCGCATCTACGGCTGCGACGACTGCCAGCTGGCCTGCCCCTGGAACAAGTTTGCCCAGCCCAGCCGCCTGCCTGATTTCGATGCGCGCGAGATCCTGGCTGGCGGGCAGCTGGTGCACTTCTTCGCCTGGGACGAGGCGACCTTCCTGCGCCTGACCGAAGGCAGCCCCATCCGGCGCATAGGCCATGCGCGCTGGCTGCGCAACGTGGCCGTGGCGCTGGGAAACGCCTGGCGTGAAACCGGCGATACGGCACTGCGCCAGGCGCTGGCCAGCCGCGCCGAACATCCCGACGCCATGGTGCGCGAGCATGTGGCCTGGGCACTGTCGCAAAGATCGGATTGAGCTGATAAGCCGGGGCGCTGGTGTGTGAAACAATTGTTGCGCTCAGTCTGAGGGCTCCCCGGCGGCCTGTTGCGGGCCACCGCCCCTGAGGGCGCGGGGTCTGTGTGACTCAACATGGTGTTCGATATGCGCGCAAAGCCTTTCCGTCTGCTGAACGCCGAACCTCTCACCCAGACCGCCGTGGCCGTCTGGGTAGGCCTGTGCTGCGTGCTGCTGGCCACGGTGGCGTACTGGACGGTGCTGGTGGACAGCCATCGCACGCAGCGAAACTTCACCGAAGCCCAGTCCTGGCTGCGCGTGGGGCAGATGTCGCATGCGGTTTCGGTGCAGGTGCAGACCTTGCTGTCCGGCCTGGACTACACCATGCGCGGCCTGGAGTCCGACTTTGCCGATGGCGAGGCCGACGTCTTTCAGCATGCCGTGCAGACCACCTTCGATGCCTATCCGGCCGGCACCTTCCTGCAGATCGCCGTGGCCGACGAGAGCGGGGACATCGTCTACTCCAATCTGCAGCAGGATGCGCAGACCCGGGCCGCCAAGGTCTCGATCCGCGACCGGGAGCATTTCCAGGTCCATGCCAACCGCGAGACCATGGGGATGTTCATCGGCCGGCCCGTGCAGGGGCGCGTCTCCCATAAATGGACCATACAGCTGAGCCGCGCGCTGTACCGCCAGGGGCGCTTCTCGGGCGTGCTGGTGCTGTCGCTGTCGCCCGACTACATCTCGGGGTATTTCCAGTCCATCTTCGATGGCGCCAAGGACGTGATCTTGCTGCTGCGCACCGACGGTGTCTATCTGGCGCGCTCTCAGGGACAGGACGAGGTGATGGGGCGTTCGGTCTCCGATGTGCGCGTGTCACAGTTCGCGCCGGCCATGGAGCGCGGCACCTACGAGGCCGAGTCCTCGGTCGATGGCGTGCTGCGCATGTATGCCTGGAGCAGGGTGGAGGGCTATCCGCTGATCGTCAGCGCAGGGCTGGACAAGAAGGCCATCTTCGAATCGCTGGAGGAATCGCTGGAGCGCGGCCTGCTGCGCAATGGCATAGGCACGGCGGTGCTGCTGCTGGCCGTACTGCTGACGCTGTGGCTGGCGCGCCAGCGCCAGCTCAGCGAGCGCATGCGGCTGCAGGGCGAGCGGCGCTTCGCGCGGCTGGCGCAGGAGGTGCCCGGGGGGCTGTTCCAGTTCCGCATCGGCGCGGATGGCCAGTTCCAGTTCCCCTTCACCAGCCCGGGGTTCTTCGAGCTGCATGGCGCAAGGGCCGACGCCGTCCGGTTCGCCGACCATGAACTGCTCAAGCGCGTGCACCCCGAGGATCTGCCCGCCCTGGCGACCTCGGTGCAGGACAGCGTGGGGCGCAAGGATGTCTGGGAGCACAAATACCGCGTCTACGGGCCTGGAGGCGAGCTGCGCTGGCTGCACGGCCACGCCCGGCCGCAGCAGGAGGAAGACGGCTCGCTGCTGTGGCATGGCTATGTGCACGACGTCACGCAGGACCAGGCCATACAGGAATCCATACGCCACAGCGAGGAGCGCCTGCGCCTGACGGTGGGTGCCGTGCGTGACGGCCTGTGGGAGTGGGACTGCCGCAGCGGCCATGTGGAGTGGGATGCGCGCTGCTACCAGATGCTGGGCTTCGAGCCAGGCCAGTTCCCCATGAACTACGACGCCTTCTGCGCGATGGTCCATCCCTCGGACAGGGCGCGCGTGCTGGCGCGGCTGCAGCGCCATGCCGAGGCCGGTGCCGACTTCCGTGTGGAGATGCGGCTGCGCGGCTCGGCCGACAGCTGGCTGTGGGTGGAGTCGCGCGGCGAGATCACCCAGCGCGATGCCGACGGCAAGCCCGTGCGCATGCTGGGCACGCACACCGACATACAGCAGCGCGTGGAGCAGTCCCGCCTGATCAAGGCCTTGCTGGACCGGGGCAGCGCCCTCATCGTGATGGCCGGTCCCCAGCGCGAAATCCTCTATGCCAACGAGCGCGCGGCGCAGACCTTCCAGATCGAGACGGAGCGGCTGCCCGGTGGCGTGAACCTGCGCTCGCTGCATGTCAGCGACGAGAGTTTCGAACGCTTCGGCCAGCTGTACGGGCAGCTCAACGCACGCGGCACGGTGCGCACGGAATGGATCCTGCGCATGCCGTCGGGCTCGGACCACTGGTTCGACATGCAGGGCTCGCTGCTGGACCCCGACGAGGACGATGGCCGCGTCATCTGGACCATGATCGACACCGATGCGCGCCGGCGCGCCGAGACCGCGCTGGCCGAGACCCAGCACCGGCTGGAGGCCATCATCGACCGCTTTCCCGCAGGCATCCTGGTCACCGACGCGCAGGCATCCTGGTCACCGACGCGCAGGGCCGCCAGGTGCTGGCGGCCAACCGCATGCTGGCCGCTGCCCTGCAACTGGACATGGCGCCTGCCGCCCTTGTGGGGCTGGGCATGCCGGCGCTGATCCAGCTGCTGCCGGCGTCGGTGGCGGACGTGCTCAGCGCAGGGCCCGTGGCCGGCCGCTCCCTGCATGCGCTGCCCGATGGCCACTATGTGGAGATCGAGGGCATGCAGCTGCGCGACGGCGACCGCTCCATCGGCCATTGCTGGGTCTTCCACGATGCGACGGAGAGGCAGCAGCGCGAATCCCAGCTGGAAACGCTGGCGCTGACCGATGCGCTGACGGGCATTCCCAACCGCCGCGCCTTCCTGGAGCGGCTGGCGATGGAGCTGGACCATCTGCGCAGCGGCCTGGTCGCGCATTCCACGCTGATCATGCTGGACATAGACCACTTCAAGCAGGTGAACGACGGCTACGGCCACGCGGTGGGCGACATCGTGCTCAAGGAACTGCTGGCCTCGGTGGCGCAGGAGATGCGCAGGGAAGACATGGTGGGACGGCTGGGCGGCGAGGAATTCGCCGTGCTGCTGTCCGACACCAATGCGGAGGTGGGCCTGCGGCGCGCCGAAAGCCTGCGCGAAGCCATTGCCGGGCAGGCCATCGATGCGGGCAAGGCCGGAGACCTGCACATCACCATCAGCCTGGGCGTGTACGAGCTGCAGCGCAGCGATGCATCGGCCCAGGGCTGCCTGGAGCGGGCCGATGCGGCGCTGTACTACTCCAAGCGCAATGGCCGCAACCAGTCCACGCTGTGGAGCGAGCGGCTGCCAGCCATCGCGCGGTGATCCGGGCCGCTTTGGCGCAACGGCCTAGGAATTCATCCCGGTCGACTGCCGATTTTCAGAATGGTCCAATGGCCTGATGGCGCCGGAGTCCCGAAAATCCAGGGTTCATGCTGCCGCGTGGCCCTGTCGTCGGTCCGTCTGCCCGAGTCCCCGGGGCGCGATCGACTTCCCCGCACAGCCCCTCACAAAAACAGGCCGCGCGCTGCGCGCCGGGCGAGGAATGTATGACATACAACCGGTGGTCCACGATGCATGTCGCCCCCCTGGGGCGAGCGCAATTCTGGAGCGATGCCAGCCGTGAGGCGCAGATGCCGCACACGCCCCTGGTGGCGCGGCCCGAGCGCTTCGAGGCCGTGCTCACATCGCGTGGCGTGGGCGCGGTGGTGTTCAACCGCATCCAGATGGCGGCGGGCCACGGCATGCAGCGCCTGCAGGCGGGTTGCCAGCGCGCGAGCCCGGCCAGCCTGCTGTGCCTGCTCTACCTCAAGGGCCGAGCCCGGGTGTCTGCGCTCGATGGGCCGGGCGCGGCGGTTGCGGGCGGCGAGTCGCATGCGCAGCCCGGCCAACTGTTCCTGCTGGACGAGCGGTGCGGCTACCGCATCTGGCAGGACGAAGCCGTGGACCTGCTTGTGCTGGCCGTGCCGCTGGCGCTGATCGATTCGTGCGCAGGCATGGCTTCGCAACTGCTGGCACGCAGCCTGCCTGACTGCGCGTCGTTGCAGCTGCTCGTCCAGCAGATGCAACTGATCCATGCATGGCAGGCGCCCCTGCCCGAGGGCGAGTCCGCGCAGCTTTCCGATCTGGTCATCAACACCTTGAAGACCGTGCTGCAGGCCGGGGCCGAAAGGGCTGCAGCCCGGCCTGACGCGCCCATGCACGTGCTGTTGTGCCGGGTGCGCCAATTGATCGCCCGCCAATATCCGGACCCGGCGCTGGGGCCGGAGCGCGTGGCATCGAGGCTGGGACTTTCCGTGCGCTCGCTGCAATCGCGGCTGTCGCGCGAAGGCACCAGCCTCAGCGCCGAACTCATGGACTATCGACTGGAGCGCGCCCATGCGCTGCTGCGCGCAGCGAAGCCGGGAACGCTGGGCGTCACGGAAATCTCGCAGCGCTGCGGCTTCAACTCGCTCGCGCATTTTTCCCGGCGCTTCAGGGCACGCTACGGCAGCACGCCGCTGGAGCTGCTGCGTGAGCCGGGGGCGGAGGGCATGGGGTCGTCCACCTGGCACGGGGACGGGGCGGGCACCTAGACAGGGCTTGCGGCGCCTCGGTCGGCGTGGCGTGCGCAGATCAGGCTGAGGATTTCGAACAGCATCTGCGCGCCCGCATGGGCGGTGTTGGTGGTGGCGTCGTAGGCGGGCGAGACCTCGACCACGTCACCGCCCACGATGTGGATGCCGGCCAGGCCGCGCACCATGGCCTGGGCTTCGCGCACCGTCAGGCCTCCCACCTCGGGCGTGCCCGTGCCGGGCGCAAAGGCCGGGTCCAGGCAGTCGACGTCGAAGGAGACGTAGACGGGCGCATCGCCCACCACCTCGCGTGCGCGGGCAATGACGCCGTCCACCCCCAGGGCGGGAAGGTCCTCTGCGTGGATCACCGTCATGCCCGACTCATAGGAAAACTCCCAGAGATATTCGGCCGCACCGCGTATGCCGATCTGTATGGTCCGCGTGGGGTCGAGCACGCCATCCAGCACGGCCTGGCGAAAGGGGCCGCCGTGGTGGAAGCGGCTGCCGTCGAAGGGGCCGCCAGTATCGCAGTGGGCATCGAAGTGGACCAGGGCCAGTGGCCGGTCGCGGCCCAGCGCGCGCAGTATGGGCAGGGTGATGGAGTGGTCTCCGCCTGCAGACAGCGGAATCACGCCGGCCGCATGGATCTTCGCGAAGGCTGACTCTATGTCGCGGTGCGACTGCTCCAGGCTGTAGCGGCTGGACAGCGGCACGTCGCCGATGTCCGCCACGCGCAGCTCGCGCGTGGGCGCGGATCTGAGTACATGGTTGTAGGGGCCCACGCGCTCTATCGCGCGCAGCGCCCTGGGCCCGAAGCGGCAGCCGCTGCGGTTGCTGATGCCCAGGTCCATGGGCACGCCGATCAGCGCGGCCTGCAGTTCGCCGAAGTCCGGGCGGCTCCAGTCCATGGGGTGCATGGGGGTATCCAGCAGCGTGGGAATGCCTGCGTAGGGTGCGCTGCGCGTGCCGCTGGCGTCGATGATGTGGGCGGCCACGGTGCGGAAATGCGGATCGTGGATGACGGACTCGTTGTCTCCGCCGAAGCGCGCACGCAGCGCCGCCAGCCTGTCTGCAGTAAAGAGGGTCATGGGTGTCCCTTGGTTCAGGATTGGATGCCCGACAGGGAGCGCTGCTGCGAGCGCTGCGCCAGGCTGATGAGGATGAAACTGGCCGTGCTCATGGCCAGGCTGGCGTAGATCGGCGTGTTGGCGGCCAATCCGTCGCGGACCATGAAGACCACTGCCGTGGCGCAGCCCAGCAGCATGCTGGCGATGGCGCCCGCCGTGGTGGCCCGGCGCCAGTAGATGGCGCCGATCAGCGGCACCAGCATGCCGCCCACGAGCAGGTTGTAGGCGGTGGTCAGGGCGTTGAGCACGTCGTCCACCACCAGGGCGATGCCGAGCACGGCAAGGCCCACCAGCAGCGTCAGCAGCCGGTGCCAGCGCACATCGGCCAGAGGCTTGCCTTGCCGCAGCAGGGGCACGAGGTCTTCGGCCAGCACGGTGGAGCCCGCCAGCATGGCCGCGCTGGCGGTGGACATCATGGCGGCCAGCGCGGCAGCGATCACCAGGCCGCGGACGCCGTCCGGCAGGCTGGCCTGCACGATGGCGGCAAAGGCGTTGTTGGGATTGTCCAGTTCCGGCAGCAGCACCCGCGCCGCCATGCCCACCAGGGCGCCGACCAGCCCGTAGACCACGCAGTACAGGCCGGCGAGGCTGCCCGCCACGGCGGCCACGCGTTCGCTGCGGGCCGTGAACACGCGCTGCCACACGTCCTGGCCGATCATGATTCCGAAGAAATAGATGACGAAGTAGGTGGCGATGGTGTCCCAGCCGATGTATGTGACATCGAAGCTGGACGCAGGCAGCCGTGCAACCAGCTGGTCCCAGCCGCCCACGCGGTACAGGCAGATGGGCAGCAGGATCAGCATCAGGCCCGCGGTCTTGATCACGAACTGAACGATGTCCGTCAGCGTCAGCGACCACATGCCGCCCACGGCCGAGTAGATGACCACGACGCCACCGCCCACCAGGATGGAGATCCACAGAGGCAGGTCGAACAGCACCTGCATCACGGTGCCGATGGCGATCACCGACGTGGCCGCCAGCATCAGAGCATAGGCCAGCATCACCAGTGCGCTGGCCTGTTGGGTGCGGGCGCTGTAGCGCCGCTCCAGCACCTGGGTCACGGTGCAGATGCGCAGCCTGAGCAGGGGCTTGGCCAGGAACAGGTTCAGCACCAGCAGGCCCGCACCCAGAGCCGCGCACAGCCACAAGCCCGAGATGCCGTACACGTAGCCCAGGCGTACCGTGCCCACCGTGCTGGCCCCGCCGATCACCGTGGCAGCCATGGTGCCCATGTACAGGCCCGGCCCGAGGTTGCGGCCCGCCACGAGAAAATCCTCCTGCGTCTTCGCGCGGCGCATGCCGTACCAGCCCAGCAGCAGCATGGCTGCCGCGTAGATCACTACCACCGAGATATCAAGCACCATGGTCTCTCTCCCCTTTTGTTCCGACCCCGTGTGCAGGGTCCTTCTGAAACAGCGGTATTCACGCAAGTGAATGTCACGGACCGCCCCTCTTGTTCTGCGCTGGCGGCGTGCTCCGGTGAACCGAAGCGCGCCGCAACAGCCGTGAATGCTAGACAGCAGCCGGGCTTGCATCCATTTCAAGTTCCATCTACAAACATCGATGAACATCGATCTTTGCTGAGTGAAAACCCCATGCTCCATACCGTTTCAGATCTCGACCTGCGGCTGCTGCGCGTTTTTCTGGCCATCGTCGACGCGGGCGGTGTATCGGCTGCGCAGGCCATTCTTGGCGTGGGGCAGTCCACGCTCAGCAGCCAGCTGTCCACGCTGGAGACACGCCTGGGGTTCAGCCTGTGCGAGCGCGGGCGCGGCGGCTTTCGCCTGACGGCCAAGGGCCGGCGCTTCGTCGACCTGGCCCGCGCTGCGCTGCAGGGCCTGGAAGGATTCAGCGCGCAGGCGCGCAACATGCACAGGCAACTGGTCGGCAGCCTGGCCATCGGCCTGATCGGCAATGCACCCACGGAATACAACGCGTTGATGGGGCGGGCCATACAGCGCTTTCGCCAGCGCGACGAGGCCGTGCGCCTGTCTGTGCTGGTGCGCGGGCCGCGCGAGCTGGAGGAAATGCTGCTGCGCGATGAGCTGCAGGTCGCCGTGGGCTATTTCCTGCACCGCGCCCCGGCGCTGGAATACACGCGGCTGTTCAGCGAAAGGCAGGTGGCCTATTGCAGCGCCAGCCATCCCTTTGCCGCGCGCGCGGGCCGCATCGGCGCGCAGGAGGCGGGCGAAGCCGACTGGACCTGGCGCACCTATCCACTGCCGCAGGCACCGCTGACGGGGCGCCCGCGCCATGTCACCTCGGAGGCGGACAACATGGAGGCGGCCGCCATCCTCATCCTGTCAGGCGCCCACCTGGGCTACCTGCCAGAACATTACGCAGCGCCCTATGTGGCTGCCGGCCTGCTGCATGCGCTGGACGAATCCCTCTTCAGCTATGACGTGGACATCACCATGGTGGCCAGGAAGCGCGCACGCCAGGACGACATCACGGCCGCCTTCACGGACGACATGCGTGCCGTGCTGTAGGGGCGCCGCGGCACAGCGGCATCAGAACTGCAGCAGGCTCAGCGCAAACGGCAGGCTGAGCACGCCCAGCAGCGTGGACAGCGTGACCAGCCCCGCCACATACGAGCCGTTGTAGCCCATGCGCGCGGCCAGCACATAGCACGACGATGCGGTGGGCAGAGCCGAGAAGGCCATGAGGATCAGCGCCTGCGCACCGCTGAGGCCAAATGCCCGCACCATGGCATAGGCGATCAGCGGCTGCACCAGATGCCGCACGGCCAGCAGGCACACGGCCAGCAGCTTGCCGGCGGCCAGCGCGCCGAACTGCATGCCGGCGCCGGCCGACATCAGGCCCAGCGCGATGGAGGCTGCGCCTATGCGGGAGACTGACGGCTCGAGCAGCGCGGGCAGCTTCAGCCCCAGCGCGCTGAACACCAGGCCCGACAGCGTGCCCACGATCAGCGGATTGCGCACCAGTTGCCCCAGGAAGTGCTGGTTGCTGCCGCGCGCCATGGGCCAGACGGCCGCGATATTGCACAGCGGCACGCTCACGCCGATCAGCACCGAGATGAACAGCAGGCCCTCAGGCCCCGCCAGACGGCTGGCCAGCGCCAGGCCGATGAAGGAGTTGAAGCGAAACGCCACCTGCACGGCGCCGGCATGCTCGCGTGTGTCGATCCGGCCGCGCAGGCCCGGCCACCAGGGCAGGCTGTAGGCCAGGCCGATGCCGACCAGGGCCGCACATACGCCAGCGGCCAGCAAGTGGGAGGTGGCACCCCAGTCCACCGGGCTCTTGACGATGGAGTGGAACAGCAGCACCGGGAACAGCAGGTAGTACACCAGCGCCTCCACCGCCTGCCATACCGTGCGATTGAGCTGTGTGAAGCGGCACAGCACGTAGCCAAGCACGATGAGCGAAAAATCGGGGAAGAGCAGCACGGCGTAGTTCACGGGGGCTGAGCATAAGCGCAACCCCGCAGTCGCCGCGTCTCCCGAGAAACCATGGCGCGAGGCTAGGGGTAAACACCGGGAAATCAGTGCTGCGACAAACTGTGACAACCGGGCCCCGGGCCTTAGCATCGCTGGGGTCCACACAGCCGATCCGAAAGCGCAGGTCCTGACGACCGTCAAGCGCGCAGCGGGCTCCAGGCCCCAACATGGCTGTTCCGTGGCAGCGTTTGCGAGCCTCCGTTTCGCAGACCATCCATCCGCAGGCACGGCCTTGCGGATGTCCATGAAAACCTCTTCGTCAACACGACCCCCAAAAGGAGATCCTGTATGAATCGTCGCAGCTGGATGGGACTGACCCTGGTCCTCGCAAGCACCGGAGCCCTGGCCCAGGCCTACCCCACCAAGCCGATCAAGCTGGTGGTGCCCTTCGCCCCCGGTGGCACGACCGACATCATCGCCCGCGTGATCGCCGAACCCCTGACCAAGGAACTGGGCCAGCCCGTGGTGGTGGACAACCGCGGCGGCGGCGGTGGCGTCATCGGCGCCATGGAAACCGCGCGCTCGCAGCCCGATGGCTACAGCCTGGGCATCGCCACGGTCTCGACCACGGCGACCAACCCCGCGATCAATCCCAAGATCTCGTACAACACGCTGACGGACTTCACGCCCATCATCAATGTGGCGGCCACGCCCAACGTGATCGCGGTGAACCCCAAGTTCCCTGCCAAGGACTACAAGAGCTTCGAGGCCGAACTCAAGAAGTCCCAGGGCAAGTACTCCTATGCGTCCTCGGGCACGGGCGGCATCCAGCACATGCTGATGGAGCTGTACAAGAGCCTGACCAACACCTTCGTCACCCACATCCCCTACCGCGGCGCGGGCCCTGCGCTCAACGACGTGGTGGCGGGCCAGGTGCCCATGGTGCTGGACAACCTGCCCTCGGCCCTGCCCTTCATCAAGGACAACCGCCTGGTGCCCATCGTGGTGGCCGCGCCCCAGCGCCTGGCCGTGCTGCCCAATGTGCCCACCTTCAAGGAAGTGGGCCTGGAGCCGGTGAACCGCATGGCCTACTACGGCATCCTGGGCCCCAAGAACATGCCCAAGGATGTGGTGGACAAGATCAACGCCGCCGTGCGCAAGGTGCTGCAGGACCCGGCCGTGCGCAAGCGCATCGAGGACACGGGCTCCCTGGTCATCGGCAACTCGCCTGAAGAGTTCGCCAAGCAGATCAAGGAAGAGTACGAGACCTACAAGAAGGTGGTTGCCCAGCAAAAACTCACGCTGGAGTAAGCACCGCCCTGAGCGGTTGGCTCAGAACCCGAGGCTCCTTGCGGGCCTCGGGTTTTTTCGTTGTAGGCTTGATGGGATGTCCCAAGTGCCTGCCGCTTCCATCGTGTCCCCCTCGGTTGCCGAAGCCGAACCTGCTGCCGATCCTGCATCCTGGCCCGCGCCGCTGCCGGCCAGCCTGGATGCGCTGGACCTGTTCATGGATGCGCTGCTGCTGGAAGACGGGCTGTCGCGCAATACGCTGGCGGCCTATCGCCGGGATCTGACGGCCTGGGGGCGGTGGCTGGCGCACCAGCGGCCGCCGCTGGCGCTGGATGCGGCGGGCGAGCTGGAGCTGCAGGGCTATTTCGCGGTGCGCGTGGAGCAGACCAAGGCCAGCTCGTCGAACCGGCGGTTGACGGTGCTGCGCCGCTACTACCACTGGGCGCTGCGCGAGCAGCGCATTGCGGCCGATCCCACGGTGCGCATGCTGGCGGCACGGCAGCCGCCGCGCGTGCCGCATACGCTGACGCAGGCTCAGGTGGAGGCGCTGCTCAAGGCGCCCGATGTCGATACGCCGCTGGGCCTGCGTGACCGCGCCATGCTGGAGCTGATGTACGCCAGCGGCCTGCGCGTGAGCGAGCTGGTGGATCTGCCGATGCATGGCATCGATCTGCGCTCGGGCGTGCTGCGCGTGACCGGCAAGGGGCAAAAGGAAAGACTGGTGCCTTTCGGCCAGGAGGCGCACTGGTGGCTGGAGCGCTACCTGGCCACGGCGCGCGGTGCCATCCTGGGCGGGCAGCGCAGCGATGCGGTCTTCGTGACCCAGCGCGGGGCTGCGATGAGCCGCGTGATGTTCTGGGTCATCGTCAAGCGCTGCGCGCAGGTTGCGGGTGTCACGGCACCGCTGTCGCCGCACACGCTGCGCCATGCCTTCGCCACGCATTTGCTCAACCACGGCGCTGACCTGCGCGTGGTGCAGATGCTGCTGGGCCATGCCGATATCTCCACCACCACCATCTACACCCATGTGGCGCGCGAGCGGCTCAAGGCCCTGCACGCTTTGCACCATCCGCGTGGTTGATTGGATGTGGTCGGTTCGCCGGATTGCCTATTTCTGGCGTTGAAACCGTCGAAGTGGCAAAGCCCGCCTCGGGGATATGTGCTTTGCACAACAATCACCGCCGTGTTCGATGTGTTTCTGCGGAGTTCTCGATGACTGATTTCCTGCGCCGGCATGTGCTGGTGACTTCCATGCTGGCGGCGACGGTGGCTGCCGCGGCCCTGCCGATGTCTGCGTCGGCTGCCGATGCGGCATGGCCCAGCCGGCCCATCCGCGTGGTGGTTTCCTACCCGGCCGGCGGCGTCAGCGATGTGGTGGCCCGCGCCCTGGGCGAGAAGCTGGCCGCCCGCCTGGGCCAGCCCGTGGTGGTGGACAACAAGGCCGGCGCCGGCGGCGCCATCGGCCTGGACCTGGTGGCCAAGGCCGCACCCGATGGCTACACGCTGGGCTTTTCCTCCATCAGCCCGCTGACGCTGAGCCCGCACCTGGGCAAGCCCCTGTTCGATCCGCAGCGCGACCTGGTGCCCGTGACCAGCGTGATGTACTCGCCCGTGCTGCTGCTGGGCACCGCCCGCTCCACGGCGGCCGACTTCAATGCGCTGGTGGCCCAGGCCAAGGCGCAGCCCGGTGAAGTGCGCTGGGCCACGGCCGGCCTGGCCTCGCTGGGCCACATCATGCTCGAGCAGATCATGCATGCCTCGCAGGTCCGGATCACGCACATTCCCTACAAGGGCGGCGGGCAGCAGCTCAATGACGGCCTGAGCGCGCAGTTCGAAGTGCTGTCCACCAATGCCGGCCCGGCCGTTTTGCAGCACATCAAGGCGGGCAAGTTCAAGGCCCTGGCCGTGGGCGCACCCCAGCGCCTGGAGTCGCTGCCCGGCGTTCCCACGCTGGCCGAACTGGGCTACAAGAGCGCCAACATGACCTCGGTGTTCGGCATCTTCGCGCCCGCTGGAACGCCTGCGCCCGTGCTGCAAAAGCTCAATGCCGAGATCAACCAGGTGCTGGCCCAGCCGGACATGCGCGCCAAGCTGGAGGCCACCGACAACGTGGCCATGGGCGGCAAGGCCGAGGACTTTGCACGCCAGATCGAGGCCGAGTCCCAGTCCAACGCGCGCATCATTCGCGCAGCCGGCATCAAGCTCAATTGATGGAGCGCAGGGTGCCACCGGCGCCCATGCAAAAAGGGCTTGCAGCCGTCATGGCCGCAAGCCCTTTGTCTTTGGTGCCGGATGTGCGGGGCCCGCCTATGCCATGGGCTCGTCCGCCGTGAGATTGTCGGCCCAGGCCAGGGCCTGCAGATGCGCCCAGTTGACCTGGTGGTTGGACAGCTGCAGTGCATTGGCTGCGCGCGCAAAGCCTTCGTCATCGCCGCTTTCGCAGGCACGCGTCAACTCCAGGAAGGGCGCGAACACGCCCTTGTTGTGCACCAGCGCATCGATCACGGGCTGGGGCAGGGCGATGGACTCCAGCGCCTTTTCCATGGGCTGGCCCAGCATCACGTCCAGCAGCGAGAACACGCCGACCACGAAGGCGTTGTCGCACTCCTCGGGCGAGAGCAGCTCGGCCGTCAGCAACTCCATCAGGCGCCCGCGCACCACGGCGGTCTGGCCCACGGCCGGCGGCGTGCCGCCCGCGCGCGAAGTGGTCAAAAGCAGGGCCGCCCAGCGGAACAGCTTCTTGAGACCCAGGATCATCACCGCGTGGCGGAACGAGGTGATCTCGCACGACAGGCCGAAACCCGAGGAGTTGATGAAGCGCAGCAGGTTGAAGGACAGCGTGGGATCCTTCTTGAGCAGGGCTTCGATCTCGTCCGTGCTGGCCTGCTGGCGTACCAGATTGATCAGCTGGATGATGGTGGCCTGCGTGGGGCGGATGGTGCGCGCCTGCACGAGTTGCGGCTGGGCGAACCAGAAGCCCTGGAACAGCCGCACGCCCAGGTCGCGCATGCGCTCGAACTGCTCGGAGGTCTCGACCTTTTCGGCCACGATCTGGGCATTGGTATGGGCGCGCGCGAACTTCACCAGGGTCTCGGCATCGGCCAGTGCGAAGGTCTGCATGTCCAGCTTGATGAAGGCGGCCGCAGGCAGCCAGCTGGCATAGGCGCGGCGCAGCAGGTGCTGGTTGAAGGCCAGGCGGAAGCCGCGCTGGCGCAGGGCCTGGAAGGTGGGCAGGCGTTCCTCGATATCGGCAGCCGTGGCGTTCTCGCCCAGCGTGGGTACCTCCAGCACCACCTTGTCGGGGTGGATCAGTTCCAGGTGGCCGCCGGCCAGGCTGTCATGCGTGCAGTTGATGAAGACTGTCTTCTTGCCCACCAGCGCTTCGGCGCCCGCATACGACAGCGCGTTGAAGAGCAGGGCGGCATCGGAGGCAGCCGTGTGCGCATGCTGGGCCGTGGAGCGGTCGAAAAGCTCATAGCCGAAGACATCGCGCGCCTCGTTGACGATGGCCTGGCGCGCAATGACGGCCACCTGCCCGTCCTCCACCCCGGCTGGCAGGGGGGGCGGCGGAGCGGAGGAGTTGTCGTTGGTAGTCATTTGAAAGCTGAGAAAGATGGATGAGCGATGGCTTTCGATGGCGTTCTATAGCTTATAGCTATAGCGAGCTGTCTGCCAGTTGGTCGGTCCAGGCCAGGGCCTGCAGATGGGCCCAGTTGATCTGCTGGCTGCTCAGGCGCAGCGCGCCTGCGCTGCGGTGGAAGGCTGCATCGTCGCTGGCTTCGCAGGCCTGGGCCAGGATCAGCAGCTCGCCCAGCACGCCTTCGTGGCGCAGCACGGCGGCGGAGACGGCATCGGGCACGGGGATCAGGCTCATGGCCACGTCCTGCGGCAGGTCCAGCATGCTGCCCAGCAGCGAGAAGATGCCGACGACGAAGGCCTGGTCGGAGTCTTCCTCGCTCAGCGATTCCTGGGCCAGCAGCTCCATCAGCCGCCCGCGGATCACGGCGGTCTGGCCGATGGCCGGCGGCGGGCCGCCGTTGCGCGATGCGGTCAGCAGCATGGCCGCCCAGCGGAACAGCTTCTTGAGGCCCATGAGCATCACGGCCTGGCGGAACGAGGTGATCTCGCGCTGCACGCCGAAGCCCACGGAATTGATCAGGCGCATCAGGTTGAAGGCCAGGCCCGCATCTTTCTTGAGCACATCCTCGATGGCATCGGTGCTGGCCTGCTGGCGCACCAGATTCAGCAGCTGGACAATGCTTTGCTGCGAGGGCGACAGCAGCTTGGTGCGCACCACCGTGGGCCGCGCGAACCAGAAGCCCTGGAACAGCTGTATGCCCAGGCGGCCCACCTGCTCATGCTGCTGGGCGCTTTCCACCTTCTCGGCGATCAGCTCGGCGCGCGTGTGGCGGCCGGCAAAATTGACCAGCACGGCCAACTGGTCAGGGGCCAGCACGGACAGGTCGAACTTGATGTAGTCGGCCAGGGGCAGCCAGGCTGCATAGGCGGACTCCAGCACCGTGTGATTGAAGGCCAGGTTGAAACCGCGTGCGCGCAGATTGCTGAGGATGGGCAGGCGGGCCTGTACCTCCTGCTGGGCGGCCAGGCCCAGCGGCGGTATCTCCAGCACCACCTTGTCGGGGTTGAGCAGCTCCAGATGCCCGCCGGCCAGGCTTTCATGCGTGCAGTTGACGAACATCAGCTTGGTGCCAACCAGATCTTCTTCGCCCGCATGCGACAGGGCCGTGAACACCAGGGACACATCCGAGGCCGCCGTATGGTCCGGGTAGGCGCGCGAACGGTTGAAAAGCTCATAGCCGATGATCTGCTGCACCCCGTTGACGATGGCCTGGCGCGCAATCATTCCCCGATCCGTGGACGCGGGGCTGGCCACAGGGGCATCGTTGAAGAGATGGACAGGCAATTCGGTCATGGAGTGTTCGGTCGAAGGGACACGGGAAGCAGCAGATCTGATTGTAGGAATGTTCTGAATAAATATGCCGACAGGCAGTGTCTGCTGGGACAAGTCCGATTGCGGAGTCGGACCCATCCTAGTTTGTAAACCATTGTGTGGCTTCACGAGCGGCCTGGGCCTGTCCGCACGGCGCAGGCAGGCTTTCTTCAGACCTGCTGCAACCAGGCCAGTTCAGTATCGGTGAAGCCTGCGGCGCGGCGTGCGCGTTCGTTGAAGGGCGGGCGCAGGCGCGGCGCCTCGTAGCGCAGGGTCAGCGCCTGGTAGTGGGCCTCGGGCTCCAGGCCTTCGCGCTCGCACAGCCAGCGGTACCAATGATTGCCTATGGCCACGTGGCCCACTTCCTCGCGCAGGATGATGTCGAGGATGTCCACCGCCGCCAGCGCATCGGGCGCGCGCGTGTTGCGCAGCTTGTTCTGGATCTGGGGCGTGGCGTCCAGGCCGCGCGCCTCCAGCGTGCGCGGCACCAGGGCCATGCGGGCCACCACGTCATGGGCGGTCTTCTCGCACATGGTCCACAGGCCCTGGTGGGCCGGGAAATCGCCGTAGTCGTGGCCCAGGTGCGCGCGCAGATGCTCGCGCAGCAGGCGAAAGTGCCTGGCCTCCTCGGCGGCCACCTGCAGCCAGTCCAGGTAGTACTGCTGCGGCATGCCGTCAAAGCGCCAGACGGCGTCCAGCGCCAGATTGATGGCGTTGAACTCGATGTGGGCTATGGCGTGGATCAGCACGGCCCGGCCTTCCGGCGTCGCCGGCGAACGCCTTGCAACGGCGGTGTGGTGGCGCAGCTCGGGCCGCAGCGGGCGGCCCGGCAGGTCCGGCGCGGGATCCGGCAGGGCCGGTGCCTGCGGTGCTATTGAATAAAGCGCCTGCCGCGCATACATGTCCAACGCGGCGGCGGCCTTTTCTTCGGGGTCCGTGAGGCACAAGACCTCAAGGGCGCGGTGACGTAACTCCATCCCTACAATTCTAGGTTTCCTGCCATCACCAATAATTGACGGAGACAAAGACCCATGGCGATCTATGAACTGGATGGAGTGGCCCCTGAAGTGGCGGCGTCGGCCTGGGTGGCCGACAGCGCCGAAGTGGTGGGCAATGTGCAGCTGGCCGAAGACGCCAGCATCTGGTTCGGCGCCGTGCTGCGCGGCGACTGCGAGAGCATCACCATCGGTGAGGGCAGCAACATCCAGGACGCCAGCGTGCTGCATGCCGACCTGGGCAAGCCGCTGGTCGTGGGGCGCCACGTGACCGTGGGCCACCAGGTCATGCTGCATGGCTGCACCATTGGCGACGAGTCGCTGATAGGCATCGGTGCCGTGGTGCTCAACGGCGCGAAGATCGGCCGCAACTGCCTGGTCGGCGCAGGCGCCCTCATCACCGAAGGCAAGGAATTTCCCGATGGCTCGATGATCATCGGCAGCCCGGCCAAGGCCGTGCGCCAATTGACGCCCGAGCAGATCGAGGGCTTGCGCCGCAGCGCCCAACACTATGTCGACAATGCGCGACGGTTCAAGACCGGGCTGCGCAAGCTGGGCTGAGCGAGGCCCGGCACTTTTTTACGGAATCCATCAGCGTGTCTGAACTGCATAAATTCATCTTCGAAGGCCTGCCCGTGCGCGGCTCCATCGTTCGCCTCACCGATGCCTGGCAGGAAATCCTGCAGCGCCGCGCGGGCAACGGCGAGACCGGCGCCTACCCCGCTGCCGTGAGCGAACTGCTGGGAGAAATGGCGGCTGCGGGCGTGCTCATGCAGTCCAATATCAAGTTCAACGGCGCCCTGGTCTTCCAGGTCATGGGCGATGGCCCGGTCAAGCTGGCTGTGGCCGAGGTGCAGTCCGATTTCGGCCTGCGCGCCACCGCCACCCTGATCGGCGACCCTCCCGAAGGCGCCACGCTGGAACAACTGCTCAATGTGCACGGCGGCGGCCGCTGCGCCATCACGCTGGACCCCAAGGGGCGCCAGCCGGGCCAGCAGCCCTACCAGGGCGTGGTGCCGCTGCAGGATGCGCAGGGCCGGCGCTTCACCAAGGTGTCCGACGCGCTGCAGCACTACATGCTGCAGTCGGAACAGCTGGACACCGTGCTGGTGCTGGCGGCCGACGACCAGGTGGCCGCCGGCCTGCTGATCCAGCGCATGCCGGTCAAGGGTGAGGCCAACCTGGCCGCTGCCACCGAAAGCGAGCAGTCGGGCCAGGATGCCATCGGGCTGAACGAGGACTACAACCGTATCGCCACGCTGGCCTCCAGCCTCACGCGCGACGAGCTGCTCACCCTGGATGTGGAGACCATACTGCGCCGCCTGTTCTGGGAAGAGAAGCTGATGCGCTTCGTGCCCCAGCAGGACGAGGAGCATCCGCGCTTTGCGTGCACCTGCAGCCGTGACCGTGTGGCGTCCATGCTGGTGTCGCTGGGCTCCGAAGAGGTGGAGAGCATCCTGGAGGAGCGCGGCAGCATCGAGGTGGGCTGTGACTTCTGCGGCAAGCAGTACGAATTCGATCCCATCGACGCAGCCCAGCTGTTCACCGAGGCCGGCAAGCAGCCGCCGACCTCGACGAACGTCCAGTAAATACGCCCGGCTTCAGTCTCGCCCGCTGCGCAGCGCGTCGAACAATCGCCGCTCGCAGTCCGGGTCGCTGCATTGCTCGCAGCCGTAGGGGCGAAGGCGCGCGCTGCCTTGCGCGGGGCTTGCGGGCAGCCAGGACCAGTCCATTTGCGGAGCCTTGAGCCTGAGCGACTCGGCCAGCTGTTGCCATTGCCGGGCGGTATTGCCGTAGAGCACCACGTAGTCGCGTGACTGGCTTTGCAATTGGTCGCGCCAATGCTGGAGCTGTGCGGCAGGGCCATCGCTCACCCCTTCGTGCTCGGTGACGGAGGCTCTCCAATCCAGTCCCAGCAGGTAGACGGCCCCATGTTCCGGCAGAGACTGCCCCGGCTCGGCCGCCAGGCATTGCCAGTCGGCAGGAGATGCTCCGTGGTGCCGCCAGGCCTGGCGCAGTGCATGGGCCATGGAAAGCGCGAGCGCGGGTGGCGATCCCAGAAGAATCACCGGGGGCGGGGGCAAGCGGTCTGTGTCCAAGTACCTGTCTCGGCTTGCGCGCAGGCCCGGGCAAGGGGCGCAGGCGCCTTGTTGCAAAAGCACAAGGCCGGCATGAAGCCGGCCTTGGTGCAGGAAATCCCAATCCTCAGCGCCGCACGATCTGCACGAAGATCTCGTTGGGCTTGACCATGCCCAGTTCGCTGCGGGCCTTTTCCTCGACCATGGCCAGGCCGTCCTTGAGGTCGTTGACCTCGGAGGCCAGGCGGTCATTCTCGGCTTTTTCCAGCGCGTTGGCCACGTTCTGGTCGTGGATCTGCTGCTGCAGTTCCTTGACGTAGGCCACGCTGCCATGGCCCAGCCACAGCTGCGCGTGCACGGCAGCCAGCAGGGCGAGCAGGACAATGGGGACGACGCGGTTGACCATGGGGGCAGATATCGCTGACAGGAAAAAGGCTTGCAGGCCCGATGGCTTGCAAGCCTAACGCTTTTCAGCGCAGGTTGTAGAAAGCCTCGCGGCCGGGGTAGTGGGCGATGTCACCCAGGTCTTCCTCGATGCGCAGCAGCTGGTTGTACTTGGCGATGCGGTCCGAACGGCTCAGCGAGCCGGTCTTGATCTGGCCGGCATTGGTGCCCACCGAGATGTCGGCAATCGTCGAATCCTCGGTTTCACCGGAGCGGTGCGAGATCACGGCCGTGTAGCCTGCGCGCTTGGCCATTTCGATGGCGGCGAAGGTTTCGGTCAGCGTGCCGATCTGGTTGATCTTGATCAGGATGGAGTTGGCGATCTTCTTGTCGATGCCTTCCTTCAGGATCTTGGTGTTGGTGACGAACAGGTCGTCGCCCACCAGCTGGACCTTGGCGGCCAGGCGGTCGGTCAGGATCTTCCAGCCATCCCAGTCGCCTTCGGCCATGCCGTCCTCGATGGAGATGATGGGGTACTTGTCGCACCAGCCGGCCAGCATGTCGGTCCACTGGGTGGCGGTCAGCGTCAGGTTGCCTTCACCGGCCAGCACGTACATGCCGTCCTTGTAGAACTCGCTGGCGGCGCAGTCCAGGCCCAGGGCGATCTGTTCGCCGGCCTTGTAGCCTGCGTTTTCGATGGCCTGCAGGATCAGCTGGATGGCGGCTTCGTGGTTTTCCACGGAAGGCGCAAAACCGCCTTCGTCGCCCACGGCCGTGCTCATGCCCTTGTCGTGGATGATCTTCTTGAGCGCGTGGAAGACTTCGGCACCCCAGCGCACGGCTTCGCGGAACGAAGGCGCGCCCACGGGGATGATCATGAATTCCTGCAGGTCCAGGCTGTTGTTGGCGTGCGCGCCGCCGTTGATGACGTTCATCATCGGCACGGGCAGCTGCATGCCGCCCATGCCGCCCAGGTAGCGGTACAGCGGCAGGCCAGCCTCTTCGGCAGCGGCACGGGCCACGGCCATGGAGACGGCCAGCATGGCGTTGGCGCCCAGGCGGCCCTTGTTGTCCGTGCCGTCCAGGTCGATCAGGGTCTTGTCCAGGAAGGCCTGCTCGGAGGCGTCCAGGCCCAGCACGGCTTCGGAGATCTCGGTGTTGATGTGCTCGACGGCCTTGAGCACGCCCTTGCCCAGGTAGCGGCTCTTGTCGCCGTCACGCAGCTCGATGGCTTCGCGCGAGCCGGTGGACGCGCCCGAAGGCACGGCCGCGCGGCCCATCACGCCCGATTCCAGCAGCACGTCGCACTCGACGGTGGGGTTGCCGCGGCTGTCCAGCACTTCGCGGCCTACGATGTCAACGATTGCACTCATGGCATTTCCTTTGCGGTTTTTGAAATCGGTGTGCAGGCGGGTTCCGGTGAGGTTGCGCCCTGGTGCTTGCCGGGCAAGCGGTACGGGTGGTCGGTGGCGTGGCAGGCTGCCGCGCCACCGTGCACAGCCATGCTCCGCGGCGCAGTATCTGCGATCGGGCGGCGGCCATTGTGCACAAATTGGGTGGATGGCTTTGTATGCGCTGCGCTCTTGACGGGCCGGGTATCGCTGGCCGCGGTCAGACGCCCTCGACGCAGACCATGCGCATGATGGCCGCGCCTTCGCGGGCTTCGCGGGCACGCAGGTACTCGGGCGTGTCGTAGAAAGCCTTGGCGGCTTCGAAGCTGGGGAACTTGAGGATCACGGTGCGGCCGGGATTCCAGTCGCCTTCGAGCACTTCGACCTTGCCGCCGCGCACGCAGACTTCGGCGCCATGCGCGCGCATGGCCTCGGTGCTCCACTTGCGGTACTCCTCGTACTGCTCGGGCTTGGTGACGGTGACGGACGCAATGATGTAGCCGCTGGCCATGGGTCAGACTCCAAAATCGTTTTCGAGGAAGCCGTTCTTCTTGGTCACGTCGTCGAGCGCGACCAGGGTTTCGAGCAGGGCCTTCATGTGCTTGAGCGGCACGGCGTTGGGGCCGTCGCTGAGGGCGCAGGGAGGATTGGGATGGGTTTCCATGAACAGTCCGGCCACGCCCACGGCCACGGCCGCACGCGAGAGCACGGGCACCATCTCGCGCATGCCGCCGCTGCTGGTGCCGTTGCCGCCGGGCAGCTGCACGCTGTGCGTGGCATCGAAGACAACGGGCGCACCGGTCTCGCGCATGATGGACAGGCTGCGCATGTCCGAGACCAGATTGTTGTAGCCGAAGCTGGCGCCGCGCTCGCAGGCCATGAAGCTGTCCTCGGGCAGGCCGGCCTCCTTGGCGGCGGCGCGGGCCTTGTCGATGACATTCTTCATGTCATGCGGGGCCAGGAACTGGCCCTTCTTGATGTTCACCGGCCGGCCCGACTGGGCCACGGCACGGATGAAGTCGGTCTGGCGGCACAGGAAGGCCGGCGTCTGCAGTACGTCCACGACCTGGGACACGGCCGGTATCTCGGCCTCGGTGTGGACGTCGGTCAGGATGGGGACCTGCAGGTCCTTCTTCACCTTGGCGAGGATCTCCAGGCCCTTGTCCATGCCCGGGCCGCGAAAGCTGGCGCCCGAGCTGCGGTTGGCCTTGTCGTAGCTGCTCTTGAAGATGAAGTGGATGCCCAGGGCCGCCGTGATTTCCTTGAGCTGCCCCGCCACGTCCATCTGCAGCTGCTCGGACTCGACGACGCAGGGACCTGCAATGAGAAAGAAGCGCCGGTCGAGGCCGACGTCGAAGCCGCAGAGTTTCATGGTGGGGATTCCTTGGGAAATGGTGGGCGGCGTTGCGGGGCTCAGGACTTGCGCGGTGCCTTCTGGCGCTCGATCGCGGCCTTCACGAAGGCATTGAACAGCGGGTGGCCGCTCCACGGCGTGGACTTGAACTCGGGGTGGAACTGCACGCCGATGTACCAGGGGTGAACTTCCTTGGGAAGTTCGACGATCTCGGTCAGCTGCTCACGCTGGGTCAGCGCCGAGATCACCAGGCCCGCTTCGCGCAGCTGGTCCAGATACTGGACGTTGGCTTCATAGCGATGGCGGTGGCGCTCGGTGACCACGTCACCGTAGATGCTGTGGGCCAGCGTGCCGGCCTGCACGTCGGAGGACTGCGCGCCCAGGCGCATGGTGCCGCCCAGGTCGGAGTTCTCGTCGCGGGTCTTGACCGTGCCGTCGGCATCCTTCCACTCGGTGATCAGGGCGATCACGGGGTTGGCGGACTTGGGATCGAACTCGGTGGAGTTGGCGCCTTCGAGGCCGGCCACATGGCGGGCGTACTCGATGGTGGCCACCTGCATGCCCAGGCAGATGCCCAGGTAGGGCACCTTGTTCTCGCGGGCGTAGCGGGCCGTGGAGATCTTGCCTTCCACGCCGCGCGAGCCGAAGCCGCCGGGCACGAGGATGGCGTCGTACTGCGAGAGCTTGTCGCGCGCATTGGCGTCGCTGATGGTCTCGGAGTCCACATGGGTGATCTTCACGGCTACATGGCTTTGCATGCCGGCGTGCTTGAGCGCCTCGTTGACGGACTTGTAGGCGTCCGACAGCTCGACGTACTTGCCGACCATGGCGATCTTGACCTCGCCCTGCGGGTGCTCGGTCTCGTGGACCAGGTCATCCCAGCGCTTGAGGTTGGTGGGCGGCGTGTTCAGGCGCAGCTTGTCGCAGATCAGGCCGTCCAGGCCCTGCTCGTGCAGCATGCGGGGCACCTTGTAGATGGTGTCCACGTCCCACATGGAGATCACGCCCCATTCGGGAACGTTGGTGAACAGCGAGATCTTTTCCTTTTCCTCGTCCGGCACGCGGTGCTGGGCGCGGCACAGCAGGGCGTCGGGCTGGATGCCGATCTCGCGCAGCTTCTGCACGGTGTGCTGCGTGGGCTTGGTCTTGAGCTCGCCAGCCGTGGCGATCCAGGGCAGGTAGGTCAGGTGCACGAAGGCCGTGTTGTTGGGGCCCTGCTTGAGGGCCAGCTGGCGCACGGCTTCGAGGAAGGGCAGGGACTCGATATCGCCCACCGTGCCGCCGACTTCGCAGATGGCCACGTCCACGGCATCCGGCGTGCCGATGCCGGCGCCGCGCTTGATGTACTCCTGGATTTCATTGGTCACGTGAGGGATCACCTGCACGGTCTTGCCCAGGTAGTCGCCGCGGCGCTCCTTCTCCAGAACGCTCTGGTAGATGCGGCCGGTGGTGAAGTTGTTGGACTGCTTCATGCGCGTTTCGATGAAACGCTCGTAGTGGCCCAGGTCCAGATCGGTCTCTGCGCCATCGTCGGTCACGAACACTTCACCGTGCTGGAAGGGCGACATGGTGCCCGGGTCCACGTTGATGTACGGGTCCAGCTTGATGAGAGTGACTTTGAGGCCGCGCGATTCGAGGATCGCAGCAAGGGAGGCTGAGGCGATTCCCTTGCCCAGGGAAGACACCACACCGCCTGTGACGAAGACAAATTTGGTCATGTCTTTTATTGGTGGTGGTAAAGCAGGATTATAGATGCGCCGCCGAATTCGCCGCGCCGCGCGGGGCTGCTCGGACGTTGCGGCTCTGCTAAATTGCGCGCCATGACTGAAGTGTTCGCTGGTAAACATCTGGTGCTCGGCCTCTCCGGAGGCGTGGCTTGTTACAAATCTGCCCAGCTGGTGCGCCTGCTGGTACAGGCCGGGGCCACCGTGCAGGTGGTGATGACCGAGGCGGCCGAGCAGTTCATCACGCCGGTGACCATGCAGGCGCTGTCGGGCCGCCCTGTCTACGGATCGCAGTGGGACGCGCGCGAGCCCAACAACATGCCCCACATCAACCTCAGCCGCGAGGCCGACGCGATGCTGATCGCGCCCTGCAGCGCCGACTTCATCGCGCGCCTGGTGCAGGGCCGCTCCGACGAGTTGCTGAGCCTGATGTGCCTGGCGCGCCCCATGGACCGCGTGCCCCTGCTGTTGGCTCCGGCCATGAACCGCGAGATGTGGGCACACCCGGCCACGCAGCGCAACCTGGCGCAGGTGGCCGCCGACGGCGCACTGGTGCTGGGCGTGGGAACGGGCGACCAGGCCTGTGGCGAGGTGGGCGACGGCCGCATGCTCGAGCCCGAGGAAATCATGGAGGAGCTGGCCGCCTTCTTCACGCCCAAGCTGCTGCAGGGCCGCCAGGTGCTGGTCACGGCGGGCCCGACCTTCGAGGCCATCGACCCCGTGCGCGGCATTACCAACCATTCCAGCGGAAAGATGGGCTTTGCCATTGCGCGCGCCGCACGCGAGGCGGGCGCCCAGGTGACCCTGGTGGCCGGGCCCGTGCACCTGCGCACGCCGCGTGGCGTGCAGCGCATCGACGTGCAGTCGGCGCAGCAGATGTTCGATGCCGTGCAGCAGCAACTGCCCCAGGCTGGCGTGTTCATCGCCACGGCGGCCGTGGCCGACTGGCGCCCGGCCACGGCGTCAGACCAGAAGATCAAGAAGGACGGCTCGGGCCAGACCCCCACGCTGACCTTCGTCGAGAACCCCGACATCCTGGCGGCCGCCGCGCAGTCCGAGCCCGCACGCAGCGGACGGCTGTACTGCGTGGGCTTCGCCGCCGAAAGCCATGACCTGCTGCAGCACGCCAGCGCCAAGCGCCTGCGCAAGCAGGTGCCGCTGCTGGTGGGCAATATCGGTCCCGCAACCTTTGGGCGGGATGACAATGCCCTGCTGCTGATCGACGAGTCCGGCACCCAGGAGTTGCCGCACGCCTCCAAGTCCCTGCTGGCGCGCCAGCTGGTGGCCGAGATCGCCCGGCGCCTGCCGCCCGCCCCTTGACACCATCGAAGGCCCGCATGTCACAGAACACCTACGAAGGTCCCCGCCACGGCGACTATGTGCGCTATGTGGATGAGCTGCTGCGCGCCAGCCCCCTGTACCGCTCTGCGGCCCATGGCTGGATGGCGCAGGGACGCAGCGATTTCACCGACGCGGTGGCCACGCCGGGCGCGCAGTCCCAGTCCGTGGTCGAGCGCGTGCGCGAGCAGGTGCAGGCTGCGGCCGAGAAGGCGCGCATCGCCGCGCAGCAGGCGTCGGTGCCTGCCCTGCCGGGGCGCCAGCCGTCTGCAGGCGACAGGAATGGTGGGAGGGCCGATCGCGGCCGGCAGGCGGCGCGGGCACAGCAAGCCCAGGCGTCCTCCGCCGCCAAGGCCGTCAAGAAGACGGTCTTCAAGATAGGTCCGGGCCAGTTGCTGGGTATCGTGATCGGCCTGATCCTGGCCGTGGTGATTCCGGGCATCGGCCCCTTCATCCTGCTGCTCACCATCATCAATGCCATCGTCAAAGGCTTTCGCAGCGGGCTCAAGTCGTCCGGGTGACGGCGCGGGGCACAATGCGCGCTTTGCTTTTCAAGAGAGCCTGCCGTGAGGCGCTCCCCAGATTGTTTCCATGAACGTTGATATCAAGATCCTTGACGCGCGCCTGCGCGAGAACATGCCCGCCTACGCCACGCCGGGAAGCGCGGGCCTGGACCTGCGCGCCTGCATCGATGCGCCGCTGACGCTGGAGCCCGGCCAATGGCAACTGGTGCCCACGGGCATGGCCATGTACCTCAAGGACCCCGGCTACGCCGCCATGATCCTGCCGCGCTCGGGCATGGGCCACAAGCACGGCATCGTGCTGGGCAACCTGGTCGGCCTGATCGACAGCGACTACCAGGGCCAGCTCATGGTCAGCGCCTGGAACCGCTCGGCCACGGCCTTCACGCTGCAGCCCATGGACCGCCTGGCCCAGCTGATCATCGTGCCCGTGGTGCAGCCCAGCTTCAATGTGGTCGAGGAGTTCGAGTCGGCTTCCGAGCGCGGTGCGGGCGGCTACGGCTCCACCGGCAAGCAATAAGGCTTTCCGCCAGACATCGCCCGCAGCTGCGCTGCCAGGGCATCGCTTCAGGGAGGAGTCCGCATGGCCAGGCCATCCCGGCGCACGCGCCATCGCCCATCCGCGTCGTGGACGCGCGTGGTGCTCACGCAGGAAGACCGCATGCGCCGCCGCCTGCAGCAGCGCCACTGGCTGCGACTGCATGCGGCGTTGACGGGCGGCCTCAGCCTGGCCGGCATGTCGCTGCTGAGCCTGGCCTTGCTGCATGCGGGCGTGCACAGCATGGCGCTGCGCTACGGCGTGGCCCTGGTCTGCGGCTATCTGCTGTATCTGCTGCTGGTACGCCTGTGGGCCGAGTGCATGCTGCGCCGCGACTGGGATGGGCCGGATGTGCCCGATGCCGCGCCCGGCGGCAGCGGTTCTTCACCGGCCCGCACGCCCGAGGCTGGCGGATTCGAGAGCGGGCAGGGCGGCTCTTATGGCGGCGGTGGCTCCAGCGGCAGCTGGGACGACGGCGGTGCCATGTCCGAGGCCGCTTCCTCGGCGTCGCAGGGCTTTGACGTGCCCGGCATCGATGGGCTGGACGAAGGCGCTGTCGTCCTGGTGCCGGTGCTGCTGGTGTTTGCGGCGCTGCTGGTCGCGGTCACGGGCGCCGGGTCGCTGCTGTGGCTGGTCTTTGGGGCCGACCTGTTCCTGGCCGTGGCGGTGGAGGTGGCCTTTGCGCTGCTGATGGCGCGCACGCTCTACGTGGTGGAGCGCGAAGGCTGGCTGCTGGCCGCGCTGCGCCTGAGCTGGAAGCCGGTGCTGGGCGCGCTGGTGGCCGCCGTGGCGCTGGGCGCTGCGGCCGACTGGCTGTTTCCCCAGGCAGACACCCTGGTGCAGGTGCTGCGAGCGCTGAGAGGGGGGTGAGCCGCTGCCCTGCGGCCTCCCGCGCTCATGCCTCTCGTCGCGCTCCGGGCAGGTGCAGCTGCATGCGCAGGCCGCCCAGCGGCGAGCGGCTGGCTGCGATGCTGCCGCCATAGGTCTGCACCAGGTCACGCACGATATCCAGGCCCAGGCCTGCGCCGGGCCTGCGCTCGTCCAGGCGCTCGCCGCGCTCGAAGATGCGGCCAAGGTCGGCGTCTTCGATGCCGGGGCCGTCATCGTCCACCGTCAGCAGCAAGGGGCAGCCGGCCTGATCGGGCTCCAGGCCCTGTACTTCCAGGCTCACGGCCTGGGCCGCCCACTTGCCGGCGTTGTCCAGCAGGTTGCCCAGGATTTCCATCAGGTCCTGGCCGTCGCCCAGAAAGTCCCAAGGCTGCGCATCGCCCTTCAGCGCGAAGCGGATGCCGCGGCCGGCGTGCAGCCGCTCCATGGTGCGCACCAGCGAGGCCAGCGGCGGCTCCAGCGGCGTGCGCAGGCCTGTGGCCTGGCGGGCCGCAGCGCGGGCGCGTGCCAGATGGTGGTCCACCTGGCGGCTGGCGCTGGCGACCTGCTCGCGGACCAACTCGGCCAGCGTCCCGCCTTCCTGCGCGGCGGCATTGCCGAGGATGGACAGCGGCGTGTTCACGGCATGGGCCAGATTGCCGGCCTGCGTGCGCGCGCGCTGGACCATGTCGGCGTTCACATCCAGCACATGGTTGAACTCCTGCACCAGGGGGCGCAGTTCCTGCGGAAACCGGCCTTCAAGGCGCGGCGTGGCGCCCTTGCGCACGTCGGCCAGGCCTGTGCGCAGCAACTGCAGCGGCCGCAGCGCCAGGCGCAGCTGCAGCACCACGGCCAGAGCCAGCCCGGCCGCCAGCGTGCCCAGTGCGGCGATCAGCATGGTGGTGAAGCGCTGCATGGGCTCGGCCAGCAGGGCGCTGTCGGCCGCAACGATCAGGCGCAACGGCGGCGCGTCGGCTTCGGGCAATTGCAGGGGGCGTGCCACGGCCACGAGCGGGTGGCCCTGGCCATCGGGCAGCATGCCCGTGCTCAACGCCGTGTCCTCGTGGTGCTCATCCGGGCGACCGGCATCGGCACGGAACTGGCGCCAGTCCAGTGTCTGGTCCCACAGCGAACGAGAGCGCAGCAGGCCGGCCTTCTCGGGCGGACCCGCGCCATCGCTCACCTGGTCGATCTGCCAGTACAGGCCTGACAGCGGCTGCGCCAGGCGCGGATCGCCCACGGCCAGTCCGACTTCGATGCGCCCGCCGGGCAGGCTGTTGACGGCTGCGCTGAGCTGGTCGAGCTGCAGCACCAGCTGCGCCTGCAACTGCTGCGCGATGTGATCGCGGAACAGTCCGCGCAGTCCCCAGCCGGCCAGCAGCACGGCCGCCAGCACCCAGGCCAGCGTGCCGGCCAGCAGGCGCAGGCGCAGCGAATCACCGAGCCGGGATACCTGTCTTTCCTGTGGTGCGTTCATGCAGCGGGCGCGCCTTCCACCAGCCGGTAGCCCAGTCCGCGTACGGTCTCTATGCTGCCGGCCGGCAGCTTCTTGCGCAGGCGGCCCACGAAGACCTCGATGGTGTTGGAGTCGCGGTCGCTGTCCTGCGGGTAGATGTGTTCGGACAGCTCGGTGCGCGATATCACCTGGCCCACGCGCTGCATCAGCAGGGCCAGCACCTTGAATTCATGGCTGGTCAGCGTGAGCGGCTGGCCCGCCACGCTCACACGCGCCTGGCGCGAGTCCAGCACGATGGGGCCGCATTGCCACTGGGCGCTGGCGTGCGGGCTGAGCCGGCGCAGCAGGGCGCGCAGGCGGGCCATC
Source organism: Delftia tsuruhatensis NBRC 16741 (assembly GCF_001571325.1). GTDB lineage: Bacteria > Pseudomonadota > Gammaproteobacteria > Burkholderiales > Burkholderiaceae_C > Comamonas > Comamonas tsuruhatensis. Next base: position 129,092 of record NZ_BCTO01000013.1, read on the forward strand.
AGCTCTTCCATGTGGAAGGGCTTGGCCAGATAGTCGTCGGCGCCGGCATCCATGCCGGCCACCTTCTCATGCCAGGCGCCGCGCGCCGTGAGGATCATCACCGGCATGACCCGCCCTTGTTCGCGCCAGGCGCGCAACACCGTCAGGCCATCGCGCACGGGCAGGCCCAGGTCCAGCACGGCGGCATCGAACTCCTCGACCTCGCCCAGGTACTGGGCCGTTGCGCCGTCGGCCGCCGTCTCCACCGTATGCCCGGCCTGCTGCAGCGCCTGCACGAGCTGGCTGCTCAGCGTGGGCTCGTCTTCCACCACGAGGATTCGCATCTTTTTCCTAGTCCTTGCGCTTGAAGCTCAGCACCTTGCCATCGCGTGCATCGATCTTGAGCTTGGCCACGCGGCCGCCCGATTGCAGCAGCCGGATCTCGTAGATGAAGCGGCCGTCGTCATGCTCGAACTCGACCTTGATGACCTGGCCCTGGTAGTCGCGCTCGACCTGGTCGAGCACGGTGCGCAGCGGCAGCACGCGGCCTTGCTGCAGGGCCTGGCGCGCGAGTTCATGGTCGCTGTCGCCGGCATCCGAGGGCGTGGTCCAGGAGGCCAGTGCCGCCGCCATCAGCAGCAGCGAGGCCAGCAGCATCCAGGACCTGCGAGGGGTGGAGAAGGATGGAGTGGGCATGGAAAACTTTATAGCCCAGCGTGGATGAACCTCGAATGAACGGCTGCTTCAGCTTGCGTTCATGGCCTGCATCGAACAATGGCTGCACGCCGTCGCAATCCACCGGAAACGAAGGCGCAGCAGCCGGCAGATGCGGCCTTTTCAGATGCATCGCCAGCCCAATCGCCGACCCAATCGCCGGCCCAGTCGCCGGCCCAGTCGCCGGCCCAGACGCCGACCTTCACATGCCAAGGAGAACCTCATGCCTTCCATCCGACAACTGATTTCCCGCGCTGCACGCCATGGCCTGACGGGCCTGGGCATTGTTCTGATCGCCACTGCCGGGCTGGTCGCCCAGATGCAGGCCCAGGCCGCCGCCACGGGCGGTCCTTCGGTGACCGTGCAGGCCGGCGAAGCCGTGGCCACCACGGTGGCCTCCGTGCGCGGCGCCTTCCAGGGGCCGGGCCTGAGCATCCGCGAAGTCTTCGAGCGCATGGAGGTCCTGGGCTACCGCGACCTGCGCGAGATCGAGTGGGAAGACGGCCTCTACCAGGTCAAGGGCCAGACCGGCGATGGCCGTCCCGTGAAGCTCTATGTCGATGGCAACAACGGCAACGTGCTCAGCATTCGCGCACGCAATTGAGGCCGGGCCGGCGGGCTGATTTTTGTCAGCAAGTGTTCAGTCCGGTCGGCGTACATGCAGCCTGGGGCGTTGGAGTGGTATGCAGCCGCAGGCAAGGCCGGCGGCTGCCCTTGATCGATCCACGGACAGTACACAGGAGATTTCCATGCCCCCTTCCATTCATCGCTTGGGCGCCATCGGCACCGGCTGCATTGCAGCGCTGATGCTCAGCGCCTGCGCGGGCTATCCACAGCAGGGCGGATATCCGGGTGGCGGCTACCCTGCAGGTGGCTATCCCGCTGGCGGATATCCCGTCGGGGGCTACCCCAGCGGGGGCTATCCCGCCAGCGGCCAGCCCGGCACGGCCTACCCGGGCGGCGGTGGCTATGTGCAGCAGGGGCGCGTGACCAATGTGCAACTGGTTCAGATCCAGCAGCCCAGCGGCATCGGTGGCTCGGGCATAGGTGCCGGGGCAGTGGTGGGTGGCGTGGTCGGCGGCGTGCTGGGCCGTCAGGTGGGCAAGGGCAGCGGGCGCGACATCGCCACCATTGCGGGCGTGGTGGGCGGTGCCATGGCGGGCAATGCCATCGAGAAGAACACCGGCCCTGGCGACCTGCGCGATGTCTACCGTGTCACCGTGCAGTTGAACGATGGCAGCACGCGCGTGTTCGACTACCAGAGCAATCCGCAGCTGCGCGTAGGCGAAAGCGTGCGTGTGGACAACAACCAGCTGCTGCGCTGAGTACCAGGCTCGCTCCATGCAAAAGGGCTCCCCGAAGGGAGCCCTTTGCCATTTCAGCGCGGCAATTTCAGTGCAGCGTGTCGTTGCCCGGTGCCATGGGCTGGATGCGGAAGAAGCCGGTGCCGGCCGAGCCGCGGCCGATTTCCTCCTCGGTGGCTTCGCGCACGCCTTCGACCTTCAGGTGCAGGCGCAGCGCGATGCCGGCCAGCGGATGGTTGCCGTCCAGCACCACATGCTCGGGATAGATTTCGGTTACCGTGTAGAGCAGGTCGGGCGGCACGGCGCTGCAGCCCTTGGGCAGGGCGCTGGCCTCGAAGCTCATGCCTTCCTCCAGCTCGGCCGGGAACAGGGCGCGCGGCTCCAGGAAGATCAGGCTTTCGTTGTAGTCGCCGAAGGCTTCCTCGGGCTCCAGGTGCAGGTCCAGGACCTTGCCCTGGCCGTGGCCCTGCAGGGCTTCCTCGATGCGCTTGAGCAGGTCGTCGCCGCCGACCAGGAACTCCACGGGCTCATCGAGCACGTCCAGTTCCTCGCCCAGGGTGTCCTTGAGGGTCCAGGTCAGAGCGACCACGCATTGTTCTGTGATTTCCATGGTGTGCAGCTTGTGCGGCCCATGCCGCGGTGGGGAAAAAGAAAGACCGCCGCGCGCGCCCTTGTTTGACGAAGGCATGCCGGCGGCCGCGTTGGCGCGATTTTCCCACGGCGGCCCGGCTGCTGCGCAGGCCGGGCGGCGAGTCCTGCCGATCAGAACGGATAGTGGCGGGGCGCGGTCTGCATGGTGATCCAGCGCGTCTCGGTGAAGGCATCGATGCCTGCCTGGCCGCCGAAGTGGCCGTAGCCCGAGTTCTTCACGCCGCCAAAGGGCATCTGTGCCTCGTCATGCACGGTGGGGCCGTTGACGTGGCAGATGCCGGCCTCGATGCGCGCGGCCACGCGCCAGCCGCGTGCGGTATCGCGGGTGTAGACGGACGAGGACAGGCCGAATTCGTTGTCGTTGGCCATGGCGATGGCCTGCTCCTCGCCGCGTACGCGCACGATGGCCTTGACGGGGGCGAAGGTTTCCTCGCGGAAGATCTCCATCTCGGGCGTGACGCCGTCGATCAGCGTGGCCGCCATCAGGGTGTTGGTGGCCTTGCCGCCGCACAGCAGTTTTGCGCCCTTGGCCAGCGCGTCGTCGATCAGGCGGTTGGCGCGCTCCACGGTGGCCATGTCCACCACCGAGCCCAGCACCACGGGACCCTTGCGCGGATCGCCCAGCGGCAGCGAGGTGGCACGGGCCACCAGCTTGTCCAGGAAATCCCCGGCCACGGCCTCGTCCACGATGATGCGTTCGGTGGACATGCAGATCTGGCCCGAGTTGGCGAAGGCACCGAAGGTGCAGCCGGCCACGGCGGCGTCGATGTCTGCATCGTCCAGCACCACGAAGGGCGCCTTGCCGCCCAGCTCCAGGATGGCGGGCTTGAGGTACTTGGCGCAGGTCTGGCCGATGATGCGGCCCACGCGCGTGGAGCCCGTGAAGTTCACGCGGCGCACGGCCGGGTGGGCCACCATGGCCTCGACCACGGCGCCGGCATCTTCGGGCGCATTGGTCACGAAGTTGACCACGCCGGGCGGCAGGCCGCCTTCCTGCAGGGCCTCGATGATCAGGCCGTGCGTGGCGGGGCACAGCTCCGAGCCCTTGAGCACCACGGTGTTGCCGCAGGCCAGCGGCGTGGCGATGGCGCGCACGGCCAGGATGACGGGCGCATTCCAGGGCGCAATGCCCAGCACCACGCCAGCGGGCTGGCGCACGGCCATGGCCAGGCTGCCGGGCACGTCCGAGGGAATGATCTGGCCATTGATCTGGGTGGTCAGCGATGCGGCCTCCAGGAACATGTTGGCAGCCAGGTGCACGTTGAAGCCGGCCCAGATGCCCGAGGCGCCCGTCTCGGCGGCCATGGCGGCGGCAAAGGCCTCGGTCTTGGCCTCCAGCGCCTGCGATGCCTTCATCAGCATCTGGCGGCGCTCGGTCGGGCCCAGCGCGGCCCAGGCGGGGAAAGCCTTTTGCGCGGCTTCGACGGCGCGCACGGCATCTTCGGGCGTGGCGGCCGGGGCGCACGTGGCCACCGATCCGTCCAGCGGATTGCGGCGCTCGAAGGTGGCGCCATTGCCGGCCTGTGCGGCCTGGCCTGCGATGAGCATGGTTTGTTCGATCATGACTGTCTCCTTGGTATGCGGTTGTGGCCTGGGCGTTTGCGTAGCCGGGCGTGCCGGTCATCGTAGAAGCAGGCGATGGCGCAGGCAGCCCGCTGCGCGCACAAAGCGCATGACGGATCGTGCACAGGCTCCGGGGTTTACCCTTGTCCTGGCTGTCCGCGGGGAAAGCCATGGGGCGCGACGGGCCTGCACTTTCCCATAATCACGTCCATGGCCGCACACAGATCCTTCACCCGTGCGGCGAGCAGGAGAGACCGCACATGACCGATGCCATGGTGTTGAGCACCGACGGACTGCCGCCCGGCGAGACGGCGTCGGCCTGGCACGCCTGGATGTCGCGCCTGTTTGCGGGCCTGGATACCGATGTCTATGGCGATCACCTGTTCGAAGGCCATGTGCGCGTGGCCAATGCCGGCGATGTGGTGCTGACCCGGCTGGAGGCGGGCCGCCACCGCGTCATGCGCAGCATGCAGGGCCTGCGCGCCCATGAGTCCCCCTATCTGAAGATCGTCGCGCCCTGGGAGGGCGTGGCCAGCGTGCGCCAGCACAACCGCGAGGCCAGCGTGCGCAAGGGCAGCTGGGTGATCTATGACACGGCGCAGGAGTACGAGGTCACCAACCCCGAATGGTCCGAACACCTCATCGTGATGCTGCCGCGCCAGGCCATCGTGGACCGGGGCATCCGGCTGGAAGGGCTGATGGGGCGCAATGTGGGCGGCAGCTCGGGCATCGCCCGCATCGCGCTGGAGACCATGCGCAGCACCTACCAGGAGCTGCCCGGCATGGCACCGCACCTGGCGCGCCGCGCGGGCGAGCTGCTGGTGGACATGGTCCACCTTTCGCTGCAGGAGCTGGCCGGGCAGGGCACGGCAGGCACCCAGCAACTGGCGCTGCAGGACCGCATACGCGCCCATGTGGTGGCCCATCTGCGCGATCCGGGCCTGTCGGTGGAGTCCGTGGCTGCCGCGCTCAACTGCAGCAAGCGCCATTTGCACAACGCCTTTGCGGACAGCCAGACCAGCCTGGGCGCCTTCATACAGCACAGCCGGCTGGAGCTGTGCATGCGAGAGCTGCTGCTGCCCGAGCACGCGCAGCGCACCATCACCGAAGTCGCCATGGACTGCGGCTTTGGCAGCAGCGCGCATTTCAGCCGGGCCTTCAAGGCCTATACGGGCCTGGCGCCCTCGGATTTCAGGGCCATGCGCAAGCCGGCCGGCTGACTGCCAAGAAGCCATTGCGGGGCAGCTTGCGCTGGCGCCAGGACAGGGCAATGCCCGCATAGGACAATGCCGCCCTGTCTCTTCGCTCACTTCGGACCATTTCATGGACACCAACACACCGCTTGCCCTGCTGGGCGGGCTTACCGCTTCCCAATTCATGCGCCGCCACTGGCACAAGAAGCCCTTGCTGGTGCGCCAGGCAATCCCGGGCTTCAAGCCCCTGATTCCCCGCGCCAGGCTGCTGGCCATGGCAGGCGAGGACGGTGTGGAATCGCGCCTGATCCAGCAGCAGGACGGTGGCCACTGGAAGCTCAGCCACGGCCCGCTGTCGCGCCGCAGCCTGCCCTCGCTGCAAAAGCCCGGATGGACCGTGCTCGTGCAGGGCGTGGACCTGCACGACGACGGCGTGCACCAGTTGATGCAGCAGTTCCGCTTCGTGCCCGAGGCGCGGCTGGACGACCTGATGATCAGCTTTGCCACCGACCAGGGCGGCGTCGGCCCGCATTTCGACAGCTACGACGTCTTCCTGCTGCAGGCCCATGGCCGCCGGCGCTGGCGCATCGGCCGCCAGAAGGACCTGTCGCTGCAGCCCGATGTGCCGCTGAAGGTGCTCTCGAATTTCGAGCCCGAGGAGGAGTTCGTGCTCGAGCCCGGCGACATGCTCTACCTGCCGCCGAAGTGGGCCCATGACGGCATCGCCGAGGGCGAATGCATGACCTACTCCATCGGCTTTCGCTCGCCCGCGCGCGACGAACTGGCCCGCGAGCTGCTGCTGCGCATGTCCGACGAGCCCGATGAGCCCGAAGTGCCGGTCGTCTACCGCGATCCCGACCAGCCGGCCGTCGAAGCCCCGGGCGAGATTCCCGCCAGCCTGCACGATTTCGCCCGCAAGTCGCTGGAACGCGCGCTGGCCGAGCCGCTGGCGCTGGAGCGCGCTCTGGGCGAGTACATGACCGAGCCCAAGGCCAATGTGTGGTTCGAGCATGGCGAGGAAAACGGCATGTTCGAGAGCGTGGTCCTGGACCGCCGCACCCGCATGATGTATGACGCCAGGCACATCTTCATCAACGGAGAAAGCTATCTGGCCGGTGGCCGCGATGCCACGCTGATGCGCAAGCTGGCCGACACGCGCGCGCTGTCGCGCACCGATCTGGCCAAGGCCAGCGACGATGCGCTGGAGTTGCTGTCCTCATGGTTTGACGCAGGCTGGGTGCGTGGCGGCAAGCTGTCCTGAAGCGGGTAGACGCTGCGCCACAGGCATGCTAAGTTCGGGCATTCACTGTTGACAGCGTGCTGCTGAACAAGGGCGGACTTCGTTAGATTTGTAAAGAATTGTCTTGAGTCCGTCAGTAAATTGACAGTCACCTGCTTTTGTTACACAGTGCATGTCAAGGCAGTCAATTCACTGCCCCATCCGGACTTTGCAAGAGGATTTGTGCGGAATTGTTTTGAAGCTGTCAGTTTCGGTCAGCTTCTGGAAAACCTCCCTATAATCTGACGCGAGTCGAATGAATGTTTTGACGCGGCTTGGCCGTAGCGCTCCGGTTGCCTGCATCCGGTGTCGCAATGGCGGGGCCCTCCTGTTTACTGTCTTCTTACCTACTCTCTAGGAAACTGTGATGAAGAACTCTCTGATCCTGGCTACCGTGATCGCTGCTGCAGCTCTGGCCGCTTGCGGCAAGAAGGAAGAGGCTCCGGCCCCCGCTCCCGCTCCTGCTGTTGAAGCTCCCGCACCGGCAGCTCCCGCTCCCGCAGAAGCCGCTCCTGCTGCTCCCGCCGCCGACGCAGCTGCTCCCGCAGCGCCCGCCGCTGACGCAGCTGCACCTGCCGCTCCCGCTGCTGACGCTGCTGCTGCAGACGCCGCCAAGGCTGCTGCCGACGCTGCCGCCAAGGAAGCCACCAAGCAGTAATCCGGCCTTCGCCGATGGCACAGGCTTAGGCTTGTGCTGCGAAAAAACCGCATCCTTCGGGCTGCGGTTTTTTTTCGTCCACCAGGGCCCGGTCATGCATATCCATGGTCTATGCACGACGGCCCGGATGCAAAAAAGCCACCGGCAAGTGAATGCGCGGTGGCTGCAGGCGAGGGCGGCGGCTGCCGCCTCAATCCCGACGTGAGGATCGCCTACTTCATGTCGTCGGTGATGACGCGCACGATGCGCTGGGCATTGGCCGAGGTCTCTGGCTGGCCCTGGGTGTTGAGCACGGTGACCGTGGACTTGTCGCCCTCGCTGCGCACCTGGATCTGGTACTTGACCGGCGCGGCCGCGTCGGGCGAGCGGCTGAACAGCTTGCTGAAGAATCCCTTGGGCTCGACCTTGGCATCGGGCGCCACATAGCGCACGAAGTAGATGCCGCGGCTGCGGTCGCGGTCTTCCACGGTGAAGCCCGTGCGGTCCAGGGCCACGCCGACACGGCGCCATGCGCGGTCAAAGCCTTCGTCGATCTGCAGCACGGGCTGTCCGTTGGCGGATTCCATGCGCACGCTGCCGGTGGCGGCTGCCGTGGTGGTGTTGGCCTTGGCCACGGCGTCGGCCTGCTCCTGGCTCACGCCGAGCTTGACCATCAGGCGGCGCAGGAATTCGGTTTCCAGTTCCGGATCGGAGGGGCGCGGCTGCCATATGGTCTGGTCCTTCTGGGCGCTGGTGTACACCTCCTGCATGCCGCGGTGCGTGATGTAGACCTCGGTGGAGCCGTCGGCCGAGCGCTCCAGGCGGGTGCGGAACCTGTCGCGCTCGCTGGTGGAGTACAGGCCGTCGAAGACCTTGCCCAGCGTCTTGCGGATCACGTCCTGCGGGATCTTGGCGCGGTTCTCGGCCCAATCGGTTTCGATGATGCCGAGCTGGCGGTCTTCGGTGGTGAAGATGAAGCCGTTTTCCAGCCAGAAGTCGCGCACGGGCTCCCACAGCTGGTCGGCCGGACGCTTGATCACCAGCCAGCGCTGCTCGCCATTGCGCTCGATGCGCACATCGCCCAGGGCGGCGGTGGCCGTTCGGCCCTCTGCCGGCTTTTGCGCCTTGGAGTTGGCTTCCATGGCGGCGGCGGAGACCACGCCGCCGGGCACGGCGTAGCGGGAGTCCGTGGACAGCTGTGTCAGGTCTGGCGGGACTTCCAGGGTGGGCGCCTGCTGCTTGCCGGCGCTCTTGTAGTCGATCTTGCTCTCTTGGAACGTGGTCGTGCAGGCTGTCAGGCCGATGGCCAGGCTCAGCAGGCTCAGACGTGCAATGGGCTGTTTCACGCGAATATCCTTGGTGCGTTCGTTCGGTGGGGCGGGGCGCCTCACAGCAGGCCAGCGGAGCTCAGGGCGGCTTCCACGGTGGCTTCCAGATTCTTGCTCAGGGGTGTCATCGGCAGGCGCATGGCCGGGCCGCAAAGGCCCAGGCGGGCTGCGGCCCACTTGACGGGAATGGGGTTGGCCTCGACGAAGAGGTTCTTGTGCACAGGCATCAGGCGCATCTGGATGTCCATGGCGGTGCGCACGTCGCCGGCCAGGGCCGCCTTGCACAGATCGCTCATCAGGCGCGGCGCCACGTTGGCCGTGACGCTGATGTTGCCGTGGCCGCCGCACAGCATCAGTGCCACAGCGGTCGGATCATCACCGGAGTACACGCCGAAGCCTTCGGGCACTTCACGGATCAGCCACTGGGCGCGTTCGATGTTGCCCGTGGCTTCCTTGATGCCGATGATGGCGGGAATCTGTGCCAGGCGCAGCACGGTGTCGTGCTGCATGTCGGCCACCGAGCGGCCGGGCACGTTGTAGAGCACCACAGGCAGGTCGCCCACCGCTTCGGCAATGGCCTTGAAATGCTGGTACTGGCCTTCCTGCGTGGGCTTGTTGTAGTAGGGCACGACCTGCAGCTGGCTGTCGGCACCGACCTTCTTGGCGTAGCGGGCCAGCTCGATGGCCTCGTGCGTGCTGTTGGCGCCGCAGCCTGCCATCACGGGAACGCGGCCCGCAGCCTGCTCGACGGACACGCGGATGATTTCGCAGTGTTCCTCCACGTTGACGGTGGGGGATTCGCCTGTCGTTCCCACCACGCCGATGCAGTCCGTGCCCTCGGCCACATGCCAGTCGATGAGTTTTCGCAGCGCCGGGTAGTCAACACTACCGTCCTCGTGCATGGGCGTGATGAGGGCAACGATGCTGCCAGTGAGAGCGACGGAGGAGGATGTCATGTCCGCAAGAAAAAACGGGAAAGGATCATTCTAACGAGTGTCGGAGGCAGGCCCAAGGCGGTCGCCTGTAGGGATTCAGGCGATTGCAGCCCCCGACGCCTTCTGATGCGCCAGCATGGCCACGGGTTCCCGGCCTGTTGCATCGGGGCGCAGTGCCGCGATGCGCTGGACCATGCGATCGGGCTCGCCCAGCTGGCCGTGCTCGTAGGCCACGATGTGCCAGCCCGCGCAGGCCTGCAGCAGCTCGCCGGGCGCCAGCAGGAAATCGGGTCGGGAAGGCTTGCCGAAGGCCTCGTTGCCCTGGGCAAAGGTTTCGTACAGCAGCACACCGCCGGGGGCCACGCTGTCCAGCAGCGCCGGCCACAGCGGGCGCCACAGATAGTGGGTCACGACCACGGCGCCGAACTGCCTGCCGGGCAGGGGCCAGGGGCCGTTTTCAATGTCGGCGCACAGCAGCTCGCCCACGCCCTGCAGGCCGGCCAGGGCCTGGGCGTCGCGGTCCACGCCCGTCACTGCATGGCCGCGTGCATGGAACCAGCGCATGTGGCGGCCAGGGCCGCAGGCCACGTCGAGCACGGTGGCCTCGGGTGCCAGAAGATGCGACCAGCGTTGGATCCAGGGTGAAGGCGGCGTGGCTGCGTGCATGTGAAATTTCGGAAATGAATTGAAAGCGGCCGCCATTGTGCCGCCAGGCCTTTGCCGCGCTTCAATTTCAGAAGCAGGCCCAGAGCTGGTCGGCCATGCCCAGCATGAACTCGGGCTGCAGATAGAGCATGAAGACCAGGCCCAGCACCAGCAGCACGGCGGCCCACAGCGCCAGCCTGCGCAGCAGCTGTGGGCGGGGCGTGGTGGCTGTCGTCATGTCAGGCCGCCGCCTGCGCCGCACGCGGCCTTGCCACCGGGGCTTCGCGTATCGGCAGGTTCAGCAGGCCGGCGGCCACGCCCAGGCCGATGGCCAGGTACCAGACCACCTGGTAGCTGCCGGTGTGGTCATACAGATAGCCGCCCAGCCAGACGCCCAGGAAGCTGCCGACCTGGTGGCTGAAGAACACCATGCCGCTCAACATGGACAGATGCTGCACGCCGAAGATCTGGGCCACGGTGGCATTGGTCAGCGGCACGGTGGACAGCCACAGCAGTCCCATGGCGGCCGAGAAGATGTAGACCGACCAGGGCGTCAGCGGCGCGAGCAGGAAGAGCACGATCACCACCGAGCGCGTGAAGTAGATGGTGGACAGCAGGTAGCGCTTGGGCAGGCGCTGGCCCAGGTTGCCGGCCACATAGGTGCCGACGATGTTGAACAGCCCCACCAGCGCCAGCGAGATGCTGGCCACCTGCGGTGCCAGGCCGTAGTCCTTGAGGTAGCTGGGCATGTGCACGCCGATGAACATCACCTGGAAGCCGCAGACGAAGTAGCCAGCCGTCAGCAGCACGAAGCTGGGTGTGCGCAGCGCTTCGGCGACGGCCTGGCCCGCGCTCTGGTCGCGCACGGGCCGGGTATTGCCGGCCGTGAAGCCCGGCTCGCGCAGGCCGAAGGCCAGCGGAATGATCATCAGGGCGCACAGCGACAGCAGCAGCAGGGCGTTGGACCAGCCGAAGTTCGAGATCAGGCTGCCTTCCACGGGCACCATGAAGAACTGGCCGAAGGAGCCCGCCGCCGCCGTCACGCCCATGGCCCAGCTGCGCCGCGCCACGGGAATCTGGCGGCCCAGCACGCCGTAGATCACGGCATAGGTGGTGCCGGCCTGGGCTGCGCCTATCACCACGCCGGCCGTCAGGGCGAACCAGGTTGTCGTGGGCGCCATGGCCATGCCGGCCAGGCCCAGCGCATACAGCAGCGCGCCCACCAGGAGCACGCGGAAGGCGCCGAAGCGGTCGGCCAGCATGCCGCCGAAGATGCCGAGCACGCCCCAGGACAGGTTCTGGATGGCAATGGCCAGCGCGAAGGACTCGCGCGTCCAGCCCATCTCCTGGGTGATGGGCTGCAGCCACAGGCCGAAGCCGTGCCGGATTCCCATGGACAGCGTCACGACTGCGCCCCCGCACAGCAGTATCTGCACCATGGACATGGGTTGGTTGTTTTTGTGCATGCGGCAAACTTTAGCGAAACTCCGGGTTTTGCGCTGCGACGCGTGGGTCGCCCATGCGCCAGCGCGGCACTTCGTAGCCCTTGGCGGCACTGGCCTTTTCGGGATAGTCAATGTCAATGACTGTGAATGTATCCAGCACTGAGCCGGGCCGCGCACTACAATCCGCCCCCATGGCAGTCAAACCATCTCCTACTTCCGCCAGCGAATACTCCGAAGGCTCGATACGCGTGCTCAAGGGCCTGGAGCCCGTCAAGCAGCGTCCCGGCATGTACACGCGCACCGACAACCCCCTGCATGTGCTGCAGGAGGTGATCGACAACGCGGCCGACGAGGCGCTGGCCGGCTTCGGCAAGAAAATCCGCTTCACCCTGCATTCCGACGGCTCCTACAGCGTCGAGGACGACGGCCGGGGCATCCCCTTCGGCATGCACCCCGAGGAAAAGGCGCCCGTGGTGGAGCTGGTCTTCACCCGCCTGCATGCGGGCGGCAAGTTCGACAAGGGCAAAGGCGGCGCCTACAGCTTCTCGGGCGGCCTGCATGGCGTGGGCGTCTCGGTCACGAATGCGCTGGCCACGCGCCTTGAGGCCTGCATCCACCGCGAGGGCAAGGTGGCCACCATCGCCTTCTCGGGCGGCGACGTGGTCGAGCCCCTGCAATCGCGGCCGCTGGCCGCGGGCGAACGCAAGCAGGGCACGACCGTGCGCGTGTGGCCCGATGCCCGCTACTTCGAATCCTCCCAGCTGCCCATGGGCGAGCTGATGCATCTGCTGCGCAGCAAGGCCGTGCTCATGCCCGGCGTGTCGGTGACCCTGGTCAACGAGAAGACGCGCGACACCCAGACCTGGCAGTTCAAGGGCGGCCTGCGCGACTATCTGCAGCAAAGCCTGCATGGCGAGGCCGTCATCCCCCTGTTCGAAGGCGAGGGCTTTGCCGACCGCAACCACGACAGCTTTGCCGAAGGCGAGGGCGCCGCCTGGTGTGTGGCCTTCACCGAGGATGGCGCGCCGCTGCGCGAAAGCTATGTCAACCTGATCCCCACCACGGCCGGCGGCACGCACGACAGCGGCCTGCGCGACGGCCTGTTCCAGGCGGTCAAGGCCTTCATCGAGATGCATTCGCTGCTGCCCAAGGGCGTCAAGCTCATGCCTGACGACGTCTTCGCGCGCGCCAGCTACGTGCTCAATGCCAAGGTGCTGGACCCGCAGTTCCAGGGCCAGATCAAGGAGCGCCTGAACTCGCGCGATGCCGTGCGCCTGGTCAGCGGCTACGTTCGCCCTGCGCTGGAGCTGTGGCTCAACGAGCATGTGGAATGGGGCCGCAAGCTGGCCGAGATCGCCATCAAGGCCGCCCAGACCCGCCAGAAGGCGGGCCAGAAGGTCGAAAAGCGCAAGGGCTCGGGCGTGGCCGTGCTGCCCGGCAAGCTCACCGATTGCGAAAGCCGCGACCTGAGCCTGAACGAGGTCTTCCTGGTCGAGGGCGACTCGGCCGGCGGCAGCGCCAAGATGGGACGCGACAAGGAAACCCAGGCCGTGCTGCCCCTGCGCGGCAAGGTGCTCAACACCTGGGAAGTCGACCGTGACCGCCTGTTCGCCAACAACGAGATCCACGACATCTCGGTGGCCATCGGCGTGGACCCGCATGGCCCCCATGACACGCCCGACCTGTCCGGCCTGCGCTACGGCAAGATCTGCATTCTTTCGGATGCCGACGTGGACGGCTCGCACATCCAGGTGCTGCTGCTCACGCTGTTCTTCCGCCACTTCCCCAAGCTCATCGAGGCCGGCCACATCCATGTGGCGCTGCCGCCGCTGTTCCGCGTCGATGTGCCTGCGCGCGGCAAGAAGCCAGCAGCCAAGATGTACGCGCTGGACGAGGGCGAGCTGACCGCCATCCTCGACAAGTCCGCCAAGGATGGCGTGCCGCGCGAGAAATGCCAGATCAGCCGCTTCAAGGGCCTGGGCGAGATGAATGCCGAGCAGCTGTGGGAAACCACGCTCAACCCCGACACGCGCCGCCTGCTGCCCGTGCAGTTCATGAATCTGGACTTTGCGGCGGCCGAGCAGGTCGTCACCAAGCTGATGGGCAAGGGCGAGGCTGCGGCGCGCCGCGAGCTGATGGAGTTGCACGGCGACGCCATCGAAGTGGATATCTGATCCCCATGCCCCTGCGCCCGGCTGCCCCACAGCACCTTCCGCACCGCCCGCACCCTGCGCGCGCCGCTGCCGCGCGCGCGCTTGCAGCGCTGGGCGCGGCCCTGGCGCTGGGGGGGGGGGCGCAGCCCGCGCATGCCGATCTCTGGGCCTTCGTGGACGAGCGCGGCATCACGCACTTCGCCGCGCAGGCGCTGGACGAGCGCTACAAGCTCTACTTCCGCGGCTCGCTGTATGACAGCACCGAGCAGGGACTCAAGCCCCCGCTGGTGGAAGCCGAGGCCGCTGCCGACGATGACGGCGGCAGCGATGCCGGGCGCAGGCTGCAGGCGAGCACGCGGATGCAAAGCTTCTTCGACATCTCGCCGCGCTACAAGAGCGTGCGCGGCCACCTGCGCAAGGCGGCGGACCACACGGGGGTGGACTACGACCTGCTCAAAGCCGTGATTGCCGTCGAGTCGGGCTTTGACGCGCAGGCCATCTCGCCCAAGGGCGCAGTCGGCCTGATGCAGCTGATGCCGGCCACGGCCCAGCGCTTCGGCGTGGAGGCCAGCCGCCAGCGCAGCGTGCAGCAGCAACTGGCCGACCCGGCCGTCAACGTGCCGGCCGGCGCGCGCTACCTCAACCATCTGATGGGGCTGTTCCCCGGGCGGCTGGACCTGGTGCTGGCCGCCTACAACGCGGGCGAGGGTGCCGTGCGGCGTGCGGGGCAGGCCATTCCTCCCTATCAGGAAACCCGCAATTACGTGAAGGCCGTGCTCGGTATCTACGAGCAGCTGCAGGGCGGGCGCCAGCGTGCGGGCCAGGCAGCGCCGGTGGCGGCACAGCCTGGCACAGCGCCCCGGATACGGATGACCTTGTCCACAGGGCTGCCATCGCCGCGATGAGCGGCCTTCACTGCATTTATTGAGATCACGAATTTCTTCATGAGCGATCAAAACACTCTGGATCTGGCCCAACAGGCGGCCGGCGATGCCCTGGACCTGGGCCAGTACGCACAGCGCGCCTACCTTGAATACGCACTGTCTGTCGTCAAGGGCCGGGCACTGCCCGATGTCACCGACGGCCTCAAGCCCGTGCAGCGGCGCATTCTGTACGCCATGGACCGCATGGGCCTGAGCTACAGCGGCCCCAACCACAACACGGCGGCCAAGCCGGTCAAAAGCGCGCGCGTGGTCGGCGATGTGCTGGGGCGCTTTCACCCGCACGGCGACCAGTCGGCCTACGACGCGCTGGTGCGCATGGCCCAGGACTTCAACCAGCGCTATCCGCTGGTCGATGGCCAGGGCAATTTCGGCAGCCGCGACGGCGACGGCGCAGCGGCCATGCGCTACACCGAGGCGCGCCTGTCCAAGATCACGGGCCTGCTGCTCGACGAGATCGACATGGGCACGGTGGACTTCGTGCCCAACTACGACGGCAGCACGCAGGAGCCGCAGCAGCTGCCCGCGCGCCTGCCGTTCGCCCTGCTCAACGGCGCCAGCGGCATTGCCGTGGGCCTGGCCACGGAAATCCCCAGCCACAACCTGCGCGAGGTGGCCGACGCCTGCGTGGCCCTGATCAAGCGGCCGCAGCTCAGCGACGAGGAACTGTTCCAGATCATCCCCGGCCCCGACTATCCGGGCGGCGGGCAGATCATCAGCAGCGCCTCCGACATCCAGGATGCCTACCGCACGGGGCGCGGCAGCCTCAAGCTGCGCGCGCGCTGGAAGATCGAGGAGCTGGCGCGCGGCCAGTGGCAGATGGTGGTGACCGAGCTGCCGCCCGGCGTCTCGGCGCAGAAGGTGCTCGAAGAGATCGAGGACATCACCAATCCCAAGGTCAAGACCGGCAAGAAGGCGCTGAGCCAGGAACAGACCCAGCTCAAGGCCAGCATGCTGGCGGTGCTCGATGGCGTGCGCGACGAGTCCAGCAAGGATGCGCCCGTGCGCCTGGTCTTCGAGCCCAAGACCGGCAAGGTGCCGCAGCAGGAGCTGGTCACGGCGCTGCTGGCGCACACCAGCCTGGAGTCGTCCAGCTCCATCAACCTGACCATGATCGGCCTGGATGGCCGGCCGGTGCAGAAAAGCCTGCGCCTGATGCTCGAGGAATGGATCGCCTTCCGCCAGACCACGGTCACGCGGCGCAGCCAGCACCGGCTGGCCAAGGTGCTGGACCGCATCCACATCCTCGAAGGCCGTCAGGCCGTGCTGCTGAACATCGACAAGGTCATCGCCATCATCCGGGCCAGCGACG
The DNA here is from genome assembly GCF_001571325.1 of Delftia tsuruhatensis NBRC 16741. Taxonomy (GTDB): domain Bacteria; phylum Pseudomonadota; class Gammaproteobacteria; order Burkholderiales; family Burkholderiaceae_C; genus Comamonas; species Comamonas tsuruhatensis. Next base: position 145,171 of record NZ_BCTO01000013.1, read on the forward strand.
AGCCCAGGCAGGCGCTGATCGATGCCTTTGCGCTGTCCGAGCGCCAGGCCGACGACATTCTGGAAATCCGCCTGCGCCAGCTGGCGCGGCTGGAGGCCATCAAGATCGAGCAGGAACTCAAGGAACTGCGCGTCGAGCAGGGCAAGCTCGAAGACATCCTGGGCAGCGAGAGCGTCATGCGCCGCCTGATCTGCAAGGAGATCGAGGCCGACGCCAAGCAGTTCGCCGATGCGCGCCGCACGCTGATCCAGGAAGAAAAGAAGGTGGTCGCCGAAGTCAAGGTGGTCGATGAGCCCGTGACGGTCATCATCTCGGACAAGGGCTGGGTGCGCACGCGCCAGGGCCATGGCGTCGATGCGGGCACGCTCAGCTTCAAGGCCGGCGACAGCCTGCACGGCACCTTCGAGTGCCGCACGGTGGACCAGCTGCTGGCCTTCGGCAGCAATGGCCGGGTCTATTCGGTGCCGGTGTCGCAGCTGCCCGGCGGGCGCGGCGATGGCCAGCCTGTGACCACGCTCATCGAGCTGGAGGCCGGCACCCAGATCCTGTACTACTTCGCGGGAGCCGAAGGAACGGCGCTGCTGCTGTCGGGGTCGGGCGGCTACGGCTTCGTGGCCATGGTGGGCGACATGGTCTCGCGCCAGAAGGCGGGCAAGGCCTTCGTGACGCTGGCCGACGGCGAGACGCTGTGCGCCCCGTCCACGGCCTACGGCGTGCCCATGGGCGCACGCGCCGAGCCGCAGGAAGGCGAGCAGGGCGCGGGCCTGCTGCTGCCGGCCACGCATGTGATCTGCGCCTCCACGGGCGGCCGCATCCTCACCTTCGAGATCGCCAGCCTCAAGCACATGGCCAAGGGCGGTCGCGGGCTGATGCTGCTCGACCTGGAGGACAAGGACACCCTGGCGGGCGCTGCCGCCTACACGCGCAGCATCCGCATCGATGGACTGGGCCGCGGCGGCAAGGAGCGCAGCGAGACGCTGGAGATCCGCAGTCTCAACAATGCCCGTGGCACGCGCGGCCGCAAGGGCAAGTCGGCCGACCTGGGCTTCAAGCCGCAAAGCGTGACGCGCGTGGAGTAAAGAGCGCAGCTGCCCCTGCAATGCCTTTTGCGAAAGGGGCGGATCAGGGGTTTTCTCTGGGTTTTTCCGGCCTCCGGGCCCTGCTGCAGGCCTCAACATGGAGTCTTCCAACATGAGGGAGACTGGATATGCTGCGACTTCGCATGGCACACAAGCTGTGGCTTGCCGTGGCCGCCATCGTGGTGGCGCTGGTGGGCGTGGTCGGCTTGTCGGGTTATCGCTCGGCCCAGGTCCAGGCCCGGTCCGAGGCCGTCACCCAGGAGATGCAGGCGCGGGTCCAGGCCGCCGTGCGCTGGATGGGGCTGACCGAAACCAATGCGGCCCGCACCCAGGCCCTGGTGGTCAGCAGTGATGCTGCCGTCGAGGCCGAGTTCAAGGACGTGATCAGCGCCACCTCGGCGCGGATCACCGAGGTGCAGAAATCACTGGAAGCCATGCCCCTGTCCGACGCAGACAAGGCGCAGATGGCCAGGATTGCGGCAGCCCGCAAGACCATGATCGAACTGCGTGCCCAGGCACGCCAGCTCAAGGCCGATGGCCGGCAGGAGCAGGCGTTGGCCCTGGTCAAGCAGTCCTACAACCCTGCCGTGGATGCCTATCTGCAGACGCTGCGCGACTTCGTGCAGATGCAGGAGCAGGTGGTGCGCAGCAGCCAGGAAGAGACGGCAGCCTCGCGCAGGCTCACCGTGGGTTTTGCCGCTGCGGCCGTGGGCGTGCTGCTGCTGTGCATCGTCATCGGCGCCCATTTCCTGATTGCCAGCATCCGCCGTCCCCTGGCCCAGGCCAGGGAACTGGCCGAACGCATTGCCGCAGGCGACCTGAGCGCAGCGGCGCAGGGACAGACACAGCGCGCTGACGAATTCGGCGACCTGCTGCGCTCGCTGCAGGCCATGAGCGAATCGCTGTCGGGCATGGTGCAGCAGGTGCGCCAGAGCACGGACAGCATTGCCATCGCCAGTGCCGAGATTGCCACCGGCAACCACGACCTGTCCGTGCGCACCGAGCAGACCTCCAGCAACCTGCAGGAGACCGCGGCCGCCATGGAGCAGTTCACCAGCACGCTGCAGCAAAGCGCCAGCAGTGCGCAGCAGGCCAGCAGCCTGGCGGCGGGCGCGTCACAGGTGGCCCAGCGCGGCGGCGAGGTCGTGGCCCGGGTGGTCGAGACCATGAAGGGCATCAACGACAGCAGCCGGCAGATTGCCGACATCGTCGGCGTCATCGACTCCATTGCCTTCCAGACCAATATCCTGGCGCTGAACGCCGCCGTGGAGGCGGCCCGCGCCGGCGAGCAGGGCCGGGGCTTTGCCGTGGTGGCCAGCGAGGTGCGCACGCTGGCCCAGCGCAGCGCGGCGGCTGCCAAGGAGATACGCCAGCTCATCGGCGCTTCGGTGGAACGGGTGGAGGACGGCGCCCGCCTGGTGGGCGATGCCGGCACCACCATGGAGGGCATCGTGCAGTCCGTGCAGCGCGTGGCCGACACCATCGGCGAGATCACGGCGGCCTCTTCGGAGCAAAGCGCGGGCGTGGCCCAGGTCAATCAGGCCGTGGGACAGCTGGACCAGATGACGCAGCAGAACGCGGCCCTGGTCGAGCAAAGCGCGGCCGCGGCGCAAAGCCTGCGTGAGCAGGCCGAGCAGCTGTCGCGGACGGTGGCGGTGTTCAAGGTGGCGCACCTGGCGCCCTCGCCGACGACGCTCGCAAGGCAGGCTGCGCCGGCGGTGCGCACTGCGCACAGCGCGGCCGCAGCGCCAAGGCGGCCGGCAGCAGCCGTGGCGCCTGCGGCTGTCGGGCCGGTTGCCGCGCGGCCTGCCGCAGCAAGGGAGGCGGCGCCCAAGCTGGCCTCGGCGCCCCGGCCCGCCGCACCGGCAGCCGAGGATGGCCAATGGGAGAGTTTCTAGCCGCCTGCGAGCACGGCGGCGCCGTGCGGCAGCATGCCGATCAGGCCAGTTCGGCGATCAGCTCGATTTCCACGCAGGAGCCCAGCGGGATCTGGGCCACGCCGAAGGCGCTGCGCGCATGCGTGCCGGCATCGCCGAAGACCTGGCCCAGCAGCTCGCTGCAGCCATTGGCCACCAGGTGCTGCTCGGTGTAGTCGCCCGTGGAGTTGACCAGGCACATCAGCTTGACGATGCGGCGCACGCGGCCCAGGTCGCCGCCGGCGGCGTGCTGGAGCGTGCCCATCAGGTCGATGGCGATGGCGCGCGCGGCCTGCTGGCCGTCGGCAGTCTGCAGATCACGGCCCAGCTGGCCTGCCCAGACCTTGCCGTCCTTGCGTGCGATATGTCCGCTCAGGAACACCAGATTGCCCGTCTGCACATAGGGCACGTAGGCTGCCGCCGGGATGGCAGGCGACGGCAGTTCGATGTTCAGGGCCTTCAGTTGTTCGTAAACGCTCATCGTTGATTCCTTCGAGACAAGAAAAATCCGGCGCCAGTGCCGGGGTGGCGGACAGTGTGACACAGCCCCCGTGCACCCTGGCATGTCAGGGCCTGGGCTTCCGTCAGTCTGATTGTTGTCTGAATCCGAGGCGGTGCATGGTGGCTGCGCGGCATCCGCTCCTAGCATGTGTGGATGCACCCTGCGGCAGCTGCCCAAACTCTCTCGCCGTCTTCCTGGACGCCCCTGCTGCTCGGCTGCGTGGCCGGTGCGGCCTGGCAGGTCACGCAGCCGCGCCTGTGGCCGCTGTGGATGTATCTGCTCTTGGCGTGCATGGGGCTGGCAGGCCTGGCATGGAGGGCGTGGCGGGCATGGGCAGGCCGGCGCTGCCGTGTTGTGCAAGGCCTGTGGGCCGCTGTCTGCGCCGCCTTGCTGGTAGGCGGGTTGACAGGCTGGCGTGCCCAGGACTTTGCGGGCCACGCGCTGTCGCCGCAGCTGGAAGGGCGTGACCTGCGCATCGTCGGCGTCGTGGCATCGCTGCCCCAGAACATGGCCCAGGGCGTGCGCTGGCGCATGGCCGTGGAGCAGGCGCAGATCGCGGGCAGCGAAGAGGCCCTGGCGCCGTTTCCCGGGTTGATCGAGCTGTCCTGGTACGCAGCCCGGGGCCGGGCGTCCAAGGGCGCCGCAGCGTCGCTGCCCGTCCTGCGCCCGGGCCAGCGCTGGGACCTGACCGTGCGGCTCAAGCGCCCGCATGGCGCGCGCAATCCCCACGGTTTCGACTATGAGCTGTGGCAGTGGGAGCAGGGCGTGCAGGCCACGGGCTATGTGCGCGAACAGCCAGCGGCGAGCCTGCTGGCCGACACCGGCGCCTACGCCCTGCAGCGCTGGCGCCAGCAGATGCGCGAGGCCATCGTGAACCGGGCAGCCGCACTCGCGCAAGCCATGCAGCGCGTAGGCATGGACCCCGCGCAGTCGCCGCGCATGCTGGGCGTGGTGGCCGCCCTGGCCATGGGCGATCAGCAGGCCATTGCGCGTGACGATTGGACGCTGTTCCGCCATACCGGCGTGGCCCATTTGATGAGTATTTCCGGACTGCATATCACCCTGTTCGCATGGCTGGCTGCGCTGGTCGTGGGGCGACTGTGGCGTTGCAGTGCCCGGGCCTGCCTGTGGTGCCCGGCGCCGCAGGCGGCCCTGCTGGCCGGCGTGCTGCTGGCGGGCGGCTATGCCCTGTTCAGCGGCTGGGGTCTGCCGGCGCAGCGCACGGTGTGCATGCTGGCAACGGTGGCCGCGTTGCGCGTCACAGGGCTGCGCTGGCCCTGGCCCGCCGTGTGGTGCCTGGCGCTGGCCGTGGTTGTCGTGCTCGATCCCTGGGCCCTGTGGCAGGCGGGCTTCTGGCTGAGTTTTGTCGCCGTGGGCGTGCTGCTGGCGACCGATGCACGCATGCAGGGCGCGGTGCGGCCGTCGCTGCCCGCCCGTGCCCTGGCGTTGTGGGGTGAGCAGTGGCGCATCACTCTGGCGCTGGCGCCGCTGGGGCTGATGCTGTTTGGCCAGCTGTCGCTGTCGGGGCTGCTGGCCAATCTGGCCGCGATTCCCTGGGTGACTTTCGTGGTCACGCCACTGGCCTTGCTGGGGGCCTTGTGGCCCCCGTTCTGGACGGGCGCGGCGCTGGCGCTGGCGCCGCTGCTGGAGCTGCTGCAGTGGCTGGACCGGTGGGGCTGGGCCGTGTTGCAGCTGCCGCAGCCGCCGCTGTGGGCGGGGCTGGCTGCGCTGGGTGCAGGCCTGGCGCTGGTGGCTCCGGTGCCGGCCGGATGGCGTTGCTGGGGCCTGGCCATGTGCCTGCCGGCCCTGTGGTGGCCGCCGGCCGCACCGGCACATGGCGAGTTCGATTTGATGGCCGTGGACATAGGCCAGGGCAATGCCGTGCTGCTGCGCACGGCCCGGCACGCCCTGCTGTATGACACGGGTCCGCAGTACGGCATGGACAGCAATGCCGGCGAACGGGTGCTGGTGCCGCTGCTGCAGGCCCTGGGGCTGCGCCTGGATGCGCTGTGGCTCAGCCACCGCGACGGCGACCATACGGGCGGTGCCTTGGCCGTGCATGCCGCGCAGCCGCAGGCCGAGGTCTGGGGATCGGACTCCGTGATCCTGGACCCCGCTCTGGCCGGCCTAGGCGCCGTGCGCCGATGTGAGGCCGGCCAGCAGTGGGAGTGGGATGGCGTGCAGATGCAGGTGCTGCATCCACCCGCGGGCGAACCGCTGCCGGCCGCGCAGGCCCTGGCCCACGCCAATGCGGGCAGCTGCGTGCTGCTGCTGCGTTCGGCATCCGGGGTGCAGGCCTTGCTGGCCGGCGATATCGAGGCTGCACAGGAAAGGGCGCTGGCGCAGGCCGGCGCCCTCACGCCCGTGCAGTGGCTGCTGGTGCCGCACCACGGCAGCCGCACCTCATCGAGCACCGCTCTGGTGCAGGCCCTGGCACCGCGCTGGGCCATGGTGCAGGCGGGATACCGCAGCCGTTATGGACACCCGGTCCCCGAGGTGGTGCGGCGCTATGAGGCCAACGGCTCCAGCGTGGTGCAGTCGGCCCGCTGCGGCGCAGCGCATTGGCGCTCTGCCGATCCCGCACAGCTGGTCTGCGAGCGGGAGCTGGCGCGCCGTTACTGGGACATGCATGTCACGCACGTCAGGCACATCACGCAGAGGCAGGGCGGATAGGACGGGTGCCGATGGCCGCGCAGCCGGCATATGCTGGATACCGCTTGTCCGGATTGAGGTTACCTATCGCTACACTGGTGCGATACGAGGGCTGGCCCGCAGCTTGCTTTACCTCGTACACATGCAGCGACAGGAGGTGACGAATGCATCCATTTGACGAGATGTACACGATGACGCCGTTCGACGGCAGCGATGTGCGCCTGCACTACAAGGACTATGCGCAATGGCTTGCGCGCCAGTCCGAACAGACGCTGCGAGCGCGCAGCGCCGAGGCCGAGATCATCTTCCGGCGCGTAGGCATCACGTTCGCCGTCTACGGCGACAAGGATGAAAGTGGCGCCGGCACCGAGCGCCTCATTCCCTTCGACCTGATTCCGCGCGTCATCCCGTCCCATGAATGGGAGCGCATGCAGGCAGGCCTGGTGCAGCGCGTGACGGCGCTCAACCGCTTTCTGCACGACGTCTACCACGACCAGGAAATCCTGCGCGCGGGCCTGCTGCCGCGCGAGCTGGTGCTGAACAACAGCCAGTACCGCCCCGAGATGCGGGGCCTTGCCGTGCAGGGCGGCATCTACGCCCACATCGCCGGCATCGACATCGTGCGTGCCGCCAATGCCCAGGGCGAGGGCGTGTACTACGTGCTGGAGGACAACCTGCGCGTGCCTTCGGGCGTGTCTTACATGCTGGAGAACCGCCGCATGATGATGCGGCTGTTCCCCGACCTGTTCTCCCGTCATCCCGTGGAGCCCGTGGCCCACTATCCCGACATGCTGCTGGAGACGCTGCGCGCCAGCGCTCCGGCCGGCACGCCCGAGCCCACGGTGGTGGTGCTCACGCCCGGCATGTACAACAGCGCCTACTTCGAACACGCCTTCCTGGCCCAGCAGATGGGCGTGGAGCTGGTCGAGGGCCAGGACCTGGTGGTGGACAAGGACGTGGTCTACATGCGCACCACGCGAGGCCTGCAGCGCGTGGACGTGATCTACCGGCGCGTGGACGATGATTTTCTGGACCCCGAAGTCTTCCGTCCCACCTCCACGCTGGGCTGCCCCGGCCTCATGCGCGCCTACCGCGCGGGCAACGTCAGCATCTGCAATGCGGCGGGCACGGGGGTGGCCGACGACAAATCGGTCTATCCCTATGTGCCGGAGATGATCCGCTTCTACCTGGGCGAGGAACCCATTCTGCAGAACGTGCCGACCTGGCTGTGCCGCAAGCCCGACGACCTGCGCTACGTGCTCGACCACCTGGATGAGCTGGTGGTCAAGGAAGTCCATGGCGCCGGTGGCTACGGCATGCTGATCGGGCCTGCCGCCTCGCGCGGCGAGATAGAGGATTTCCGCCGCGCGCTCATCGCCAATCCCGGCGGCTACATCGCGCAGCCCACGCTGGCGCTGTCCACCTGCCCCACCCTGGTGGAGCAGGGCATCGCGCCAAGGCATATCGACCTGCGTCCCTTCGTGCTCAGCGGCAATCAGGTACGCATGGTGGCCGGCGGCCTCACACGCGTGGCGCTCAAGGAAGGCTCGCTGGTGGTCAATTCATCACAGGGCGGTGGCACCAAGGACACCTGGGTGCTCGGGGCCGGTGAGTCAAACGAGGGAGGACATTGAATGCTCAGCCGTACTGCCGATCATCTGTACTGGATGTCCCGCTACACGGAGCGTGCGGAGAACACTGCCCGCATGCTCAACGTCTCCTATGACACTTCCATGCTGCCCCAGGCGCCTCAGGCGGCGCGCAAGGCCTGGCAGGGCGTGCTGTCCATCAGCGAGCTGATCCCCGCCTATGCCTCCCGCCACGGCGAGGTGCAGCGAGAGGCCGTGCTGCACTTCATGGTGCGCGACGAGAGCAACTCCTCGTCCATCGCCTCCTGCCTGCGCGCTGCGCGGGAGAATGCGCGTGCCGTGCGCGGGGCGCTGACCACCGAGGCCTGGGAGACCCAGAACCAGACCTGGCTGGAACTCAAGCGCCTGCTGGCCGAGGGGGACTGGGAGCGCGATCCGGGCCAGTTCTTCGAATGGGTCAAGCACCGCTCGCACCTGTCGCGCGGCGTGACACTGGGCACCATGCTGCAGGACGAGGCCTTCCACTTCCTGCGCCTGGGCACCTTCATCGAGCGCGCCGACAACACGGCGCGCCTGCTGGACGTGAAATTCCACGCCATCGAGCGCGACTACCATGGCAGCGCGCGCAACGGAGCGTCGGGCAAAGGGGCCACGCCCTTCGACTTCTACCACTGGAGCGCGCTGCTGCGCAGCGTCTCGGCCTTCGAGGTCTACCGCAAGGTCTACCGCGACGTGATCACGCCCGAGCGCGTGGCCGAGCTGCTGATGCTGCGCAGCGACATGCCGCGCTCGCTGCTGGCCAGCATGCTGGAAGTGGTGGCCAACCTGGAAAGCGTGGCCAACGACCAGTCGCGCGAGACCCAGCGCAAGGCGGGCCGCCTGCTGGCTGACCTGCGCTATGCGCGCATCGACGAAATCCTGGCCACGGGCCTGCACGCCTATCTCACGCAGTTCCTGGATCGCGTGCACGACCTGGGTCAGGGCATCAGCCGCGACTTCCTGGTGCCTGCCTGAGCCGCCGTCGCCCAATGAACAAAGCCGCCCTCGGGCGGCTTTGTTCATTGGGGCAGGGCCATTCAGTCCTGCGCGCTGTCCAGCTCCAGCACAACGCCTTCGGCATCGCCGATGGGCAGCACGTCGCAGTTGTCGCCAGGGCCTCCCCGGTCCACCACGATGAAGCGCGCGGGCGCGTTCAGGGCAATCAGCGAGTGGTGCCAGACGCCGCGGCGGTAGTTCACGCCCTGGCGTCCGTTGGTGATGAAGGCGCGCAGGTCGCCGGGCGCCACCTGCTCTCCCAGGGGCGCAACCACCACGATGAAGGGCTGGGCGTCCAGCGGCATGAAGGCCTGGCTGCCCAGGGGATGGCGCTCCATGCTCGTCAGCTGCAGGGGCAGCGCATAGGGGCGGGCGTGGAACAGGTTGATCAGCGCATGGCCCTCGCTGCCGCCCGTGTCCACGCGGGCCAGGGCATGGTAGCGCTCGGTCATGCCGTCATTGATCAGCAGCGGCGTGTGGCCTGCACTGTCGATGACCTCGCCAAACTCGGCAAAGGCTTCGGCGGTCAGCGGTTGGACGCGCAGGCGAAGGCGGGCGGGGCGGGTCTCTGACAAGGTATTCACGAAGTACTGCCTCTTGTTTTCATACTGGTATTACCAGTTTGCTGTTGCCTGGGGATTTTGTCAAACCTGAGTGACGCCAGCCGATGTCCTGTGCATCATTTGCGGTGGTTCGGGTAAATGCGAGTGTGCATTGGCCGGCGGGAAGGGCAACATTCGCTCCGTATTTTCAGACCGGTCATACCAGTTGATCGCAACCCTTCAACCAAGGACTTCCTGATGTCATCACTTCCCGCATCCGCCGAGGCCGCCGGCGCGGCCCCGGCGCTGTCCAGCGAAACGCCGGGCGAGGCAGCCGTCTACCGCAAGGTGGCCTGGCGCCTGCTTCCCTTCATCATGGCCTGCTACGTGGCGGCCTATCTGGACCGGGTGAACGTGGGCTTTGCCAAGCTGCACATGCTGGCCGACCTGCAGTTCAGCGAGGCCATGTACGGCCTGGGCGCGGGGCTGTTCTTCATCGGCTATTTCTTCTTCGAGGTGCCCAGCAACATGCTGATGCACCGCATAGGAGCCAAGGCCACCATCTCGCGGATCATGATCATGTGGAGCCTGATCTCGGCGGCCATGATGTTCGTGACCACGCCCACGCAGTTCTACGTGCTGCGCTTCCTGCTGGGCGCGGCCGAGGCCGGTTTCTACCCCGGCATGATCCTGTACATGACCTACTGGTTTCCCTCGTACCGGCGCGCCCGCATGGTGGCGCTGTTCATGTGCGCGATCCCGGTCTCGGGCATCCTGGGCGGACCGCTGTCGGGCGGCATCATGGACCTGATGCAGGGCGTGGCGGGGCTGCGCGGCTGGCAATGGCTGTTCCTGATCGAGGCCATTCCCTCGCTGATCCTGGGCCTGGCCGTGCTCTGGTACCTGGACAACAGCATCCGCGCAGCGCGCTGGCTGACCGAGGCGGAAAAGACCCTGCTGGAGCGCAACATCGCCCGCGAGAACGCCAGCAAGAGCGATAGCCATGTGACGCTGCGCGCGCTGTTCTCCGACCCGCGCATCATCAAGATGGCCATGATCTGCTTTTGCACCGTCATGGGCCAGTACGGGCTCACGTTCTGGCTGCCCAGCCTGATCCGCCAGTCGGGCGTGGAGGGTGCCTTCCAGATCGGCCTGCTGACGGCCGTGCCGTTTTCGGTGGCCGTGGTGTCCATGAACCTGGTCAGCCGCAGCTCGGACCGCATGCGCGAGCGCCGCTGGCACCTGATCGTTCCGTTCTGCGTGGGCGCGGCGGGCCTGATGCTGTCGGCCATCTTCAGCGGCAACGTCTACGTGTCGCTGGCCGCCCTGGCGCTGGCCGCGGGCGGCAGCCTGGCAACCTCGCCACTGTTCTGGAGCCTGCCCACGGCCATCCTGTCCAGCGCAGGCGCTGCGGCCGGCATTGCGCTGATCAACTCCTTCGCCAACCTGGCCGGCTTCATCAGCCCCTACATGATCGGCCTCATCAAGGATGCGACGCAGAGCACCAATGCGGCCATGTTCGTGCTGGCCGGCGTGCTGCTGTTCGGGGCCTTCCTGACCTATACCGTGCCCGCCAAACTGGTCAACAAGTAGCGCCGGACAGGGCGCGTGAACCGGCGGGCGAGGCGCGCAGTCGCTAAGATCGGCGCACCGCCCCCGGGCCAGAGATCCGCCAACGCATGGAACCCAGCACCGCCATCAGCACACCCGCCGGCAACCCTGCCAGCACCGCCGTTGCCGGCAATGCCGCCCGCGTGATCCGCGAGTGGATCGAGGGCGGCGTGTATCCGGTGGGCTCGCTCCTGCCTTCGCAGCGCGACCTGTCGGAGCAGTTGGGCATCAGCCGCACCTCGCTGCGCGAGGCGCTGTCCACGCTGCAGGGGCTGGGCCTGGTCGTGGCCCGGCCTGGCAAGGGCATGTACGTGACCGAGGCGCCCGAGGCTGCGGCCGCAGACGCCTGGCGCTTTGCCGACTCGCATGCGCTCACCGATGTCTATCAGCTGCGCTACGCGCTGGAGGGCTTTGTGGCGCGCCTGGCGGCCCTGGTGGTGCAGCCTGAGGATGTGCAGGCCCTGCAGGCCAATCTGCAGGCCATGCAGCAGAGCATAGAGCGGGCCGATTTCGTGCAGGCCACGCGACTGGATTTCGAGTTCCACCTGCAGATCGCCACCATCTCGGGCAACCATGCCATCGCCGACGTGCTGCGCGGCAGCGGCGAGGTCATGCAGGAAAGCCAGCGCCTGCCGTTCTACAAGCGGGGCGCACGGCATGCGACCACCGAGGAGCATGCGGCCATCATCGATGCCCTGTCCCGCGGCCATCCCGAACTGGCCCAGCAGGCCATGGCCACCCACATCGTGCAGGCGGCCCAGCGCGCGGGCGTGCACTTTCCCACCGGCCTGTAGGCACGCCAGCCCGTGCCTGATCGGCCGGGTTTTTGGCCTTACCATCATCGGCACAGCGCATTTTTTCCCTATCTACAGACCGCCCGGATGCCGATCCATGACAAGCCAAGGAAATGAACTCTGCATACTGGCAGACGCCCTAGAGGCGCAGCGCGAAGGACTCTTGCAGACATGGCGCAAGGCCGTCAGGCGGGACCCGGCGCTGACCGCTGGTGAGGCGCTTCCCCGAACCCAGCTGAACGATCACATCCCGGCTGTGCTGGCCGCGTTCGAGCAGCAACTGCGGACACTGGGCGGTGCACCGGCAGACACCACCGAGCCGCCGGGCGATGGCGAGCAGGCCGCCGCCCACGGCCTGCACCGCTGGCAGCAGGGCTATGACCTGCATGAAGTCGTGCGCGAGCTGGGGCTGCTCAACGAAGTCATGGTGGCGCAGCTGGAGGACTATGCCCAGGGGCGCCCTGATGCGCACGTCGCCATGCCCGTTGCGCGCAAGGCCTGGGCCGCCACCTATACCCGCGACGTTCAGGACAGCAGCACCCAGTATTTCCGCCTGCAGCAGCAGGAGGCCGAGGGCCATGTCCGGGACCTGGAAGCGGCGCTGCATGACCTGAGCGCGCTGGACCTGCAGCGCTCGCAACTGTGGGAGCAGGTTGCGCATGACCTGCGCAGCAACGTCGGCGTGGTGGCCAATGTGACGCATGGCCTGGGCATGCAGCATGCGCCGGCGCAGTCGCGCGAGAAACTCCTGCGCATGCTGGACCGCAACGTCCAGTCGCTGCGACATCTGCTGGATGACGTGACGGAGCTGGCCAAGCTGCACGCCGGGCGCGAGCATCGCCAGCTGACCTCCTTTGACGCAGCCCAGGTGATCACCCATCTGTGCGAGGGACTGCAGGCCCTGGCCAACGAGCGCGGCCTGTACCTGCACCTGCAGGGGCCGGGGACGATGCCGGTGGAGGGGGATGCCTTGAAACTGCGCCGCATCGCGCAGAACCTGGTGCTCAACGCGCTCAAGTACACCCAGGAGGGCGGCGTCACGGTGAAGTGGGCCCTTGGTGATGGGGAGGACCAGCGCCGCTGGATGCTCTCCATCGGGGATACGGGCCCCGGCATGGAGCCGGCGGCGCCCCTGGTTGCCGCCCTCAAGCACGCCACGGACCTGGACCCTTCGGGCCATCTGACGTCGGCGGCCTCCGCAGAGGTCCGCGCCGGGGGCGAGCCACGGCCCGGCGTCGCGGCGGCCCGCTACCGCAGCGGCGCAGGCGAGGGGATAGGCCTGTCCATCGTCAAGCGGCTGGCGGAATTGCTGGACGCCACGATCGAGGTGCAGTCGGCCGCGCAGACCGGCACGACCTTTCTGCTTCTGTTTCCGCTGCGATATGCCGACGAGTGACCGATAGCTGGGCCAGGAGATGAAAAAAACGGGCACACAGGCCCGTCGTTTCGCGTGCGGGGCGCGGCCTGTGCCGCCGCCCCTGAGTCCGGTGCTCAGGACTCTTCGTCCATCTGCGACTGCAGATAGTTCTGGATGCCGACCTTGTCGATCAGGTCCAGCTGGGTTTCGAGGTAGTCGATGTGCTCCTCGGTATCGTCCAGGATCTTTTGCAGCAGATCGCGCGAGACGTAGTCGCGCACGCTTTCGCAGTGGGCGATGCCGTCCTTGATGGTCTGCTGCGCGGTTTTCTCGCTGCTCAGGTCGCAAGCCAGGGCTTCGGGCACGTCCTCGCCGACTTGCAGCTTGCCCAGATCCTGCAGGTTGGGCAGGCCGTCGAGCACGAAGATGCGGTCCATGAGCCAGTCGGCGTGCTTCATCTCGCCGATGGACTCCTTGTATTCCTTCTTGGCCAGCTTGTCGAAGCCCCAGTGCTTGTACATGCGGTAGTGCAGGAAGTACTGGTTGATGGCCGTCAGCTCGTTCTTGAGCTGGGCTTGCAGCCAGGTGATGACTTGGGCGTCGCCTTGCATGGGGAACTCCTTTGTTGTACGTGGGGGACCGCGCCGATCGGCGGCCGCTATAGGGGTGGATTGTCTAGGGTTTCTGCGTCAGATCAAGCAAACCCCTGTTATCACGCATTGGCTGCTTATGAGGCGCGTTCTCGTTTGCGGGCCGGCATGCTGACGCGTCTGCGGGGTTGCTGCATTGCCTTGTCATATTTCGGCCCAAAATAGCCTCTTCAGGCCGGTGGCGGGCTGGTCAAGCCCGCAGGCCTGGAGACAAGGATGTTAACATAGTTTTTGGCAATCGGATGAATTCAATCAATTCATTGGATCAATCGATGGCCTGGGCCTAGACTTCGTCCTGTGTTCACTCACCAACCACAAAGGAAACAGCAATGTCCGTGATCAACACCCAAATCAAGCCCTTCAAGACGCAGGCCTTCAAGAATGGCAAGTTCATCGAAGTGACCGAAAAGGACGTCCTGGGCAAGTGGGCCGTGTTCTTCTTCTACCCCGCTGACTTCACCTTCGTGTGCCCCACCGAGCTGGGCGACGTGGCCGACCACTACGACGAACTGCAAAAGCTGGGCGTGGAAGTGTTCTCCGTGTCCACCGACACCCACTTCGTGCACAAGGCATGGCACGACGCGTCGGACACCATCCGCAAGATCAAGTACACGATGCTGGGCGATCCCACCTGGGAAATCAGCAACAACTTCGAAGTCCTGCGTCCCGGCCAGGGCCTGGCTGACCGCGGCACCTTCATCGTCGACCCCGATGGCGTGATCCAGGCCGTGGAAATCACCGCCGAAGGCATCGGCCGCAACGCCGTCGACCTGCTGCGCAAGGTCAAGGCTGCCCAGTATGTCCGCAACCACCCCGGTGAAGTCTGCCCCGCCAAGTGGGAAGAAGGCGACAAGACCCTGGCTCCTTCGCTCGACCTGGTCGGCAAGATCTAAGCGGTACACCGCTTCCTGTTCACAGTTGAACTGTTGAAGACGCCCGGGTGCCTGGCGCCCGGGCTTTTTTTTCCGAAAATTCGTATTTCCCTAGGAGTCCGACATGCTTGACAACAACCTGAAAGCCCAATTGCAGGCCTACCTGGAGCGCCTGCAGCGTCCGGTGGAGCTGGTGGCTTCGCTGGATGACAGCCAGGGTGCGCGCGAGCTGAAGGAACTGCTGCTGGAAATCCGCGAGCTGAGCGACAAGATCACCGTCGTCGAGCACAACGACGCCGAGGTGCGCAAGCCCTCGTTCCTGATCACCAATCCCGGCGTGGACAGCGGCGTGCGTTTCGCAGGCGTCCCCCTGGGCCATGAATTCACCTCGCTGGTGCTGGCCCTGCTGCAGGTCGGCGGCCATCCGTCCAAGGAATCGGCCGAGTTGCTGGAGCAGGTGCGCAACATCGACGTGCCGCTGCACTTCGAGACCTACTACTCGCTGTCCTGCCACAACTGCCCGGACGTGGTGCAGGCGCTGAACCTGATGTCCGTGCTCAATCCCAAGATCAGCCACACCGCCATCGACGGCGGGCTGTTCCAGAAGGAAGTCGAGCAGCGCGAAGTCATGGGCGTGCCCACGGTCTTCGTCAATGGCGAGCGCTTCGGCCAGGGCCGCATGGAGCTGGCCGAGATCGTCGCCAAGGTCGACACCGGCGCCGCTTCGCGTGAAGCGGCCAGGATTTCCGCCAAGGACGCCTTCGACGTGCTGATCGTCGGTGGCGGCCCCGCCGGCGCGGCCGCTGCCATCTATGCGGCACGCAAGGGCATCCGCACCGGCATTGCCGCCGAGCGCTTCGGCGGCCAGGTGCTGGACACCGTGGACATCGAGAACTTCATCTCGGTCTCCAAGACCGAAGGCCCTCAGCTGGCCGCCGCCATGGAGCGCCATGTGCGCGACTACGAGGTGGACATCATGAACCTGCAGACGGCGTCCAAACTGATTCCGGCTGCCACGGAAGGCGGGCTGATCGAGGTGCAGACCGCCTCGGGCGCCAGCCTCAAGGCCAAGACCGTCATCCTCTCGACCGGCGCGCGCTGGCGCAACATGAACGTGCCTGGCGAGGACAAGTACCGCACCAAGGGCGTGACCTACTGCCCGCACTGCGACGGACCGCTGTTCAAGGGCAAGAATGTGGCCGTCATCGGCGGCGGCAACTCGGGCGTGGAAGCGGCCATCGACCTGGCCGGCATCGTGCGCAGCGTGACGCTGCTGGAGTTCGCCAGCGAGCTCAAGGCCGATGCCGTGCTGCAAAAGAAGCTCAAGAGCCTGCCCAATGTGACCGTCATCCTCAACGCCCAGACCACCGAGGTCAACGGCGACGGCAAGAAGGTCACCGGCCTGACCTACAAGGACCGCACGACGGAAGAGGTCAAGACCGTGGCGCTGGAAGGCATCTTCGTGCAGATCGGCCTGCTGCCCAACACCGACTGGCTCAAGGGCACGGTGGAGCTGACCCGCTTCGGCGAGATCGTGATCGATGCCAAGGGCCACACCAGCGTGCCCGGCGTGTTCGCCGCAGGCGACTGCACCAACGTGCCGTACAAGCAGATCATCATCGCTGCCGGTGCCGGCTCCACGGCTGCGCTGTCGGCCTTCGACCACCTGATCCGCCACTGAGCTGAACAGGCGTGAGAAAGGGCCCGGATGCCTCGGCATCCGGGCCTTTTTTCATTCCGGCGCTGTCAGGCGCGTGCCTTGCCGGCGCAGGTGGCACACAGATGGCTGTCCAGCAGCCCGGTGTGCCAGCAGGGATTGCGCCAGGGCCTATGCGCCAGATCAAATCAATGAATGAGAACTATTCGCATATAATTTTTCTTCATCCAGCCAGCACATGACGCGCCAACGGCTGGCGGGCCGACCGCCAGCCGCTGCAACCAGAAGCCAGCTCTCGCACATCCATGTTGATCAGAGAGAGAGGGCTTCGCAATGGCTTACGACTTCGCAATGCAATCATGCGCCCGGCGGGCGCGCCATCCCCTGGCCGCCGCCTGCGCGCTGCTGTGCGCCTCCGCTGCCCTGGCCCAGGAGCCGGGGCAGGCCGCCGCAGACGCGGCAAATGCCGCAAACGCCGGAGATGCCGACACGCAATTGCTGGCGCAGGCCGCACCCGGGGCACGGACCCGTGCCCCGGCCCTCAAGGAGATGGTGATCAGCGCTTCGCGCGAGGTGCAGGACCCTGACACCCTGCCCATGAGCATTGACGTGATCGACGCCGGCCGCATGGAACGCGAGCAGGCCAGCGACATCCGCGAGATGGTCAACCTGCTGCCCAATGTCGATGTGCCGCGCGCCCCGGCGCGCTTCTCGCTGGCGGCCTCGTCGGCCGGGCGTGACCAGAACAGCGGCTTCAACATCCGTGGCCTGGATGGCAACCGCGTGCTCATGCTGGTCGATGGCGTGCGCCTGCCGCGCAGCTACAGCTTCAGCGCCAACAGCTTCGGCCGCGACTACCTGGACCTGGGCCTGGTGCAGCGCGTGGAAATCCTGCGCGGCTCCACGCCCGCGCTGTATGGATCGGACGGCATGGGCGGCCTGGTCAACTTCGTGACCGTGCAGCCGGATGATCTGCTGGGCAAGGACAAGCGCATCGCCGGCCGCGTGGCTGCCGGCTATGACGGCTCGGACAACGGCCGCAAGCTGGGCGCCACCGTGGCGGGCCGAGCCAGCCCCGAATGGGCATGGCTGCTGTCGGCGGGCCTGGGCCGCTCCCGTGCGCTGGAGAACATGGGCACGAACAACGTGACGGGGGCGGCGCGCACCACGCCCAATCCCGAGAAAGACCGCAGCGAGTCGCTGATGGGCCGCCTGGTCTTCACGCCCAGCGCCATACAAAAGCATGTCTTCACCTTCGAGAACGTGGACAAGCGCGCCGACTACGCCCTGCTGTCCGCGCGCTCGGCCACCGTGGCCAATTCCGACTCGCGCACCGACATGAAGCGCTGGCGGGCCAGCTGGCAGGGCCAGTGGCAGCAGTTGGGCACGGCGCTGGCCGACGAACTGCAGCTGATGGCCAGCTACCAGAAGTCCGACGCGCGCGAATTCGTCACCGAGACGCGCATCGGCCTGCCGTACCGCGAGCGCGACGTGACCTATGACGAGGATGCGATCCAGCTGCACGCCCAGGCCAGCCGCCTGCTGCGCTGGAGTTCTTCGGCCAGCGGCAAGTTCACCTACGGGCTGGACTACCTCCGCAACAAGGTTGTCAACGCGCAAAGCGGCATCACGCCGCCCGTGGGCGAGAGCTTCCCGCTCAAGCGCTTCCCCGACACCACCGAAAGCGCCACCGCCCTGTTCGCCCAGGCCGAACTGCACAACGGCCCCTGGAGCGTGACCCCGGGCCTGCGCGCCGAGCACTACAGCATCAAGCCCCGGCAGAACGGCTTTGTGCCCACCGTGGTCAGCAACTCGGACTCCGCGCTCTCGCCCAAGCTGGGCGTGATGCTGCAGGCCAGCCCGGTCTGGTCCGTCTATGGCAACTATGCGGCAGGTTTCCGGGCGCCCAACGCCGGGCAGATCAACGCCTTCTTCGAGAACCCGGTGGCGTTCTACCGCAACATTCCGAATCCCGACCTGCGGGCCGAAAAGAGCCAGACCTTCGAGCTGGGCCTGCGCGGGCGCATGGACAGGCTGCGCCTGGACGCCGCCGTGTTCACGGGACGCTACAAGGACTTCATCGTCGACCAGCAACTGGTTGCGGGCCAGCCCGGCAACGCGGCCAACCCCGCCATCTACCAGTCCATCAACGTGGGCCGCGCCCGCATCAGCGGCTTCGAACTCAAGGCCGGCTACGACTGGGGCCGCTGGGCCGGCGGCGACTGGCAGACGCGCCTGGCCTACGGCTACACCGACGGCAAGGACACGCAGTCCGACAAGCCGCTGGACACCATCTCGCCCCAGCAACTGGTGCTGGGCGTGCGCTACGAGCGCTCTGTCGTGGGCGTGCAGTTCAACGTCTCGCACTGGAGCGGCAAGAAGGCCGGCGACGTGTCCAACGGCAGCACGGCCTGGCTCAGCCCCTCGGCCACGGTGCTGGACCTGAGCGCGCAATGGCGCATCCGTCCCGACCTGCGCCTGAACGCCGGCATCTACAACCTGACCGACAGGAAGTACTGGCGCTGGTCCGATGTGCGCGGCCTGCTGGCCACCACGGCGATTGCCGACGCCTACAGCCAGCCGGGGCGCCATGCGCGCGTCTCGCTGATCAAGGATTTCTGAAGCCCGGCGCCTGAAGGCCAGGCGCCGCGACCCGTGTCCCAACGATGTTTTGCAACGCAAGGAGAGCCCCATGCACCGTACCGAGAGTGAAAGCCTTGCCCGTGACGAGGAATACCTGCTGGCCGAAGGCGAGGCCCAACTGGCCGCCACGCTGGCGCTGATGACCGGCTTCGGCCACGGTTGCTGCGAGGCCCACCGGCCCGCCATTGCCGGCAAGGTGGCCGATCAACTGCAGGGCCTGTCCGGCGACAGCAGCTTTTCGCCGGACATGCGGGCCTTGCTGCAACGCCTGCAGCGGCGCTGGCAGGCGGTCTCCGAGGCCAGCGCCGCGCAGCGCGCACCCCGGGCCGAGGCGGCGGCCGAGACCCGCCATCCCTCCGTTGCCCACGCGCTCTGGCATGCCCCTTTGGAGACCCTGCAATGATCACCACCGCCGCCGCAGCCTGCGATGACCTGCTGATTCCCGTCAATGCGCCCGACGTGCGCCAGCGCTTTGCCCAGGCACGCCAGAGCGGCCTGCGTGCCAAGGAGGCCGCCGAATCCATGGGCCTGCCCGAAGGCGCCGCCATCGGCGCCCACGCGGGCCTGCATGACGGCGGCCTGCAGGTCGTGCCGCTGCGCGCGCAGTGGCTGCAGGTGCTGCGCGCGCTGCAGGACTGCGGCACCGTGATGGCGCTCACGCGCAATGAGTCCACGGTGCATGAGAAGACGGGCGTGTACCAGAAGCTCTCGGCCAGCGGCGGCGTGGGATTGGCGCTGGGCCGCGAGATCGACCTGCGCCTGTTCTTTGCCCAATGGCATGCCGGCTATGCCGTGACCGAGCAGCCCGCCCAGGCTGGAAGGCCGGCCACGCACAGCCTGCAGTTCTTCAATGCCCACGGCCGCGCCGTGCACAAGGTCCATGCGCGCGAGTCCACCGACATGGCAGCGTGGGATGCGCTGGTACGGCGCTTTGCCGAGCCCAGCGCGGGCTACCTGTTTCGCCATGCCAGGCCCAGAGCGCTGCCGCAGTCCGACAAGGTCATCGACGTGCACGGCCTGAGCGCCGCCTGGGATGCCCTTCAGGACACGCATGAATTCTTCGACCTGCTGCGCCGGTTCGGCGTGGAGCGCCAGCAAGCCTTCCGCCTGGTCCCCGGCCATTGCGCGCGGCTGGCACCCGAGTCCGTGGCCCAGTTGCTGGGCGATGCGGCGGTGGACGGGCTGCCCATCATGGTCTTCGTGGACAGCGGCGGCTGCATCCAGATCCATACCGGCCCCGTGCACAACATCCAGCCCATGGGCACGCCCGGCGGCGCGCAATGGATCAATGTGCTGGACCCGGGCTTCAACCTGCATCTGCGCTGCGACATGATCGCCAGCGTCTGGGCCGTGCAAAAGCCCACGGCCGATGGCGTGGTCACCTCGGTCGAGGCCTTCGACGCGCAGGGCGATCTGATGGCCATGTTCTTTGGCGAGCGCAAACCGGGCCTGGCCGAACTGCCGGGATGGCGCGAGCTGGTGGCGGGCTTGCCGCGCTTGGCAGTGCAGACACTGGCCTGAGCGGCCCAGGCCCTGGAAAGAGCCGGCCGGGCCGCCTCAGAGATGCACGGTGGCGGCCACCAGCCTGCCCACCAGCGGACGCACCACCATCACGCAGACAAAGGCCACGGGCATGGCCAGCACATAGGTCTGCATCACGCGCCGCAGGTAGTCGGCGCCCAGGCCGCTGTTGGCGCCGACGATGGCGCAGCACATCAGAAACGCCATGATGGCCGACATGTAGAAGGCAAAGACGATGGGCGCGAAGCGGCGGTGCAGCTTGCGGCTGCGCGGCGCCGCAGGGGTTGCGGGAGCGATGGAGGCAGAGGTATCGGGCATGAAGGCGTATCCGGTCAGGCCGCTTGTCGATTCGGCGCGGCAAGTGCGCAACTGTAGGCAAGGCCCGGGCCGCCGTGTAGAGGGCTGCAGCTTGGTGCACTCGTAAGCTATATTGATGAATTGATTTTTCATCCATAGGTTTTTGTGCCTAATCTGCGCTCCATCGAGACCTTCGTCAAAGCCCTGGAAGGCGGCTCCATCGCCTCGGCCGCGCGCCAGCTGGGTATTTCTCCTGCAGCGGCCAGCCAGAACATCGCCCGGCTGGAGCGCGAACTGGGCACGCGCCTGATCACGCGCACCACGCGCTCCATGGCGTTGACCGAAGCCGGCGAGCGCTATCTGGCGCGCGTGGGCCCTGTGCTGCAGGAGCTGGAAAAAGCGCAGTCCGACCTGTCGCAGCTGCATGGCGAACTGCAGGGCCGGCTGCGCATCGCCTGCATGGCCGCCTTTGGCCGCCATGTGCTGGCGCCGCTGCTGCCGGCCTTTGCCGCGCGGCATCCCCGGCTGGAGCTGGAGTTGCTGGTGGTGGACCGGCAGGTGGATGTGCTCAAGGAAGACGTGGACATCAGCGTGCGCTACCGCGATGTGCTGGAGCCCGGCATGGCCGTGCGCCAGCTGGCGGCCGTGCCGCGCGTGCTGTGCGCCTCGCCGGCCTACCTGCAGGCCCACGGCAGGCCGCAGACCGCGCAGGACCTGCTCGACCATGCCTGCCTGCTGTACCGGCGCGAGGCCGATGGCCGCTTCATGCGCTGGCCGTTTTCACGCGACGGCAAGCGCGTGGACCCGCAGCTGCGCGTGACCGCCATCGCCAGCGATGTCGATGCACTCACCGAAATGGCCGTGGCCGGTGGCGGCATCGTCTGGATCGGCAGCTTCATCGCCCACCGGTACATGCGCGAAGGGCTGCTGCAACCGCTGGCCCTGGGCCCGGCGCGCAAGGGGCAGCTGCACTTCGATGACACCACGCTGGATTTCTTCGCCTGCTTTCGCGACCGCCAGTACGTGCCGACCAAGGTGCGTGCCCTGGTGGACTACCTGGTCGAGACGCTGCCGCAGCAGCCCATGCTGCGCTGGAACGCCTCGGCCTGAGACAGGGTTCAGTGCCCCAGGTGCTGGGGCAGGACTTCCTGCAGGATCGTGGTGGCGATTTCCTCGATGGACTTGGTGGTGCTGGACAGCCACTGGATGCCGCTGCGGCGCATCATGGACTCGGCCTCGGCCACCTCGTAGCGGCAGTTGGCAAGGCTGGCGTACTTGGAGTCGGGCCGGCGCTCGTTGCGGATGCTGGACAGGCGCTGGGGGTCGATGGTCAGGCCGAACAGCTTCTTGCGGTAGGGCACCAGGGCGGGCGGCAGCTGCTTGCGCTCGAAATCCTCGGGAATCAGCGGGTAGTTGGCCACCTTGAGACCGAACTGCATGGCCAGGTACAGGCTGGTGGGCGTCTTGCCGCTGCGCGAGACGCCGACCAGGATCACGTCGGCGCCCGTCAGGTCCTGGTGGGTCTGGCCGTCGTCATGGGCCAGCGTGTAGTTGATGGCCTCCATGCGCTCCAGGTATTCCTTGCTTTCGCTGATGTCGGCGAAGCGGCCCACGCGGTGCAGCGACTTCTGGCCCAGCTCCAGCTCCAGCGGCCGCACGAAGGTGCCGAACATGTCGAATACCTTGCCCTTGCATTGGCTCTCGATCAGGTCGAGCATGTCCTGGTTGACCAGGGTGGTGAAGACGATGGGCTTGTGGCTTTCCGACTCGGCCACATGGTTGATCTGCCGCACGGCCTGGTGGACCTTGTCCATGGTGTCCACGAAGGGGATGCGGACCAGGCGCGACTTGGTGTCGAACTGGGCCATGATGGCCGTGCCAAAGGTCTCGGCTGTAATGCCAGTGCCATCGGAGATGACGAAGATGGTGTGGGTGTGCATGGTGGTCGGGCTCTGGACAGGGGGCTGCCGTCGGTTCACGGCAAACGCCTACAATGGCGCCCATTATTCCCAATTTCCCATCCATGCTCGCTGCCGGCCTCCAACCAGAACAGCAAAGCCTCGCGCACGCCTGCGTGGGTGGATCGACCGTGCCCGGCTTTGGCAGCCGGGGCGGCGCACTACGGTTTTCAACTTCTGGAGCTTTCCCATGTCTCAACTGTTCGAGGCCACCGCCCTCGTCGTTCCGTTTGAACAACTGAGGATGACCGATGTCGAGTCCGTAGGCGGCAAGAACGCCTCGCTCGGCGAAATGATCTCGCAGCTGCCGCAGGGCGTGCGCGTGCCCACGGGCTTTGCCACCACGGCCCATGCCTTCCGCCAGTTCCTGGCCCACGACGGCCTGGCCGACAAGATCAGTGCCAAGCTGGCCGCCCTGGACGTGGAGGATGTCCGCGCCCTGGCCCAGGTCGGTGCCGAGATCCGTGCCCTGGTCGAGAACCAGCCCTTCCCGGCCGATCTGGAACAGGCCATCCGCGAGGAATTCGTGCGCCTGCAAGGCGGCAACGAGGCGGCCTCGTTCGCCGTGCGCTCCTCGGCCACGGCCGAAGACCTGCCCGACGCTTCGTTCGCGGGCCAGCAGGAAACCTTCCTGAACGTGGTGGGCATCGAGTCGGTGCTGCACAAGATGAAGGAGGTGTTCGCCTCCCTGTACAACGACCGCGCCATCTCCTACCGCGTGCACAAGGGCTTTGCCCATGACGTGGTGGCCCTGTCGGCCGGCGTGCAGCGCATGGTGCGCTCCGACCTGGGCGCGGCCGGCGTGATGTTCACCATCGACACCGAATCGGGCTTCGAGGACGTGGTCTTCATCACCTCCAGCTACGGCCTGGGCGAGACCGTGGTGCAGGGCGCCGTCAATCCTGACGAGTTCTATGTGCACAAGCCCATGCTCAAGGCCGGCAAGAAGGCCCTGATCCGCCGCAACCTGGGCTCCAAGCTGATCCAGATGGTCTTTGCCTCGCCCGAGGAAAAGGCCGCCAGCGGCCGCCTGGTCAAGACCACCGACGTGGCCCATGAGCTGCGCAACCGCTACTCGCTGTCCGACGAGGACGTGCAGCAGCTGGCCCACTATGCCCTGGTCATCGAGCAGCACTATGGCCGCCCCATGGACATCGAGTGGGGCAAGGACGGCACAGACGGCCAGCTCTACATCCTGCAGGCCCGCCCCGAGACCGTGAAGAGCCAGGCCAAGGGCCAGGCCGAGCAGCGCTACGCGCTCAAGGGCACGGGCAATGTGCTGGCCGAAGGCCGCGCCATCGGCCAGAAGATCGGCACGGGCCCGGTGCGCCTGGTCAATGACATCGCCAACATGGACCAGGTCCAGCCCGGCGACGTGCTGGTGACCGACATGACCGATCCCAACTGGGAGCCGGTGATGAAGCGCGCCTCGGCCATCGTCACCAACCGTGGCGGCCGCACCTGCCACGCGGCCATCATTGCGCGCGAGCTGGGCATTCCGGCCGTGGTCGGCTGCGGCAACGCCACCGATCTGCTCAAGGACGGCACCCTGGTCACCGTCAGCTGCGCCGAAGGCGATACCGGCAAGATCTATGACGGCCTGATCGAGACCGAGGTCACCGAGGTGCAGCGCGGCGAGATGCCCGCCATCAAGACCAAGATCATGATGAACGTGGGCAACCCCCAGCTGGCCTTCGACTTCGCCCAGCTGCCCAACGAGGGCGTGGGCCTGGCCCGCCTGGAGTTCATCATCAACAACAACATCGGCGTGCACCCCAAGGCCATCCTGGACTATCCCGCCGTGGATGCCGACCTCAAGAAGGCCGTGGAGTCCGTGGCCCGTGGCCATGCCTCGCCGCGCGCCTTCTACGTGGACAAGGTCGCCGAAGGCGTGGCGACGATTGCCGCCGCCTTCTGGCCCAAGCCCGTGATCGTGCGCATGTCGGACTTCAAGTCCAACGAGTACCGCAAGCTCATCGGCGGCAGCCGCTACGAGCCCGAGGAAGAGAATCCCATGCTGGGTTTCCGTGGCGCGGCGCGCTACATCTCCGAGGACTTCGGCGAGGCCTTCCGCATGGAGTGCGAGGCACTGCGCCGCGTGCGCGAGGACATGGGCCTGACCAACGTGCAGATCATGATTCCCTTCGTGCGCACGCTCAAGCAGGCCGAGCGCGTCACCCAGCTGCTGGCGGCCAACGGCCTCAAGCGCGGCGACAACGAACTCAAGCTCATCATGATGTGCGAGGTGCCCTCCAACGCCATCCTGGCGGACGAGTTCCTCGAGTTCTTCGACGGCTTCTCCATCGGCTCCAACGACCTGACCCAGCTCACGCTGGGCCTGGACCGCGACTCCGGCCTGGAGCTGCTGGCCGCCGACTTCGACGAGCGCGACCCCGCCGTGCGCAAGATGCTGTCGCGCGCCATCAAGGCCTGCCTGGACCAGGGCAAGTACGTGGGCATCTGCGGCCAGGGCCCATCCGACCACCCGGACTTCGCCCAATGGCTGGCTGACGAAGGCATTGCCTCCATCTCGCTGAATCCCGACAGCGTGGTCGCCACCTGGCAGCGCCTGGCGCAGTAAGGGCTGGCAGCGTCGCCATGCATACGCCGGACGCGCACTTGCATGACGACGCAGTCGGGGGACCGTCCGAAGGCGAGACCTTCGCCCCCGACCTGCACGACATCCACCATCTGTGGCTCAAGGCCGTGCTGCTCGCGGTCTGGGTCGCCGTCTCCTTCGGTGCCTGCTACTACGCACGCGACCTGCAGGCGCTGGTCCCCGACTGGCCGCTGGCCTACTGGTTCGCGGCCCAGGGGGCAGTCCTGATGTTCCTGGCCATCGTCATCGTCTATTGTCTGTCCATGGACCATTTCGAGCGCCGCGAGGCCCGGGCCGCTGCCCCGTCTGAACCCGCCGCCCCGCTGTCGCCTCCCGGCCATGGCTGAGCGCTCGCTGCTGACGGCCGCCTCCCGCTGGCGGCTGCACCGCATCGTGGCCCTGTACACGCTGGGCGTGCTCGGCTTTCTGGCCCTCATGTTCTGGGCCGAGCAGCAAGGCCTGTCGCGCCACTGGATAGGCCCCATCTTCCTGTTCTTCACCGTCATGGTCTACGCGGCCATCGGCGTGTACCTGCGCACCAGCGATCCCGAGGAGTACTACGTCGCGGGCCGGCGCATCCCGCCCTTCTACAACGGCATGGCGGCAGCGGCGGACTGGGTCAGCGCGGCGTCCTTCATCAGCCTGTCGGGGGCGCTGTACCTGCAGGGCTTTGCCGGCGTGCCGGGGCAGGCCGGCGGACTGGCCTACCTGCTGGGCTGGACGGGCGGCTTTTGCCTGGTCGCCATGCTGATCGCGCCGCACCTGCGTGCGATGAAGCTCTACACCATTCCCGACTTCTTCCAGCAGCGCTACGGCGGGCGCTGGCCGCGCGTGATCGCGGCGCTGGCTGCCGTGACCTGCTCGTTCACCTATGTGGTGGCCCAGATCTACGGCGTGGGGCTGATTGCCTCGCGGCTGACGGGCGTGCAGTTCGAGATCGGCATCATGCTGGGCCTGGGCGGCGTGCTGCTGTGCTCCTTCCTGGGCGGCATGCGTGCCATCACCTGGACCCAGGTCGCGCAGTACGTGGTCATCCTGCTGGCCTTTCTGATCCCCGTGTCCTGGCTGGCCTACCGGCAGATGGGCAATCCCGTGGCGCCGCTGGCCTATACGGCCCAGCTCGGCCAGATCGCGGAGATGGAGCAGCGCCTGCTGGATTCGCCGGCCGAACAGGAAGTGGTCGCCGCCTACCGCCTGCGCGCCGAGGTGCTGGAGGACAAGCTCAAGGACGTGCCGCGCGTGCTGGCCGCCGAGCGCCAGCAGCTTTCCGAGCGCATACGCGATCTGCGCACGCGCAGCGGCGACATTGGCGCCATCATGGCGGCCAGCCGCGAACTGGCCGCCATGCCGCGCGACGAAGCGACTGCGCGCGCCCTGTGGACACGCCAGCTGCAGGAGATGCGCGAGCGCGAGAAGCCGCTGGGCGGCATTCCGCTGCACAGCCTGCCCTTTGCCGGCAACCCCGATGGATCGGCCGAGGAACGTCAGGTCTACGAGGACAGCCGGCGCAACTTCCTGGCGCTGATGTTCTGTCTCATGGCCGGCACGGCAGGCCTGCCGCATTTGCTCACGCGCTACTACACGGCGCCCTCGGTGTCGGGGGCGCGGGCCTCGGTGGGCTGGACGCTGTTCTTCATCGGCGTGCTGTACATGAGCGCGCCGGCCCTGGCCGTGCTGGTCAAGTTCGAGGTCATGAACAACCTGGTGGGCATACGCTTCGATGAATTGCCCACCTGGATGGCGCAGTGGGCCCGGGTCGATGCCTCGCTGCTGGCCGTGGAAGACGTCAATGGCGACGGTGTCCTGCAGTTCGGCGAGATCCGCATGGGCGCCGACCTCATCATGCTGGCCACGCCCGAGCTGGGTGGCATGCCCTACGTGGTCTCGGGCCTGGTCGCGGCGGGCGGCCTGGCCGCCGCGCTGTCCACGGCCGATGGCCTGCTGCTGACCATCAGCAATGCGCTGGTGCGCGACTTGTACTTTCGCGCGCGGCGGCGCCGGGCCTCGCCCGAGCAGCGCGTGATCCTGTCCAAGTTCGCGCTGCTGGTGGTGGCGCTGTCGGCCGCCTTCGTGGCCTCGCGCCGTTCCTCGGACATCCTGCCCATGGTCACGGCCTCGTTCTCGCTGGCGGCATCGGCCTTTGTTCCGGCCATGGTGCTGGGCATCTTCTGGCGCGGCACCACGCGTCGCGGGGCGGTGGCCGGCATGCTGGCCGGCCTGGGTATCACCGTCTACTACATGGTCTCGCACGTGCCCGCGCTGCAGCCTGTGTTGCCCGAGGCGCTGCATGCCCGCCTGTGGTGGGGCATACAGCCGATTTCCTCGGGTGTCTTCGGCGTGCCGGCGGGCCTGCTGGTGACCTGGCTGGTCAGCTGCCTGGACCCGCGCCGGCGCGCTGCGGCGCGCTCCGTGCCAGGGCGCGTGGCCTGACGCGGCATGGGCTCCATGGGCCGACGACATTGCCAACGAAATTGCCAATTTTTGTCTTGATGGCAGATCTGGATCAGTCCCGGCCCAACTGAAGCCCGCGCGTGCTGGAAAACCCGCTTTTGGGAGCCGGAGGCTCATGACACGCTGCGAGCCGTGTCCGATCCGATCCCCTGCAGAAAATTGCGTCCGCCATGCATCTTGCGAAAACGTCCGCCGGCCAACAGGCATTCAAGGAACGCCATGCCGATCTCTCTCCCCGGCTGCGCTCGGCCTTTTTGCTGTTTGACGGCCAACGCAGCGTGGCGCAGGTGCTGCAGGCCGTTGCCGGCATGGGCGTGACCCAGGACGAAATCCTGGCGCTGGTGGAGCGTGAATGGCTGGCGCCCCGCGATGCAGCCGAACCCCGGCTGGGCGTGGTGGCCGTTGCGGCGCCTGCCGTCACTGCTGCCGCCGCATCGCCGGCCCAGCCTGCCGGCGATGCGTCTGCGCCATCCGAGCCTTCGCTGGCCGTGCGCTACCGCAACGCCTATCCGCTGGCGGTGGCCATCACGGCCAATATGGGGCTCAAGGGATTCCGGCTCAACCTGGCCGTGGAGGCGGCCATGGGCTACGACCAGCTCGTGGCGCTGGCCCCGCGCCTGCGCGAGGCTGCCAGCCCCGCCAGCTATGTGCCGCTGCACGAGGCGCTGTTCGGCAAAGCCCCCTGAGCGAGAAGCCGCCCCCACGCTGTCCTTGCCGCGCAAGGTCCGATGCTCCTGGGGGCATCTTGGGACGGTCCGCAAATGAAAAAAGGCAAGGCGCCTTCGCGCCTTGCCCTTGCGTGGGCCAGCGGGTGCAGGCTCAGACGGCCAGCAGCTCCACGTCGAACTTCAGCGTGGCGTTGGGCGGGATCACGCCGCCAGCGCCGCGTGCGCCGTAGCCCAGTTCGGCCGGGATGATCAGGGTGCGCTGGCCGCCCACCTTCATGCCTTGCACGCCTTCGTCCCAGCCCTTGATCACCATGCCGCCGCCCAGGGGGAAGACGAAGGGATCGTTGCGGTCCTTGCTGGAGTCGAACTTCGCGCCTTGCACGCCGTTGTTGTAGAGCCAGCCCGTGTAGTGCACGGTCACGCTGCGGCCGCGCTGGGCCTCGGCGCCGTCACCCACGACGGTGTCTTCATACTGCAGGCCGGATGCGGTGGTGGTGAAAGCCATGGTGGTATTCCTTGAGAGAGAAACGGTGGGGGAAAAAGACTGTCCGGCGGCAAGAGGGCGAAGGGCCTGGCCGCAAGAATCACTTCTTGGCGCGCGCGGCCACCCAGCGGTTGGCGAATGCCTGCACATCGGACAGGCGCTTGAGCAGGTCCTGGCCGGCCAGCGTCACGGTATAGCCGTCGGAGCCATGCTCCAGCAGCCCGCATTCGCGCAGTTCCTTGATGCGGGTGTTCAGCGTGTTGGGCGTGATGCCGCCCACGCTGTCTTGCAGCAGTCGAAAGGTCTGAGGATGGCCGTCACGCAAAGCCCACAGCACGCGCAACGCGTAGCGGCATTCGAGTTTCTCGAACAGCTGGTTGATGGCGGCGTTTTCCTTGGAGCTCATGACGCTTCTCCTTGCGCAATGGTGTGTGTGAGCCGGCGGGGGCATCCGGGTGGGACGCGCGCCGAGCCAAGTCCCGGGGAACTATAGCTCTGGATCCATTCTGCTACAAGTTTGGTAGCTCAAAACCCACAGCGGCAATGCGCTTCGCTAGAGGAATACGCGAATCTCCGAACCAGTGTTGCAGGCCCGCCACGCAACCTGCCCGCTGGACTTCGGTTTCTCAGCTCTTGAGTTTGAGCAGATAGGTCATGACGCTGGCCGTGGTGTGCTCCAGCTCCAGAAAGCCGCTGAAATCGCGGCCTGCCTGCCACGAAGGCTCCCAGCGGTTCTGCCGCAGGGCGCGCTGCCAGCTTTCGTGCTGGGTCGCCTGCTCCACGGCGCCCAGCAGGGCCTGGGCGCGTGCGGCGCTGACCTGCTTGCCCGTGAAGACGGCGCGCCAGTTGGCCATGTCGGCATCCAGTCCCTGTTCGCGGAACGAGGGCAGGCCGAACAGGCTGCGGCGCGAAGACACGCCAATGGCGCGCAGTCTGCCGCTGGCCAGGGCTTCGCTGAACTCGCTGTAGCCGGACACGCCCATGCGCGCATCGCCCTTGAGCAAGGCCTCTACCACCTGGGCGCCGCCCGGAAAGGGCTTGTAGACCAGTTGCTCGGGCGCCGCCTTGGCGGCGCGCGTGAGCAGGCCGGCAAACATGTGGTCCACGCCGCCGGCCGAGCCGCCCGCAAACGACTGGTGGGCCAGATCGCTGCGCAGCGCGGCGACCAGGTCCTTGGCATTGCGGATGGGGGAGTCGGCAGGCACGGCCACTACCAGATAGTCGCTGGTCAGGCGGGCAATCGGCTGCACGTGCGACATGTTCACGGCCGGCTTTTGCAGCGCCACGGCGCCGACCATGACCATGCCGCCGATCAGCAGCGCATCGGGGTCCTGGCCATGGCGTTCGACAAACTGTGCCAGGCCGATGGTGCCGCCCTTGCCGCCCAGGTTTTCATACTCCACGCGATCTGCCGCGCCGCAGGCCACCAGGGCCGCGCCCAGTGCGCGGCCGGTCTGGTCCCAGCCGCCCCCGGCATTGGCCGGAATGACGATGCGCAGGCTGGCGGCCACGCGCTGGCCCCCGGCGGCAGCGCGCGGCGCATGGGCCGCAGGCGTTGCAGTGGGCGGCGCGGCATGGGCCAGCGGGGAGCACAGCATGGCCAGGGCTGCGCCCTGTGCCAGCAGCTGGCGGCGGTTCTGGCGCGTGCCGTCACCGGAGGGGGCGGCGTTGGCAGTGGTTTGCGAAAAGCTCGGAAGGCGCATGCAGTCTCCAATCGGGTTCGCGCGCCATTGTGGGCGCAAATGAATCAGAAAAGCAGATTATGTAAGCATGTGCGTCAGCTAGTTGACATAACGCAGGCTGTCTGGCGGCATGGGTGCCAGATGCTTCAGGCGAGGGCCCACCGACGGTGCATCGCTGTCCCGGGATGCGTGGGGGCATGCGCGCTCCGGGGGCAAGGAGCGGAGATGGAGCGCCGTGACACAGATGTCGATTAAGCCGGTAAAGCTTGTGTAAATGCGATCAATTCTTATTCGTGGGCGGTAGAATCCCCCGGCCTTTTTCTTTCCTGTGCTCCCCGTGGCCGCCGCCGTGATGGTTGTGGCCGCGTGGTGCTGCCGCCTGCCTCTGTTGCGATGACATCCCCCAAACCGGACCCTCGGCGCCGTTCCTACTGGCTCAAGACACTGCACGAGTGGCATTGGGTCAGCTCTGCGCTGTGCCTGATCGGCATGCTGCTGTTCGCCGTCACGGGGTTCACGCTCAATCATGCGGGGCAGATCGAGTCCAAGCCGCGCATCGTGCGCGGCGAGGCGGCATTGCCGGACGCGCTGCGCGTGCAGCTGGTCCGGCAGCAGGCCAGCCAGTCGCGCGACCGTGCTCCCGTGCCTGCGCCATTTGCGGACTGGGTGCGCGGCCAGTGGGGGCTTGAAGCCGAGGGCCGCGAAGCCGAATGGACGGCCGACGAGCTGTATGTGTCCCTGCCTCGCCCCGGTGGCGATGCCTGGGTGCGCGTGGGACTGGCCGATGGCGAGGCCGAATACGAGCGCACCGACCGGGGTTGGATCGCCTATCTGAACGACCTGCACAAGGGCCGCAACACGGGCGCTGCCTGGAGCTGGTTCATCGATATCTTTGCCGCAGCCTGCCTGGTGTTCACCGTCACCGGGCTGTTCATCCTGAAGATGCACGCGGGCAACCGTCCCTTCACCTGGCCCATGGTCGGCATGGGGCTGGTGATTCCCATGCTGCTGGCCCTCCTGTTGATCCACTGAGAACCGAAAGAGCCTTGCCTATGAATCCGCACTTCTCTCTGCGCTACACCATGGCGCTTGGCGCCTGCCTGGGCGCGGCCCCGGCCTTTGCCGCCGGCCTGAACGTGGGCGTGGAGGTCCCGCGCCTGGATGTCGCCGAGTACCACCGCCCCTATGTGGCCGTGTGGATCGAGCGCGCCGACGCCTCGGTGGCCGCCACGCTGTCGGTCTGGTACGACGTGAAGATGCGCAATGCCGAAGGCACGAAGTGGCTCAAGGACATGCGCCAGTGGTGGCGCCGCACGGGCCGCGACCTGACGCTGCCCATCGATGGCGTGACCAGCCCCACGCGTCCCGTGGGCAAGCACCAGCTGAGCTTCACCGAAGGCGCCAACCCCTTCGCCAAGCTGCCGCCCGGCGAGTACAAGCTCGTGGTCGAGGCCGCGCGCGAAGTCGGCGGCCGCGAAGTGGTCACCGTGCCCTTCAAGTGGCCTGCCGCCAAGGCCGAGCAACTGAGCGCCAAGGGCAGCAGCGAGCTGGGCGAGATCAGCGTCGAGCTCAAGCCTTGAAATTGAAACCCCCTGAGGCCTTGCGCGTCTTCCCCCTCACGAGGCGGGTGACGCCATTGCTGCGGGGCGGCGCGGCCGGCCAGGCCCTTGCCCGGCATCCCTGAACTGGGCCCTGCATGTGGGCGGGCCACGCATCTTGCGGGGCACCCATGTGCCAGCCCCATCCACGAACCAAGGAGAATCTTCATGAAGTCCAAGACCCGCTTTGCCATCCGTCTGGCGGCCAGCCTCGCCATTGCCTGCGGCGCCTTCCAGTCCGCCCAGGCCCACAACCTGTGGCTGCTGCCCTCGACCACGGTGCTGTCCAAGGCCGAATGGATCACGGTGGATGCCGCCGTCTCCAACGACCTGTTCTTCTTCAACCACGTGCCGCTGGGCCTGGACAACCTCGTTGTCTCGGCACCGGACGGCTCGGCCGTCGCGCCGCAGAATGCCCATCGCGGCAAGCTGCGCAGCGTGTTCGACCTGGACCTGCAGCAAAGCGGGACCTACCGCCTGGCCATCGTCAACGACGGCCTGTTCGCCTCCTGGAAGGACAAGGCCACGGGCCAGAACCGCCGCTGGCGCGGCTCGCCCGAGAAGTTCGCCGCCGATGTGCCCGCCGATGCGCAGGACCTGAAGGTGACCCAGTCCGTGGGCCGCATCGAGACCTTCGTGACCGTGGGCAAGCCCAGCGCCGTCAAGGCTTCGGGCAAGGGGCTGGAGCTGGTGCCCGTGACCCATCCCAACGATCTGGTCAAGGGCGAGAAGGCCACCTTCGCCTTCCATGTGGACGGCAAGCCCGCCGCCAACCTGGAAGTCGTGCTGGTGCCCGGCGCCACGCGCTACCGCGACAACAAGGGCGAGATCAAGGCAACGACCGACGCCAAGGGCGAGTTCAGCGTGACCTGGCCCACCGCCGGCATGTACTGGGTGGACGCCGACGCCCAGGACAACAAGACCTCGCTGCCCCAGGCCAAGGAGCGCCGCCTGTCCTATGTGGGCACGTTCGAGGTGCTGCCCTGAGCCTTGCGTCCCCACCCGGGGTCCCGCCCGCGCCTGCGCCCGTGCGCGTGAGCTTCGCGCCCGCCCTGTTGCAGGGCAGCGCAGGCCGGGGCCTCGCCGCGCCTGTGTCCGCGGGCGCGGCGTCCTTTGCCGTCTCCGGCTACGCGCCGCAGGCCGTGCGGCGGGCAGACCCCGCCGCGCTGCAAACACTCACCGGCGAGGCCATGGGCACGACCTGGAGCGTGCGCCTGCACAACCCGGGTTTCCGCCCGCTCGATGAGGCGCGCCAGGCCATAGAGGTTGCGCTGGCCCTGGTCGTGCGCCAGATGAGCAACTGGGAGGCTGATTCCGACATCTCGCGCTTCAACCGCGCAGAGGCGGGCAGCTGGCATGTGCTGCCTGCCGAATTCTTCACCGTGCTGACCTGTGCATTCGATTGGGCGCAGGCCAGTGGCGGCGCCTGGGACCCCACCGTGGGGCCGCTGGTCGAGCTGTGGGGCTTCGGCCCGCGTGCGGAAAAGGCGCAGGGCGCCGGCATCCCCGATGCCGATGCACTGCGGCGGGTGCGCGAGCGCGTGGGCTACCAGCGCATCGTGCTGGACCTGGAGGGCCGGCGCGCGCTGCAGCCCGGCGCCGTGCATGTGGACTTCAGCGGCATTGCCAAAGGCTATTCGGTGGACCTGGTCGCCGAGCACCTGCAGGCGCTGGGCCATACCGATTTCCTCGTCGAGGTGGGCGGCGAGCTGCGGGCCTGCGGTCAGCGCCCTGGCAACCAGCCCTGGCGCGTGGCCGTGGCCAGCATGGCGGACCAGTCCACGCCGCTGGCGCTGCCGTTGCGCGACATGGCCATCGCCACCTCGGGCGACCACTGGCATGCCTTCGAGCAGGGCGGGCGCCGCTACTCCCACACCATCGATCCGCGCAGCGGCGAGCCCGTGGCGCACGGCCTGACCAGCGTCACCGTGCTGCATGCCGAATGCATGCAGGCCGACGCCCTGGCCACCGTGCTCACCGTGCTGGGGCCGCGTGCGGGCCTGGACTTTGCCGAGCAGCACGGCGTGGCCGCACTGCTGTGCGAGCGCACGGCGCAGGGCCCTGCCATGGCGATGACCACGGCGTTTGCCGCGCTGGCGCCGTGAGCGCCCCTAACCTTTTCTGCACCGTGTAGATTTTCCGGTCACGCCATGTCCCTGTCCGAATCCTGGCTGCGCATACTCGCAGCCGCTGTCCTGGTACTGCTGTATGTGGCCATGTGCGCCGCCATCTGGTGGCGCGAGCGCCGCCAGCGCGCGCGGGCGCAGCACGAAGCCGCGGCGCTGGCCTCGGCGCGCGAGGGCGCGCTCCCCCTGCTTGTGGCCTATGCCAGCCAGACGGGCCAGGCAGAGGAGCTGGCACGCGAGACTGCGCGGCTGCTGCATACGGCCGGTGAGAGCGTGCATCTGTGCGCCCTCGATGCCGTTGATGTGAAGCTGCTGGCGCAGACCCAAAGGGCGCTGTTCATCGCCAGCACCTATGGCGAGGGCGATCCGCCCGACAACGCAGCCCTGTTCCTGGCGCACTCCATGGCGCAGGCGCAGGACCTGTCCCATCTGCAATACGGCCTGCTGGCGCTGGGCGACCGGCAGTACGCGCAGTTCTGCGGCTTTGGCCGCGCGCTGGACGGCTGGCTGCGCGCCGCAGGCGCCAGCCCCTGGTTCGAGCGCATCGAAATGGACAACGGCGCGCCCCAGGCGCTGACTGCCTGGCAGCACCAGCTGACCCAGATCAGCAGCCTGGGCGACATGCCGGCATGGGAGATGCCGGTATTCAGCGAATGGACGCTGGCCGCGCGCCGGCATATGAACCCGGGCAGCGCAGGCGAGCCGGTGTTCCACATCGAGCTGCAGCCCCCTGCAACGGAGGCCGCGCTGTGGGAGTCCGGCGACCTGGCGCAGGTCTGCATTCCTGCGGACCCGCAGCATCCGCGCGAGTACTCCATCGCCTCCATCGCCCAGGACGGCTGCGTGCACCTGCTGGTGCGCCAGGCGCGGCGCGAGGACGGCTCGCCGGGCCTGGCCTCGGGCTGGCTCACGCAGGGCGCGCCCCTGGGGGCAGCCATCACCCTGCGGCTGCGTGCGCACCGCAATTTCCGGCTGGAAGACAACCTGCAGCGCCCGCTGGTGCTGATCGGCAACGGCACGGGTCTGGCCGGCCTGCGCAGCCACCTGCGTGCGCGTGCCGCAGCAGGCCTGGGGCCCAACTGGCTGCTGTTCGGCGAGCGCAATGCCGCGCATGACCGGCTCTATGGCGACGAGCTTCAGGCCTGGTGCGAGGGCGGCGTGCTGCAGCGCCTGGACCTGGCTTTCTCGCGCGATCGCAGCGAAGGCGTGCCGCGCGCCTATGTGCAGGACCTGCTGGCGCAGTCCGGCGATATGCTGCGCCAATGGGTGGCGCAGGGCGCCGCCATCTATGTGTGCGGCAGCCTGCAGGGTATGGCCCAGGGCGTGGACCAGGCGTTGCACGCCGTGCTGGGTGAGGCGCAAATGGACCAGCTGGTGCGCAGCGGCCGCTACCGGCGTGACGTGTATTGAGGTGGTGAGAGCAGCTTGCGCCAGCGCAAGCATTGGTGCCGTCAGCGCTTTCTGCTCCTAGGAACGTAGCATCCGTGCGACAGATAAATCCTATTGTGATCATGAGAATGGAAATGATTCTCAATGTTCATATAATTTCGTTACATATCCCCATCCCATCGCATAACCAAAGATTTCAAAGCGAGTTGCACGGGCCTCACAGCCCGTTTTCCGTTTCTGGAGTGTTTGCATGTCGTATCGCGATCTGCGCGGCGTTCTTCCGTCGCGTCCTTCCCCTCTGGCCCTCCTGGTGGCCGCCATCTGTGCTTCGGGTGCCGCATCGGCACAGACCCCATCGCAAAGCAATGCGGCTGCCGCCACCGAGTTGCGCGAAGTCGTGGTCTCTGCCTCGGGCTTCGAGCAGGACATCAAGGAGGCGCCGGCCTCCATCACCGTCATCCCGCGCGAGGAACTGGCCAAGGGCCGCTTCGGCAGCCTGACCGACGCGCTGGAGAGCGTGGAAGGCATCGACGTAGGCGCCCCCGCGGGCAAGACCGGCGGCCTGAACATCAGCATCCGCGGCATGCCCAGCGACTACACGCTGGTGCTCATCGACGGCCGCCGCCAGAATTCGGCCGGCAATGTCACGCCCAACGGCTTTGGCGAAACGCAGACCAGCTTCATGCCGCCCATCGGCGCCATCGAGCGCATCGAGGTCATCCGCGGCCCCATGTCCACGCTCTACGGCTCCGACGCCATGGGCGGCGTGATCAATATCATCACGCGCAAGGTCGGCAAGACCTGGACGGGCAGCGTCAGCGCCGACTACACGCTGCAGCAAGAGTCGGAGTTCGGTGATATCAAGTCCGGCAAGTTCTACCTGAGCGGCCCCATCAAGGAGGACCTGCTGGGCCTGTCGATCCGCGGCAGCACCCAGCGCCGGGCCGCTTCGGACATCACCTATGCGGGCGCCAACGGCCAGCCAGCCGTTCCCATCATGGGCGGCAACCCCGTCAAGTCCGAGATCAACAACCTGGGCCTGCGCCTGGCGCTCACGCCCAACAGGTACCACGACATCACGCTGGACCTGGACTCGGGCCGCCAGACCTATGACAACTCGCAGGGCCAGTTGGGCACGCTGGGCACGGGAGGCTACAGCCCCGAGCAGAAATACAACCGTGACCAGCTCACGCTGGCCCATACCGGTCGCTACGGCTTCGGAACCTGGGACACCAGCTTCATGGTCAACCGGACCGAGACCATCGGCCGGACCATTCCCCGGGGAACCCCGGGCGCGACGCCAGGTGCCGCGCGCACGCTAGAGGTGGAAAGCAAGGTGCTGGACAGCAAGCTGGTCCTGCCCTGGGGTGCCCACCTGACCACGCTGGGCGGCCATTGGTGGGATGCCGAGATGAAGGACGGCGTGGCGCCGAACAAGTTCGCCTTCACGCAGAAGGCCCTGTTTGCCGAGGACGAATGGAGCCTGACCGACGCCTTCAAGCTCACCATGGGCGCGCGCTATGACCGCCACAGCCTCTTCGGCGGCAAGCTCAGCCCGCGCATCTACGGCGTGTGGAATGCCGCGCCGCAGTGGACCGTGAAGGGCGGCGTCAGCAACGGCTACAAGACGCCGCGCGTGGAGCAGCTGGCGCCCGGCATCAACGGCTTCGGCCAGCAGGGCCGCCTGCCGCTGGTGGGCAGCCCCAACCTCAAGCCAGAAACCAGCCGCACCACCGAACTGGGCGTCTATTTCGACAGCCCCACGGGCTTTGCGGGCAGCGCCACGGTGTTCAACAACGAGTTCAAGGACAAGATCACCAGCGGCCCGGGCCTGATCAACTGCGACTTTGCGGCAGCGCCCAATCGCCCCGGCTGCGTGAGCTTCGGCGACTGGCCGCTGGTGGATGCCTTCGGCCAGTCCATCAACGTGGACGAGGCCGTCACGCGTGGCCTGGAGCTGAGTGCGCGCATGCCGCTGGCGCGCGGCTGGAACGCCAGCGCCAACTACACCTTCACCAAGAGCGAGCAAAAGAGCGGCCCCAACCGTGGCAACCCGCTGAGCGACACACCCAGGCACGCGCTCAACGCCCGCCTGAACTGGGAGCCGGGTGCCCAGTGGAACCTGTGGCTGCGCGCCGAGTACCGCAGCGAGCGCTACCGTGACCCCGGCACCAGCGCCAGCTCCCAGGCCGCCAAGGCCGCGCTGGGCAACTACAAGGCCTATACCCAGTTCCACCTGGGCGGCAGCTACCGCGTGAGCAAGCAGTTCACCATCAACGCGGCCATCTACAACCTGTTCAACAAGGATTTCGTGGACTACCAGCCCTACAACGTACCGGGCCAGGTCCAGGGCACCGTGATCTTTGGCAACCGCTACGCGAACAACCAGGAAGGCCGCCGCCTATGGGTGTCTGCCAACTACGAGTTCTGAGGCGGGTTCCGGGGCGCCTGGCTGGCCTGCACGCGTGAAGGGGCCAGCCTGACCAGCACCTGCAGCGTGCGGTTCAGCGGCACGGGCACGCCCAGGGCCTCGCCGCGCCGCACCACGTAGCCGTTGAGGTGATCGATTTCGCTGGGCTTGCCCAGCGCCAGGTCCTGGGCGGTGGACGAAAACTGGCCCGGCATGGTGGCCGGCAGGCCGCGCACGGCAGCGGGCACGTCGCCGGGCAGGGCCACGCCGTCGGCCCTGGCCACGGCCAGGCATTCGGCCACCACGTCGTCCACCACGTCCGTCACGCCGGGCGACTGCACCAGCGGGCCGTAGGGCAGCTGGCACAGCGCCGACAGCGCGTTGTAGGCGCAGTTGATCACCAGCTTGGCCCACAGCGCGCCGCGCACGTCGGGCGATACCTGCACGGCAATGCCTGCCTTGCCAAACTGCAGGGCCACCTGTTCACTGAGTGCAGACGGCGCAATGACCAGCTCGCCGCGGCCGAAATGGCGCACATGGCCGGGGCCGGCCATGGCCGTGGCCACGTAGACCACGGCGGCGGTCACGGCCACGGACGGGCCCAGCACGGCGCGCACGCGCTCGTCGTTGTCCACGCCGTTTTGCATGGTCAGCACCAGGGTGCCCGGCGCCAGGTGCGGCTGCATCTCGCGGGCCGCTTCCTCGGTGGCCGTGGACTTGACGCAGAACATCACCACATCGGCATCGCGCACGGCGCTGGCCTCGGTCGATGCCTGCATGGGCACCTGGATGTCCAGCGCCGCCGTCTCCAGCCGCAGGCCATGCTGCTGCACGGCCTGCACATGGGCGGGGCGGCCGATCAGCGTGACCTGGTGGCCGGCGCGCGCCAGCAGCGCGCCGAAATAGCAGCCCACGGCGCCTGCGCCCATGACGGCGATGCGCAGCGGTTCGGAAGGAGAGGGGAGGCGGGCGGAAGAAGCGTCCATGGTGCAGATCGGATGGGCCTTTGATGGCGCCCAGTCTAGCCAGGCTGCCGTCGAAGGCCCATGCCGTCTTCCCTGCCGGGTGCCATTGCGGACGTCAGGCAACCCTCATGCCGTCTGCAGGCACAGGTACTTGGTCTCCAGGTATTCCTCGATGCCGTGGCGCGAGCCCTCGCGGCCCAGGCCGGACTGCTTGACGCCGCCGAAGGGCGCGACCTCGTTGGAGATCAGGCCGGTGTTGATGCCCACCATGCCGTACTCCAGCGCGCGCGACACGCGCCAGATGCGGCGGTTGTCGTTGGTGAACAGATAGGCGGCCAGGCCGTAGATGGTGTCGTTGGCGCGGCGCACCACTTCGTCCTCGTCATGGAAGCGGAACAGCGGCGCCAGCGGGCCGAAGGTCTCTTCCTCGCAGACTTGCATGCTGTCGTTCACATCGGCCAGCAGCGTGGGCTCGAAGAACAGCTGGCCCGGCACCGGGCGCCTGCCGCCCGCCAGCAGGCGCGCGCCCTTGGACAGCGCATCGGCCACATGGCTTTCCACCTTCTGCACGGCCGCCTCGTTGATCAGCGGGCCATGGGTCACGCCGGGCTCCAGCCCATTGCCGACCTTGAAGCCCGCCATGGCACGGGCCAGGCGGCGGGCCAGTTCGTCGTGGATGCCGTCCTGCACATAGATGCGGTTGGCGCACACGCAGGTCTGGCCGGCGTTGCGGAACTTGGAGGCCACGATGCCGGCCACGGCCTGGTCGATGTCGGCATCGTCAAACACGATCAACGGTGCATTGCCGCCCAGCTCCAGCGACAGCTTCTTGACCGTGTCGCTGCACTGGCGCATCAGCAGCCGCCCGGTGGCCGTGGAGCCCGTGAAGCTGAGCTTGCGCACCACGGGGCTTTGCGTCAGCGCCTGGCCGATGTCCTGCGGATGGCCGGTCAGCACCTGGAAGACGCCGGCGGGAATGCCGGCCTCCTCGGCCAGCACGGCCAGGGCCAGGGCCGTGAAGGGCGTGCTTTCGGCCGGCTTGACCAGCATGGTGCAGCCGGCGGCCAGCGCCGGGCCGGCCTTGCGCGTGATCATGGCGGCCGGGAAATTCCAGGGCGTGATGGCGGCGCACACGCCAATGGGCTCGCGCAGCGTGAGCAGCTGCTGGCCTGCGTTGGGCGACTGCAGCAGCTCGCCGTCCACGCGCTTGCCTTCCTCGGCAAACCATTCGATGAAGGAGGCCGCATAGGCGATCTCGCCGCGCGCCTCGGCCAGGGGCTTGCCCTGCTCCAGCGTCATCAGCCGCGCCAGATCGTCCTGGTGCGCCAGCATCAGGTCGAACCAGCGGCGCAGGATGCCGGCGCGCTGCTTGCCCGTCAGCGCGGCCCAGGCGGGCAGGGCACGCTGTGCGGCGGCGATGGCGGCCTCGGCCGCGCCGGCCTGCAGGGCGGGTACCTGGCCCAGGCGCTCGCCCGTGGCGGGATTGAAGACATCGATGGCGGGGCCGGAGCCCACGGGGTGCCAGCCCTGGGCAAGCAGGCAGGCCTGGCGGAACAGATCGGGGCGTTGCAGTGAAAGACTCATGGTGCGGGAAGGCTCAGGCTGTGGAATGGATTCAGGCCGCGACCGGCTGGGGCGCGGTCTGGGTGATGGCGTTGGCGATGATGTCCAGCGCCTTGCCGAACAGCGGCTCTGGAATCGTCAGCGGATAGAGGAAGCGGATGGCGTTGCCGTACAGGCCGCAGGTCAGCAGCAGCAGGCCTTGCTGCTGCGCACGCTGGACGATGGCGGCCACGCGCTGCGCGTCCGGCGCACCGCTGCCGGGAATGTGGAATTCCACGGCCAGCATCGAGCCCAGGCCGCGCACTTCGGCGATGCCGGCATCCTGCGTCTGCAATGCCTGCAGGCGCGAGCGCAGCTGGCTGCCCAGTGCCAGGGCCCGCTCGCACAGGCGCTCTTCATCGATCACATCGAGCACGGCATGGGCCGCGGCCACGGCCAGCGGGTTGGCGGCGTAGGTGCCGCCCAGGCCGCCGGGATGGGGTGCGTCCATGATGGCCGCGCGGCCGACCACGCCCGAGATCGGCAGGCCGCCGCCCAGGCTCTTGGCCATGGTGATCAGGTCGGGCCGCACGCTGTAGTGCTCCATGGCAAACAGCTTGCCCGTGCGTGCAAAGCCGGTCTGTACCTCGTCGGCGATCAGCAGCATGCCGTGCTGGTTGCACAGCTGGCGCAGGCCCGTGAACAGCGCGGCAGGCAAGGGGTTGAAGCCGCCTTCGCCCTGTACGGGCTCCACGATGATGGCTGCCACGCGCTGCGGGTCCACCGAGGTCTTGAGCAGCATGGCAATGGCGTCCAGCGACTGCTGCACGCTGATGCCCTGCACATCGCTGGGGAAGGGCGCGTGGAAGACTTCGCCCGGCATGGGGCCGAAGCCCTGCTTGTAGGGCGCCACCTTGCCCGTCAGCGCCATGCCCAGCTGGGTGCGGCCGTGGAAGGCGCCCTGGAAGGCGATCACGGCCGAGCGGCCCGTGGCATGGCGGGCGATCTTGACGGCGTTTTCCACCGCCTCGGCGCCCGTGGTGAAGAAGGCGGTCTTGGCCGGGCCGTCGATGGGCGCCAGTGCATTGATGCGCTCGGCCAGCGCAATCGCGCTTTCATAGGGAACGATCTGGAAGGCCGTGTGCGTGAAGCACTCCAGCTGGCGCTGCACGGCCTGCACCACGCGCGGATGGCGGTGGCCCGTGTTGAGCACGGCAATGCCGGCCGCGAAGTCGATGTACTGGCGGCCCTCGGCATCGGTCAGCAAGGCGTTGTCGGCCTGCACGGCGTGGAAGCCGCACATCACGCCCACGCCGCGCGGCATGGCGGCGGTGCGCCGGCTCTGGAGTTGCTGGTTGACGGACGAGGCTCTGGTGGTGTCGTTGGTGGCGGCGCTGGACATGGGAAGGTCTCCGTTGAGGTGGCTGCAATGCTTACGGTTATAGTGGCGATTGGTTCCATGAATGGAGCCATCTTTTGAAAAGATGATGGTGCCAATCGAGTTCGCCACCATCGCTTCCACAACGCAGGCAACGCAGGCAACGCAGGCAAGGCAGACATGGCAAAACCTTCCGTGTGCGCGGACCTCATCCTCCAGATGGACTGGCGCGGGCTGGGCGGGGACCGCGTCCGCCTGAACCGGGCCCTGTACCTGGCGCTGCGCCAGGCCGTGGACAGCGGGGCCCTGTTGCCGGGCAGCCGCCTGCCGGCCTCGCGCGACCTGGCCCGCGAGCTGGATGTGTCGCGCAACACCGTCAACCATGCCTATGAGCAGCTGCAGGTGGAGGGCTATGTGCGCAGCCAGGTCGGGCGCGGCACGCAGGTGGTCGACACCCTGCCTGCGGCCATGCTGCTGAGCGGCGGACGTGCACCTGCCCGCCGCGCTGCCGCCGCAGCGCCTGCGCCTGGCGGCGGCCTGTCCGTGCAGGCACAGGCCTTGCTGAAAACCGCCCAGGCTTCGGAGCAGCAATGGGGCGCCTTCATGCCTGGCGTGCCCGACGTGACGCAGTTCCCGCGCGCCGCCTACGCGCGCATCCACAACCGCCTGCTGCGACACGCCGGGCCGCAGCTGCTCACCTATGGCACGCGCGGCGGCGTGGAGGCGCTCAAGCAGGCGCTGGCCGAGCACCTGCGCGTGGCGCGCTCGGTGAACTGCGCAGCCGATCAGGTGCTGATCACAGAAGGCGTGCACCAGGCCATCGACCTGGTGGTGCGCAGCCTTGCCGACCCTGGCGACTGCGTCTGGATGGAGGAGCCGGGCTACTGGGGCATCGCCAACGTGTTGCGCATGCAGCACGGGCTGAGCCTGCACAGCGTGCCAGTGGACGAGGAGGGCATGCATCTGCCGGACGGCCTGCCCGTGCCGCGGCTGATCTTCGTCACTCCCTCGCACCAGTACCCGCTGGGTGCCGTCATGAGCATGGCGCGGCGCCGCGCGCTGATCGCCTACGCGCGCCGGGTGGGTGCCTGGATCGTCGAGGACGACTACGACAGCGAATTCCGGTTCTCCGGCAGCCCCGTGCCCAGCATGCAGGGCATGGAGGAGGACGCGCCCGTCATCTACATAGGCACCTTCAGCAAGACCCTCTACCCGGGACTGCGCATGGGCTACATGGTGCTGCCCCCGACCCTGGCCGAGCCGCTGCGCCGCATCCATTCAGAGCTGTACCGAGAGGGTCACCAGCTGCCGCAGCAGGTCATCGCCGAACTGATCGTGGAAGGCCACTACGCCGCCCACATCCGCAAGATGCGCCTGCTCTACGGCAAGCGCCGCCGCATGCTGATGGCCTTGATCGAGCGCTATCTGGGCGCCGACCACCTGCCCTGGGTGGACAGCGGCGCGGGGCTGCATTTCGTGATGCAGCTGCCCGGGCAGGACGATGATGTCGTGCTCGCCGAGGACCTCCGGCAGGCCGGCATCTTCGTCAAGCCGCTGTCGCGCTACTACGCGGGTCCGCACCGGCGGCGTGGCCTGCTGCTGGGGTACGCCTGCGTTTCCGAGGAAGAGATAGGCGCAGCCTTCTTCCGCATGCTGGCAGTGCTCGGAGCCCGGCATGGCCGGCGCTGAGGCCCGGGCCGGACCATCCGGCCGGGCGCCGCCTTGGCTCCCGACGCCAACCCTTTTTTGTCTGCCTAAGGACGCACCATGATCTCCATCCGCCCCGTTGAACCCCATGAATGGCCGCAGTACCGGGATATCCGCCTGCGTGCCCTGCGCGATG
Organism: Delftia tsuruhatensis NBRC 16741; assembly: GCF_001571325.1. GTDB lineage: Bacteria > Pseudomonadota > Gammaproteobacteria > Burkholderiales > Burkholderiaceae_C > Comamonas > Comamonas tsuruhatensis. Next base: position 188,981 of record NZ_BCTO01000013.1, read on the forward strand.
CACCCGACGCCTTCGGCAGCACCTGGGAGTCGGAGGCCGCAAGGGTTGACGCGGACTGGGCTGCGCGGCTGCAGGCCGCCGTTGCCGGCGGCAGGGACAGGGTGCTCTTCGCCGTCAACGGCGGCCAGGCCTGCGGCCTGCTCTGGTGCAAGCTGTGTGCCCCCGAGCCCGGCGTGGCCGATCTCTTCCAGATGTGGGTCGATCCCGCCGTGCGTGGCCGGGGTGCGGGCCAGGCCCTGCTGGCCCAGGCCGTCGCCTGGGCCTGGCACAAGGGCATGCAGCGTGTGCGGCTGGGTGTGACCGATGCCGACTCTCCCGCCATGCGCCTGTACCTGGCGAACGGCTTCCGGCCTGTGGGCGGGCTGCAGCCGCTGCGCGAGGGCTGCGAACTGCGCGTGCAGACGATGGCCCTGGACCGGGCCGGCGGCTGAGCCGCTGCACAGCGCAGGAAGTTCCGGCAGTCAGTCCCTGCGGCCTCTGTCGCCCCCTGGTGGCCCCCTGTAGCCCCCCGTAGCCCCGGGGCGTCCACAAGGCCGTCCTGCATCAGCCCGGCAGCACGGCCGGTGAAGGCACCTGCCGGGTCTTGGCCAGTTGCGCGTTGCTGTAGCGAAGATCAGCGGTGACCTCCGCTCCCAGCCAGGCGGGCGAGGGCGGCTGGATATCCTCGCTGGCCAGTTCGATCTCGGCCGTGACCAGCCCGGCCAGCGGGCCTTCGAATACATCGACCTCGAAGTCGAAGCCGTCCACCGTCACGATGTAGCGCACCTTTTCGAGTGCGCCATGCGCGCAGTGCTGGGCCAGCAGCGTCTCGGCGTCGGCCAGCGGAATCCGGTATTCGAATTCGGCGCGGCTCATGCCGCGTGCCGGCCCCTTGAGCGTGAGAAATCCGGTGTCCCCGGCGATGCGCACCCGCACCCACATGCCGTTGTCGGCGATGTATCCCTGCGCCATGCGCACGCCGGTCAGGCCGGTCACGACGCCGGGGTCGGCCACAAGGTATTTGCGTTCGATTTCGAGAGCCATGCTGATGCCCTTGCAGACAAAGGCGGCAGTCTATCGCGCCACCGTCGCCCTGCCCGGCAGATGGCCGGCCACAAACAAAAAGCCCCGCAGGGGAGTGCGGGGCTTTCCAGGGGGGCGGTTGCCGGCCCGGGGGGCGGCATCCACAGCGCCTTAAAGCGAGTCGATGAAGCTGCGCAGCTTGTCCGAGCGGCTCGGGTGCTTGAGCTTGCGCAGGGCCTTGGCCTCGATCTGGCGGATGCGTTCGCGCGTGACGTCGAACTGCTTGCCCACTTCTTCCAGCGTGTGGTCAGTGGACATTTCGATGCCGAAGCGCATGCGCAGCACCTTGGCTTCGCGCGGGGTGAGGCCGTCGAGGATGTCCTTGACCACGTCGCGCAGGCCGGCCTGCATGGCGGCGTCCACGGGAGCGGTGTTGTTGGTGTCCTCGATGAAGTCGCCCAGGTGCGAATCGTCGTCGTCGCCGATCGGCGTTTCCATGGAGATCGGCTCCTTGGCGATCTTCATGATCTTGCGGATCTTGTCTTCCGGGATCTCCATCTTGGCCGCCAGGATGGACGCATCGGGCTCGAAGCCGAACTCCTGCAGATGCTGGCGCGAGATGCGGTTCATCTTGTTGATGGTCTCGATCATGTGCACCGGGATGCGGATGGTGCGCGCCTGGTCGGCGATCGAGCGCGTGATGGCCTGGCGGATCCACCACGTGGCATAGGTCGAGAACTTGTAGCCGCGACGGTATTCGAACTTGTCCACGGCCTTCATCAGGCCGATGTTGCCTTCCTGGATCAGGTCCAGGAACTGCAGGCCGCGGTTCGTGTACTTCTTGGCGATGGAGATCACCAGGCGCAGGTTGGCCTCGATCATCTCCTTCTTGGCGTCACGGCTGGCGCGCTCGCCGTCGTTCATGCGCTTGTTGATGCGCTTGAGCTCGTCCAGCGGCACGACCACGCGCGATTGCAGGTCGATCAGGTTCTGCTGCAGTTCCTGCACGGGCGGGACATTGCGCTCCAGCACGCTGCTCCAGGGCTTGCCGGCCGCGACCTGCTCCACCACCCACTGCAGGTTCAGCAGGTTGGGCGGGAACTGGGCGATGAAGGTTTCCTGCGGCATGCCGCACTTGTCCACGATGATCTTGCGCAGCTCGCGTTCCTTCTTGCGCACGTCATCGACCTGGGCACGCACGAGGTCGCACAGCTTCTCGATGGTCTTGGCCGTGAAGCGGATGGTCATCAGCTCTTCGGTCAGGGCCTTCTGCACCTTGATGTACGTGGGCGTGCCGTAGCCTTCCTTGTCGTACACCTTGTGCATCTTGTCGAAGTTCTCGCGCATGGCGTCGAAGCGGCGCAGCGCCTCGTTCTTGAGTTCTTCGAGCTTCTTGGTCAGTGCCTTGGAGCCGCCCTTGCCGTCGTCGTCGTCCTCTTCGTCGTATTCGTCGAAGTCTTCTTCGGCCACGTAGTCGTCGTTCTCATTGGCGTTGACGAAACCGTCGACGATGGTGGAGATGACGACCTTGCCTTCGCGGATTTCCTCGGACATGGCCAGGATTTCTGCGATGGTGGCGGGTGAGGCCGAGATGGCCTCCATCATGTCCATCAGGCCGCCTTCGATGCGCTTGGCGATTTCGATCTCGCCTTCGCGCGTCAGCAGCTCCACCGTGCCCATTTCGCGCATGTACATGCGCACGGGGTCGGTGGTGCGGCCGAATTCGGAGTCCACCGTGGACAGGGCGGCTTCGGCCTCTTCCTCGGCTTCCTCTTCGGTGGTGGCGGACTGGCCCGTGTTGTTCAGCAGCAGGGTTTCCGCGTCGGGGGTCTGCTCGTAGACGGCCACGCCCATGTCGTTGAGCATGGAGATCACGACTTCCAGCGTCTCGGCATCGACCAGCTTGTCGGGCAGGTGGTCGTTGATTTCGCTGTGCGTCAGGTAGCCGCGCGTCTTGCCCAGCTTGATCAGCGCCTTCAGGCGCTGGCGGCGGGTGGACATTTCCTCTTCGGTCAGGACGGTTTCGTCCAGGCCGAATTCCTTCATCAAGGCCCGTTCCTTGGCCTTGCTGATCTTCATGCGCAGGGGCTTGACCTTTTCAGCCGGGGCCGAGGAGGCCTCGACCTCGACTTCCACTTCGGTCTCGACTTCGCCTTCCACTTCGCCATCGATGTCGCCATCGATGTCCGACAGGTCGGCGTCGTCCATGTCGTCGCCCGCTTCCTTGGCCTTGGGCTTGCGGCCGCGCTTGGCGGGGGTCTTGGCTGCAGCGGTGGAGGTGGCGGCCTTGGCCGGCGCCTTCTTGGCGGCAGCAGGCTTCTTTTCTGTCTGGGCGGGGGCGTCGTCGCCTTCGGCTGCCTTCTTGCGGCCACGCTTGGGCGTCGCGGCGGCGAGCAGTTCGTCGGCCATGGCTTTGAGTTCGGCTTGGGACTTGGTTACCACGTCGGTATCTTTCTTTGCTTTGGCCGCAGATGCGGCGCTCTTCGGTCCTGCAGCGGCTTTGCCGGCACCGGCCTTGACGGCCGGGGCTGAAGAGGTTGTCGAAGTCTTGGGCTTCGCTGGAGCTTCGGGGGCCTGCTTGGACTTCACGGACTTTGAAACGGGCATGAGCACCTCACGGTCGGGAGCGAACACACACAAAGGGAAACTCAAACAAGCGCCGCCTAAGCGCGCGCGGACGGACTAGGCCCGCCAGGGAAGCGTACATATTCCAGGCAAGATGTCTGGGCGATCATTTGGTGTGCAGTCCTTGCGGGAAATTGGGCCGTGCAGTTGCTGCAATCACGTGAGTTCGTCACGGGGCCCGGTCCGGAGGTGCTGCTGTCGCTCTTGCCGATAGCCCCCAATTATATCTGCTTACCTCGATTTCAAGAGGAAGTGCGCATCTGGTTTTCCAGGGCCTGCTGTCGGGCAAAGAGATCGCGATAGCGCTGGGCGGCGCTGGGGTCCCGTGCCATGTCGCGCAAGGCTTCGTCGATCTGGGCCTTGATGTGGACGATGACCATGCGATTGAGGACATCACGCAACTCACGGCGCAGCTCGGGCAGTTCGCCCTCGGGATGCGCGTGGGGGCCGCTCATGAGCCTGTCTGCCAGCGTTTCGTGAGGCAGGCCGCGCAGTTGTTCGCGCAGCACGGCAAAGGGCCGGGCCCCGGATTCCTGGAACTGTGCCTCCATCCAGCGGAACATGGCGCCATGTTCGCCTGAGCAGTGCGCCAGTGCCTCGAAGTCCTCGTGGGTGAGTTCTTCCATGAATTCCATGTGCGCCATGAGCAGGCGTGCCGCCTGGTCGGTGCGTGTGGCTGGCGCGCCACGCGGGCCCATGGGGGGCGGGTTGAAGTCGGCCCGGCCATTCTTGTCCCAGGGTTTGCGCGGCCAGGGCTTTTTGCCGCCGCGCCCGGGCTCGCCGCTGCGCCAGCCGCCCGCGCCGCTTCCATGGCCGCCACGCTCGTGCCAGCCCGAAGGCGCGCCGTATTCGACAGGCTGGCCCCAGTCGGGCGCGGCCGGTGCATGGCCGGCCTGCTGGCCCGGATGGGAAGCACCGCCGGCCATGGAGCCCCGCGCCGGGCCGCTGCGAGCGGCTTCCTGCGACCACAGGTCGGAGAGGTCGCGCGCATCGAGCTGCACGAGTTCGGCGATCTCGCCCAGCAGCTGGCGCTTGAGCGCGCCGTCAGGCAGGGCCGTCCACAGGGGGCGGGCATTGCTGGCCATGTGGGCACGGCCTTCGGCCTGGCCCAGGTCGCAGCCTTCGCTGGCCGCTTCGATGAGAAAGCGGCTCAACGGCAGCGCGTCGCCCACGTAGCGGGCAAAGGCTTCGTTGCCGTATTCGCGGATGAAGCTGTCCGGGTCGTGTTCGGCGGGCAGGAAGAGGAATTTGACACTGCGCGTGTCGCTGGCATAGGGCAGGGCCGCATCGAGCGCCTTGCGCGCGGCGCGCCGGCCCGCCCCGTCGCCGTCGAAGCTGAAAACGACGGCGTCAGTAAATCGAAACAGTTTGTGAATGTGATCGGGCGTGCAGGCCGTGCCCAGCGTGGCGACGGCGTTGGCAAAGCCCAGCTGGGCCAGGGCCACCACGTCCATATAGCCTTCGGTGACCAGCGCATAGCCCATGTCGCGCAGGGCGGTGCGGGCCTCGAACAGGCCGTAGAGTTCGCGCCCCTTGTGAAACACCGGGGTTTCGGGCGAATTCAGGTATTTGGGCTTCTCGTCGCCGAAGACGCGGCCGCCGAAGCCTATGCACTCGCCCTTGACGTTGCGGATGGGAAACATCAGCCGGTCGCGGAAGCGGTCGTAGCGCTTGCCGTCGTCCTCGCCGACGATGACCAGGCCCGATTCTTCGAGCTGCGGATCGTCGTAATGCGCAAAGACGCTGGCCAGGTTGCGCCAGCCGGCGGGCGCGTAGCCCAGGCCGAAGCGCCTGGCGGTCTCGCCCGAGACGCCGCGGCGCTTGAGGTAGTCGATGGCCTGGGGGGAGGCCTTCAGGTGCTTGCGGAAAGATTCGCCGGCCTTTTCCAGCACGTCGGTGAGGGTGGCCTGTTTCTGCTTCTGGGCGGCCTGGCGCTCGCGCTCGGCCGGGCTGATGTCGTCCTGCGGCACCTGCAGGCCGACCTGGCCGGCAAGATCCTGAACCGCTTCGACGAAGCCCATGCCGGCATGGTCCATCAGAAAACCGATGGCGTTGCCGTTCTTGCCGCAGCCGAAGCAGTGATAGAACTGCTTGCTGGGGCTGACGGTGAAGGAAGGCGACTTCTCGCTGTGGAAAGGGCACAGGCCCATGAAGTTGGCGCCGCCCTTCCTGAGCTGTACGTAACGGCCCACGATGTCGACCACGTCGACGCGCGCGAGCAACTCCTGGATGAACGATTGGGGAATGGACACCCGCGTATTGTGCCTTCGCGGGGCCATCCGGCCGTGCCCCGGGGGCACTGGCCGGCAGCGCCCGGCCCTCAGCCCAGGCGCTGGAAGGTCAGCGTGAAGGCCACGCCATCGCGCGTGTTGTGGGCCCTGATCGTGCCGCCCATCTTGGCCATGTAGGTCCTGGCCACGAACAGGCCCTGTCCTCGGTGCTCGGCGCCGCTGGCGGCAGAAGGCTCCTGGGGCGCGGACACCCCCAGCTCGAAGATGCGCTCCAGCAGGTCCTCCGCAATGGTGGCGCCCTGGTTGTGCAGCGTGGCGCTGGCGGTGGACTCGGAGGCCGACAGCGACAGCGTGATGGCCGTGCCGGCCGGCCGGTAGCTGTCGGCATTGCGCAGGATGTGGGTGACCACGTCCTCCAGGGCAAATTCGTCGGCGCGCACGATCACGGCGCCGGCGGCTCCCGCGCTCCCGCTCTTGTTCCCGCCTTCGTAGACCACATCGGCAATGCCCGCATAGTGCGCGTTGGCCGCCACGTGGCTGAGGAAGGCGTCCAGGTCCAGCCGGCCCTCCGGCACGGTGGCGGCCTGCAGCGCCTCGGCCGGCGATGCCGTGCCGTAGAGCACATGCACGGCCTGCTGCATGCGCTGCACATAGCGGTGGCCGGGGTCGTCGGGGCCGTACAGCACCATCAGCGATTGCAGGGGCGACATGATCTCGTGGCCCACGGCATGCCACATGTCGCGTTCCTGCTGGGCGCGCAGCTGCTCGCGCTGCAGGTCGTCCTTCACGCGCTGCAGCAGGTCGGCCAGGCCGCCGGCCAGAATGCCCAGCTCGTCGGAACCACGCAGGTCCGACACTTCGAGATCGCCCAGGCGTGGCCCGACATGGCCGTCCTGCACGTTGTAGGAGACGGCGGCGGCGCGCCGGGTGAGGGCGGTCACGCGGCGGATCAGCCCCAGCTCGACGATCAGCCAGGCCAGCGCAATGGCGGCCAGCATGGCGCCCAGGTACCAGGACAGGCGCGTGGCCACGGCGGCCAGGCCCTGCTCCACATCGCGCGGGTGGCCGGTGAAGCTGACGGTGTAGTTGCCCGTGGGCGTGTCCAGAATGTCCTGGCCCGTGGGCACGGCCGGGGTCATGGTGGCGGCGGAGACGCCGGCCGCATGCAGCGGCAGCCAGCTGATCAGGCGCAGCAGCCAGGGCGCCGACGGCGCGGCCTGCACATCCACGCCCTTGAGGGTAATGGTGCTGGCCTCGTCGGCACCCACCTTGCGAATCTGTACGCGCTCGCCGGGCAGCAGGCTGCGCGAGATGTCGTTGAGCGAGGCGGCCAGCTGCGCCCCCGGCGCATTGCTGTCGAACAGCGGCGGCTCCGTGTCCCCGGGGGCCAGCATTTCCACGCGCACACGCATGCTGCCCAGGTCTTCGGGCGGCCAGACGGGGCGCACGTCCCTGCGGAACAGGGCTTCGCGGAACAGCTCGACCGGCAGGCGGATGGAGTAGTGCGTGCGGCGCAGGCAGTCGGCTGCAGGGGGGGTCTTGTCATTGCCCGCATTGCCCGCATTGCCCTGCACGCCAGGCGGCAGGTCGCGGCAATGGCCGTTCTGCCAGAGCCAGCCACGGAAATCGCGCACGGGCCGCGCGCGGGCCTCAAGCTGGGGCGTGCCGTTGTCCACAAAGCCGGTGAGCCGGCCGTGCTCGCCGTTGCCGGCCCTGCTGCCCTGCTGCGGCATGGCCTCATAGGGGGCGATCCAGCGGTAGGTGCTGCCGCGCATGTCCAGCGTGATGCGGGCGCGGTGCGCCTGGGCGGGCTCGCGCGAGCCGCGTTCGCGCGGTGTCAGCTCGCCTGCGAAGAAGCTGCCCACCAGATAGATGAAGCCGCCTGCGTAGGGGTTGTTGCCGATGGCCGCGCACAGCGAGGCGCCATCGGGATACTGCACCGAGCAGCCGGCCATCTCCACGGCCTGCTGGGACTTTTGCGGATCGTCGAAGTCGATGGCCGCATAGGGCAGCAGCAGCGGCGCCAGCGGCGTCACGCCCTGGCCCAGGTGGCCGGCGTTGAGCAGGGCCAGCCGGCCCGAAGGATGGCGCAGCCGCGCCATGACCTCGGCCTGGCTGCGCACAAAGCCGTGCTGGTAGGCCTGCCAGGCGCGTTCCTTCTCGTCCTTGAGCACCACCACGCTCAGCGCCACCGTGGCCACGGCCAGCAGCACGAACACGCCGCGCAGCAGGATGCGCTGGCGGAAGGCGGCCAGGCCCAGGCGCGGCACTTCCAGCCGGGGCAGCTCCAGTTTGGGGTTGAGCAGGCGCTTCATGCGCGGGCGGCGGCGCCGGCCTGGCCCACCCAGCGAAAGCCGCGCATGGGCACGTTCTCTATGCCTTCGAAGCCCGGGTCCACCTCGCGCAGGGCCTCGCGGATGGTGCTGACGTGCTTGCGCACGTTGTCGCGGTTGCGGCCGCTTTTGACCACCTCGAACAGCTCGTCGTAGGACACCACTTCGCCGCTGCGCTGGTGCAGCGTGGCCAGGATGCGCTGGGCCGTCAGCGGCAGGTTGATGCGCTCGCCGCGCCAGGTGGGCGTGCGCTGCCACAGCGGGTCCAGCACCAGGGCGTCGCCTGCAGGCGCTGCGGCTGCCTGCGCGGCCACGGGCGCCGCACGCTGCGTGGTGCGCAGGATGTCCAGGAAGGTCTCGATGAAGTCGGCCTCCTCGAAGGTGGTCTTTTGCAGGTAGTCCCAGGCGTCCAGCGCTTTCATGATGCTGCGGTAGATGGCGGCCGGCATGGCCGACACCACCAGCACCGGCGTGCCCTGGCCCAGCTTGTTGATGGCGTTGATCAGGGCCACGCCGGCATGGCGCTCGCGGCCCAGCTCGATGTCCAGCACCACGGCGTCGTAGTGCTCGCGCGCCAGGGCGGCCTCGGCCTCGTCGCGCGTGAACCACTGGTCGATCACGATGCCGCTGCGCGCACTGCGTATCCATCCCGCCAACTGGTTGCTGGTGGGCAGGTCGTCTTCGATCACGGCGATACGGGTCATGGGGCTGTGCAGGGGTGGGGTCGGGGAGGCCGCCGTGGCGGTGTTCGCGGGATTATCTCGGCCCTGCGCCGGCCCGGGTGTGAGTTTTTCTTCCGGGGCCGGAGCGTTTGCGCCGCCGGTGTGAGCGCTTTGGTCCGTGCGCTGCGTTGTTGCTTCCGGGGTGGATCCGAACAATCGGTCCTCAATGAGCCACCCCTGTTTCCGGTGCCTCAGAAACAGCCAACAACAGCCAACAACAGCCATCACAGCCGAGAGAGAGAACACCATGAAAGCCACCTGGAACCGCATCATGCAGGCCCTGACGGGCCGCAAGTCCGCCCGCCTGGACGGAGCCGGCACCGCCGATTCCTCCGAGCCTGCAGCCGACGCCGGCACGCTGCCGGGCAACGCGCCCCGCCGCCAGCCCGTGGACTGGGCAGTCCTGCTGCCCACGGCACGTACCGTGCGCTGGCTGGCCATCGGCGCCGTGGTGGTGGCGGCCGGCCTGGTGGTGGTGCGCAACCCGCCCGTGCAGCACCTGGAGCAGGGCACGCTGGGCGTGCGCCTGAACCAGTTCACGGGCTCCGTCAGCCTGTGGCGCGATGGCAGCGTGTGGGTGGTTCCGGGCCTGCACACGGTGCGCGTGTTCTCCCTGCGCGACCAGAGCTACCGTCCGGAGGCCATGCGCCAGGCCAATGGCAGCGCACCCCTGCAGTCGGTCGAGGGCCTGTCCCTGGGTCTGGACCTGAACGTGCGCTATGCGCTTGATCCCGCATCGCCCGCCGTCAAGGTCGGCAACCTGCCTCTGGACATAGGCGGCGACATCGTGGAGCCCGCCGTGCAGGGCCTGGTCTACAAGGTGTTCGCACGCTACACCGTGCGCGAGATTTTCTCGACCAAGCGTGCCGAGATCGCCCAGATCATGGAAACCGAACTGCGCACGCGCCTGGCGGCCGACGGCGTCACGCTGCGCAGCATCCAGATCGGCAAGGTGGACCTGCCCGCCGAGTACCGCCGCGGCATGGACAGCCTGCTGGCCGAGGAGCTGGCCTCCGAGAAGATGCGCTACACGCTGGAGCTCAAGGACAAGCGCGTCAAGGAAACCGAGCTGGACGCCAATGCCGACAAGGTGCGCCGCGAAGTGGCCGCCGAAGCCGCCGCACGCGAGCAGGTGATTGCGGCGCGTGCCCAGGAAGAGGCCATGAAGCATGTGCTGCCCTTCAAGCAGCGCCAGATCGAGCAGCGCCAGCTGGAGGCCGAGGCCGAGCGCGTGGCCCGCGTGAAAGCCGCCGAGGGCAGCGCCCAGGCCCGCCGCATCGAGGCCAACGGTGAAGCCGATGCACGCCAGAAGCTGGCCGAGGCCGAGGCCTTCCGCATGGACCGCCTGGGCAAGGTCAACGCCGAGCAGATGGCGCGCGAAGGCACCCTGGTCACGCGCTACCCGCTGCTCATCCAGAAGACGCTGGCCGACAAGCTCTCGGACAAGATCCAGGTCATCATCGCGCCCCCGCCGACCAATGGCGACTTCATCGGCGCGGCCCTGCTGGGCGGCAGCCGCAATGCACAGGCCGGCGCAGCCTCCGTGGCGGCCGAAGATGCCAACGCAGCCGTTCAGGAGCAATAAGCCATGCTGACCGTATCGACCTTGGCCGCCGCAGCGCTGGCCACCGGCATGGGCAGCGCCATCGTGGTGCAGGACCAGGCCAGCCTGCGCGCCGCGCCGCGCGATGGCGCCCAGCAGCAGGCCAGCCTGTGGCAGGGCGAGGTGCTGGAGATCAGGGGCGAACGCCTGGACTACCTCCAGGTCTGGGACCACAAGCGCGAGCGCGGCGGCTTCATCCGCGCCGGCGATGTGCGCCGCGTGGCCATGACCGAGGCCGATGCCCCCGCGCTGCTGGCCGTGCTGCGCTTCGTGCAGGACACGCCCGGTGCTGAGGCGCTGGGCATCGGCCTGGCGGCTGCCTACCTGCAGGCCGCGCCCGCCAGGACCCTGGCTGGCGCCGAAGGCGCGCAGGCCTTCGACGCACTGGGCGGCTTTGCCGACCGGCTGGCGAGGCGCGCCTCCGCCGCTGCGCCCGGCAAGACCTCGGGCGCCACGCTGTCGGCCCACCTGGATGTGGCCAGCGGCTACGGCCTGCGCTTTGCGACCCATGAGGTCGAAGGCCGCATGCAGGTCTGCTACGAAGGGGAATTCTTCCGCCGCGTGCTCGCCATGCCGGCCGCCGACGCGCCGCAGCGCGCCCGCGCCGCCCTGGCGCTGACACGGCCCGAATGCGTGGACCCCGATCTGCCGGCCCATGAGCGCGCCCGCCTGTACGCCTGGCAGGCCGATGTGCTGGAGCGCGTGGATGTGACCGGCCTGCCGCCCTACCTGCGCGGCCGCGTGCAGATGCGCCGCGCCAGCGTGTGGGGCGCGCTGGCCTTTCAGCAGGCGCGCAAAGGCATGGCCGACCCTGCCGTGGCGGCATCGGCCGCCCGGGCGCTGGCCGAGTTCACGGGCGTCAGCAAGTCCGAGCTGCCCGATGAAGACCAGAGCGCCTACAACGACGCGGCCATGCGGGTGAGCGCCGTGCGCTGGGCGCTGGCGCCTGTTGCTGCTGCGGCTCCTGCTGCCGGAGCCCGCCCGACGCTGCTGACCGAGCCCGGTGCTGCCGGCGAAACCTGCGTGCTGCTGGTGGACGCCCAGCACGGCGCCAAGGCCCCTTTGCTGCGCCGCTGCACCTATGGCCTGGTGTGGGCTGCATCGGCCAGCACCAACCGCGAGGGCACGGCCGTGGCCCTGGCCGTGCAGCCGCTGGAAGGCTGGCGCGAACTGTGGGTGCTGCGCAAGACCGAAGGCGGCTGGCTGGCCGATGTGCTTCCCCCCGCCGCCACCGCGCCGGAGACCGGCGTGGCCGAATGGGCGGGCTGGGTGCCTGGCGGCCAGCTGATGCTGGTGGCGCGCGAGGCCCGTGGCCAGGGCCGCTACCGCAAGAGCTTCGAAGTGGTGCGGCTGGACGGCCTGGCCACCGAGCGCGTGACCGGCGATGTGTCTGCCCTGCCGCTGTTCCAGCGCTGGCAGGACCCGGCCTGGAAGCGCCAGTCCCTGAGCCTGCGCTGAAGCAAAAAAAAGCCTGCACCGGTGGGGTGCAGGCTCGTCTCCAACGATGCCTGGAGCGTTGCCAGGCGACTCCTCTAGGAACTCCTTGTTCGCCTTCCAGCGGTGCTGGCCGGCGAATCCAAGCGGCGATTCTACGAGTGAAGCCGAGGCCGTGCGGCCGAGTCATCTGATAAATGATGTCTTATAGAGGACTGTGGTTGTGCAGTCGCCTGGGGGACAGTCGGGGGCGCGCCTGCAGGCAGGTCAAGTGATTGTTTTGCATGAGTATTTTCAATTTTCATGAAATTCTGAAAGTTGTGATGCCCTGCAAAGACCATGCATGCCGCTTTGGTTATCCGGGCCTGTGCGGTGGCGCGCCCGGTGGTCGCGCATCAAGCTTGTGTAAGCCTGTCTTGCTATATCTTCAGGTTTCGCCAGTCTGCAATGGCAGACCTGCATCACACCAAGAACCCCAGCGAACCGGAGACCACGATGACCCACATTTACGACCAGCACCTGGACCGCAACAGCGCCAACCATGCGCCGCTCAGCCCCTTGGGCTTCATCGCCCGCACGGCCGAGGTCTATCCCGAGCGGCTGGCCGTGGTCCACGGCACGCTGCGCCGCAACTGGGGCGAGACCTATGCGCGCTGCCGCCAGCTGGCCAGCAGCCTGCACAAGGCGGGCGTGGGCAAGAACGACACCGTGGCCGTGATGCTGCCCAATACGCCGCCCATGGTGGAGGCGCATTTCGGCGTGCCCATGGCCGGCGCCGTTCTCAATGCGCTGAACACGCGGCTGGATGCGGAAACCATCGCCTTCATGCTGGACCATGGCGAGGCCAAGGTGCTGATCGTGGACCCGGAGTTCACGGGCGTGGTGGCCAAGGCGCTGAAGCTGCGCCAGCGCAGCGCGCCGCTGCTGGTGATCCAGGTCGAGGACACGCTGTACGGCCCGGCCGCCGAGCAGGTGGGCAGCCTGGACTACGACGACTTCGTGGCCGGCGGCGATGCCGGTTTCGACTGGCAGCTGCCCGCCGACGAGTGGGACGCCATTGCGCTGAACTACACCAGCGGCACCACGGGCAACCCCAAGGGCGTGGTCTACCACCACCGGGGTGCGGCCATCAATGCCATCAGCAATGTGCTGGAGTGGGACATGCCCAAGCACGCCGTCTACCTGTGGACCCTGCCCATGTTCCATTGCAACGGCTGGTGCTTTCCGTGGACGGTGGCGGCGCGCGCGGGGGTCAATGTCTGCCTGCGCAGGGTGGAGGCGCAGGCCATCTTCGACGCCATCCGCAACCACGGCGTCACGCATTACTGCGGCGCGCCCATCGTGCACGGCCTGCTGGTCAACGCGCCGGCCGCCATGAAGGAGGGCGTGCCCGCCGGAGTCAAGGCCATGGTGGCGGGCGCGGCGCCGCCGGCCTCGATGATCGAGGGCATGGAGCAGCTGGGCTTCGACATCACCCATGTCTACGGCCTGACCGAGGTCTACGGCCCGGCCACGGTCTGCGCCAAGCACGCAGCCTGGGATGGGCTGGACATCGGCGAACGCGCGCGCCTCAATTCCCGCCAGGGCGTGCGCTACCACCTGCAGCGCTCGGCCAGCGTGCTCGATCCCGAGACCATGGAACCCGTGCCCCATGACGGCCAGACCATGGGCGAGATCATGTTCCAGGGCAACATCGCCATGAAGGGCTACCTGAAGAACCCGCAGGCCACGGACGAGGCCTTCCGCGGCGGCTGGTTCCACACGGGCGACCTGGCCGTGCAGCATCCGGACGGCTATATACAGATCAAGGACCGCAGCAAGGACATCATCATCTCGGGCGGCGAGAACATCTCGTCCATCGAGGTAGAGGACGTGCTCTACCGCCACCCGGCCGTGATGGCCGCCGCCGTGGTGGCCAAGCCCGATCCCAAGTGGGGCGAGACGCCCTGCGCCTTCATCGAACTGAAGGCCGGCGCGCAGACCACGGCCGAAGACATCGTGGCCCACTGCAAGAAGCACCTGGCCGGCTACAAGGTGCCGCGCGCCGTGGTCTTTGGCGAGCTGCCCAAGACCAGCACGGGCAAGATCCAGAAGTTCGAACTGCGCCGCCAGGCCGGGTCGGTCCAGGCCATCACGGGCTGAGGGCCAGGCCGCAGCGCGGGCAGCGGCTCAGTGTCCGGCCGTCTTGGAAAACAGCTGGATGACCAGCACGCCCGCCACGATCAGGCCCATGCCCGCCAGCGCGGGCAGGTCCAGCGTCTGGCCCTGCCAGAGCCATCCGACCAGGGAGATCAGCACGATGCCCGCGCCCGACCAGATCGCATAGGCCACGCCCGTGGGCACGGTGCGCAGTGTCAGCGACAGGAAGTAGAAGGCCAGCGCGTAGCCCAGGACCGTGACCACGCTGGGCCACAGCCGCGTGAAGCCTTCGGACTGCTTGAGGCAGGAGGTGGCCGCCACCTCGGCGACGATGGCCAGGCCCAGGTACAGGTAGTTGGACGCCATGCTCAGATGGCCGCGTAGCTGCCCGTGCCCTCGGGCCAGCGCGTGAGCACGTCGAAGCCCGTGTCGGTCACCACCACCATGTGCTCCCACTGGGCGGACAGCGACTTGTCGTTGGTGATCACCGTCCAGCCGTCGGCCAGTTCGCGCGTGGCCGCCTTGCCGGCGTTGAGCATGGGCTCGATGGTGAAGATCATGCCGGCCTCCAGCACCATGCCCTGGCCGGGCTGGCCGTAGTGCAGCACCTGGGGGTCGTCGTGGTAGACCTTGCCGATGCCGTGGCCGCAGTACTCGCGCACCACGCTGAAGCGCTCGCGCTGGGCCACGGTCTGGATGGCATGGCCGATGTCGCCCAGCGTGGCGCCGGGGCGCACGGCGCGGATACCGGCCAGCAGGGCCTCGTAGGTGGTCTCCACCAGGCGGCGCGCCTGGTTGGAGGGCTGGCCCACGTAGTACATGCGGCTGGTGTCGCCGATCCAGCCCTCGGGCGTGGTCACGGCCACATCGACATTGAGGATGTCGCCCTCGCGCAGGATCTGACGGGCGTCGGGGATGCCGTGGCAGACCACGTGGTTGGGCGAGGTGCAGACCGTCTTCGGAAAGCCGTGGTAGCCCACGTTGGTGGGCACGCAGCGCAGTTCGTCGACGATGAAGTCATGGCAGAGCCTGTCCAGGTGCTCGGTGCTGACGCCCGGCTGCACGTGGGGCACCAGCATCTGCAGGACGCGGGCGGCCAGGCCACCGGCCTTGCGTGATTGCCCGATATCGAGGGCATCGTGCAGCGGGACGCTGCGCAGCTTGGCGCCCCTCATTGCAGGCCTTCCGACAGGCGCACGGGGCGCGGGCGGCGTGCTGCCGTATCGGCGGGAGCCGGCGCCGCTTCGGGCTCGCCCAGCTTCAGCGTGGCCGCGGCCTCTTGCAGCAGCAGGGCGCAGATGCCTGCGTAGTCGAGATGGGGATGGTGTTCGGCCAACTGGCCGACACGCAGCCAATGCTCGGCCTGGGCGTTGATGGATCGACCCAGGGCCGCGCTGGACAGGCGGATCTGGTCGTGCAATTGGTCGGATATTTTGACGATTCCCATGGGGTGGCGATCATACGGGGAATATACGTTTCGTATATTGACAATCGCAAATCGCGGGCCCGGCAGCGGGGCATTCGTGCAGGCCTGCAGATGCAGGCCGTCATGTCGTCGGCGATGCTGCGTGACGGACGGGGCGGATGCTCTTGTGTTGATAGCGCAATGATCAGGTCCGGCTGGCCATCCGACAGAGGTGATGTTTTTCCTGCGGCGCGGTCCTGTACAAGACCCTGCTCGGTGTGATCGGCGGTCTTCTATCAGATATCTGTTGCAGATCTGGGGCTTACCCCTAGCAAGTCGCCTGCTACCCAAACTGATAAGAATCAAGACTGTCTGGAAGCGAATGTCCTGCAAGCCGGCGCATGGTGCGGCCGGCCGGGCCTTCCGGCAGGGAGCAGCAATGGGCAAGGAACAAGAAGCGGGTTCGGCAACGGCATCGGGCGGGGCGCGCATCGTCGTCGTGGGCGGTGGCGTGGCGGGGCTGGAGATTGCCACGGCGCTGGGCAAGGGGCGCACGGGGGCCATCGGCTCGGTGACCCTGGTGGACAGCGATTCGGCCCATGTCTGGAAGCCCATGCTGCACACCATTGCGGCCGGCACGCGCGACCTGGCCCAGCAGCAGACCACCTACCTGGCCCAGGCCAGCGACGCCAGCTTTGCCTACCAGCCCGGCGAAATGTGCGGCCTGGACCGCGAGGCCCGCGAGGCGCTGCTGGCCCCCATCGAGGCGCCTGATGGCCGCGAGATCGTGCCGGGCCGGCGCATTGCCTACGACAGGCTGGTGATCGCCGTGGGCAGCGGCGCCAATGATTTCGGCACGCCGGGCGTGGACGAGCACTGCTTCATGATCGACTCGCGCCGCAAGGCCGATGCCTTCAACAGCGAGATCCGCCTGCGCATGGTGCGCTGCATGACCAGCGGCGAGCAGCTGCGCGTGGCCATCGTGGGCGGCGGCGCCACGGGCGTGGAGCTGGCGGCCGAGCTGGTGCAGCTGGCCGAGAGCGCCCGGGCCTATGGCGCGCTGGGCGAGGCCGCGCGCTTCGGCATCGTGCTGATCGAGGCCGGGCCGCGCCTGCTGCCCGGTTTTCCTGAAGAGATTTCCGAAGCCACGCGCCTGCGCCTGCAGGCCCTGGGCGTTTCGGTGATCGTCAACGGCCGCGTGCAGTCGGCCAGCGAAGAGGGGTTCGTGCTGGCCAGCGGCGAGTTCGTCCCCGCAGGCCTGCGTGTCTGGGCAGCGGGCGTGAAGGCCCCGGCCTTCCTGGCGCAGCTGGGACTGGAGACCACGCAAGGCAACCAGCTCAAGGTCAACGGCCAGCTGCAGACCAGCGACCCCCATGTCTACGCCGTGGGGGACTGCGCCAGCTTCACCCTGCCCGGGGCCAGCGTGCCGCTGCCGCCCACCGCCCAGGTGGCGCACCAGCAGGCTCGCTATCTGGTGGAGACGCTGCCGCGCCTGCTGAAGGAGCCGGGTTTCCGTCCCGAAGGCTTTGCCTACCGCGACTTTGGCGCCCTGGTGTCATTGGCCCATTACGACGCCTATGGATCGCTGGGCAAATTCGGCCTGTTCAACGGCGGCGTGATCCGCGGGCGCATGGCCATGCTGAGCCACATCATGCTGTACCGCTCGCACCAGGCCCGCATCTACGGCTTTTGGCGCGGCGGGCTGCTGTGGCTGATTGATCTGATGAATTCGCGCCTGCGCCCGTCGATCCGGCTGGACTGAGCGGCAGGACCCGGCATCAAAGCAGCCCCTCGATGGGCAGCCAGCCCAGCACGCGCAGCATCAGGCGCTTGAATGCACTGCTGCCGGGCTCGGTGGTGGTGGTGAGCGGCGCAGGCGGCGTGCCGCTTTCCGTGGTCCAGCTCAGGCGGCCCTGTGCATCGATCTGCACGTGGTAGGCGGCAGACGGCAGGCTCTGGTCGAGCATGCGGCTCATCTGCGAAGCCATCTCTGGGCTGTCGATCAGCAGGCCCATCTCGGTGTTGAGGTGGGCCGAGCGCGGGTCGAAGTTGAACGAGCCCACGAAGATGCGCTCGCCATCGACCGCAAAAGTCTTCGCATGCAGGCTGGAGCCCGAGCTGCCGGGGCGGCTGCCGGAACCCACCGCCGCTTTCCCTGCCGATGCCGCTGCGGGCGAACGCGGGCCTGGGCTGGGTTCGTCGTCCTGCCTGCCGATCTGCCGGCGCAGCTCGTACAGCTGCACGCCTTCCTCGATCAGCGGGCGCCGGTAGCGGGCATAGCCGGCATGGACCACGGCCACGTCGGTCGCCTCCAGGCTGTTGGTGAGCACGCGCACGGCAATGCCCTGGCGGCGCAGGCCGGCCAGGGCGCGCACGCCGGCCTCGGTGGGCACGAAGTAGGGCGAGACCAGGTCCAGCTGGCGCTGCGGCTGGCCGATGGCCGGGGTCAGCTGGGTGATCAGCAGGCCCTCCTTGGGCACCTGGCCCAGCACCTTGGCCGGGTCGTCGCTGACCAGGGTGGCGCGGGCCCATTGCAGTGGCAGGCGGCCGGCCAGCAGCTCGCGCGTGAACGGGCTTTGCGCCACGGCGCGCACATAGGCCTGGGCTTCGGGGCGCTGCACTTCGGTGGCCAGGGCCTCGTAGGCGCGCGCCACCGCATAGTCGGGCAGCGGCGGCAGCAGGCTGGCCGCGGGATAGGCCGACGCGCTGGCCCAGTACTGGTCGAAAGCATGTGAAATGTCGGCCACCACCGGCCCCATGGCCACCACGTCCAGGTCGGCGAACAGCACGCCGTCGGTGGCCGCGAAGTACTCGTCGCCTATGTTGCGGCCGCCCACGATGCTGGCCTGGCTGTCGGCCGTGAAGCTCTTGTTGTGCATGCGCCGCTGGGTGCGCGAGAAATCCGTGACATAGCCCAGCGCCTTGGGCGTGCGCTGGGCAAAGGGGTTGAACAGCCGCACCTCGATCTGCGGATGCTGGTCCAGGGCGCCGAGCTGGGTGTCCAGTCCTGCCGTGCCGCCGTCGTCCAGCAGCAGGCGAACGCGCACGCCCCGGTCGGCGGCGCGGCGCAGTTCGTCGAGCAGCAGGTGGCCCGTGGTGTCGCCGCGCCAGATGTAGTACTGCACATCCAGCGTGCGCTGTGCCACGCGGGCCAGCAGGGCGCGCGCGGCGTAGGCATTGCGTGCGTCGGACAGCGCGTGGATTGCGGTGAGCCCCGGATGCTGGTCCAGCAGCGGTGCCAGCGCCTGGCCCAGCAGCGTGGCCTGGGCGGCCTCGGGCGGCAGTGCCGTGGATTCGCTGCGGCCGGCCAGGGGCGGCAGGCTGCAGCCTGCCAGCAGCAGGGTCAGGACGAGCGCCTGGGTGGCGGCAAGGGCACGGCGCAGCAGGGGCATGGTGCGTTCGGTGTTCGTAGTGGTCAGTGCAGCCAGCGGATGAACAGCTGGATCACGGTGGCATTGACGATGTCGACGAAGAAGGCGCCCACCATAGGGACGATGAGAAAGGCCTTGTGCGATGGGCCGTACTGGTTGGTGATGGCCTGCATATTGGCCACGGCCGTGGGCGTGGCACCCATGCCGAAACCGCAGTGGCCGGCGGCCAGCACGGCTGCATCGTAGTTGCTGCCCATGATGCGGAAGGTCACCAGCGCGGCATACAGGCCCATGACCAGCGTCTGGGCCGCCAGGATCACCATCAGCGGTGCCGCCAGCCCCGCCAGCTCCCACAGCTTGAGCGACAGCAGGGCCATGGCCAGGTAGATGGACAGCGAGGCATTGCCGAAGACGTCGATGGCCCGGTCGAATACCTGGAAGTGAAAGACATAGTCCAGCGTGTTGCGGATCAGGACGCCACCGGCCAGCGCCCAGACGAAGGTGGGCAGGGAGAACAGGGTGCCGGCGGTGAACTGCGTCATGAACTCGGCGAAGCCCAGGCAGCCCGCGAACAGGGCCAGTGTTTCTATGGCCGCGCTGGTGGTGATCAGGCGCGTCTGCTCGGGGTTCTCGAAGCCGCCGTGGCTTGCGCTTTCGCCCAGCGGGGGCTGTTTTTCGGGGGCGGCTGCGGGGTCATGCACGGCAAGCCTGCGGCGCGTGATCAGGGCCTTGGCCAGCGGGCCGCCGATCAGGCCGCCGATCACCAGTCCGAAGGTGGCACAGGCAATGCCCAGGGTGACCGCGCCCTGGATGCCGTATTCGCGCTCGAAAACCTGGCCCCAGGCACCTGCCGTGCCATGGCCGCCCGTCAGGGTGACGGAGCCTGCGATCAGCCCGAACAGCGGATCGAGCCCGAGCATCTTGGCCAGGCTCACGCCGACCAGATCCTGCAGGCTGATGAAGACGGCGACCACGGCCAGGAACAGCAGCAGCGAACGGCCGCCTTCGCGCAGCTTGGCGAAATTGGCGCTCAGCCCGATGGACGAGAAAAACACCAGCATGAAGGCCATCTGCAGCTCGCTGCTGAAGCTGAAGGTGCAGCCCAGGGTCTGGTTGAGCACGAACAGGGCGACGGCCACGACCAGGCCGCCGGCCACGGGCTCGGGGATGTTGAATTCGCGCAGCAGGCGCAGGTGCCGTACCAGCCATTTGCCCAGCAAAAGGACGAGGGCGGCGAAGATCAGGGTGTAGTAGGCGCTGAAAGTCAGGTGCATGGCTTCCGTTTTCCGGTGGGCGGGGCAAGGCAGCGCACCATACGATAGGCGGCATGCCGGGGGGCGATGTCAGGATAGCCACTGATTGCCAGGCCTGCTGAAAGTGCCCTTTGGTCGTGCCCTGCGTCAGTGCCCTGTCAGCTGGCTACGGGGCCGGGCCGCCTGTCCTCGACGGTGAAGCGGGCCAGCGTGTAGATGCGGCTGTCGGCTCGCATCGGGTTGGCCACGGCGCGCAGCTCGCTGGTCCAGCGCTCGGGCGTGATGTCGGCCAGCCCGTAGCCGCGTTCCTCGCAGCGTGCGTACAGCACCTGCGGGTTGTGGTCGACGATGGCATCGACCTTGGCCTGGGTGGTGCCGCTGCGCGAGGTGATGGACGTGCTGCAGAACTCGCTGGCCACGACGGGATTGCGCCGCTCGGGCGCGGCCTCGGGGTCTGCGTGCACGGCACAGACATAGTTCTGGTGCAGGTCGCCGCCCAGCAGCACGCTGTTGCGCGGCGTGGGCTGGGCGCCCGGCGTGAGGTGGCGCACCAGGCGCTGGCGCGCTGCAGGGTAGCCGTCCCAGCTGTCCGTGGCCTGCGATCCCGAGGGCGGCCGGTGCGTGGACACCAGGGTGGGCTGGGCCAGGATGCTCCAGCGCGGTCCCTCGCTTGCGTGCTGGCGGGCATCTTCGGCCAGCTGGCGGTACAGCCACTGCTCCTGCGTCCAGCCCAGGAAGCTGCGCGCCGTATCCGACAGGGCTGCGCATTGCGCAGGGCGCACGCTGCCCTTGTCTGCCGCTCCCTCGGCGCGGCAGGCCTGGGCGCTGCGGTACTGGCGGCCGTCCAGAAAATGCAGCCGGGCCAGCCGGCCCCACTGCAGGCTGCGGTACAGCTGCAGCCCGCCGCCGCCATGCTGGGCGCCCGCGCCGGTCAGCGCGCTGGCGCGCAGCGGCATGTTCTCGTAGAAGGCCTGCCAGGCAGCCATGCGCCGGGCCAGGAAGCGCCCGGCATCGCCCTGGCCCTGGTCGCCGGCGTAGTTGTTCTCCACCTCATGGTCGTCCCAGCCCACGGACCAGTTGCACATGGCGTGCGCTGCCTGCAGCAGCGGGTCGCTCTTGTGCAGGGCGTAGCGGTCCCGGTAGTCCTGCAGGCTTTGCGCGGCCCGCAGGTTGTGGGTGCGGGCCAGGCCCAGCGTCATGGCGGGCGTGGCGTACTCGTAGATGTAGTCGCCCAGGAAGAGCACCAGGTCCGGCGCGTCCTGCACCACCTGGCGCCAGGCCGCGTAGTAGCCGTGCTCCCAGCGCTGGCAGGAGGCATAGGCCAGGCGCAGCCGCTGGGGCAGGCTGCCGGGCGCGGGCGCCGTGCGGCAGCGGCCCGTGCTGCTCACGGCCTGGCCCAGCATGAAGCGGTAGTGGTACCAGCGGTCAGGCGCCAGCCCTCCCACCTGCACATGCACGCCGTGGCCCCATTCGGGCTGGGCCATGGCCTCGCCGCTGCGCACGATCTGGCGGAACAGCGGGTCGTGCGCCAGCTCCCAGCGGATCTTGAGCGCAGGCATGGCCGTGGTGTCGGTCTCGCCCAGCTGGGCCAGCGGTGGCGTCAGCCGCGTCCACAGCAGCACGTTGTCGGGTTCGGGGTCGCCGCTGGCCACGCCCAGCGTGAAGGGGTTGTGCGCAGGCCGCTCGCCCAGGCGGGCCCAGGCAGGCAACTGGCCCAGCGCCGTGGCCAGGCCCGCTGCGACCAGAAACTGGCGCCGCGGTGCAGGGACGGGGGCGCTGAAGGGCAGGGGCATGGCGGTTCGGGGGCAGGTGGCGCAAGAAAGCGGGGAGATACGGAGCGTGGCCTCGGTGGATCAAAGGCCGGCGCCTGCATTTCCAACTGGCTGCCATTGTGCGCCTGATGCCGTGGCAATGCTGTGCTTGCCGCGCTCCTTGGCCTGCAGCATGGCGGTATCCGCGCGGCGCAGCACGTCCATGCCGTTTTCGTGGCTTTGCAGCTGGGCCACGCCCGCACTGAAGCTCAATGGCCGGGGGGCCGGCTGGCCTGGCGTCTGCGAAGAGGCTGGCAAAGGCGTCTGCTCCAGCAACTGCAGCAGGCGCTGCAGCGCCTGGGCGCCCGCAGTCTCCGGTGTCTGGGGCAGCAGCAGCACGAAGGCCTGGCCCTCGTATCGGCCCACCACGTCCTCGGGACGCAGTCCCTGGCGTGCCAGCTGGGCCACATGGATGAGGGCGGCATCGCCCATGGCATGCCCCAGCTCGGCATTGAGGGCCTGCATGCCGTCCATGTCGAGCAGGGCAACGCTCAGCGGCTGGCCATGGCGCTGGGCGCGCGCCACCTCGCGGTCCAGCGCCTCGCTCACGCCCAGGCGGTTGAGCTGGCCGGTCAGCGGATCGTGGCGTGCACGGCGCGCGGCCTCGTCCAGTTCCTGCTGCAGGGCCTCTATGCGCGCCTCGCAGGCATCGACATGGCTGCGCAGCGATTGCAGCTCTTCCTGGGCCACGCGGCTGCCGGCGGCCATGGTGCGGGTGGCCTCCAGCACCTGTTGCAGCAGCGGGGCGGCATCCTCCAGGCGCTGGATGCCGTCCAGCTGGCGCGCGGCTTCCTCCATGCGGGCGCCCAGTGTTTCGTTGCTGCTCGTGATCTTTGCCAGATGCTGGACGAAGCCGCCCAGCATGTCCTTGAGCGCCTGCTGCGCGGCGGCCATGCCGTCCTGCAGCTGCATGCGCCGGTGGATCACGGTCTGCAGCTCGCGCCGCGCATCCACCAGGGGCGCGGGTGACAGCGGCGGCGTGATGGCCTGCTCGATGGCCGTGAGCTGCGGCACCAGCCAGCTGCCGTGCGTGGGGTCCTGGGCCAGATGCTGGATCAGGGTCTGCAGCAGCTCCTGCACCAGCTGCAGGACCTGGAGCTGGTCGGCAATGGAGAACGACAGCTGGTAGTGCTGGTCATGCAGGCGCCGCGCCAGGGCCTTGGCGTCCACGGGCGGTGCCTGCAGCTGTTCCATGAGCTGCTGATGCAGTTGCCGGGTCTTGGCTTCCTGGGTGTTCAGCAGCGTAAAGAAGGCCTCGAAGCGCCGCGCCAGCTGCTGCGTCAGATCCTCGGGCAAAGCCTGCAGGGGCGGCGGCACGGGCAATTCCACGGGCCTGGCCTCATGGGTTGGCGGCTGCAGGGCCGCGTTGGCATAGGCGGTGATGACCTGCTGCAGGCCCTGCCAGTCGCTGCGCTCTATGGCGGCGCCCAACTGGTCGCGCAGGCGCTTCTGTCCGGGCGTCTGCGCAGGCAAAAGCGCATGGACGTGGCGCAACGGCCCCTGGGGAAAGCTGGCGGGGCCGGGTTCGCCGGCTGCCTGCTCATAGAGGCGGGTGTAGTTTTCCGGGGTGGGCGGCAGGCGGTTCAGCGCCAGTTGCCGCAGGGTTTCGCGTGCCAGTTCGGAAGCGGAGCGCTCGGCCATGGGTGGGCAGTTGTTTCAGAATGCAATGCCCTCCAGTGTGGCATGGCCGGCGCCCGGTTCACTGCTCGTTGACCATGACCAGCTTGCCCTGGACCTGGCGCGATCCCATGCGTGCGTAGGCCGCGTGCAGCTCGGCCATGGGCATGGTGCGGTCGATCACGGGCTTGATCTTTCCCTGGCCGTACCACTGGGCCAGCTCCTGCATCATGGCCGCGTTGGCCTTGGGCTCGCGCCGGGAGAACTCGCCCCAGAAGACACCCACCAGCGATGCGCCCTTGAGCAGCGGCAGGTTCAGCGGCAGGGCCGGGATGGGGCCTGCGGCAAAGCCCACGATCAGATAGCGGCCGCGCCAGGCGATGGAGCGGAAGGCGGGCTCGGCGAAGTCGCCGCCCACGGGGTCGTAGACCACGTCGGGGCCCTTGCCGTCGGTGGCCTCCTTGATGGCCGCGCGCAGGTCGCCCTGGCTGTAGTTGATGGTGGCATCGGCGCCCTGGGCCTTGCACAGCGCGCACTTTTCGTCGGTGGAGGCTGCCGCGATCACGCGTGCGCCTGCCGCCTTGGCGATCTGGATGGCGGCCGTGCCCACGCCGCCTGCCGCGCCCAGCACCAGCACGGTCTCGCCCTCGCGTAGCTGGCCACGGTCGATCAGCGCATGGTGCGAGGTGGCATAGGTCATGATGAAGGCCGCTGCATCGACGAAGCTGAATCCATCGGGCAGCGGCATGCACAGCGCGGCCGGTGCCAGCGTATGGGTGCCAAAGCCCCCGGTGCCCGACAGGCAGGCCACGCGCTGGCCCACGCTGAGGTGGCTCACGCCTTCGCCCACGGCCTGGACCACGCCCGCGTATTCCGAACCCGGCACGAACGGCAGCTCAGGCTTCATCTGGTACTTGTTCTGCACGATCAGCAGATCGGGAAAGTTCAGGCTGGCCGCCTTCACTTCGAGCAGTACCTGTCCAGGGCCCGGTGCGGGTGTGGGCAGCTGCGTCCACTGCAGTTGATCGACGCCCGTGGGCGTTGTGCAAAGCCAAGCGTGCATGGTGGTTGTCTCCTGTGATTGAATGCCTGGCCGATGATAGGAGTGTGGCGGGAATGCCTCCTGTCCCTCGGGCGACGAGACGCCCGCCTACAATCGCCCGCAATCCCTGCTGTATCCATGAAGATTCTCATTTGTAACGACGACGGCTACCAGGCGCCCGGCATCCAGGCCTTGTACGAGGCGCTGCGCACGGTGGCAGACGTCGAGGTGGTGGCGCCGGAGCACAACAACAGTGCCAAGTCCAACGCCCTGACGCTGAATGCACCGCTGTACGTGCACCAGGCCCACAACGGTTTCCGCTATGTCAACGGCACGCCGGCAGACTGCGTGCACATCGCCCTGACCGGCCTGCTGGGCTACCGGCCCGACCTGGTGGTCTCCGGCATCAACAACGGCGCCAACATGGGCGACGACACCATCTATTCGGGCACCGTCGGCGCGGCCATGGAGGGCTTTCTTTTCGGCATTCCCGCCATTGCCTTCTCCCAGGTGGACAAGGGCTGGTCCGAGATCGAGGCTGCCGCCGCCGCCGCGCGCCAGCTGGTCATGGACATGCAGTCGCAGGAACTGATCGGCCTGTCGCCCTGGCTGCTCAACGTGAACATTCCCAACATGCCGCTGTCCGCGCTCAAGCCGCTCAAGCTGTGCCGGCTGGGCCGCCGCCATGCGGCCGAGCGCGTCATCACCCAGGAGAGCCCGCGCGGCGAAATGATGTATTGGATAGGCAGCGCAGGCGCGGCCATGGATGACTCGGAGGGCACGGACTTCCACGCCACGTCCCACGGCCACATGTCTGTCACGCCGCTGAAGGTGGACCTGACCGACCATGACAACCTGGGCTACTGGGCGCAGACGGCGGCCAGGCTGGCATCGGCCAGTCAGGCCGTGCTGCCTGCCCAGGGCGGGGCGGTGCAACCGTGAGCGAGCGCCGTCCCGGAGTTCCCTCGTGGGTGGCGCGCTCGGTGCAGAACCCTGCGCCGGCCTCGCGCGCGGTGCCCGCGCGCTCCGCGCTGGCCACCGCCGCCGCCCGTGCCCCGCAACAGCCCTCGGGCATCGGCATGGATTCGGCCGCCGTGCGCGCGCGCATGGTGCAACGGCTGGCCGCCACCGGCATCCAGTCGCCGGCCGTGCTCGCTGCCATGGGAGCGGTGGAGCGCCACCGCTTCGTGGACAGCGCCCTGGTCAACCAGGCCTATGAGGACACCAGCCTGCCCATCGGTCTGGGCCAGACGATCTCCAAGCCCAGCGTGGTCGCCCGCATGACCGAGCTGCTGCTGGGTTCGGAGGCCGCGAAGTCGGGCCTGGGCCGCGTGCTGGAGATCGGCACCGGCTGCGGCTACCAGGCGGCCGTGCTGGCGCGCGTGGCACGCGAGGTCTATTCGATCGAGCGCCTGCGCGGCCTGCACGAGAAAGCGCGCAGCAACCTGCGGCCCTGGCGCCTGACCAATGTCCATCTGATCTTTGGAGACGGCATGGAAGGCTATGGCAGCGGCGCTCCGTACGCGGGCATCATCTCGGCCGCCGGCGGCGAGAGCATGCCCTCGGCCTGGTGCGACCAGCTGGCCGTGGGCGGGCGGCTTGTCGCGCCCATGGTGGTTACGGGGGGTAAGCAGGCACTGCTGGTGATTGACAAGAGTTCACACGGGTTTACGCAATCGATTTTGGAGGCTGTGAACTTTGTCCCCCTAAAATCGGGCATCGCCTAGAAGGGAATAACTTATGTTGGTATCGCGAAGTCTTGGGGCTTGGGGAACGGTGGTGCTGGCCGGCATGGTTCTGGCAGGCTGCACATCCCAAGTGAACAGGGCTCCCGTGGAGGACCGCGGAACATCCACCTCCACTTCCACCTCTTCCTCGCCATCGGCGGCCGTCAAGCCGCTGCCCGGCGTCGAGAACGCCGGCAAGCCCGGCTACTACACCATCAAGCCTGGTGACACGCTGATCCGCATCGGCCTGGAGACCGGCCAGAGCTGGAAGGACATCGCGCGCTGGAACAATCTGGAGAACCCCAACCTGATCGAAGTCGGTCAGGTGGTTCGCGTCGTGCCGCCGACCAGCTCGTCCATGGCGAGTTCGGACAGCGGCAGCACACGTTCTTCGTCGTCGTCCTCGTCCTCGTCCTCCTCTTCCACGCCCAGCGGCTCGCCGGTGGTGGCAACGCCGCTGCCGCCCGTGGCATCCTCGGCATCGTCTGGCAGCTCCACCGCAACGCCTGCACCCGCGCCGACCCCGGCACCGGCTCCTGCACCCGCAGCCGGCAAGGGAGCCGACGATGTGGACTTCATCTGGCCTGCCTCGGGTAGCCTGATTGCCGGCTTCGACGAGGCGCGCAACAAGGGCTATGACATCGCAGGCAAGGCCGGCGACCCCGTGATGGCCGCTGCCGATGGCCGCGTGGTCTATGCCGGCGCCGGCCTGCGTGGCTATGGCAACCTGATCATCCTCAAGCACAACAACACCTACCTCACGGCCTACGCGCACAACCAGACGCTGTTGGTCAAGGAGGACCAGACCGTGCGCAAGGGCCAGAAGATCGCCGAGATGGGCAGCACCGACGCCGACCGCGTGAAGCTGCACTTCGAGGTGCGTCGTCAGGGCAAGCCTGTCGATCCTTCGCGCTACCTACCTTCGCGCTGATGAGCCGCAGCACCAGGCAAACCGGACAAGCCCCTGCCCCGCAGGGGCTTGTTTCTTCTGCGCCCGGCGAACCGCTGCCGGAATCGGTCGAGGACCAGGACCAGGACGAGGCCGACGCCGAAGGTGGCGAGGTCGAGGCCGCCGCCGCCGAGCTGCGCGAAATCACCGTGCCGCCCGCCCAGCACGGCCTGCGCGCCGACAAGGTGCTGGCCGAATGCGTGGCCGAGTTCTCGCGCAGCTATCTGCAGCAGCTGCTTGCGCAGGGCGCGGTCACCCTCAACGGGCGTGTGCTGGGCAAGCCTTCCGCCAAGGTCGCGGCCGGCGACCGCATGGTGCTGGAGATGCGGCCCACGCAGCAGAGCATGGCCTTCCAGCCCGAGGACATGGCGCTGGACGTGGTGCATGAGGACGAGCACCTGCTGGTCGTCAACAAGCCGGCTGGCCTGGTCGTGCACCCGGCGCCCGGCAACTGGACGGGAACCCTGCTCAACGGCCTGCTGGGGCGCGACCCCAAGGCGCGCGAGGTGCCGCGCGCCGGCATCGTCCATCGCCTGGACAAGGACACCAGCGGCCTCATGGTCGTGGCGCGCAGCCGCGCCGCCATGGATGCGCTGGTGGCCATGATCGCCGCACGCGATGTCAGCCGGCAGTACCTGGCGCTGGCCCACAAGGCCTGGGGCCCGCGCAAGCACCGCGAGGTCGATGCGCCCATCGGCCGCGATCCGCGCAACCGCCTGCGCATGGCCGTGGTCGACCTGGCCCAGCATGCGGGCAAGACCGCGCGCACCGACATCGACCTGCTGGCCGGCAACGACGAAGTCAGCCTGGTGCGCTGCACGCTGCATACGGGCCGCACCCACCAGATCCGCGTGCACATGGCCTCTCTGGGTCATCCGCTGGTGGCCGATGCCGTCTACGGCGGCAAGGACGCTGGCGGCATGACGCGCCAGGCCCTGCACGCCTTCCGGCTGGCCTTCACCCATCCCATGACGGGCCAGGCCCTGGTGCTGCATGC
Organism: Delftia tsuruhatensis NBRC 16741; assembly: GCF_001571325.1. Taxonomy (GTDB): domain Bacteria; phylum Pseudomonadota; class Gammaproteobacteria; order Burkholderiales; family Burkholderiaceae_C; genus Comamonas; species Comamonas tsuruhatensis. Next base: position 217,242 of record NZ_BCTO01000013.1, read on the forward strand.
GCCGCTGCCCGCCGACATGGCGCAGGCGCTGGAAAATTGGGGGCTGAGCTACAATCCCGCCGAAAGCCTCTGACCATCTCTCGCATGGCATCTGTGGAGCGCTTGCTTCCTCTTCTTTGATTCGGCGCACCCTGGCTGCCACCCCTGGTGGCACGCGCGCCTTTGTTCCCGAGACGCTGAGCCATGAATACGGTAGATGCCAAGCGGGTCCTGGAAACTGCATTGATCTGCGCGCCGCAGCCTGTCACGCTGCGTGAGCTGCGCTCGCTGTTCGATGACGTGCTGGGCTCCGACACGCTGAAGGACCTGCTGCTGGACCTGCAGAAGGACTGGGCGCAAAAGGGCGTGGAGCTGGTGCAGGTGGCGTCCGGGTGGCGCTTCCAGAGCCGGCCCGAGATGCGGGTGTACCTGGACCGGCTGCATCCTGAAAAGCCGCCACGCTACACCCGTGCGACCCTGGAGACGCTGGCCATCATCGCCTACCGTCAACCGGTGACGCGCGGTGATATCGAGGACATACGCGGTGTGACGGTCAACAGCCTGCTGATCAAGCAACTGGAAGACCGGGGCTGGATCGAGGTGATTGGCCACCGGGAAACCGTGGGCCGGCCCTCTTTGTTTGCCACCACGCGCCAGTTTCTGGACGACCTGGGCCTGCAGTCGCTGGACCAGTTGCCCATGCTTGAGGAGCCCGAATCCCAGCAAAGCCTGTTCAAGGCGCTGGAGGAGTCGGGCGAGCCTGAGGTGCAAGAGAGTGCGCCAGCCGGTGACGCCCCGCCGACCGAAGGCTGGGGTCCCGACGAAGTGCCGCCAGTCATCGGCGCGCAGGACGTGGGCGAGGAATTGCTGGATCAGGTGCCGTTGCAGGCCGATGAGACGGAGCTGCCGGAGCTGGTCGAGGACGGTGAGGACAACGCCCTTGCCGCTCTCTTGCCAGAGGCGCCCTCGGGCGAGCCTGAGACACCGGATGGGACAGATGCCGCGAGTGCCGCAGAAGCTGCGCAGACCGCAGACACAGCGGAAAAAGCGGACACCGCGGATACGACAGACACAACGGATACGGACGGCGCTGCACTGCAGGCCGAAGAAGGAAAGCCATGACGGGTAGTGATATCTCCAAGGACCAGGACGCCCAGCCGGCGTCCGACGAGGCTGGCGCACAGCGCAAGGCCCGCCCCGCGCGCTCGCGCGCTCCCAAGGCCGAGTCCCGGCCTGGCGCCAGGCCTGCGCGCAAGCCGCGTCCGGCCGCCGAGGCGGTGCCTGCCGAAGACACCGAGCAGGAGCTGGTGACGGCTGATGCATCAGAGTCAAGCGACTCAGGGTCTGCCGAAGGCTACGGTTTTGCGGACGTCATCTCGGGCGAGCTCGACGCCGCCGAAGAGCGCGACGATGCCGCGCCTGCCAAGCGCGTGCTGCTGCCCCAGGTCGATTCGCCCAAGCTGCACAAGGTGCTGGCCCAGGCCGGGCTGGGATCGCGCCTTGAAATGGAGCAGCTCATTCTTGAAGGCCGCATCTCGGTCAACAACGAGCCTGCCCACGTGGGCCAGCGCATCCAGTTCGGCGACCAGATCAAGGTCAACGGCCAGCCCATCCGCTTTCGCATCGATCCGCCGCCGGCGCGTGTCATCGCCTACCACAAGCCCGTGGGTGAAGTCGTCACGCACGACGATCCCCAGAACCGCCCCACGGTGTTCCGCAAGCTGCCGCGCCTGCAGCATGGCAAATGGCAGTCCGTTGGCCGCCTGGACCTGAACACCGAAGGCCTGCTGCTGTTCACCAGCTCGGGCGAGCTGGCCAACTCCCTGATGCACCCGCGCTTCGGCCTGGAGCGCGAGTACGCGGCCCGCGTGCTGGGCGCGCTCAGCAAGGAAGAAAAGCAGCGCCTGACCGATGGCGTGCAGCTGGAAGACGGCGTGGCCGCCTTCGGCTCCATCGAGGATGGCGGCGGCGAAGGCGCCAACTGCTGGTACCGCGTGACCATTTCCGAAGGCCGCAACCGCGAAGTGCGCCGCATGTTCGAGGCGGTGGGCCATGCCGTGAGCCGGCTGATCCGCATCCGCTATGGCGCCATGGTGCTTCCGCGCGGCCTCAAGCGCGGCGCCTGGGTGGAGCTGGACCAGGCCGACATCCAGTCCCTGGCCTCCGCGGCAGGCATGCAGGCGCGTGCGCCTGCTGCACCCAAGCCCCCGGCCGGAGGCCGCCGTGGTGGCCCGGCCGACCGCAATACCGTTCGCCGCGAAGGCGGCGGCCGCTATTTCGACGGCAATCGCCCGGCACCCAATGCCATGCTGGACGGCCCGCGTGCCAAGCCCGCTGCCAAGGGTGGCAAGGCGGACGGCGGCCAGGGCAGAGGGCAGGGCGGTGCAGGCGGGCGTGGCAAGACAGGTGGCAGCCAGCAGCCCGATCCGATGCGTACATCGGTGGGCTACATCGGCTCCGACAGCCTGTCGCGTGCACGCCAGAACGCCAAGCGCAAGCCGGGAGGGCGCCGCTGAAATACGGCGGTCAGCCTCCCCTTTGGCAGCACCATGTCATCAAGGACTTTGATGGCACAGCTAGAATCAACGGTTTTGTCCAATTGACAAAAATCCATAGTAACCCTGATTAGGAACCATTCAAATGGCCATCGAACGCACTCTTTCCATCATTAAGCCCGACGCCGTTGCCAAGAACGTGATCGGCCAGATCTACGCTCGCTTCGAGGCCGCCGGCCTGAAGGTCATCGCCGCCAAGATGGTGCACCTGTCGCGCGGCGAAGCCGAGCAGTTCTACGGCGTCCACAAGGAGCGTCCCTTCTTCAAGGACCTGGTGGACTTCATGATCTCCGGCCCCGTGATGATCCAGGCCCTGGAAGGCGAGAACGCCATCCTGAAGAACCGTGAACTGATGGGCGCCACCGACCCCAAGAAGGCTGAGAAGGGCACGATCCGCGCCGACTTCGCCGACAGCATCGACGCCAACGCCGTGCACGGCTCTGACGCCGCTGAAACTGCAGCCGTGGAAGTGGCATTCTTCTTCCCCGGCATGAACGTCTACTCGCGCTGATCCCCGCGTCTTCCGCGGCCGTCATGGTCTGTCCGGTGCAGGCCATGCCTGCCGCGGAAGAGCCGAGAGCGGCGTGGCACCGGCCTGCCGACATGAATACCAATTTGCTAGATTTTGATCTCGACGGACTGGCCGCTTATTGCGAACAGCTCGGCGAGAAGCGTTTCCGCGCAACGCAGCTGTTCCGCTGGATCCACCAGCGAGGCGCCAGCGATTTCGACCAGATGAGCGATCTGGCCAAGTCCCTGCGCGAAAAGCTCAAGGCGCGTGCCCACATCACGGCCCTGCCGGTTCTGACCGAGCATGTGTCTGCCGATGGAACGGTCAAGTGGCTGTTCGACGTGGGGGGCGGCAATGCCGTCGAATCCGTTTTCATTCCCGAAGATGACCGGGGCACGCTGTGCGTGTCGTCCCAGGCCGGCTGTGCCGTGGGCTGCCGCTTCTGCTCCACGGGTCACCAGGGCTTCAGCCGCAACCTCAGCACGGGCGAGATCCTGGCCCAGCTCTGGTATGCCGAGCATGCGCTGCGCAAGCGCCTGGGCACGGGCGGCGAGCGCGTCATCTCCAACGTGGTGATGATGGGCATGGGCGAGCCGCTGCAGAACTACACGGCCCTGGTGCCGGCGCTGCGCGTGATGCTGGATGACCATGGCTACGGCCTCTCGCGCCGCCGCGTGACCGTGTCCACCTCGGGCGTGGTCCCGATGATCGACAGGCTGTCGCAGGACTGCGCCGTGGCCATGGCCGTGTCGCTGCATGCACCCAACGACGAGCTGCGCGACCCGCTGGTGCCGCTGAACCGCAAGTACCCCATCCACGAGCTGCTCGATGCCTGCGAGCGCTACCTGGAGTTCGCGCCGCGCGATTTCATCACGTTCGAATATTGCATGCTCGATGGCGTCAATGATCAGCCCGAGCATGCGCGCCAACTGATAGAGTTGGTCCGCGCACGTGGCGACGGCCGCAGCTGGTGCAAGTTCAACCTGATTCCGTTCAACCCCTTCCCGGCCTCGGGCCTGCTGCGTTCACCTGCAGCGCGGGTGACGGAGTTCGCCAGCCTGCTGAGCAATGCCGGCATTGTGACCACGGTGCGCAAGACACGTGGCGACGACATCGACGCAGCCTGCGGACAGCTGGCTGGCGATGTCAAGGACCGCACGCGCGCTGCCGAGCGCATGGCAAAGCAGCGCACCATTGTTCTCAAGCAGATGCCTTGAGAGGACCTACGGAACAAAGGGACAGTTCATGAAGTCAGTGGCTCGGCGGCTGCGATCGGGGGGTATCGGTGGATGCATGCGCTGGGCAGTGCCGGTGCTGGTCCTTGCCTTGGCCGGTTGCGCCGGCAAGCAACCTTTGGTGCCTTCGGCGAATTCAGGCTCCGGCAATGCTTCGTCCGTCTCCAATGCCTCGATGGCCTCGGCCGCCGAGGTCGATCCCCGTCGCCGCGCGGCCATTCGCCTGGAGCTGGCGGCTTCCTACTTCCAGGCCGGCCGCATCGATGTGGCCCTGGAAGAGGTAAACCAGGCGCTGGCCTCCGACCCCGGTTCCGCCGATGGCTATGGACTGCTGGCCCTGATCTACATGCGCAACCAGGACTGGGACCAGGCCGATGCCAGCCTGCGCAAGGCCATGTCGCTGCGCCCCCAGGACGGTGACCTGCAGCACAACTACGGATGGCTGCTGTGCCAGCGCAAGCAGTATGTGCAGGCCCAGGAATGGCTGGACAAGGCACTGGCCCAGCCCGGCTACCTGGAGCGTCCCAAGACATGGATGGCCAAGGGGCTGTGCCTGCAGCAGGCCGGTCTGCTGGTCGAGGCCCAGCAGGCGCTGCTCAAGGGCTATGAACTCGATGCCGCCAACCCGGTGATAGCCTATCACCTGAGCAATGTGATGCTGCAGGGGGGCGACGCCAAGAGGGCGCAGTTCTACATCCGCCGCCTCAACAGCAGCCCCCAGTCCAACGCGGAAAGCCTGTGGCTGGGCATCAAGATAGAGAGGGCGCTGCAGCAATCTGCAGCGATGCGGCAGCTGGCCGACCAGCTGCACCAGCGCTTCCCGGAGTCCCGCCAATGGCTGGCCTACGAGCGTGGAGCATTCAATGAGTGAGGTGTTGGCGGTGCATGACGAAGCAGGTACGCAAGGCGAGAACGCCAAAACTTCCATGACGGCGGGCACGCTGCTGCGCCAGGCGCGCGAGGCGGCAGGCCTGTCGCTGGCCGGACTGGCGGCGGCGCTCAAGGTGCCGGCCCCCAAGCTGGAGGCCCTGGAGGCGGATGACTATGCCGCCTTCCAGGACCATGTCTTCATGCGGGCCCTGGCACAAAGCGTCTGCCGCACGCTGCGCGTGGACTCGGCCTCGGTGCTGGCCCTGCTGCCGCGCACCCAGCTCAAGAGCCTGGCCGATGATCGCGGCAGCATCAATGCCACGTTCAAGGAGCGCTCCTTCAAGGCCACCGGAACACCGCTGGGCCGCGAAAACGGTTCGCGCAAGGTCGCCATCATCGTGCTGCTGCTGCTGGCGGCCGCCGCCGCCGTGTACTTCCTGCCCAAGCACGAAGGCGATGCCGAGGAGCCGCAGGCCGGCTCTTCCGACGCCGCTGCCCTGGTGTCGCCGGCCGCAACCGTGTCCGAGCCCGTGGCTGCCCAGGAGCCTGTGGCGCCCGCAGTGACGGCGCCAGCCTCCGAAGGGGCGGCGCCTGCAGCACCTGCACCTGCAGCGCCTGCAACAACGCCAGCCGTCCAGGCGCCTGCAGCAGCGGCTCCCGCAGCCGGCGTGCCTGGCGATGTGCCCGCCGATGCCGCAGCGGCGACTCCTGCAACCCAGGCCGCGCAAACGCCTGGTGGCGTGCTGGTCATGAAGGCCAGCGCACAATCGTGGGTGCAGGTCAAGGATGCCAATGGCCGCGTGGTGCTGCAAAAGACGCTGGCGGCAGGTGAGTCGGTTGGCGCCGAAGGTGCGCTGCCGCTGTCTGTCATCGTCGGCAATGCCAGCGGCACCGAAGTGCGCGTCCGTGGTGAACTGCTGGAAGTGGCCAAGACCACCCGTGACAACGTGGCCCGCTTTGAGGTGAAGTGACCGTGCAAGATTTCCTATCCACGCAGCAGCCGATAGCGATTGCCTCGCCGCTGCCGCGCAAGTCCCGCCAGGCCCGCGTGGTCTGGCGCAACAATGTCGTCACCGTGGGCGGCGATGCGCCTGTGCGCGTGCAGTCCATGACCAACACCGACACGGTGGACGCGGTCGAGACGGCCATACAGGTGCGCCAGCTGGCCCAGGCCGGCTCGGAGATGGTGCGCATCACCGTCAACACGCCCGAGGCAGCCGCTGCCGTGCCCTACATCCGCGAGCAGCTCGACCGCATGGGCGAGTACGTGCCTCTGGTGGGCGACTTCCACTACAACGGCCACCGCCTGCTCACCGAATACCCAGCCTGTGCCGAGGCGCTGTCCAAGTACCGCATCAACCCCGGCAACGTCGGCAAGGGCGAGAAAAAGGACAGGCAGTTCGGCCAGATGATCGAGGCGGCAGCCCGCTACGACAAGGCCGTGCGCATCGGTGTCAACTGGGGTTCGCTGGACCAGGAGCTGATGGCGCGCCTGATGGACGAGAACTCGCGCCGCGCCCAGCCCTGGGATACGCGCCAGGTCATGTTCGAGGCGCTGATCTCCTCGGCCGTCGATTCCGCGCGCCTGGCCGAGTCCATGGGGCTGAACGGCGACAACATCATCCTGTCGTGCAAGGTCAGCGGCGTGCAGGACCTGATCTCGGTCTACCGGGCCCTTGCGCAGCGCTGCGACTATGCGCTGCACTTGGGCCTGACCGAGGCCGGCATGGGCACCAAGGGCACGGTGGCCTCGGCCGCCGCGCTGTCCGTGCTGCTGCAGGAAGGCATTGGCGACACCATCCGCGTCTCGCTCACGCCCCAGCCCGGCGAGGCGCGCACGCAGGAAGTGGTGGTTGCCTCCGAAATCCTGCAGGCCCTGGGCCTGCGCGTTTTCGTGCCCAGCGTCACGGCCTGCCCTGGCTGCGGCCGCACCACCAGCACCACCTTCCAGGAGCTGGCCAAGCGCATCGACGACTACCTGCGCGGCCAGATGCCGCTGTGGCGCATGAAGTACCCCGGCGTCGAGGCCATGAAGGTGGCCGTGATGGGCTGCATCGTCAACGGCCCTGGCGAGAGCAAGCACGCCAACATCGGCATCAGCCTGCCCGGGACGGGCGAGGCGCCCGCTGCCCCCGTCTACATTGACGGCGAGAAGGCGTTGACGCTGCGCGGCGAGCGCATTGCCGAGGAATTCCAGACCCTGGTCGAAGACTATGTGGCGCGCACCTATGGCGCCACCGCTGCCGCACCCGCCTGAGCGGCTGCGCCAGGCATTGCAGTTATTGCAAAATAGATAGCACACCACGCTTTGTTTCATGGGGTCTCACGCGGAATGCGCGTGGGGGCATGGAGCGCAAAAGGCGGGGTCCGCTTCTGTTTCCGAGCATTCATCGAACGAGAACAACGTGGCCAAACCCGAAAAACTCTCCGCCGTCAAAGGCATGAACGACATTCTTCCCGCCGAGTCCGCTCGCTGGGAATGGCTGGAGGCGCAGGTGCGCGAGCTGATGGCGCGCTTTGCCTACCGCAACGTGCGCACGCCCATCGTCGAGCACACGCAACTGTTCGTGCGCGGCATCGGCGAGGTGACGGACATCGTCGAAAAGGAGATGTACTCCTTCGAGGACAAGCTCAATGGCGAGCGCCTGACGCTGCGCCCAGAAGGCACGGCGAGCCTGGTGCGCGCCACCATCGAAAACAACCTGCTGTACGACGGCGGCAAGCGCATGTGGTACATGGGGCCCATGTTCCGCCACGAGCGCCCGCAGCGCGGCCGCTACCGCCAGTTCCACCAGATCGGTGCCGAGGCCCTGGGCTTTGCCGGCCCCGATGTCGATGCCGAGCTCATTTTGCTGGCCGTCTCCCTGTGGAAGCAGCTGGGCCTGACGCAGTGGCGCCTGGAAATCAACAGCCTGGGCCAGCCCGAGGAGCGCCAGGCCCACCGCCAGGCCCTGATCGCCTACCTGGAGCAGCACCAGGACGTGATGGACGAAGAGGCCAGGCGCCGCATGTACAGCAACCCGCTGCGCGTGCTGGACACCAAGAATCCCGCCATGCAGGCCATGGTCAACGGGGCGCCGCGCCTGCTGGACTTCCTGGGCGAGGGCTCGCTGGCCCACTTCGACGGACTCAAGGCCATCCTGGACGCCAATGGCGTGCCCTGGACCGTGAATCCGCGCCTGGTGCGCGGCCTGGACTACTACAACCTCACGGTGTTCGAGTTCATCACCGACATGCTGGGCGCGCAGGGCACCATCTGCGCCGGCGGCCGCTACGACTACCTGATCGAGCAGGTGGGCGGCAAGAGCGCGCCGGCCGTGGGCTGGGCGCTGGGGGTGGAGCGCGTGCTGGAGCTCGTCAAGGAGCTGGGCGCCGACATCCCCGCGCCCACGCTGCATGCCTACGCCATCGTTCCCGACGTGTCGGCCATGCCCGTGGCCCTGCGCACCCTGCAGCAACTGCGCGAGGCCGGCGTGCGCGTGCAGATGCATGCGGCCAGCGCCGAAGGCCTGGGCAGCATGAAGTCGCAGTTCAAGAAGGCCGACGCCAGTGGCGCGCATTTCGCATTGATCTTCGGCTCCGACGAGCTGCAGCAGGGCCTGGTCACCGTCAAGTCGCTGCGCGACGGCACGGGCCAGCAGGTGCAGCAAGCCCTGGCCGATGCGGCCCAATGGGCTGCCACCCTACAATCGGCGGTTTGACCGTCATCCGCAGCTTTCCAGGCCACCGCTCCAGCGGCGTCCTCCATACACAAGGCGACACAGGCGATTCATGGCAAACCATTTCGATCTCGAAGAACAAGAGCAGATAGAGCAGCTCAAGCATTTCTGGAATACCTGGGGCACGTTGATCACGGGTGTGCTTGTGGTCATCTTTGTCGGCTTTGCCGGCTGGAATGGCTACCAGTACTGGGAAAAGCGCCAGGCCACCCAGGCTGCCGCTCTGGCGCATGCCGTCGATGTGGCGCTGTCAGGCAAGGATGCGGCGCGCGCCGGCCAGGCCTTTGCCGATCTCAAGGACAAGTACGCCGGCACCACGCAGGCAGCCCAGGCCGGCCTGCTGCTGGCCAAGGCCGCAGTGGACGAAGGCAGGCTCGATGATGCCAAGGCAGCCCTGACCTGGGTGGCCGACAAGGGCGACGAAGGCTACAAGGCCCTGGCCAAGCTGCGCCTGAGCGCCGTGCTGGAGCAGCAAAAGCAGTACGACGAAGCCCTGAAGGCGCTGGATGGCAGCATGCCCGAATCCTTCGCCGGCATCGTGGCCGACCGCCGCGGCGACATTCTTGCGGCCCAGGGCAAGACGGCCGAGGCCATCGACGCCTACCAGCGCGCCCATGCGCTCCTGGACAAGGGCGTGGACTACGGACGCCTGATCGAATTCAAGCTCAACGCCCTGGGCGCCACGCCCACCGTGCTGGCACAGGCCAAGACTTCGACCTCGGAGAAGCAACCTTGAAAACTTCGGCAGATCAACTGATGGCAATCTCGCGCCCGCGTGGCGTTGCGCGCTGGATGGCTCTGGGCCTGCTGGCCGGTGCCCTGGGCGGCTGCTCCACGGTCTCCTCGTGGTTCAGCAGCGACACCAAGCCCAAGCCCAAGGAACTGGGGGCCAACCCCGGCCTGCTGGCAGTGCACCAGGCCTGGACGGCCAAGCTGGGCGCCGAAGTGCCGCTGGCCACCGACATCCATGTGCAGGGTGACACGCTGCTGATCGCGGCCAAGGACGGCAGCGTCACGGCCCTCGATGCGCGCAATGGCAGCCAGCTGTCGCGCTTCACCGTTGGCGAGCCGCTGACTGCCGGCGTGGGTGGCGACGCCCAGCGCCAGGCCGTGCTCACGCGCAGCAACCAGGTCATCGTCTACTCGCAAGGCAAGCAGCTGTGGAAGCAGCCGCTGCCCGCAGCCGCCTACACGCCGCCGCTGGTGGCGGGCGGCCGCGTCTTCGTGCTGGCGGCCGACCGCTCGCTGGCCGCATTCGATGCCGCCAACGGCCGCAAGCTGTGGACCGCGCAGCGCCCGGGCGAGCCCCTGGTGCTGCGCCAGCCCGGCGTTCTGATCGCCGTGGGCAACACCCTGGTGGCCGGCCTGTCGGGCCGCATGGTGGGCATCGATCCCGACACAGGTGCCGTGCGCTGGGAGGCCCCGCTGGCCAGCCCGCGCGGCACCAATGACGTGGAGCGCCTGGTGGACCTCGTCGGCCGCGTCAGCCGTGTCGGCGACAGCGTCTGCGCGCGCGCCTTCCAGGCTGCCGTGGGCTGTGTGGATACGCAAAATGCATCGGTGCGCTGGACCCAGCCGTCCAAGGGTGCCGACGGCATCGACGGCGATGGCGAGACCGTGTTCGGCGCCGAAAGCAATGGCACCGTCCAGGCCTGGCGCCGCGGCGACGGCTCGCGCGTGTGGTCCATCGACCAGTTGCAGCACCGCCGCCTGACGGCGCCGTTGATGCTGGGCCGTTCGGTGGTGTTTGGTGATGACTATGGTGTGGTGCACCTGCTGTCCAAGACGGACGGACAGGCGCTGGCACGATTGAAGACGGACGACTCCGGTGTGGCCTCGCCCCCGGTATCGGCTGCCAATACGCTGGTGGTGGTAAGCCGCAGCGGAACTGTGTACGGCTTCCGGCCGGATTGATAGGTATTTTCGGGAATGAAGCCAGTTATTGCCCTGGTAGGGCGACCCAATGTGGGCAAATCGACGCTGTTCAATCGGCTGACCAAGTCGAGGGATGCAATCGTCGCGGATTTCGCGGGCCTCACGCGTGACCGCCACTATGGACAGGGCCGCCAGGGCAAGCACGAATACATCGTGATCGACACCGGCGGCTTCGAGCCTGATGCATCCAGCGGCATCTTCAAGGAGATGGCGCGCCAGACGCAGCAGGCCGTGGCCGAGGCCGACGTCGTGGTCTTCGTCGTCGATGCGCGCCTGGGCATGTCTGCCCAGGACCATGACATCGCCAAGTACCTGCGCCGTCTGGGCAAGCCCTGCGTGCTCGTGGCCAACAAGGCCGAGGGCATGAAGGAAGGCGTGCAGCTGACCGAGTTCTACGAACTGGGCCTGGGCGAAGTGCTGCCGGTTTCCGCCGCGCACGGACAGGGTGTGCGCGGCCTGGTCGACCTGGCCCTGGGCCAGCTCAACCTGCCCGAACCCGAGGAAGACGACCCCTTCGACGATGTGGCCCAGAAGCCCATCCGCCTCACCGTGGCCGGTCGCCCCAACGTCGGCAAGTCCACGCTGATCAACACCTGGCTGGGCGAGGAGCGACTGGTCGCCTTCGACATGCCGGGCACCACGCGCGATGCCATCTCCGTGCCCTTCGAGCGCGCCGGCCAGAAGTTCGAACTCATCGACACGGCAGGCCTGCGCCGCAAGGGGCGGGTGTTCGAGGCCATCGAGAAGTTCTCCGTCGTCAAGACGCTGCAGGCCATCGAGAGCGCCAACGTCGTGCTGCTGCTCATCGATGCCACGCAGGGCGTGACCGATCAGGATGCGCACATTGCCGGCTACGTGCTGGAAAGCGGCCGCGCCGTGGTGCTGGCCGTGAACAAATGGGATGCGGTGGACGACTACCAGCGCCAGATGCTGGAGCGCTCGATCGAGACGCGCCTGTCCTTCCTGAAGTTCGCTCCCATGCACTTCATCTCGGCCGAGAAGCGCCAGGGCCTGGGTCCGCTGTGGAACTCCATCATCCAGGCGCACAAGGCAGCCACCTGCAAGATGCCCACGCCGGTGCTCACGCGCCTGCTGATGGAAGCCGTGCAGTTCCAGACGCCCAAGAAGACTGGCATCTACCGACCCAAGATGCGTTACGCGCACCAGGGTGGCATGAACCCGCCGGTTATCGTCATACACGGCAATTCGCTCGAGCATGTGACGGAGGCCTACAAGCGCTTCCTCGAGGGGCGGTTCCGAAAGGAATTCAATTTGGTCGGCACGCCGTTGCGGATCGAGTTGAAAACCTCTCATAATCCTTTCGCCGACAAGGACAAATAACAAGCCACGGAATTTGGGGAAAACCCTTGTGCAGACAGGGGGCCCAAAACACTGTGGTAAGGTGTCGGTTTACAACAACACTCTTCGAACACGGAGAATATCGTGAGCAACAAAGGCCAACTCCTCCAAGACCCGTTCCTGAACGCGCTGCGCCGCGAACATGTGCCGGTGTCCATCTACCTCGTCAACGGCATCAAGCTGCAAGGCCAGATCGAATCCTTCGACCAGTACGTGGTTCTGCTTCGCAACACCGTCACCCAGATGGTTTACAAGCACGCCATCTCCACCATTGTTCCCGGCCGCGCCGTGAACTTCTCCACGGCCGAAGCTGCCGGCAGCGACGCCAGCGCTTGAGCTCGCTGCGCCCTGATGCCTCCCCGCACAGCCGGGGAGCTTCCTCACCCTTCGGGAGAGGTTTTTCTTGAGTTCTGAATCTTTTGACCGGTCCACGCCAACGCCAGTGCTGCTGGTGGGCGTGGATTTCGGCTTTCCCCATTTCGATGGCGAGTTGGAAGAGCTGGGCCTGCTGGCCGGCACGGCCGGCCTGCGTCCCGTTGCACGCCTGACCTGCAAGCGCAAGGTGCCCGATGCGGCGCTGTTCGTGGGCAGCGGCAAGGCCGACGAAATCCGCATGCTCGCCCAGATGCACGGGGCCCAGGAAGTGCTGTTCGACCAGGCCCTGAGCCCGGCCCAGCAGCGCAATCTGGAGCGCCATCTGCAGATGCCGGTCAACGACCGCACCCTGTTGATCCTGGAGATCTTCGCCCAGCGCGCCCGCAGCCATGAAGGCAAGCTGCAGGTGGAGCTGGCGCGCCTGCAATACGTGGCCACGCGCCTCGTGCGCCGCTGGACCCACCTGGAGCGCCAGATGGGCGGCATCGGCGGGCGCGGCGGCCCTGGCGAAAAGCAGATCGAGCTGGATCGCCGCATGATCGACGAATCGATCAAGCGTACCAAGGAACGGCTGCTGAAGGTCAAGAAGCAACGCGCCACGCAGCGCCGCCGGCGCGAGCGCCATGGCATCTTCAACATCTCGCTGGTCGGCTACACCAATGCCGGCAAATCCACGCTGTTCAACGCGCTGGTGAAGGCGCGGGCCTATGCGGCCGACCAGTTGTTCGCCACGCTGGACACGACCACGCGCCAGCTGTATTTGAACGAGGCCCGGCAATCGGTGTCCCTGTCGGACACCGTGGGCTTCATCCGCGACCTGCCGCACGGGCTGGTCGATGCATTCCAGGCCACGTTGCAGGAGGCGATCGATGCCGATCTTCTGCTGCATGTGGTTGACGCCTCCAATCCGAACTTCCCGGAACAAATCCAACAAGTCCAGAAAGTTCTGAAGGAAATCGGTGCCCAGGAGGTGCCTCTGGTACTGGTTTTCAACAAGCTCGATGCCGTCGATGAAGAGCGGCTTCCAGCGCAGTTGCAGGACCAGTACGAGCTTGACGGGCTACCTGTTTCACGGGTGTTTGTCAGCGCCCGCTCCGGTGAGGGGCTGCCGCAGCTGCGGCAGCTGCTGGCCGACCACGCACTGCGCGCAGAAGCGGAATACGCTGAAGCGCATGGTGGTGAAGAGCGGGGCGAGGGGGAGGTGGATGGCGCGATGCCCCCTGGGCAGGACGCCGAATACTAGGGGCTAGCGCCCTGATTGGGCAAAATGCCGATTGGGTCCCTGTCTTTACCGAAGAAACCGAGACTTCTCGCATGAATCTTTCACAACGCGCCCATCGCTGGGCGATGCTGCCGCAGCGCCTTCGCGGGATGTTCAACCTGAATGATCCGCGCTGGGGACGTGGCGACGACAAGAACGACGATGCCTCGCGCCCCGATGCCGACCGTCCCGCTGCGCCGCCGCCTGCGGAACCCGCACGCGACAACCGCGACAGCCGTGACAACCGTCCCTCCTCGGGTGGGGGTGGCCAGCCGCCGGATCTGGACGAGCTGTGGCGTGACCTCAACCGCAAGCTTTCGGGCCTGTTCGGCGGCAAGCCGGGCGGTGGCCGCGGGCAGCCGCCCGTGCGCAATGGCGGTGGCAGCCAGCCGCCGGACATGCGCAGTGCCGGCATGGGCGTGGGCCTGATTGCCGGCATTGCCTTCATCATCTGGATGGGCACGGGCATCTTCATCGTCCAGGAAGGCCAGCAGGCCGTCATCACCCAGTTCGGCAAGTACAAGAGCACGGTGGGTGCCGGCATCAACTGGCGCCTGCCGTACCCGATCCAGCGCCATGAACTGGTGTTCGTGACGCAGATCCGCTCGGCCGACGTGGGGCGCGACACCATCATCAAGAGCACGGGCCTGCGCGAGTCGGCCATGCTCACCGAGGACGAGAACATCGTCGAGATCAAGTTCGCCGTCCAGTACCGTCTGAGCGACGCGCGTGCCTGGCTGTTCGAGAGCAAGAACCCGTCCGAGGCCGTGGTCCAGGCCGCCGAGACCGCCGTGCGCGAAGTCGTCGGCAAGATGAAGATGGACACGGCGCTGGCCGAGGAGCGCGACCAGATCGCGCCGCGCGTGCGCGACCTGATGCAGACCATCCTGGACCGCTACAAGGTGGGCGTGGAAGTCGTGGGCATCAACCTGCAGCAAGGCGGCGTGCGTCCGCCCGAGCAGGTGCAGGCCGCCTTCGACGACGTGCTGCGTGCCGGCCAGGAGCGCGAGCGCGCCAAGAACGAGGCCCAGGCCTATGCCAACGACGTGGTGCCCCGCGCAGCCGGCTCGGCGGCACGTCTGCTGGAAGAGGCCAATGGCTACAAGGCCCGCATCGTGGCCCAGGCCCAGGGTGATGCGCAGCGCTTCAGCTCGGTGTTCACCGAGTACCAGAAGGCGCCCCAGGTCACGCGCGACCGCATGTATCTGGAAACCATGCAGCAGATCTACGGCAACGTGACCAAGGTGCTGGTGGAATCGCGCCAGGGCTCCAACCTGCTGTACCTGCCGCTGGACAAGATCATGCAAGGCGTGAGCGGCAATGTGCCGGCAGCCGATGGCTCGGCTGCCCCCGGCACCCAGGCGCCTGCGCCTGCCGCCATTCCCGGCCTTTCGAACGATGCGCGCAGCCGCGACAGCAGTCGCAGCCGTGACCGCGAAGCACGCTGAGGAGCAGCCCAAGTGAACCGAGTTGGATTTTTCATCACCAGCATTCTTCTGGCGCTGGCGCTGCTCAGCTCCATGCTGTTCGTCGTCGATCAACGCCAGTTCGGCGTGGTCTATGCCCTGGGTCAGATCAAGGAAGTGATCACCGAGCCGGGCCTGAACATCAAGATGCCGCCGCCGTTCCAGAACGTGCGCTACATCGACAAGCGCCTGCTCACGCTGGACAGCACCGACACCGAGCCCATGCTCACTGCCGAAAAGCAGCGCGTGGTCATCGACTGGTACGTGCGCTGGCGCATCTCCGATCCGTCGGAGTACATCCGCAACGTGGGCCTGGATGAATCGGCCGGTGCCATGCAGCTCAACCGCGTGGTGCGCAACGCCTTCCAGGAGGAAATCAACCGCCGCACCGTGCGCGAGCTTCTGTCCAGCAAGCGCGACGCGCTGATGAACGACGTCAAGCGCGAAGTGCTGGAGACCGTGCGCGGCGCCAAGCCCTGGGGCGTGGACGTGGTCGATGTGCGCATCACGCGCGTGGACTATGCCGAGACCATCACGGAATCGGTCTATCGCCGCATGGAGGCCGAACGCAAGCGCGTGGCCAACGAGCTGCGCTCCACCGGCGCCGCCGAAGGCGAGAAGATCCGCGCCGAGGCCGATCGCCAGCGCGAGATCACCATCGCCAACGCCTACCGCGATGCCCAGAAGCTCAAGGGCGAGGGCGATGCGGAAGCCGCCCGCACCTATGCCGACGCCTTTGGCAAGGACCCGCAGTTCGCGCAGTTCTACCGCAGCCTGGAGGCCTACAAGTCCAGCTTTGCCAAGAAGAGCGACGTGCTTGTGCTCGATCCTTCGCAGACCGACTTCTTCAAGGCCTACCGCAACGGCGGCAGCTCTGGAAAGTAAGAACGCCTGAGCGGCAACGCCGCCCGGCCCATGCACGGCGCCCCTGTTGGGGCGCCGTTTTTTCTTGCGCTGCCGCTGGCGCCCGCACACCGAATCGATTCGGAATACCGAACGCTCCTCGCGGGCCTTGGGACACCCCCAATTTGGGCTGGCCCGCAACAGCCGGTAGAATCACGTTTTTAACAGCCTCCCCCTTTTTCCATGTCTGCTTGGGTCCTGCCGGATCACATCGCCGATGTCTTGCCTTCCGAGGCCCGGCACATCGAAGAATTGCGTCGAGGCCTGCTCGATACCGCACGTGGCTATGGCTATGAACTGGTCATGCCGCCCATGCTGGAGTACCTCGAATCCCTGCTCACCGGCACAGGGGAGGCGCTGGACCTGCAGACCTGCAAGCTCATCGACCAGCTGACGGGCCGCACCATGGGCCTGCGTGCCGATACCACGCAGCAGGTGGCTCGCATCGACGCCCATCTGCTCAACCGCAAGGGCCTCACGCGCCTGTGCTACTGCGGCCCCGTCGTCCATGCCCGCCCTGATCGTCCCCGCGCCACGCGTGAGCCGCTGCAGTTCGGTGCCGAAATCTACGGCCACCAGGGCATGGAAGCCGACCTGGAGGCACTGCACCTGGCGCTGGACTGCCTGCGCAGCGCAGGCGTCACCGACATCAACGTCGATCTGGCCGATGTGCGCATCGTGCGCAGCCTGCTGGCTGGCGTGATGGTGGACATGCAGGTGCTGCGCGGCGTGCATGCCGCGCTGGCCGCCAAGGATGCGAGCGAACTCGAGCGCCTCACCCGGGACTTCCCCGTCGCCTCGCGCGAAGGCCTGATGGCCTTGCTGCAGCTGTACGGCGGCATCGAGGTGCTGGACCGCGCCGAGAAGCTGCTGGCGCGCACGGCAGGCGTGCAGCCTCTGCTGGACCAGCTGCGCTGGCTGGCCCAGCGCCTGGAAGGCGTGAACGTGAGCTTTGATCTGGCCGATCTGCGCGGCTATGCCTACTACAGCGGCACGCGCTTCGCCATCTATGTTCCGGGTGCCAGCGACGCGCTGGTGCGCGGCGGCCGTTATGACGAGGTGGGCGCGGTCTTCGGCCGCAACCGGCCCGCCGCCGGCTTCAGCCTGGACATCAAGCAGCTCGTGGCCGTTGTGCCCGAGCGCCCGCTCAAGGCTGCCATCCGTGCGCCCTGGGGCGACGATCCCCAGGTGGCAGCCGCCATCGCGGCATTGCGCCGGCAGGGCGAGACCGTGGTCTGCGTGCTGCCAGGCCATGAAAGCGAAGTGGACGAGTTCCACTGCGACCGTGAGCTCGTGCAGGTTGCCGGGCAGTGGGCCGTGCAAGCCATCTGACGCATTTGTCAATTTCTTCGGATTTCATCGGATTTGAATATGAAAGCTACCAAAGGTCGCAACGTGGTCGTGGTCGGCACCCAGTGGGGTGACGAAGGCAAGGGCAAGCTGGTGGACTGGCTGACCGAAAGCGCCCAGGGCGTGGTCCGCTTCCAGGGTGGCCACAATGCGGGCCACACGCTGGTCATCAATGGTGTGAAGACCGCGCTGCACCTGATTCCCAGCGGCATCATGCGCCCCGGCGTGAAGTGCTATATCGGCAACGGCGTGGTGCTGTCGGCCGCCAAGCTGTTCGAGGAAATCGAAGGCCTGGAGAAGGCCGGCGTGCAAGTGCGCGACCGCCTGCGCGTGTCCGAAGCCTGCCCGCTGATCCTGCCTTTCCACTCGGCGCTGGACGTGGCGCGCGAAGCGGCGCGCGAGCAGGGCGGCACCGAGAAGATCGGCACCACCGGCCGTGGCATCGGTCCCGCCTACGAAGACAAGATTGCCCGCCGCGCACTGCGCGTGCAGGATCTCAAGTACCCCGAGCGCTTCGCCACCAAGCTGCGCGAACTGCTGGCCCTGCACAACCACATCCTGGTCAACGTGCTGGGCTCGAAGAACTTCACCTTCGGTGACGCGCTCAAGCCGTACATCAAGGATGGCGAAGTCCAGTTCGACGCCGTGTACGAAGAAGCCATGCGCCATGCCGAGCAGCTTTTGCCCATGATGGCCGACGTCTCGCGCGAGCTGAACGCCGCGCACGCCGAAGGCGCCAACCTGCTGTTCGAAGGCGCGCAGGGCACGCTGCTGGACGTGGACCACGGCACCTATCCCTATGTCACCTCGTCCAACTGCGTCGCCGGCAATGCGGCTGCCGGTTCCGGCGTGGGCCCCGGCATGCTGCACTACATCCTGGGCATCACCAAGGCCTACTGCACCCGCGTGGGCGGCGGTCCTTTCCCCACCGAACTGGATTGGGAAAAGGAAGGCACGCCAGGCTGGCACATGAGCACCGTGGGCGCCGAAAAGGGTGTGACCACCGGCCGCTCGCGCCGCTGCGGCTGGTTCGACGCCGCGCTGCTCAAGCGCAGCGCCCAGGTCAACGGCCTGTCGGGCCTGTGCATCACCAAGCTCGACGTGCTCGACGGCCTGCAGGAACTGCTGCTGTGCGTGGGCTACGAGCTGGATGGCGAAAAGATCGACCTGCTGCCCATGGGCGCCGACGAGATCGCCCGCTGCAAGCCCATCTATGAATCCATCCCCGGCTGGACCGATTCCACCGTGGGCGTGACCGACTACGACAAGCTGCCGGCCAATGCCCGCCGCTATCTGGAGCGCATCGAGGAAGTGACGGGCGTGCCCATCGCCATGGTTTCGACCAGCCCCGACCGGGATCACACCATCCTGATGCAAAACCCCTACGCCGCCCAGTGAACTGCTGGCGTTTGAACCCCAAGATTGAACCAGGAGCCATTCCATGCTGACGGAAGACGGTCAACACCTGTATGTGAGCTACGACGAATACCACGGACTGATCGAAAAGCTCGCGATCAAAGTGCACCAGTCCGGCTGGGAATTCGACACCATTCTCTGCCTGGCCCGTGGCGGCCTGCGCCCCGGTGACATGCTCAGCCGCATCTTCGACAAGCCGCTGGCCATCATGTCCACCAGCTCCTACCGCGCCGAGGCCGGCACGGTGCAGGGCCATCTGGACATCGCGCGCTTCATCACCACGCCCAAGGGCGAGATTGCCGGCCGCGTGCTGCTGGTCGATGACCTGGCCGATTCGGGCCACACGCTGAATGCCGTGATCGCCATGCTCAAGACCAACTATCCGCCGATCACCGAGCTGCGCAGCGCCGTGATCTGGACCAAGGGCCTGTCCGCGTTCACGCCCGACTACTCGGTGGACTACCTGCCGACCAACCCCTGGATCCACCAGCCTTTCGAGCACTACGACACGCTGCGTCCCGAAAAGCTCATGGAGAAGTGGAAGATCTGATCGCCACTGCGCCTTTGGGTGCATGCCAGCGAAGGGAGCCTGTCGGCTCCCTTTTTCGTTGTGGCGGGTATTTCCATGCGCCGTTGTCATGCCTTGATGCAAGTCATGGGTTGGCGCGCTTGTCGCGATATCTCGGGCCAACGTCGCGTAAATGTCGGTTTTTTGCACAGCTTCAAAAGCCGATGCCCTAGAGCGTCCGAGGGCTGAATGGCGCGGCTACACTGCGCAGATTCTCAGAAGGTGGTGCTTTGTGAAACGTCTTTCCGTCGGGCGCTTGGGCGCGGCTGTGGCTTTGGTTGTGGGCGGCGGTGCGCTGGCCTGGCTGGCCGTGGCGTCCCTGCCCGGATCCAAATCGGCCCGTGCGGCCTCAGCCACGCCTGCAGCCGTCCAGGCGCAGGCTGCATCGGCTCAGGCCGCTGCCGTTCCCGCCGCGCCTTCCGTGCCTGCGGCCTCTGCTGCCCCGGTTGCGCCTGTTGCGCCTGTTGCGCCTGTTGCGCGTGTCACGCCGCCGCCGCAGACCCAGGGCCCCACGCCCATCTTCGTGCTCAACTCGCTCGATGCCAACATCAGCATCGTGGACCCGGTCACCTGGCAGGAGACGGCCCGCATTCCCACGGGCAAGGAGCCGCACCACCTCTACCTCACGCCTGACGAGAAATCGCTGGTCGTGGCCAATGCGCTGGGCGATACCCTGACCCTGGTCGATCCGCGCACGGGCGAGGTGCAGCGCGTGATCCGCGACATCATCGACCCCTATCACCTGCGCTTCAGCCCGGACATGAAGTGGTTCGTCACGGCGGCCAACCGCCTCAACCACATCGACATCTACCGCTGGGATGGCCAGAACCCGCAGTTGGTCAAGCGCGTGCCCACGGGCAAGACGCCCAGCCATCTCTGGATCGATGCCAGGAGCACGACCATCTATTCCACCATGCAGGACAGCGATGCCCTGGTGGCCATCGACATCGCCACGCAGACCATCAAGGCCCGCGTGCCCACCGGCCCCATGCCGGCCGATCTCTATGGCAGCCCGGACGGCACCAAGCTGTTCATCGGCCTGACCGGCAGCGATGGAGTGGAAGTGTTCGACATCACCGGCCCCGAGCCGCGCAGCGTGGCCCGCATCAAGACAGCCGCTGGCGCCCACGCCATGCGTGCCGCCGGCGATGGCCGCCACCTGTATGTGAGCAACCGCGTGGCCAACACCATCAGCAAGATCGACATGCAGACCAACCAGGTCGTGGCCAGCTACCCGGCCCCGGGAGGCCCGGACTGCATGGACGTTTCCGCCGACGGCCGCTACCTGCTGGTCAGCTCGCGCTGGGCGCGCAAGCTGTCGGTGATCGACACCGTCGAAAAGAAGGTGGTCCAGCAGGTCAAGGTCGGCAAGTCGCCCCACGGTGTCTGGACACTGGCCCACGCGCAGCGCTGATGGACCGCAGACTCTTTGCGCAATCGCTGGCTGGCGCCGCCGCCTTCAGCCTGCTGCGCCCCTCGATGGCCGCAGGGCAGGGCACGGGCTGCGCCAAGACCGTGTACCTGACGTTCGACACGGGCCACATGGGCATTGCCGACCTGGTGGCCGAGGTGCTCAAGCGCCATGGCGTGCCAGTGACCTTCTTTGCTGCCAACGAGCGCACGCAGCAAGGCGACGGCAGCCTGGGCGAGACCTGGGCGCCCTGGTGGCGCGCACGCGCCGCCGAAGGCCATGAGTTCGCCTCGCACACCTACGACCACATGTACTGGCGCGGTGATCTGCGTGCCTCGAAGAACGGTCCGGTCACGGGCTTTCGCGTGCGCCCCTCGGCCGGGCCACGCGCCAACGAGAACTTCACGGTCGATGCGGCAGGCTATTGCGACGAGATCCGCAGGGCTGCACAGCGGCTGCAGCAGATCACCGGGCGCAAGCCCCTGCCGCTGTTCCGTGCGCCCGGCGGCAAGACCTCGCCCGCGCTGCTGGACGCCGCGCGGCAGGGCGGCTACATGCATGTGGGCTGGTCCAGCGCAGGCTTTCTGGGCGACGAGCTGCCCAGCGACCGCTACCCGAATGCGCAGCTGCTGGCCCAGGCGCTCAAGAACATCCGCAGCGGCGACATCCTGCTGGCCCATCTGGGCATCTGGTCACGCAAGGACCCCTGGGCACCGGCCGTGCTGGAACCTTTGATCACAGGCCTGCTCAAGCAGGGGTTCTGCTTCCGCACGCTGCGGGAGCATCCCGACTATCGGGATTGGATAGCAAAATTCGCATGACGTCCGCGCGCGCAGCGCGGCGGGCGATGGGAGCGTGGTGTGGACTGGTGGATTCAGTGGTTCGGTAATGCGCAGCAGCGCCTGTTCGAGGGCGTTGTCCAGCCTGTGCTCTTTTGGCTGGGACAGGCCAGCCTGCTGGAGGATGCCTACGACGCCACAGGCTGGCTGCTGGTGGGCCTGCTGCAGATCTTCATCATGGTGGCCGTGATCGCGCCGCTGCAGTACTGGCGGCCCGTCGAGCCCGTTACCGACCGGCGCGCCATCCATGTGGACATCATCTATACCGTGGTGCACCGGCTGGGCCTGTTCAGGCTGGCGCTGTTCTTCACGCTGGACCCGCTGTGGGACGAGCTCATGGGCCGCCTGCATGTCTGGGGCCTGCCGAGCTTTCACCTGGACGGTGTCTGGCCCGGCGTGACCGATCTGGCCTGGGTCAGCCTGATCATCTACCTGCTGGCCTTCGACTTCCTCGACTACTGGATACACCGGGGCCAGCACAGCATCGGCTGGTGGTGGAAGCTGCATGCGCTGCACCACTCGCAACGCCAGATGACGGTCTGGAGCGACAACCGCAATCACCTGCTCGACGATGTGATCCGCGACACCATCATCGTGCTCGTGGCCCAGTTCATCGGCGTGGCTCCAGGCCAGTTCGTGGCCATCGTGGCCTTCACCCAGCTCAGCGAGAGCTTCCAGCATGCCAACCTGCGCGTCTGGTTCGGCACCATCGGCGAGCGGCTGTGGATCAGCCCGCGCTTTCACCGCCGCCACCACGCCATCGGCATTGGCCACGAGCCCATGGCGCCCGTGCGCAACAAGAAGGCGCATGGCAACAACTTCGGCGTGCTCCTGCCCTGGTGGGACATGCTGTTCGGCACCGCCAATTTCGAGCTGCGCTTCGATCCCACCGGCGTGCGCGACCAGGTCCAGCCCAATGCCCAGGGCCAGCTGCGCGACTACGGCCAGGGCTTTTGGGCCCAGCAATGGCGTGGGTTCCTAAGGTTGATGGGTCGCGCTTGAGGCTGGGCTCGGGGTATGCTTGCCGGCATGGGCTTGCTACTCGATTCCTTCTGGCGTGCGACGGCGTATTGCCTGCATAAGCGGGTGATTGCATGGTCGCTGTTTCCCCTGCTCTTCATGGCCATCACGGCCTGGCTGCTGGGTTACTTCTTCTGGGCCGATGCCGTGGTCTGGACGGAAGGAGTCCTGCAGGGCGTGGGCTGGCTGCACACCGTCTGGTCCTGGATGGGCGTGCAATCGCTGCCCGAGCTGGTGGCGCCGGTGCTGGTCGTGCTCTCGGTCACGCCGGTGCTGGTCGTGGTCTCGCTGCTGCTGGTGGCGCTGTTCATGACGCCGGCCCTGGTCGAGCTGGTGGCGCAACGGCGCTTTCCGGCACTCGAGCGCAGGCAGGGAGCCACCCTGATCGGCAGCCTGCTGTGGTCGGCCGGCTCCTCGCTGATCGCCCTGATCGCGTTGCTGGTATCGGTTCCATTGTGGTTCGTGCCTCCCCTGGTGGTGGTGATCCCCCCGCTGATCTGGGGCTGGCTGACCTACCGCGTCATGGCCTTTGACGCGCTGTCTGCCCACGCCAGCAAGCCAGAACGCCGCAGCCTGTTCCTGCGCCACCGCCTGGCGCTGATGCTCATGGGCGTGGTCTGTGGCTACCTGGGGGCGGCTCCGGCCATTGTCTGGGCCTCGGGCGTGGTCTTCGTTGCAGCCTTCTGGATACTGATTCCGGTGGCCATCTGGATCTATGCGCTGATCTTCGCCTTCTCCTCGCTGTGGTTTGCCCATTTCTGCCTGGCGGCGCTGCAGCGCATGCGCGAGGAGGAGCCGGCGCTGCCCGAAGCACCCATCATTCCCTACGCTCCCGACGCGCCGCAAGGCTCCGGCACAGCCCCTGTTCCCCCCACCCCGCAAGAAAAGACCACATGACCCTTCAAGTTGGCGCACTCATCATCGGAGACGAAATCCTGTCGGGCAAGCGTGCCGACAAGCACCTTCCCAAGCTGATAGAGCTGCTGGGCGCGCGTGGCCTGTCCCTGGCCCATGCCGAGTACGTGGGTGACGATAGGGCACGCATCACCGACGCCCTGCGCCGCGCCTTCGCATCGCAGGCCGTGGTCTTCAGCTTTGGCGGGATAGGCGCCACCCCCGACGACCACACGCGCCAATGCGCGGCCGAGGCCCTGGGCGTGCCGCTGGCCCTGCACCCGGAAGCCGTGGCCCTGATCCGCGAACGCATGCGCGATGTGGCCACCGAGGAAGGCAAGCCCTACGAGCCCCAGCGGGCCGACAACCTGCACCGGCTGCAGATGGGCAACTTCCCCGAAGGCGCGCGCATCATCCCCAACGTCTACAACAAGATCCCGGGCTTTTCCTGTTCGGGCGCCAGCGGCACGGTGCACTTCGTGCCCGGTTTCCCTGTCATGGCCTGGCCCATGGTCGAGTGGGTGCTGGAGCAGCGCTACGCCAAGCATTTCCACAGCACGGTGCAGCGGGAGCATTCGGTCATCGTCTACGGCGGCATGGAAGCCACGCTGACGCCGCTGATGGTGGCCATAGAGCGCGACCACCCGGGCGTCAAGGTGTTCAGCCTGCCCAGCGTGGATGATTCCAAGCACGGCCGGCACATAGAACTTGGTGTCAAGGGCGAAGCTGGTGCCGTCACCAAGGCCTGGCCCACGCTGCTGGAAGGTCTGCACTCATTTGGTGCAAGTCTTGGCCCTGAATTGGTGCGCAATATCTGATTTACGGCCCTTCATCCAAATCTGCACCGATTTGGTGAGTGGGCACTCGGGCCGGGCCAGGCTTCAATGTCATCCACAACGCCCACGCAAGGCGGCAGAATCACGGGGCTGGCGCGCCAAGCAGGTGCCAGTCTGCGGGCATGCACTCAATGGATGCAGCCTGGCACGCAAACTGCTTAAGAGTATTTATCTTTTTTGATCAGCCAGATTGGCAGGAGAGATCTGATGGCAAAGACCGTTGCAGACGTGTTGAACATGGTGAAGGAGAACGAGGTCAAATTCGTGGACCTTCGTTTTACGGACACCCGTGGCAAGGAGCAGCACGTCACGGTGCCGGTGTCGCACTTCGACGAAGACAAGTTCACCTCGGGCCATGCCTTCGACGGCTCGTCGGTGGCAGGCTGGAAGGGCATTGAAGCATCGGACATGCAACTGATGCCCGATCCCGCCACCGCGAACATCGACCCCTTCTTTGAAGAGACCACGCTGTTCCTGCAGTGCGATGTGATCGAACCCGGCGATGGCAAGGCCTACGACCGCGATCCCCGCTCGGTGGCCAAGCGTGCCGAAGCCTATCTGAAGGCCTCGGGCCTGGGCGATACCGCCTACTTCGGTCCCGAACCCGAATTTTTCATCTTCGACGGCGTGCGCTGGAACACCGAACCCGGCAGCACCTTCTACGAAATCGAAGAGTACGAAGCCCCCTGGAATTCCGGCGCCAAGTTCGAGTCCGGCAACCGTGGCCACCGTCCGCGCAACAAGGGCGGCTACTTCCCCGTGCCGCCCGTGGACAGCACCCAGGACCTGCGCGCCGAGATGGTGCTGCTGCTCGAGCAGCTGGGCATTCCCGTCGAAGTGTTCCACCACGAAGTGGCTGGCGCCGGCCAGAACGAGATCGGCACCAAGTTCTCGACCCTGGTGGAGCGCGCCGACTGGACACAGGTCATGAAGTACGTGATCTGGAACGTGGCCAACACCTACGGCAAGACCGCCACCTTCATGCCCAAGCCCTATCCGGGCGACAACGGCTCCGGCATGCACGTGCACCAGTCCGTCTGGAAGGATGGCAAGAACCTGTTCGCAGGTGACGGCTATGCCGGCCTGTCCGACTTCGCGCTGTACTACATCGGCGGCATCATCAAGCACGCCCGTGCCCTGAACGCCATCACCAACCCCGGCACCAACAGCTACAAGCGCCTGGTGCCCGGCTTCGAGGCTCCGGTCAAGCTGGCCTACTCGGCCAAGAACCGCTCGGCATCGATCCGCATCCCCTACGTGGCCAACCCCAAGGGCCGCCGCGTCGAGGCACGCTTCCCCGATCCGCTGATGAACCCCTACCTGGGCTTCTCGGCCCTGCTGATGGCGGGTCTGGACGGCGTGGAAAACAAGATCCATCCCGGCGAAGCCGCGACCAAGGATCTGTACCACCTGCCCCCGGAAGAGGACAAGCTGGTGCCCACGGTCTGCCACAGCCTGGACCAGGCCCTGGAAGCACTGGACGCAGACCGTTCGTTCCTGACCAAGGGCGGCGTGTTCTCGGACAGCATGCTCGATGCCTACATCGAGCTGAAGATGGGCGAAGTGACCCGTTACCGTCAGGCCGTGCACCCGGTCGAGTACGACATGTACTTCTCGCTGTAAGGCGGGTCGGCAAAAAGGCGGCGCAAGCCGCCTTTTTTGCTTTCGGCCAGGACCTGGGTATGCTGGGCGCGGAACCAAAAGGGGTTGTCCCGCTCAAGAAATGACGTCCAGCCCGGAAGATGGAGCGATACTTGCCCGGACAAGCCGGGCCCTTCCGATCTGGCTACCCGAGGGAATGGAATGAAGAAACTGTTTGTGTCGCTGCTGCTGCCGCTGCTGTCGGCAGGAGCCTGGTCCCAGGACGTGATCTACCGCTGCGGCAACGAGTACACCAACAACGTCAGCCAGGCCAAGGCCAAGGACTGCAAGCCGGTGGACGGCGGGCATGTGACGGTGATCCATGGCGGCAGCAAGCCGGCGGCCTCGGGCGGCGGCCAGGCGCCGCGCACCTCCGCCGCTCCTGCGGCAGGATCGCCCGCTCCGGCCAAGGTCAACAGCAGCGCCCAGAAGGCCCGCGACTCCGATGCGCGGACCATCCTCGAAAGCGAGCTGGCCCGCGCCCAGGAGAAGCTGACACAGCTGCGTCAGGAGTACAACGATGGCAATCCCCAGCGCACCGCATTGGAGTTGCGCAATCCCCAGGGCTATCTGGAACGTGTCGAGCAGCTCAAGAGCAGCATCTCGCGGCAGGAAGGCGATGTCGCCGGCATCCGCCGCGAACTGGATCGACTTCCCAAGAACTGACGGGCCCGAGCGGCCCATGCGAGCCCGGCCATGATCCAGGACGACCGGCCGGCGCCCCCGGCCTCCTATCAGGCGCTTGATCTGCTGTGCACGCTGATGACCGTGCTCGACGAGCAAGGCGCCGTGCTTTTCGCCAACGCGGCCCTTGAGAACGCACTGGGCCTGTCGCGCCGCATGCTCGAAGGCAGCGAGCTGGCTGCCTGCTTCACCGAGCCGGCCTTGCTGGACAAGGCCTTGCGCGGCGCCCAGGACAACGACTTCGCCGCCCTGCGCTTCGAGGCCAGCCTGCACCGCGTGGGGGGCGATGCGCTTCCTGTGCACGTCACGGTTTCCCTGGCCGAGCGGCCCGGCCATGTGCTGGTGGAGTTCTGGCCGCTGGAGCAGCAGGCACGCCAGGACCGCGAGGAGCGTTTGCGCGAGCAGGCCCAGGCGCACAAGGAGCTGATCCGCAACCTGGCCCACGAGATCAAGAACCCGCTGGGCGGCATCCGTGGCGCGGCCCAGCTGCTGCAGATGGATCTGGACGCGCCCGAGCTGCGCGAGTACACCGAAGTCATCATCCACGAGGCCGACCGTCTGCAGGCGCTGGTCGACCGGCTGCTGGCGCCGCACCGCCATCCGCACGAGGTCGGTGACGTCAACATCCACGAAGTCTGCGAGCGCGTGCGTTCGCTGGTGCTGGTCGAGCATCCTGCAGGGCTGACCATTACGCGCGACTACGACATCTCCATTCCCGAGTTCCGGGGCGACAGCGCACAGCTGATCCAGGCCGTGCTCAACATCGTCCAGAACGCGGCGCAGGCCTTGCACGAACGCATCGCTGCCGGCGATGCCGAGATCATTTTGAGAACCCGTGTGGCGCGCCAGGTAACTTTTGGTCGCCAACGCTACCGGTTGGCATTGGAATTGCATGTGATCGACAACGGGCCAGGCGTTCCCGATGCCATCAAGGAGCGGATCTTCTATCCGCTGGTATCGGGAAGGGATGGCGGTTCGGGACTGGGGCTGACGCTGGCGCAGACCTTCGTGCAGCGCCACCAGGGGCTGATCGAATGTGAAAGCCAGCCGGGCCGCACGGATTTCCGCATCCTCATTCCCCTGCCTTGAGGCCCACGGAAGTCAACACTGCAACAAGGGAAGGAAGCACCACCAATGAAACCGATCTGGATCGTGGATGATGACCCTTCCATCCGCTTCGTGCTGGAAAAGGCACTGGGCCGGGAAGGCTGGGCAACGCGCAGCTTCGTTCAGGCGCGCGACGTGCTCACGGCACTGTCCGATGTCGATGCCAGCGACCCGGCGCGCCAGCCACCACAGGTGCTGGTCAGCGATATCCGCATGCCCGGCGGCTCCGGCCTGGAACTGCTCGAGCAGATCCGCGCCCAGCAGCCCGGCCTGCCCGTCATCATCATGACCGCGTACTCCGACCTGGACAGTGCCGTCTCGGCCTTCCAGCGCGGAGCCTTCGAGTACCTGCCCAAACCCTTCGACCTGCCCAAGGCGGTGGAACTCATCCGCCGCGCCGTCGAGGAAAGCCTGCGCGAGGACGTGGCCGAGGCACAGGCCCCGCTGCAGGCCGAGATGCTGGGCCAGGCGCCTGCCATGCAGGACGTCTTTCGCGCCATCGGCCGGCTCAGCCAGAGCCAGGTCACGGTGCTGGTCACGGGCGAGTCGGGCTCGGGCAAGGAACTGGTGGCGCGCGCACTGCACAAGCACTCGCCCGTGGCGGGCGGCCCCTTCGTGGCCATCAACACCGCCGCCATCCCCAAGGACCTGCTGGAGTCCGAGCTGTTCGGCCACGAGCGCGGCGCCTTCACGGGCGCACAGACCCAGCGGCGCGGCCGCTTCGAGCAGGCCGAGGGCGGCACGCTCTTTCTCGATGAAATCGGCGACATGCCTTTCGACCTGCAGACGCGCCTGCTGCGTGTGCTGTCGGACGGGCATTTCTACCGCGTGGGCGGCCACCAGGCCGTCAAGGCACATGTGCGCGTCATCGCCGCCACCCACCAGGACCTGGAGCAGCGCGTGCGCAACGGCGCCTTCCGCGAGGATCTGTTCCACCGCCTCAACGTCATCCGCCTGCGCCTGCCCGCGCTGCGCGAGCGCAACGAAGACGTGCCCATGCTGGCACGCCACTTCCTGCAGCAAAGCGCGCGGCAGCTGGGCGTGGAGCCCAAGCGCATGGGGGTCGATGCCATGCAGCGGCTGCAGTCGTTCGCCTTTCCCGGCAACGTGCGCCAGCTGGAGAACATCTGCCACTGGCTGACCGTCATGGCGCCAGCCCAGGTCATCTCGGTCAAGGACCTGCCTCCCGAGGTGCTGGGCGAGGCCGCGCCACCCGTGGGCGGCGGCAATGCCGGCGTGCCCGCACCGGTGGTGCTGTCGCATGCGCCGGCCGTGGCGGAAGAGGGAGTGGGCCGCATCGCCATGCCAGCCCCGTCGCTGGCCCAGCCGCATGACGGGGGGCTGGCCACGTCCGACCTGGACTGGGTGCATCTGCTGGGGCAGCAGGCGCGCCAGCTGCTGGAGCACACCCAGGCCCACGGTCATGGCGAGGTCTGGGACCAGCTGTCCCGCCGCTTCGAGGCGCAGTTGATCCGCTCGGCCCTGGCCGTCACCCACGGCCGCCGGGTCGAGGCCGCCCAGCGCCTGGGCATTGGCCGCAACACCATCACCCGCAAGTTGCAGGAGCTGGGCATGGACGAGGACGCCTTCGAGTAAGGCAAGCCGGCGGGCGGCCGGGCCCTTGCCTTGGCAAGGGTCCGGCTCCTACAGGCCGGCGCCCGGGGTGCTGACGGGCCGGGCCGCCCGGGCTTGGGACAATGGAGTCCTCTTCGCTGGAACGGCCTACGTCCCGACCTATCGTGCCCACAGTCCTCTCCAACCTCTGGCAAAAGGCCAAACCCGCCCGCCCGGGCGTGATGTACCCATCGACACCGCGCAAGCTCGGCGAGCCGGTCGATGCGTACTGGCATGACCGCTATTTCCTGGAGCCGTACTTCGTGCCGGGGCGCGGCTACGACCAATACCGGCCCGCCTATGCACTGGGCTGGAAGGCTTCCCTGTCGCCGGAACACGCGCAGCAGGATTTCGAGTCCGCAGAAGCCCGGCTGGAAGAACGCTGGGAGCAGGAACGGGGTGGCAGCCTGCTGCACTGGAACCAGGTGCGTGAGGCCGTGGAGGCCTCCTGGCTGCAGGCGCGCCGGCGCACGCCCGCACAGCCTGCGGCTTCCACGCTGGAACTGCAGACCACGGCGCTGCTCAATGCCGTGCTGGCCCTGGGCCGCCAGGCCCATGTCCGGTTGGGCGAATGCATGGATCCCATGCCCCAGGGACTGATAGGCCAGGTACTGGCGCGCCACTTCAATGCCAGCCAGGTCCTGGTCGATGACCTGGAACGCGCCATCGACGCCAACGGCGGCGTGGTGCTGCCCGTGCGCGACAGCCGTGCCGCACTGCGTCGCAACGCCTTCTGGGACGGGCTGCTGGGCAGGGAAGAGGGCGCGGACTACGTGCTGGACCAGGCCGAGTCCTGCCAGCAGCAATGGCTGAGCGCCTATGAGGCCGCCGAGCAGGCACGCCTGCCCAGGGCGCTCAGCGAGATTCTCCACCGCCAGTCCCTGATGCTGCGCGGCCATATCGAGGCCATCCACTGGCTGCGCTGCTACATGCTGTAGCGCAAGTCTGAAAGCCTAGCCCAATGTCACGACGACCGGCGCATGGTCGCTGGGCTGAGGGTTCTTGCGCGGCGCGCGGTCCACGATGCAGGCGGTGACGCTGGGACGCAAGGCCTCGCTGACCAGGATATGGTCGATGCGCAGGCCCCGGTTCTTCTGGAAACCCAGCATCCGGTAGTCCCACCACGAATAGCTTTTCTCGGGCTGGTCGAACATGCGGAAGGCATCGGTCAGGCCCAGCTGCAGCAGCGCCTGGAAATGCGTGCGCTCTTCCACCGTGTGGTGGATCGTGTCCTTCAGGCCGATCGGATCGTAGGAGTCGCGGTCCTCGGGGGCCACGTTGAAGTCGCCCACCAGCACCAGGCGCGGATGGGCTGCCATCTCGCTTTTCACCCAGTCCTGCAGCGCCTGCAGCCAGCGCATCTTGTAGGCGAACTTGTCGGTGCCCGGCGCCTGCCCATTGACGAAGTAGCCGTTGATCAGGCGCACCGGGCCGCCTTCGGCATCGAGGGTGGCGGCAATGATGCGGGCCTGCTCGTCATCCAGGCCCGGGATATTGCGCACCACGTCGTGCACCGGCGTGCGCGTCAGCCAGGCCACGCCGTTGTAGGTCTTCTGTCCATGGCTGACCGCGTGGTAGCCGGCTTCCTGCAGCGCCTGCAGCGGAAACTTGTCGTCGGTGAGCTTGAGCTCCTGCAGCGCCAGCGCATCGACAGGATTGGCCTGCAGCCAGGCCAGCACCTGCGGCAGGCGCACGGACAGGGAGTTGACGTTCCAGGTGGCGATTTGCATAAATAAATCCAATTAAATCAAATGGTTGCGTGATTTTTCGATGGTTGCTCCTGTGGTGGTTGCCAGCCTGTTCACCCGAAAAATCATGCCCTTGCCGCAGCAGTCAGCCCCTATTTTGATGCGCGATTGCGCTTGGGTGTTTTTCAGGCGATTCGGCAGCGCGGCTGTCAGCCCTGGCTTCGGCCAGCGTATCGGCATGCGGGGCCATTGACGTGATGGGGCCTGCCTCGCCACGACCTTCATGGCACCGGGCAGACCTTGAATCAGATTGATCTGATTTCATCTCGGATGAAAGGTGCCTATGATTGAAAATTTACCAAGGAAATGCGGCCTTGGAATTTTTTATTATCCGGAGGTATTCAGAATGCATATATTCATAGGTGCTTTTTGCAGAATAAACAAGGCTGTCATGATACTTATTTTTGCAATGATGGCCACCTCCGCATGGTCCCAATGCGAAATTAAAGATACAAGTGATGGGGCAGGCTATTACAAGTATGTGTTCAGTAATTTCAATCCCCCAGAATTCAATCCCACTGTGGCCAAGAACACGGTGATTTACTCAAAAGCCGCTGTGGCGGTACTGAGTAATGGGGTTGGCAAGAGATTGATGAATTGTAAGCAACGGGTCATGGGCTATAGCGTAGGTAAATCTACACCAGTCAATAATATATACCCGACGACAGTCGAGGGTATTGGAATGAGGGTTTCGACTATACATGGTGCTGCGCCTGTAAGTACTTCGGAGCATTCCGATCACCCCGGATCTTTTGCATATCAATATTCCGATGTCAAAGTTGAGTTGATCAAGACCGCAGATGGCGATATCACTGCAGGTGGCGTGCTGGACAGCGATTTCCTGTACGAACGCGCGACTGATGCATCTGGCCAGCTTCTCGCTCAATACAGCTTTTCCTCGCCTGTCGTCCTCCGGCCCAGGGTGCCCACCTGTACCCCACAGGCGCCGGAGCCCGTGCGCATGGCCCAGACTGTCGCTCAAAAACTCACCTCAATCGGCTCAACCGGTGCTCCCCGCTCCTTCCTCATCTCGTTGTTGTGCAAGGGCGGCATCCCAGGTTCGTTGACCAACGCCTATGTCACGCTGACGGACGTGGAAAATCCTGCAAATATCGGGAATGTTTTGACCCTGTCCAAAACCTCGGTGGCAAAAGGTGTGGGTGTGCAGATCCGCAAGGATGACCAGATACTGGGCTTTGGCCCGGACTCCAATGCCGCCGGCAACAGGAATCAATGGTTTGCAGGGTCTGTTGCCTACGGGCAGGAGCGGTTGGATATCCCGCTGACGGCGCGCTATGTCAAGACCGGAGAGAAAGTGACCATAGGCAGTGCCAATGCGGCGGCGACCTTCACCATCAGCTACCAGTAGTTCCCCCTGATCCCTTGCGCTTTCGGTCTGACCGCTGGCAGGCCATTCAGCGTGGTCAGGCAAGTCTGCGGGTGTGCGGCCATGCCCGCAGAATACGCAGATGCTTGATCTACTCGTCATTCACGCCACGCTGCCCGACGGCCGCCAGGACATGTCCATCGCCGTGCAGGGCGGGCGCATCGTCGAGGTCGCGGCGGGCCTTTCAGCGCCTGCCCACCAGGTGGTCGATGCACAGCACCAGCTGGTGTCGCCTCCCTTCGTCGATCCGCATTTCCACATGGATGCCACGCTGAGCCACGGCCTGCCGCGCGTCAACCGCAGCGGCACGCTGCTGGAGGGCATAGCGCTGTGGGGCGAGCTCAAGCCGCTGCTCACGGCCGAGGCGCTGATCTCGCGCGCGCTGGAGTATTGCGACTGGGCGGCGGCCAAGGGGCTGCAGGCCATCCGCAGCCATGTGGATACCAGCGATGCCCGCCTGCTGGCCGTCGATGCGTTGCTGGAGGTCAAGCGCCAGGTGGCTCCCTATATCGACCTGCAGCTGGTGGCGTTTCCGCAGGACGGCGTGCTGCGCTCGCCCGGCGGCGTCGCCAACCTGCGGCGGGCGCTGGACAAGGGCGTGGACGTGGTGGGTGGCATTCCCCACTTCGAGCGCACCATGGCCGAGGGTGCCGACAGCGTCAGGCTGCTGTGCGAGCTGGCGGCCGAGCGCGGCCTGCTGGTGGACATGCACTGCGACGAGTCCGACGACCCGCTGTCGCGCCACATCGAAACCCTGGCCTTCGAGGCGCAGCGCCTGGGCCTGCAGGGCCGCGTCACGGGCTCGCACTGCACCTCCATGCACAGCATGGACAACTACTACGTGAGCAAGCTGCTGCCGCTGATCGCCGAAAGCGGCGTGGCCGTGATTGCCAATCCGCTGATCAACATCACGCTGCAGGGCCGCCAGGACAGCTATCCCAAGCGCCGCGGCATGACGCGCGTGCCCGAGCTGCTGGCCGCAGGCGTCAACGTGGCCTTCGGCCATGACTGCGTGATGGACCCGTGGTATGGCATGGGCTCGGGCGACATGCTGGAGGTCGCCCACATGGGCCTGCATGTGGCGCAGATGACCGGCCAGGACGGCATGCGCGACTGCTTCGACGCCGTGACCACGCGCGCGGCGCGTGTGATGCACCTGGACGGCTATGGCATCGAGGCCGGCTGCGATGCCAGCTTCGTGCTGCTGCAGGCGCGCGATGCGGCCGAGGCGATACGGCTGCGCGCCACGCGCCTGAAGGTGTTCCGCAAGGGCCGGTTGCTGGCCGAGGCGCCTGCTGCAACGGCTGCGCTGCATCTGCCGGGCCGCCCGGCAAGAATCGACTGGCGGCGCTGAACCGCAGCTGAACCGGCGCCGGCCTCAGGCGCCGGCCAGGCTGGCCTCGCGCACGATGGTCTGCAGGGCCACCAGGTCCCTGACCACCAGGCCCTGGGCTTCCACGCGAATGCAGGCGTCGCGCTCCATGCGCTTGAGCTCCTGGTTCACGCGCTGGCGCGAGGCGCCCAGCAACTGGGCCAGCTCCTCCTGCACCAGTTGCAGGCCTATGCGCAGCTCGCGCGGGTCGTCCAGCACCTGTGTGCCGTAGCTGCGCGACAGGTGCAGCAGCTGCTTGGCCAGGCGTGCGCGCAGGGGCAGGGTGTTGAGGTCCTCCACCAGTCCGTAGGTCTGGCGTATGCGGTGGGCCTGCAGGCGCAGCAGGGCGTCGTAGAACTCCACATGCGTGGCCAGGATGGCGTGGAAGCTCTCCTTGTCCACGCACAGCAGCGTGGTGTCGCCATGGGCATAGGCATCGCGCGTGCGCGGCTCGTCAAGAAAGGTGGACATGGCGCCGAACCAGGCGCCGGGCTCCACATAGGCCAGCGTGGTCTGCCGACCCGACAGGCTGGTCGAGCTCATGCGCACGGCGCCCTGCGCACAGGCATACCACCTGTGCGGCACATCGCCGCGTGCATAGATCAGTGCCCCGTCCTTGAGCCGCCGGACCGTGGTCTGGCGCAGGATGTCATGGCGCAGCGAGGGCGAAAGGCTGCAGAACCACTGGCCGGAATTGATGGCCTCGCGCTCGGCGGGGGTGAGCATGGGCTCGTGGGTACTCGTTTGCAAACCGCTTGTCTCCAATCGGCCGCAATTTTAGGGCGTGCGGGCCTGCGGATAGGCGTGCAATTGCTCGCGCAGCAACTGCACGAAGCAGTCAGCCCTTTCGGTGGGGGCGTATTGGGGCGGCAGGGCCAGCACCACCTCCACCGCACAGGCTGGCAGCAGTGGCAGCACACGCAGGTCGCGCGCGAACACCGAGGCCACGTAGGGGTTGACCACGCCCAGCCCCAGCCCTTGGGCGGCCAGGGTGCAGATGGTGGAGGAGTAGGTGGTCTCCATGGTGGAGCCGGCTTCTATTCCGTGTTCCTGCATGGTGCTGCGCAGTTGCAGGTAGATGTCGTCATCGGCGTTGAGCGTCAGCAGCAGCTGGCCCTGCAGGTCACGCACATGCAGCCGCGTGCGCGTGGCCAGCGCATGGTCCGGGTGCATGACGCAGACGGCGCGGCTGCGGTGCAGCACGGTGGCATCCAGCTCGGGCGTGCTCAGCGCCATGGTGCTGACCACCAGGTCGAAGTGGCCATGCAGCAGGCCCTCGCGCAAGGGCGTGGAGCCCAGGGTCTGCAGGCTGATGTGGGTGCCCGGGTAGCGCTGCGCGAAGCTGCGCACCACGGCCGGGATCACGCTCAGGCCCAGGGCCGGCGTGCAGCCTATGCGCAGCGTGCCGGCGCCGGACTGGCGCAGTGCGGCCAGGTCGCGCTCTATGCGCTCGCGCCCCAGGAAATGCTGCTGCACGGTGGCGAACAGTTCCACGGCCTCGGCCGTGGGGCGCAGCCGGCCCTTGTGCATGTCGAACAGCTTGAGCCCTGCGGCCGCCTGCATCTGGGCCAGCAGCCGGCTGACCGAAGGCTGCGTGGTGTGCAGCAGCCGCGCGGCGGCCGTGGTGGTGCCGGTCTGCATGACGGCGCGGAAGGCCTCGATCTCTCGGGAGCTCAGGGGTCTGGACATGGCGATTCGGTCCTGCTCGGGGTGTCTGGCAATGTATATCTTTTCTGTATAGAGGCCACGGAAAAATGCATTTTTCCAAAGATGCCCGGCTTTCTACACTGGCCTCATTGCATCGTTTGCCCAGGCGCGGCAGCGCCATCGAAAGGATTCCATGATCAAGACAAGCGCAGGCCGCAAAGCCGCCATGCTCGCTGTGGCCATCTCCGCTTCGTTGGCTGGCACGGCACCAGTCGCCGCCATCGCGCAGGATGGCTTTCCCCAGCCGGGGCGCCAGCTGCGCATCATCGTGCCGTTCACTGCAGGCGGCAGCTCCGACGTGCAGGCACGCATGCTGGCCGACCGCCTGAGCCGGCTCTGGGGCCAGCCGGTGGTGGTGGAAAACAAACCCGGCGCGGGCGGTCATCTGGGAGGCCGATATGTGGCCGATCAGCCGGCCGACGGCTACACGCTGATGGTGGGCTCCATCGGCCTGCATGCCGCCTATGGCGTGTACGGCAAGCTGGCCTATGACCCCGCAAAGGATCTGCGCGTGGTGACCGTGCTGGCCGAGATGCCGCATGTGGTGGTGGCCACGCCCAGCCTTGCCGCCAGCAACCTGGCCGAGCTGACGGCGCTGGCCAAAAAGGCGCCTGGCACGGTCAACTTCGGCTCGGCCGGCGTGGGCTCGTCGGTGCACATGATGGGTGAGCTGTACAAGCTGCAGGCGGGCGCGCCCATCGTGCACGTGCCTTATCGCGGCAGCTCGGCCGCGCTCAATGACCTGTTGGGCGGCCAGATCCAGCTCATGTTCGAGAACCCGCCCACGGTGCTGTCGCACATACGCGGCGGCAAGCTCAAGGCGTTGGCCGTCACGGGCAGCCAGCGACTGCCGGCCCTGCCGGATGTGCCCACGGCGGCCGAGTCCGGGCTCAAGGACTATGTGGCCACCTCCTGGACCACGGTGGCAGTCTCCTCCAAGGTGCCCGAGGCCATCGTCAAAAAGCTCAATGACGACATCCGAAAGGTCGTGGCCACGCCCGAGTTCCGCAAGGGCCTGCAAGAGCAGGGCATGAGCGCCGTCGCCAACAGCCTGCCTGAGGCGCAATCCTTCGTTGCCCGCGAAAAGCAGCGCTGGGACCGCGTGATCGCCGAAGGCCACATCTCCGCCCAATGAAACGCTCCATGACTTCGAACACCCCCGCATCCTTCGTCCCCTGCCGCCGCCTGGGCGATGGCCGCCAGCACCACTTCTTCGGCTACTACAACAAGTCCAGCTGGGACCGCAGCAATCGCCTGGTGCTGGCGCAGCAAACGCCGTGGATGGACCAGTACCTCACGCCCCAGGCGCGGGCGTCCATCGGCTACTTCGATACCGAAAACGGCGACCGCTTCCACGCCGTGGGCGAGACAGGCGCCTGGAACTGGCAGATGGGCAGCCAACTGCAGTGGCTTGACGGGCTGGCGGGCCGCCAGCTGATCCACAACGACAGGACGGCAGATTCCGGGGGGCGCTATCCGGGGTTCGGCTCCGTGGTCATCGATGTGGACAGCGGCGAGCGGCGCACCCTGCCCATGCCTGTGTATGTGGTGGCGCCCAGCAGTGCCTGGGCGCTGTGCGTGGACTACCGGCGCCTTTACATCACGCACGAAACCATTGGCTACAGCGAAGAGGGTGGTCCTTTCGCGTTGCCCTTGGCGCCCGAGGACGACGGCATCTGGCGCATGGAGGTCGCGACGGGCGAGGCAAGGCTGCTGGCCAGCTATGCGCGCCTCAAGGCATTTCATCACCGCACATCGATGGACAAGGCCATCCACTGGGTCAGCCATATCGAGGTCAACCCGTCTTCCTCGCGCATTCTTTTCCTGCACCGCTGGACCGAACGCGTCAAGGACGAAACCTGCTTTCTGCACCGCCTCATCACCATGGCGCCTGATGGGTCCGACATGCGCCTGCTCGAATGCTCGGACCATCCGCTGCCCCAGCTGGCCGACGACTTCGACCCGATGGCCGTGGGCACCTTCGACTACGAAAAGTCCGAATACCAGATCTCGCATCCGCTATGGCAGGACGACAGCCACATCATTGTGTGGGGCCCGCATGCCGGGGAGATCCACTATCACCTCTATGACGATGTGGAGGGCGGTGACGTGCAGGTGGTGGGCGCAGGCGTGCTGGTGGAGAACGGCCACATGAGCTTCTCGCCCGTGGACACGCGCTGGCTGCTCAGCGACACCTATCCCGACGACCGAACGCACGAGCGCTTCCTGTTCCTGTACGACATGCACACGGGCGAGCGCCACGACCTGGGCAGCTTCTACGCCTCTCCCGATCTCAGCAAGGAAAACCGCTGCGACCTGCACCCGCGCTGGAGCCGTGACGGGCGCCAGGTCTGCATCGACTCCGTGCACGAGCACCAGCGGCAGATGTATGTGCTGGATGTGTCGGGGATCGTGCAGGCTTGACTCGGGTAGTCGGGGGCGCGTGAGCGGCCCCGGCTACCGTGTAGGACTCAGCGCGGCTTGCGCATTCGCGTGCGGCGTCCGGCCAGGGCTGCGACGCCCAGCATCAGCGCTGCCAGCGTCCACTGGCCCCATTGCGAAAGCGTGGGAATGGCCGCGGGGCTGCCGCCGGCAGCGGCGGCCAGCACGGCCACGCCGCCCGGGTCACTGATGAAGGCGTTCACATCCAGGTCGTCATCGCCGTTCCTGCCGTCCTCAATCGTCAGCGTCACGCTGTTGTCGCTGGCGTTGAACTGCGCGCCGGTGAAGTGATACCAGTGCGGCGTTGCGTTGTCGGACGTGGGGCCGTACTTCCAGTACTGTGCATTGCGGGGCAGATTGTTCGGGAACGTGAGCTTGATGCTCACCGTGGATCCCGGCGCACCGTTGTGGACAGCGAAATCGAACAGGCCCAGCGGGAACTGAAGATTGGCAGGCGGTGCATCGGCAGGTGACCTGATGTGCCCCTGCAGCGGGATGAAGCCCGCAGTCTGCGCCGGGCCTGTTCCCATGGGTGTGAAGACCCATGGGCTTCCCGCAGCAATCTCTGCTGAGACCGTCGTTCCGCCCACGGTACCGGTGATGGTGCTCAGAGAGTGGGGGGGCAGGGTGATCGTGAAGGTCTGGTTCACGGGCGTTGCCGCGGCGTACTCGGCATCGCCGGCCTGGCTGGCCTGCAGCGTGCAATCTCCCGTGCGCATCAGCCGCAGCGAGGTGCCGGTGACCACACAGGTCTGAGGAGTGAGGCTGCTGAAGCTGATCGGCAGGTTGGAGTTGGTTGCGGCGGCGTTTGCCAGCGACAGGGCCTGGGGGCTCAGATAACGCAGGGACGAGAAATCGAAGGTGATGTTCTGGATTGCCTTGCCGACTGCAATCTGTACCGAGCCGGTGGCCTGTGCATGGTTGGCATCGGCCGCCTTGGTCGCCGTCACCGTGCAGCTGCCTACGGCCGTGCCGGTGACGGTGTTGCCGAACAGCGTGCAGTTGCCAGCGCCTGCCGTCAGCGCCAGCGTGAGCACACCGCTGCCGCTGCCGCCAGTGACGATGACCGTGCTGGAGTCGCCTTTGGGAATGCTGGCGGGTGATGCCACCACGGACAGGGCCACCTGGCTTGCCTGTGACACCGTCACCGAAGTGCTGGCCGTGGCCTCTTCATGGTCGGCATCCGCTGCCTTGGTGGCCGTGACCGTACAGGTTCCGACACCCAGGCCGGTGAGCGTGGAGCCCGCGATGCTGCAGGGGCCCGCGACGCTCAAGCCGATGGCGCCGGTGCCCGAGCCGCCCGTGGTGCTCAGTTGCGAAATGCCGCCAAAGCTGATGGCTGCAGGACTGGCCTGCACCGACAGTGCTGTCTGTCCAGCCTTGGCCACGATGACGGTGGTGCTGGCGCTGATGGCCTGGTGGTTGATGTCGCCAGCCTTGGTGGCCGTGATGGTGCAACTGCCGGCGCCAATGGCACTCAACTGGTTGCCCGTCACCGCGCAGAACTGGGCACCACCCGTCACGGCGTAGGTGACGGCGCCGCTGCCCGAACCCCCAGTGGTCGCCAGGGTTGCCGTGGCGCCGAAGGTCAGGGTCGAAGGCGTGGACTGCACGCTCA
This sequence comes from Delftia tsuruhatensis NBRC 16741, assembly GCF_001571325.1. GTDB lineage: Bacteria > Pseudomonadota > Gammaproteobacteria > Burkholderiales > Burkholderiaceae_C > Comamonas > Comamonas tsuruhatensis. The sequence continues at coordinate 257,064 of NZ_BCTO01000013.1, forward strand.
GGGTGACCTGGGCTGCAGGGGTCACGGTCACCACGGTGGTGGCCAGCGTGTCCTGGTAGTTGGCATCGCCCAGCTTGGTGGCGGTCACTGTGCAGGAGCCCGTGCCTTCCGCAGTGAGCGTGTTGCCGTTGACGGAGCAAAAGGCGGCTCCATCCGTGATGGAAAAGCCCACGGCGCCGGACCCTGCGCCGCCACTGGTTGACAGCGCGGCCGTGCTGAAGGCCGCCAGCGTGCTGGGTGTTGCCATCGCCGTCAGCGCAGGCTGCTGGGCCTTGATCACCGAGATGTCCACGGTGGTCGTGGCGGCCAGGTAGCTGGCGTCTCCCGCCTTGGTCGCCGTCACGGTGCAATCGCCCACAGCCGTGGCTGTGACCGTGTTGCCTGTCAGGGTGCAATAGGCCGCGCCTGCAGTTACGGCGTAGCTGATGGCGCCTTCGCCAGAGCCGCCGTTGGCGCTCAGCGTGGTGGTGCCGGCATAGGGCAGGGTCTGCAGTGCTGCACTTGCCGTCAGTGCAGCCTGCGGGCTCTTGTCATTGGTCAGCGAGAACGAGGTGCTGGCCGCCCCTGCCTGCGCGGTCACGGTATAGCTGCCGGCGAACAGGTTGGCCGTGGCACTCAGCGATGCGATGCCCTGGTCGTTGGTCGTGACCGAGGTTCTTGTGGCAAAGGTGGTGGATGGCCCCGATGCGGCAGGCGCATTGAAGTCCACCATGATGCCGGCAAGCGGCTGGTCGTCGATGTCGGTGACCTTGACCGACAACGGCGTGGCAAAAGGCTGCTGGATGCGGGTGGACTGTTGAGAGCCAGTGAGCACCGCCATGGCCGCAGGTGGGCCGAAAGGATCGATGCGAAATACCAGACCATTCGAAAGGCTCTCGTTTGCGCTGAGAGCGCTGTTCGAAGGGTTGGTCAGGCCGTTGGTGCCCGATGTGGTGGTGGCGCCGCCCACGGAAAGAAGGGTCCTGCCCTGCACATTGGTTGCGGCCAGGCTGCGCATGGCCTCGTTTTCCGAGGTGCCCAGGAACCCTGCATAGTTCCAGTTGTTCGGATCGCTGGTTGCGATGCTGACCAGGAAGCCGTCCTGCTTGCCTCCTGGCGTGGTGGACAGGCCGCTTTGTGCCTTGACGGGAAAGCCTGCGCCATTGCTGGTGCTGCCCGTGGCGAACCACTGCACGCCGTCGCCGGCCAGCCCTTCCACGCTGTCGTAGCCATTGCCACCCAGGTAGGTGGCGTCCAGCACCTGGTCTCCTGATGCATTCAGACGCAGCACAAAGCCGTCCATGCCGGTGCTGCGCGCGGTCTGCGGCCCTAGGCCCTTGCGCAGTCCGCCGTTGTCGGCAGGAAAGTTGTCTGACCCGGTCTCCCCGCCCACGAGCAGTGAGCCGTCATACATCAGGTTCAGTGCCAGTGCACGGTCCGCACCGGCCCCCGAGCCTGTCAGCAGCGTGAAGTAGTCGAAGGCGCTGCCGTCGGCCCGGATCTTGGCGACGAAGCCGTCTGATCCATCGATGGCGCGCGAATTGATTTGTGTCCTGAGGCCCGTGGCGCCCGGCATCCCCGAGACAGAGTCGGTAGCGCCAGCCACATAGGCCGCGCCGGTGCCGTCCACGGCAATGGCATATCCGATGTCGGCGCCGCCGTCGCCGCCGATGTATCCGGCGTACTCCAGCCCGCTGCCTGAAGCGTCGATGCGGGCCACGAAGGCATCCCGCATTTCTGACTGCGCAGGGCCAAAGCCGTGGTTGAGCTGCGGCCCGTTCACGGCAGGAAAGCCTTTGCCTTCCGTGAATCCGGTCACGTAGGCCCTGCCGCTGTTGTCCAGAGCCAGGGCATTGGCCTGATCGTCACCCGTTCCACCAATCAGGCCCGAATACAGAATGCCGGCACCGTCTGGTGTCAGGCGCGTGACGAAGGCATCCCTATCCGTCGTGCTCTTGCTGCGCCGAAAGCGTTGGTTGGCATCTGTGCCAAGCAGGGGGAAGCCGGTGGATTCCGTGCTGCCCGCCAGGTGGATGCGGTTTTGTATGTCCACGGCCAGGCCGTTGCAGGCGTCGTCTCCCGATCCGCCCACATAAGTGACGCTCAAGGGGACACCCTTGGGATCGAATCTGACGACGAAGGCATCCTCGCCACCTTTGCTGCTGCCCGCGTTGGGCAGGTCGGACGATTGCGTCACGCCACAGGCGTAGGTGTTGCCGTCGCTGTCTCGCGCCACGGCGTTGACCTGGTCGGCCGAGTTGCCTCCGACCAGGCCCGAGTAGCCGGTCCAGGCCGGATCGATGACCAGCGGCAGGCCTTTGTCATGGCTGCCCAGCTCAAAGCCCACGCGCCAGGTGGTGGCGTCCACCTGCTCCAGCCGATAGCGGGCGGGCACGTCCACGCGGCCATTGCCCCGGGGTTGGTAGACCAGCGGTGCATCGTCGGTGAAAAGGTCGTTGCCTATGCTCCACTGAAGCGCTCCCGAGGGCAGGATGCGTGCATCCGTGGCACCTTCCACGCGCAGCCAGACCAGCGAGGCATCGGCGCCAGGCGCCAGCTCAAACTGGTACTTGAGGCCACCGGGCTCACCCTGGAAGACGGCATCGATGCCGGGCCAGACACTGCGGTAGCCCAGCGCACCGAAGCTGCGCAGGCCCGTGCGCCATTGCGCGGCTTCGCCGACCAGCCAGTGGTACAGCGTGGGCGAAGGCTGCATGCCCTGCGGCGCCGACATGGTCCCGTTCTCGAAGCTGTAGCGCAGGCGCGAATCCGGGCGCAGGCTCAGGCTCCGGGCCACGCCGGATGCGGCCACCGACCGGCCTTGCACGCTGGTGGCCCGGCCGGGCAGGTCGATGCTCATGCCTTGCGCGTCGAAACTGATGCGCTTGCCTGAGGCCATGGCGCGAAAGCCGGCCCCGGGCATTTCTATGAAGCGGTTGTCCCTGCCAGAGAACTCGCGTTGCACCAGGGGATCGGCCTGAGCCCCCGTGGTCAAGGTCAACAGGGTCAAGGCCGCAATGGAACTGCGCATAGGTGTACTCAGCTCCGTGCGGGGAAGATGCCCTGCAAGGCGATGATGAAGTTCATGACCAGGTAGGGCGGAAGATTGTTGTGTGGCTGGCTGTCGCCCGCAGCTTGAGGGGGAGCCATGGTGACCGCAGAGGTGTTGGAGGCTGGCGCGATGTACGGGCGCGTCGGTGCGGTGCCCAGGACGGCGCCTGCCGGGCTGGCTACAGCGGGATCCGCAGGCGTGCCCGCTCGGGCCAGATGGCTGTGGACGGGAATTTCCGATGCCTGCAGCGTCACGGTTTCAACACCGCCGGATTCGCCCAGATCGCGCAGTGACAGTCCAGGTCCTTGGCCCGGGTGCATGGGCATGCGGCCCTGCAAGTCGGGAAGCGCGAAGTTGGACTTGCCATTTCCACCGTATGTCGTTCCCAGCAGGGAAAACAGCGCCGTGCTCTGAGATATCGGCATGAGCTGACCATCGCAAAAGGCCCAGCCCTGGGGTGCGAAGTTGAATCCGCCAATGCGGATTTCGGCGACGAAGGGATCGGACATGGTCTTCAGGTCGGAGAAGGAAAGAGGCCTTGCATGGCCATGCAAAAGCTCAGTGCCAGATAGGGCGGCATATTGAGGTGTGGCTGGCCGCCGCCCACATTGGCCAGCAGGGCTGGCATGGTCGTATCACCGCTTTGCGCATAGTGGCCGCGCGCCGCTGCAGGCAGGTTGCCGTTGCCCGATGTCGCCTGGCCCGTAGTGCCGGAAGCGGCCATGGCGTGGCTGTGCTGCGGTATCTCTGACAGGGTCAGGGTGTGGGTTTGCTCGCCTGCTCTCTCTCCCTGCGTATGGCCGGCTCCCATGTGCATGGGCATGCGGCCGCGCAGGTCGGGCAGTGCAAAGTTGGTCTGCCCGTCGCCACCGTAGGTGGTGCCCAGCAGCGAGAACAGTGCCTGGTTCTGGTTGATGGGCAGCAACTGCCCATTGCAAAGAGCCCAGCCTTTGGGGGCGAAGTTGAAGGAGAAGACGCGAACCTCTCCGAGAAAGGGGGTAGACATCAGGTGGGGGAGGGATAGATGCCGAACAGCGAGATGATGAAGTTCACGCAAAGGAAGGGCGGCATATTGGTATGCGGCTGCGACCCTCCTGCCGAACTCACCATCGATGCAGCCATGGGCGTGGCGGGGACGCCGTTCACAAAGGCCTTGTGATCCCTGTGCTTGGCAAACACTGCGTCGGCGGGCGAGGCCAGAAAGCCTGTGCCCGAGGACGCGGGAACGCCGTGCGTGTGGGCTGGAATCTGATTGACGGTCAGCGTGACGTCTTCGACTCCAGCGGCCTGAGCCAGCGGGAATCCGTTGCCTGCGTGCAGGGGGATGCGGCCACGCATGTCTGGCAGGGCGAAGGTGCTTTGGCCATCACCGCCGTATGTCGTGCCGATCAGAGTGAAAAGGGTTTCGTATTCCGAGATGGGCATTTGCTGCCCTTCGCAGAACATCCAGCCTGCCGGCGCGAAGTTGCCGGCAAACATGCGGATTTCCCCAACAAAGGGTTGAGCCATGACAGGGTGGGGTTAGTAAACGTTAATAATTGCAAAATAGTTTAGTATGGCAACCTGTTTCGCAGCAAAAATATTTTGCTTCTGTTGCTTGGGCAGGAAGGGCCACGATGAAGACAGGACGCCGTGCTTTCATGCAGGTTGCAGGGGCCTTTCCCGCTGCAGCGGCCGTTTCCGGGATTCCAGTGATCGCCTGTGCGGCTGGCATGGAGTTGCGCCGCAGCCACTTTCAGCCGCTGCTGGGCCATAGCTTCTCGATAGCAGGAGAAGTTTCCGAGTTACGTTTGGTTTCGTTGGCAGCGCTGCCGCACACACTGCATGGCGACCGCTCTTTCAGCGCACTGTTCGAGTTGTCCCGCCCTGGCGCGTTGCTGCAGGACACCTGGGAAATCTCTCATCCGGCTCTGGGAAGCCACGCCGTCTTCCTGAGCCCCAGCGACGCGCGAGGCGGTCTGCTGGAAGCCGTGTTCAACCGCGGCTGAGCGCCGCGGTCCTGCGCATGCGCAGGTAGATGCCTTCCTGGTCCTGCTCGACAAAGCCCAGGCGCGTATACAGGCGCCGGGCTGGATTGTTGGCTTCCACGAACAGCTGCATGTCGCGCCCTTCTTGATCTGCCCAGCCGGCCAGCCATTGCATGAGGGCCGTGCCCAGTCCCTGGCCTTGAACAGCGGCGTCGAGCGAGATGTCCATCACTCCCAACGGCCCGGGTGCGAGATTGAGGTAGAGCCGGCCTATAGGCAGACCTGCCCTCTCGATCACGAAAAACGCGCCGTGTGCGTAGTGCTTGCGGTAGTGCTGGTCCTGCAAAGCGAACTGCGAATCGCAGAATGCATGCTTTTCTGCTTCGCTCCAGGGCACGGGCGCCAGTTCGGCAGCGCGTACCTGGCGGTACAGGGCGCGGAGAAAAGCGTAGTCGGCTTCTTCGACCAGGCGCAGCCGCACATCCTCCAGATACAGCGGCGGCAACTCGGGCACGAACGGATCAGACGGCATGGGAAAAGCAGGCCTCGTAATCGACATGGCCTGCCGACTGCGCAATGGGCGTGATGAAGATGGCGTAGTCACCGAGCTGCGCATGGCGCACGCGGTAAGTGCGCTGCGGCAGCTGCGGCTGGCGCGGACCGCGAAACACCAGGGAGAACTGCAGCATGCCGGGCGTGTCGGCCGATGTCTGCATTGCGCTGAGCACTTGCATGTCGATGCCGATGGTGTGCTCGCCCTCCGCCATGAAGAAGCTCACGGTCTGCTGGGCCAGGGACTGGGCGTCGTTCCAGGACAGGACTCTGGCATACAGCGCGTCGTCCAGTTCGACGTTGGACGGGGACAAAGAGGTTGCGGACATGGGCGGCAGTCTGATCGGTGGGGCTGGCAGGCACAGAGCGGCAGCATAGCCCATGCACAGGCGGCGGTTTTCTTCTGCTGAGACCTCAACTGCCTCAACCCCCCCAGCGCAGCACCAGCGGATCGAGCCGCCGCGCAATGTCCAGCAGCTGGCGGCGCACCTCGGGGTGCATGGGCGGCCAGGGCGCGCGCGGCGCGTCGCAGGCGATCACGCCGCCGGCCTTCATCAGCGCCTTGGCGGCCAGGAAGCCGGCCTGGCGGTTTTCGTGGTTGATCAGGGGCAGCCAGCGCTGGTAGAGGGCGAATGCGGTGTCGGGGTCGCCGTTTCTGTGGGCTTCGATGATGGGGCGTATGCCGTCGGCAAAGCCGCCGCCCGTCATGGAGCCCGTGGCGCCGGCCTCCAGGTCGGCCAGCAGGGTGATGGCTTCCTCGCCGTCCCAGGGGCCTTCGATGGCCTCGCCGCCCAGGGCGATGAGTTCGCGCAGCTTGCCGGCGGCGCCTGCGGTTTCCATCTTGAAGTAGCAGACCTGCTCGATCTCGCGGGCCATGCGCGCGAGGAAGGCGGGGGACAGCGGCGTGCCTGCGGCGGGCGCGTCCTGCACCATGATGGGAATGGCGATGGCATCGGACACGGCCTGGAAGAAGCCCTGGATCTGGGGCTCGCCGAAGCGGAAGGTGGCGCCGTGGTAGGGCGGCATGACCATCACCATGGCCGCACCCATGTCCTGCGCGCGGCGGCTTCGCTCGGCGCACACGCGCGATGAGGTGTGCGTGGTGGTGACGATCACGGGCACACGGCCCGCCACATGTTCCAGCGCCGTGCGCGTGAGGGTCTCGCGCTCGTCATCGGCCAGCAGGAACTGCTCGGAGAAGTTGGCCAGGATGCACAGGCCGTCCACGCCCGAGTCGATCATGAAGTCCAGGCAACGCTTCTGGCTGGCCAGGTCCAGCGTGCCGTCCTCGTGGAAGGTGGTGGGTACCACGGGGAAGATGCCGCTGTAGCGCGGCCGAGAAATTCCGGGCATGGCGTGCTCCCTCATTCGACGATGCGGAACTGGTCCAGGTACTCGGTCTTGAGCGTGAGGCCCAGGCCCGGCACATCGTCCCTGAGCTGCAGGAAGCCGTTCTCGGCCACGGGCTCGCCGTCGAAGATGTACCAGAACAGCTCATTGCCCACTTCCACGTCGAAGATGGGGAAGTACTCGGCCATGGGCGAGGCCAGCGTGCTCATGGTCAGGTGGTAGTTGTGCATCTGGCCCGCATGCGGGATGACGGGCACGCTGAACGCCTCGCACAGCGCATTGATCTTGTGCGCGGCCGTGATGCCGCCCACGCGGTTGGTGTCGTACTGCACGACGCTGACGGCCTTTTTGTCGAGCAGCTGCTTGAAGCCGTAGAGGCTGAACTCGTGCTCGCCGCCCGAGATCGGAATGCTGGTGAGCCGGTTGAGTTCGGCGTAGCCGTCGATATCGTCGGCGATCACGGGCTCCTCCAGCCAGCGCGGCTCGAACTTCTCCAGCTTGGGCAGCATGCGCCTGGCGTACTCCAGGTTCCAGCCCATGTAGCACTCCAGCATCAGGTCGCAGTCGTAGCCTATGACCTCGCGCACGGCCTCGACCGAGCGCAGGTTCTCGCGCACGCCTTCCTGCAGATGGGCCGGGCCGTAGCCGAAGCGCATCTTGAAGGCCTTGAAGCCCTGGTCCAGGAATTTTTGCGCCTCTTCCTGCATGGCCTTGAGGTCGGTGCGGTAGAGCTTGCTGTAGTAGCAGGGAATCCTTTCCTTGGTGCGCCCGCCCAGCAGCTTGAACACAGGCTTGTTCACGCTCTTGCCCAGGATGTCCCAGATGGCCAGGTCCACGGCCGAGATGGCGGCCATGGTCACGCCCTTGCGGCCCCAGGCGTGCGTGGCGCGGTACATGCGCTGCCACAGGTATTCGTAGTCCCACGGGTCGTGGCCGATGACCAGGGGCGCCAGGTACTCGTCGATGATGGCCTTGGCGATGCGCGGCGCCAGCGCCACGTTGCCCAGGCCGACGATGCCGTCGTCGGTCTCGATCTCCACCACCGTCCAGGAATGGAAGCGGAAGGTGGACATGGTCTCCTGCGGCGCATAGAGCAGGTCCATGGCGTTGGAGCAGAAGTTGCCCTGGGGCGGCACGGTCTTGCCTTGCCATTCGTAGACGCGGGCGCGGACGGATTTGATTTTCATGATGGTGAGGGCGGGGGAGTGAAGTCAGTCAGGACAGGCGCGCGGCGCCCATGCGGCAGGCGATCAGGAAGGCCTGCCAGGTGGCCTCCACGCTGGCCCGGCCCTGGCCCGCGATGTCATAGGCCGTGCCGTGGGCCGGCGTGGTGATGGGGATCGGCAGGCCGCCCTGCACGGTCACGCCGCGCGAGAAGCCCAGCAGCTTGATGGCGATCTGGCCCTGGTCGTGGTACATGGTCACGATGGCCTGGTACTCGCCGGCCTGGGCCTTCAGGAAGATGGTGTCGGCCGGGAAGGGGCCGTGGAACGGGTCGGGCGTGGGCCAGTCGCGGGCCTGCAGCGCGCGCACGGCCGGCGCGATGATGTCGATCTCCTCGCGCCCGCAGGTGCCGCCGTCGCCGTTGTGCGGGTTGAAGCCCGCAATCGCCACCTTGGGGGCCGCCATGCCGCTGGCCAACAGCGCGCGGTAGATCAGCTCGGCCGCCTGGGCGATGCGCTCCTGGCTCAGATAGCCGGCCACGTCCCTGAGCGGCACATGGGACGAAATGCGCGAGGTCCACAGATCGCCCAGCGTGTTGAATTCGCAGAAATAGCCGCTCACACCCAGGTACTCGGCAAAGTGGTGCAGCTCGTCCTCATGGCGCAGGCCGCCCAGCTTCATGGCCTGCTTGTTGAGCGGCGCAAAGCAGATGGCGTCGATCTGGCCGGCCTGGGCCGCGTCCATGCACCGGTCCAGCACCTGCAGCACCGAGCGCCCGCCTGCGGCTTCGGCACGACCCTGGTGCACGGCATCGGGGGCCACCGTGTCCAGGGCCAGGAAGGCGGGCAGGGCGGTATCGGTGCGGCCCCGTGCAAGGGCCATGCTGGCGATGGGCGCGGTGGCCACCTGCAGGCCCGCGATGCGCTGGCCCTGCTGCCACAGCCAGGGGTCGCCGGCCAGCACGATGTTGGCCTTTTGCATGGCCTCGGGCCGCGCCAGCAGGCGTGCGATCAGTTCGGCGCCTATGCCGGCGGGATCGCCCAGGGTCAGGGCGACGACGGGAAGTTCGGATGCGGGCATGTGCGGCTCAGTCGATCTTGATGTGGTTCTTGCGGATGATTTCGCCAAAGCGCTGGTACTCGGCGTTGTGCAAGGCAATGAACTCCGCCTGGCCCATGGGCTGCAGCTCGGCGCCCACGGCCTCCAGGCGCGTGCGCGTCTCGGGCATGGCCAGCACCTTGTTGACCTCGTCGTGCACCCGGGCCTGCACGGCGCGGGGTGTGGCCGCTGGCATGTAGATGCCGTACCAGGCGCCTATCTCCACGCCGGGCAGGCCGGCCTCGGCCAGCGTGGGCACCTGGGGCAGCTGGGCGTTGCGCCGGGGCGATGTCACGCCCAGGGCGCGCAGCTTGCCGGCCTTGATCTGGCCGATCACCGAAGGCATGGTGTCGAAGCTCATCTGCACCTGGCCGCTGACCAGGTCTACCAGGGCGGCGGCGCTGCCCTTGTAGGGCACGTGGGTCAGTTCAATGCCGGCCGCGTCCTTGAACATCTCGGCCGCGATGTGCTGGGTGCTGCCCGTGCCGCTGCTGGCGAAGTTGATCCTGCCGGGCTCCTTGCGGGCCAGGGCGACCAGTTCCTGCACCGAGTTGGCGGGCAGGCTGTTTCCCACCACCAGCACGTTGGGCACTGCGCCCACATAGGCCACCGGCACCAGGTCGCGGTTGCTGTCGTAGCCCAGCTTGAGCAGGTGCGGGGCGATCGCATGGGCCGTGACCACGCCCATCACCATGGTGTGCCCGTCCGTGGACTTGGCCGTCATGTCCACGGCCAGGGTGTTGGAGACGCCGGGGCGGTTTTCCACGATCACCGGCTGGCGCAGCAGCGGCGCGAGCCGGTCGGCCACGGCGCGTGCCATGGCATCCGTGCCACCGCCCGGGGCCGAGCCCACCAGCATGCGCACGGGCCGCGCGGGCCAGTCGGGCGGGGTTGGCGGGGTTGGCGGGGTTTGAGCGGTGGCGAGCGAGGGCAGCAGGGCGGCTGCGGCCAGCAGGATGCGGCGTTGCATGTCTTGTCTCCGGTGCTTTTGTTGTGGGTCCATGCTAGGCAGGCAATTGATTGCCGTAAACTGAAAATTGCTGATGAATAGATAACTCCAGGCAATCAATTCAAAGGGACTTCCATGGGCTCCATCGACCGCAGGGACAGCACGCCGCAACTGCTCAACCGCCTGCGCATGCGGCAGGTGGCGCTGATGCTGGCCATAGAGGAGCAGGGGACGCTGCGCGGCGCTGCAGCCCGGCTGGGCCTGAGCCAGCCGGCGGCCACCAAGATGCTGCATGAGCTGGAAGGCGCGCTGGGCCTGCCGCTGTTCGAGCGCGTGGGCCGCGGCCTGCAACTGAACGCCGCCGGCGAGCGCGTGACGGGCTACTTCCGCCACCTGCGCGGCGGCATGGAGGCGCTGAACCGCGAACTGCAGGAACTGCGCGAAGGCAGCGCGGGGCGGCTGGCCGTGGGCAGCATCATGGCGGCCTCGCCGGGCCGCCTCACGCAGGCGCTGCTGGCGCTCAAGCGCCAGTGGCCGCTGTTGTCCATCGAGGTGGCCGTGGACACCAGCGACCGGCTGCTGGCGCAGTTGCAGGACGGGGTGCTGGAGGTGGTGGTGGGCCGTCCGGCCGGGCCGTCCGACGCGGATCACCGGTTTTGCTCGCTCGATGATGAGGCCCTGTCCATCATCGCGGGCTGCGGCCATCCGCTGGCGCGTGCCCGCAGCGTGGGCTTTGCGCAGTTGCAGGCCCATGGCTGGGTGCTGCAGCCGCCGGGCAGTCCCATGCGCGCGCTGATCGACCAGGAGTTCCAGGCCCACGGCCTGCCGCTGCCGCGCGGCCTGATCGAGACGGGCTCCATCCTCACCACCATGAACCTGGTGCGCAACTCCGATCTGGTGGCCGTGATACCGCAGGCCGTGGCCCGCGACCATGCCGCGCACGGCATGGTCCGCATCCTGCCCTATCGCATGCGCCGCAACCTGCAGGCCTACGGCAGCCTGGTGCGCCGCGACCGGCCGCTGAGCCAGGCGGCCGCCAGCTTTCTGGCGCTGCTGCATGGGCAGGAGCCGCCGCCGGCATCCGCGCCCTAGCCGATGTACCGCGCCAGATGCGGGCTGACCCGCTTGCAGTAGCTCTTGCAGACGCGGCGCAGCACCTGGGCGGTGTCGGTGACGCCGGGCGACGGGCTCTTGGGGTACCAGGTGGTGATGCGAAAGGAGGGTGGCGTGGGCAGATCCAGCTCCACCAGCTCCCCGCTTGCCAGCTGCGGCGCCACCAGCATGCCGTGCATGATGGCGACGCCCAGGCCCTCGCGCACCAGCGAGACCAGGGCCGCCAGCGAGGGCGATCCCGAGATGCGCAGGTCGCTGGAGACCATGCCGCTTTGCACGGCCAGTTGCTGTGCCATGGCCACGGCCTGCTCGTAGGGGCCGGTGCCGCGCATCTGTGTCAGCAATTGCTTGCCCAGCGCCTTGTGCAGTCCATCCTTCCTGGGCACCAGGCCCCGCCTGGCAATCCAGTGCACGGGCACCTCCAGCAGGTTCTCGACCACGGCGAACTGGGGGTCCACGCCGCTGCCGGTGCGCACGATCAGGTCCAGGTCGCGCCGCATCATCTGCTCCGACAGGTGGGTGCTCAGATCGACGGTCAGGTCCAGCTCGATATGCGGCAGGCTGGCGCCCATCGCCTTGACGAATTCGGGCAGGAAGGTGTGTACCGCCGTCTCCAGCACGCCGACCCGCAGGCGGCAGCCGATGGCGTCGTCGGACCTGGCGGCACGCTCCAGGGTGCGTGCGGCTTCGATGACGGCCTCCGCATGCCGCAGCAGCCGGGCGCCGGCGTCGGTGATCTGCAGCGTCTTGCGGTCCCAGTGGAACAGGGTCACGCCCAGGTCCGACTCCAGCCCGCGTATGCGCATGGAGACGGCACCGGGGCTGGCGTGGACCAGTTCGGCCACGCGGCGCACGCTGCCGATGCGTGCCAGCAGCACAAAGGTTTCCAGAAAGCGGATGTTCATGGGGGTCTGCGCGGGCTGCGGTGGCTGTTCAGTTTTTCTGGGAGAGGCTGCGCACAATTCCTGAGTGGACCGGTGGCCTGCTGCTTTTTACATTGGGAGGCATCTCCACTCAATAGAGGCTCACCCATGACGCACTGGACCCATCCGACCGAGTTCCGACAGGAGGTGCGCGCCGGCCGCTTTCGCGGGCAGACGGCAGGGCAGTGCCCCGGCTACACCCAGGGCAACCTGGCGATATTGCCGCGCGAGTGCAGCGAGGAGTTCCTGCGCTTTGCTCGCCTCAACCCCAAGTCCTGCCCGCTGATCGGCGTGACCGAGCCCGGCAGCAGCCGCGTGCCCGAACTGGGCGATATCGATCTGAAGACCGACCTGCCCTCGTACTGGGTGTTTCGCGATGGTCACAGGGCCGAGCAGGTGAATGACCTCACGGACTTGTGGCGCGACGACCTGGTGGGCTTCGTCATCGGCTGCTCCTACTCCTTCGAGGATGCGCTGCGCGAGGCGGGCGTGCCCGTGCGCCATATCGACGAGGGCCGGGGCGCGCCCATGTTCATCACCGACATTGCCAACGGTCAGGCGGGCCGGTTCGGTGGCCGGATGGTGGTCAGCATGCGGCCCATGACGGCGGCCCACGCCATCCGCGCCATCCAGGTCACTTCGCGCTTTCCCAGCGTGCATGGGGCGCCCGTGCACCTGGGCGATCCCGCGCAGATAGGCATTGCCGACATCGACAGGCCGGACTTCGGCGAGCCCATGGCGCTCAGGCCGGGAGAGATTCCCGTGTTCTGGGCCTGCGGCGTGACGCCCCAGCAGGCCATACGCTCGGCGGCCCTGCCATTCGCCATCACGCACGAGCCGGGCCACATGCTGGTGACGGAGTTGCGCAACAGCCATCTGGCCGCGTTCTGACGGCCTGCCTGCCTGGCTTGGGGCCCGCTTCGGCGGGCCTTTTTCTTTGCGTCGCTGGCCGGCAAGGGGCCGCTCCTGTTCAGTTTTCGTGAACAGAGGGGGCGAAAACTTCTCGATGGACGCGGTCCAGGGTCACTTTTAGATTGGACGCCAGTGGTGGGCACCGGCGGAGGGCCGTGCTCCAGGCCACGGTTTTCCTGACTTCAACTTCGAGACAAACGGGTTCCGACACCATGCAAGAACGCTCCATTCCCCATGACAGGCGCTGGCAATTCTGGATAGACCGTGGCGGTACGTTCACCGATGTGGTGGGCAAGCGGCCCGATGGCAGCCTGGTCACGCACAAGCTGCTGTCGGAGAACCCCGAGCAGTACCGGGACGCGGCCGTGGCCGGCATCCGCCACCTGCTGGGGCTGGCGCCGGGCGAGCCGGTCCCCGCCGATCAGGTGGAGTGCGTGAAGATGGGCACCACGGTGGCCACCAATGCGCTGCTGGAGCGCAAGGGCGAGCCCACGCTGCTGGTGACCACGCGGGGCTTTCGCGATGCGCTGCGCATCGCCTACCAGAACCGTCCGCGACTGTTCGACCGCCATATCCAGTTGCCCGAACTGCTCTACAGCGAGGTGGTCGAGGCCGTGGAACGTGTGGATGCCCATGGGAAGGTGCTGCGCGAGCTGGACGGGCTGCACCTGCACACGGCGTTGGCCGCAGCCCATGCGCGCGGCTTGCGCAGCGTGGCCATCGTCTTCATGCATGGCTACCGCCATACGCGGCATGAGCAGATGGCGGCGCGCATTGCGCGGCAGTTGGGTTTCACGCAGGTCAGCACTTCGCACGAGACCAGTCCGCTGATGAAGTTCGTGAGCCGGGGCGATACCACGGTGGTCGATGCCTACCTGTCTCCCATCCTGCGCCGCTATGTGCAGCAGGTGGCTGCAGAGATGCCGGGAGTGCGGCTGTTCTTCATGCAGTCTTGCGGAGGGCTGTCCGACGCGGGCAGTTTTCAGGGCAAGGACGCCATCCTGAGCGGGCCGGCCGGAGGCATCGTGGGCATGGCGCGCACGGCGGGCCTGGCCGGGCACGACAGGGTCATCGGTTTCGACATGGGTGGCACATCCACCGACGTCAGCCACTATGCAGGCGCCTTCGAGCGCGAGTTCGAGACCCAGGTGGCCGGCGTGCGCATGCGCGCGCCGATGATGAGCATCCACACCGTGGCCGCCGGCGGCGGCTCGGTGCTGGCCTATGACGGCTCGCGCTTTCGCGTGGGACCCGAGAGCGCGGGTGCCCATCCCGGCCCGGCGAGCTATCGCCGCGGCGGCCCCCTGGCCGTGACCGATGCGAACGTGATGGTCGGCAAGGTCCAGCCGCGCTACTTTCCCAGCGTGTTCGGGCCTGCCGCCAACGAGCGACTGGACGGCGAGGCCGTGCGTGTCCGCTTCGAGGAACTGGCGCAGCAGACGGGGCGCACTCCCGAGGACGTGGCCGAGGGCTTCATCCGCATCGCCGTGCAGCAGATGGCCAACGCCATCAAGAAGATCAGCGTGGCGCGCGGCTATGACGTGACGCGCTACACGCTGCAGTGCTTTGGCGGCGCGGGCGGCCAGCATGCCTGCCTGGTGGCCGATGCCCTGGGCATGACCCGTGTGTTCGTGCATCCGCTGGCCGGCGTGCTCAGCGCCTACGGCATGGGCCTGGCGGACCAGACCGTCATCCGTGAGCAGGCGATGGAGGTGGCGCTGTCTGCTGCGGCCTTGCCGCTGATCGCGGAGTCGCTGGATTCGCTGGGCGACGCGGCCAAGGCCGAGCTTGAGCGCCAGCAGGTCGGCGCCAGCCCCGTGCAGGTACGCTACAACGTGCATGTGCGCTATGAGGGCACGGATTCCGCCCTGGCCGTGCCCTTCGGCGGGCTGGATGACATCCAGGCGGCCTTCGAGTCGGCCTATCGCCAGCGGTTCGCCTTCCTGATGGCGGGCAAGGGCCTGGTGGTGGAAGCCGTTTCCGTCGAAGCCGTGATTGCGGGCGATGCGCCCAGCGAGCCGGTGCAGCCGGAGCATCCGCCGCGCGAGCATCCGCGCCGCGAAACCGTGCGCATGTACACCGGCGGCGCCTGGCATGGCGCGGCCCTGGTGGTGCGCGAGGACCTGCGGCCCGGCGACGTCATTGCCGGCCCGGCCATCATCGCCGAGCGCAACGCCACCACCGTGATCGAGCCTGGCTGGTCGGCCAGGCTCACCGGGCTGGATCACCTGGTGCTGGACCGGGTGGTGCCGCGCAAGGTCGAGTACGCGGCCGGCACGACGGTGGACCCTGTGCTGCTGGAGGTCTTCAACAACCTGTTCATGAACATTGCCGAGCAGATGGGCCTGCAGCTGCAGAACACCGCCTATTCGGTGAACATCAAGGAGCGGCTGGATTTCAGCTGCGCGCTGTTCGATGCCCGGGGCCATCTCATCGCCAACGCGCCGCACATGCCTGTGCACCTGGGCTCCATGGGCGAAAGCATCCAGACGGTGATCCGCAGGAACGCCGGGCGCATGGCCCAGGGCGATGTCTATGTGCTCAACGACCCCTACCAGGGTGGCACCCATCTGCCGGACATCACCGTCATCACGCCGGTCCATATCGCCGGCGAGGCATCTCCGACCTTCTACGTCGGCAGCCGGGGCCACCATGCCGATGTGGGCGGCATCACGCCGGGCTCCATGCCGCCGTTTTCCACGCGCATCGAGGAAGAGGGCGTGCAGATCGACAACTTCAAGCTGGTCGATCGCGGCGTGCTGCGCGCCCAGGAGATGGTCGAGCTGCTGCAAAGCGGCGAGTACCCGAGCCGCAACCCGCAGCAGAACCTGGCCGACCTGAAGGCCCAGATCGCGGCCAATGAAAAAGGCGTGCAGGAGCTGCACAAGATGGTGGCGCAGTTCGGCCTGCCCGTGGTGCAGGCCTACATGGGCCATGTGCAGGACAACGCCGAGGAGTCGGTGCGCCGCGTCATCACGCGGCTCAGGGACGGGCAGTTCACGCTGGAACTGGACAACGGCGCGCAGATCCGCGTGGCCGTCACCGTCGATACGGCCGAGCGCAGTGCCGTCATCGATTTCTCGGGCACCAGCGTCCAGCAGACCAACAACTTCAATGCGCCGCGCGCCGTGTGCATGGCGGCCGTGCTCTATGTGTTCCGCACGCTGGTGGACGACGACATCCCGCTCAACGCGGGCTGCCTCAAGCCTTTGAAAGTCATCATCCCCCAGGGCTGCATGCTCAACCCCAACCCGCCCGCTTCGGTGGTCGCGGGCAATGTGGAGACCTCCACCTGCATCACCAACGCGCTGTTCGGCGCGCTGGGCGTGATGGCGGGCAGCCAGCCCACCATGAACAACTTCACCTTCGGCAATGCGCACCACCAGTACTACGAAACCATTGCCGGCGGCAGCGGCGCAGGCGCGGTGCTGGACGCCGAGGGCCGGGTGGAGCGCGGCTTCAACGGCACCAGCGTCGTCCAGACGCACATGACCAATTCGCGCCTGACCGATCCGGAGGTGCTGGAGTTCCGCTTCCCCGTGATGCTGGACAGCTATGAGATTCGCGACGGCTCGGGCGGCGGCGGGCGCTGGCACGGCGGCAACGGCGGCGTGCGGCGCGTGCGCTTCCTGGAGCCCATGACGGCCAGCATCCTGTCCAACGGGCGCCTGAATCCGGCCTTCGGCATGGCAGGTGGCCAGCCGGGGCAGCCGGGCATCAACCGTGTGCTGCGTGCCGATGGCCAGGTCGAGGAACTGGACCACATCGGCGCCGTGCACATGCAGCCGGGCGACATCTTCGAAGTCTGCACGCCGGGGGGCGGCGGCTACGGAACGGCGGCCTGACACGCCGCCAGCAGGGGGCATGGCGCGGGCGGGGGAGGGCCGCCCGGCCAGGCCCGGATCACAACCGATGGAGTGCCATTGAATGCAAGACGCTTCGCGCAGCCGAAGTGCAAGGAGACAACAAATGACAAGCCTTGACAACGCAAGGACCCTGGCCGCAGAGCAGCCCCGGGGCCACTGGCTGGGCCAGCTCGAGCCCAAGGAAAAGCGGGCGCTGACGGCCTCGTTCGGCGGCTATGCCGTGGACGCCTTCGACTACTACACGCTGCCCCTGGTCACCCCGATCCTGCTGTCGCTGTGGGGCATGAGCAAGACCGAGGTCGGCCTGATCGGCACCTCGACGCTGGTGGCCTCGGCCATCGGCGGCTGGATGGCCGGCATCCTGGCGGACCGCTACGGGCGCGTGCGTGTGCTGCAGTGGACCATCCTCGTGTTCGCGCTTTTCACCTTCGCCTGCGGCCTGGCGCAGACGCCGGGCCAGTTGCTGCTGGCCCGCACGCTGCAGGGGCTGGGCTTTGGCGGCGAATGGGCCGTGGGCTCGGTGCTGATCGCCGAGACCATACGGCCGGCTTTCCGTGGCAAGGCGGTGGGGCTGGTGCAAAGCAGCTGGGCTATAGGCTGGGGGGCGGCCGTGCTGGTGTCCATGGCGCTGTTCTCGTTTCTGCCGCCCGAGATCTCATGGCGGGCCATGTTCCTGCTGGGCCTGCTGCCGGCCCTGTTGATCCTGTTCATCCGCCGTTCCGTCAAGGACCCCGAGGTCTACCTGAAGACCCGCGCCGCCGTGGGCCGGGGCGAGCGCAGCGGGCACTTCCTGGACATCTTCAAGGGCGGCATGCTCAAGACCACGGTGCTGGCCAGCCTGATGTTCACCGGCATGCAGGGCGGCTACTACGCCATTGCCGTGTGGCTGCCCACCTTCCTGAAGAACGAGCGCCACCTGACGGTGCTGGGCTCGGGCGGCTACCAGTTCATGTTCATCTTCGGCGCCTTTGCAGGCTACCTGTGCGGTGCCTACGCCTCCGACCGGCTGGGCCGGCGCCTGGCCTTCACGCTGTTCGCCATCGGCGCCGGCAGCCTGGCCTATGCCTATACGCTGCTGCCCATCACCGATGCCTGGATGCTGGTGCTGGGCTTTCCGCTGGGCTTTTTCATGTCGGGCATCTTCAGCGGCGCCGGAGCCTTCCTGGCCGAGCTGTTCCCCAACGAACTGCGAGGCTCTGGCCAGGGCTTTTGCTACAACTTCGGCCGCGGCATCGGGGCCACCTTCCCTGCGCTGGTGGGCGTGCTCAGCGACCGGCTGGGACTGTCGCTGGGCATGGCCATCGGCATCTGCGCCACGGCGGGCTACGTGATGGTGGTGTTGTTTGCCATGTGCCTGCCGGAGACGCGAGGCCGGGATCTGGCCGCGCAGTGAAGCGCTGGCCAGACCGGCCCCGGCACGCTCAGTAGCTGCCCATGTAGTCGCGCTTGCCGACCTCGACGCCGTTGTGGCGCAGCAGGGCATAGGCGGTGGTCACATGGAAGAAGAACTGCGGCAGGCCGTAGTGCAGCAGGTAGGCGCTGGCGGTCAGCTTCTTTTCCTTGGGCGTGCCGGGGCGCAGCACGATCTCGCGGGACTCGCTTTGCGCGAACTGCTCGGGTGCGAACGAGCCCACATGGTCCAGCGCCTTGGCGATCAGCGCCTGCAGTTCGGCAAAGCTGGTCTGCGTGTCGGGCCACGAAGGCACCTCGGCGCCGGCCAGGCGCGAGGCGATGCCCTTGGCGAAGTCCGCAGCAATCTGCACCTGGCGCACCAGCGGGAACATGTCGGGGAACAGGCGGGCCTGCAGCAGGGCGTCGGGATCGATGTTCTTCTGCGCGGCGTGTTCCTCGGCCTTTTTGAGCACGTCGGACAGGGCCTTCAGCATCTGCTGCAGGACGGGAATGGAGGCGGTGTACAGGGGGCTGGTCATTGCGGGCTCGCTAAGGATTGTGAAGGGCTGGCAATCGCATGCACCTGCATCCGTCGCCAGCCGGCACAGGCTAACAGCAACTGCTTTCACTTGCCGCCTGCGCTAGCATGCGCGCCATGCAAATCCCTGAAGCCGCTCCCTCGTTCGCGGGCCTTGGCCAGGCCGGATTCGGCGCCGCCATCTTCGACATGGACGGCCTGCTCATAGACTCCGAGCCCTTCTGGAAGCGTGCCGAACGCGAGTCCTTTGCCGAGGTCGGCATCGACATCACGGCCGAGATGTCCCGCGTGACGGCGCCCATGACCACGGCGCAGGTCGCCGCGCACTGGTATGCCCACCGGCCCTGGCAGGGGCCCAGCCAGCGCGAGCTGGAGAGCCGCGTGGTCGCGCGCGTGGCGGCCCTGGTCAGCGCGCATGGACAGGCCCTGCCCGGCGTGCGCGAAACACTGAGCGCCTGCCGCGCCCTGGGCTGGCGCGTGGCGCTGGCCTCGAACTCTCCTTTGTCTTTGTGCCACCACACCCTGGATGCGCTGGGCCTGCGGCCGGCGTTCGACGCCATCGTCTCGGCCGAGCAGGTGGTGCGCGGCAAGCCCGCTCCCGACATCTACCACTTCGCGGCGCAACGCCTGGGCGTGCCGGCCGGGCGCTGCCTGGTGTTCGAGGACTCGGTCTCGGGAACACATGCGGCGCGGCAGGCCGGCATGACCGTCATCGCCGTGCCGTCCGAGGACCAGTGCTTCGACGGGGCGCAGCCTGCGCCGAACTGGGTGGTGCCCACGCTGGTGGCGCTGCATGGGGCAGCGGGCCGGTAAGGCATCCGCAGCACCCGCATCGCATGGCGCGTGCCGGCCGCAAGGGTGTTGATGAGAACCATTCTCAGTACAATCGCCGCCCGTGCCGTTCTTCTTCGTCCTGTCCGTTTCCCATGCTGGCTTGCCTGCCCGCGTCCAGACCGCTGTGCCGGGAGCCTGCCCGTGAGCGCGCGCGTGCCTGGCGCGGACGATGATGCCGCTCCCTCGCTGCTGGCCCGCGTGTATGCGCGCTGGCACCAGCCTCTGCGCCGCCTGCTGGGCCGGCAGATGCGCAACCGCGAGGATGCCGAGGATGCGGTGCAGGAGGTCTTCGTGCGCTATGCGGCCTCGGGCAAGGCCCTGCCGCCCGAGGAGCAGGAGCCCTATCTGCGCGTGATCGCCCGCCATGTATCGCACGATGCCTGGCGCCGCTCGGCGGGCGCGCCGGGGCGCGAATCGGTCTCGCTGGATGAACACATGGAGCTGGCGCAGCAACTGTCGGCCGGCGAAGGCTCGGACCCCCTGCAGGCGGCGCACCACCGCGAGCGCCTGGGCCGGCTGGAGCAGGCCATGGCCGAGCTGCCCGAGCGCCGCCGCGAGGCCTTCGTTCTGCACAGCATCGACGGGCTCACGCAGACCGAGGTGGCGCAGCGCATGGGCATCTCGCGCCGCATGGTGCACAACCATGTGACGCTGGCCATGGCCTATTGCGAGCTGCGCGTGCAGTACGGCAGCGCCGAAGACATGCGCCTGATGCAGGGCCTGCTGGCGCAGGCCGCGACGGACGGGGAGGGCCGGGAATGACGCTGACCCCGCAACGCCTGCAACTGCACGCCCGCGCTGCCGACTACTTCGCCCGCCGCCGCGAAGCCGACTGGACCGGCGCCGATGAGCGCGAACTCGACGCCTGGCTGGTCGCCGACCCGCAGCATCGCAGCATCTTCGAGAGCCTGGGGCGCACGGTGCTGGACCTGCAGCAGTTGCGCAGGCCGGCGCTGGCCTGCGACGCGGCGGCTGCGCCGCAAGCCAGGGCGAGCGGGCCGCGTGCGCAGACACAGGCCCACTTGCCAGCGCCGGCACGTCAGCGCACACGCCGCGGCCTGATGCCTGCGTTGCTGTCGGTGGCTCTGGTCACGACGCTGGCCGTGGGCGGCGGCTGGTATGCCTGGGACAACCACGCAAGCCATGTGATCGAGATGGCCACCGGCCCCGGCGAGGTGCGCGAGGCCGAACTGCCCGATGGCACGCGGGTCACGCTGAATTTTTCCTCCAGGCTGCAGGTGCGCTACTACCCGCGCCGCCGCGAGACGGTGCTGGACCAGGGCGAGGCCTTCTTCCAGGTCGCCGCCGACCGCTCGCGGCCCTTCACCGTGGACAGCGGCGCCAGCCAGGTCCGCGTGGTGGGCACGGCCTTCAATGTGCGCGCCGGGCCGCCAGCGCTGGTGGTCAAGGTGCTGGAGGGCAAGGTGGAGCTGCGCCCCGATCGCCATGCGGCGGACGACCGGCGCCTGCTGCTGGGCGCGGGCGCAGGCATGTCCGTCGATGCCCGCGACGGCACACGGCAGCCGCTGGCCGCGGGCGCGGACACCGTGGGTGACTGGCGCAGCGGCCAGCTGGTGTTCCAGCAGGCGCCGCTGACCCAGGTGGCAGCCGATCTGGCCCGCTACCTGGGCCGGCCCGTGCGCGTGGACGGCGATGCGCGGCTGGCCGCGCTGTCCGTGTCCGGCGTGGCGCTGACCGGCAAGCCCGAGGTGTTTCTGCGCTCGCTGCCGCACTTGTTGCCGGTGCGTGTGCAGGCCGAAGCGCAGGGCGGCTGGCGAATCTCGGCGCATTGAGTGCCTTGTCTATTTGTAAATTAATGTAAACAACCCGCTTTCTCGGTTCGTCCACGTTCCCACTTTGGCGCGGCAGCGGGTTTTACCTTCATGGAGGCCGGGTTTTCTCGCGCCTCCATGGTTGCCAGCCAGGCCGCTGCCCAGTGCACAGCTCAGCCAACAACCGCGACGGCCGCGCACGCGCGTGGCGGGTGGACGCTCAACTGTCTGCCTGCCACCCACCGCGCACACCGCGACAGCGGGCAATGGACACAGTGCAGCAGGAGCAGGGATGCAAGCAGGAAAAGAACACGGCAGCGCCGCCATGGGCGCGGGCATTTGGGGAGGAGAGTTTCAGCGCAGGGGCAGGCCATGGCGGCGGGCAAGGATGCCGTCGCTGGTGGCCGCAGCCCTGGTTGCGCTGGCGCAGCCGGCGGTGCAGGCGCAGCAGCCATCGTCCGTGCAGGCGGGGCAGGCAGGGGAGCTGGCCTTCAGCATCGCGCCCCAGCCGCTGGCCGGCGCGCTGCGCCAGTTCACGCAGCAGGCCCAGCACCAGGTGCTGTTCGATCCGCAGATCGTTGCAGGCCGCACTTCGCCGGCCTTGCAGGGCCGCTTCACGCCGCGCCAGGCGCTGGACCGGCTGCTGGCCGGCACGGGCGTGACCGTGATCGACGCCGTACCGGGCGCCTACACGCTGAAGGCGCCGCTCAGGGAGCCGTCGCCGGCAGCCGATGCTGCGCTGGGCACGGTGCTGGTCACGGCCCAGGCACACGCTGGCGATACCACGGAGGGTTCGGGCTCCTATGCGGCCTCGCGCGTGTCGCTGGGCAAGGGGCAGAGCGTGCGCGAGACGCCGCAGTCCATCTCCGTGGTCACACGCCAGCGCATCGAGGACCAGGGCCTGGTCTCCGTGGGCGACGTGATGCAGCAGACCACGGGCGTGACGGTGGACTACGCGGGCTCGGGCGGCCTGGGCGGCACGGCCAACAGCTTCTACGCGCGGGGCTTCCAGATCAGCAATGTCCAGATCGACGGAGCGGCGGTGGACGCCTTCAGCCAGGGCACCTTCGACCCCAACATGGCCATGTACGACAGCGTGCAGGTGATCCGCGGCGCGGACGGCCTGTACAGCGGCAATGGCGAGCCCGGCGGCTCCATCAACCTGGTGAGAAAGCGCCCCACGGCACAGCCGCAGGTGCTGGCCTCGGCCTCGGTGGGCAGCTGGAACCAGCGCCGTGCAGAACTTGATGTGGCGGGCCCCCTGGCTGCCGATGGCCGGGTGCGCGGCCGCGCCGTGCTGGCGCACAGCGACCGCGAGTTCTTCTATGACTACGCCGATGCGCGCAACACCTTGCTCTACGGCATCGTGGAAGCCGATCTCACGCCTGCGACCAAGCTGACCCTGGGCGGCAGCTACGACAAGTCGGCCAGCCTGCCCTGGCGCAGCGGCCTGCCGCGCGCGGCCAATGGCGACGATCTGCACCTGCCGCGCAGCACGGCGCTGATGGCCGGCTGGGGCCACTACGACAGAACCAACAAGGAACTGTTTGCGCAGCTGGAGCAACGGCTGCAAGGCGACTGGCGCGTCCGAGCCCATGCCAACTACGTCAAGGTCGACAGCGACAGCCGTCTGGCGGACATGTCCGGGGCGGTGGACCCCTCGACCGGCCTGGGCGCGGCGCTCAGCGGGTTCTCCAACGATTTCTATTCCACCAAGAAGGCGCTGGATGCCAACGTCAGCGGAACGTTCTCCCTGCTGGGGCGCAGGCACCGGCTGCTGCTGGGCGCGGACTGGGCCAAGATCCGTGACACGCAGGACACCTTTCTGTCCGAGGTGGACATGCCGGGGGGCATCAACGTGTTCGGCTTCGACCCGGGCGCCATTCCCCTGCCCAGCTTCGTCTGGAAGACGCGCAGCTTCGCGGGCTATGGCGCCACGCAGAAGGGCCTGTACGGCCGGCTCAACCTGAGCCTGACGGACCGCCTGACCGCCATCGTCGGCGCGCGCCGCGCCAGCTATGCAACGCAGACACCCTGGCTGCGCTTCGACCAGGCCGGCAATCTCACCAGCCGCATCGTGTCGTCCAATAGCGAGAGCGGTATCTTCACGCCCTATGGCGGCCTGGTCTACGACATTGACGACCGCTGGACGGCCTACGGCAGCGTCGCCGAGATCCACAAGTCCCAGGCCGACAAGCTGGGTGGGCCCTTGCCCGGCACGCCGCTGGATCCCATCAAGGGCCGCAATTTCGAGCTGGGCGCCAAGGGCGAGTTCAACGAGGGCCGGCTGATGGCCTCCATGGCCCTGTACCGCATAGAGCGCAATGGCGAGGCCGTGGCCGATCCCTCCTACCCCAACACCGACATCGGCGACGCGGGCCTGAACTGCTGCTGGCTGAGCAAGGGCAAGGTGGTCAGCCAGGGCGTGGAAGGCGAGATCTCGGGCGAGCTGGCGCGCGGCTGGCAGCTGTTTGCCGGCTACACCTTCAACCGCAACCACAACAAGACGCCGGGCATCGAAGGCATCTACCACTCCGTCACGCCCAAGCATCTGTTCAAGCTGTGGAGCACCTACCGCCTGCCGGGCGAGCTGTCGCAATGGACGATTGGCGGCGGCGCCAATATCCAGAGCGCGCATTTCGTCAGCGGCACGGCCAAGGCCTTCAATCCTGACTCGGGCAAGTTCGATGGCGCGGCCGTGCCCTTCAAGTTCAGCCAGGGCGGCTATGCCGTGTGGAATGCCAGCGTGCAGTACCGCATCAACCGCAACTGGCAGGCCGTGCTCAACCTGAACAACCTGTTCGACAAGGTCTACTACCGCACAGTGGGCACCAGCGGCGGCAACAACTGGTATGGCGAGCCACGCAATGTGATGCTGACGCTGCGCGGAACGTTCTGAGGCACCCCTGAGCGGCTGCGCCGCTTCCCCCTCTCTTCGGAGGGGGGCGGACACCCTCTGGGCGTGGCGCCCAACGCCAGCAACCTGCTGGACAGGCGCTGCTACGTGCCTTCGTTCAACACGGTGTCGGGCAACAACTGCTATGGCGCACCGCGCTCGCTGCTGCTGACGCTAAGCGCCGCGTATCTGGCGCGTGCTATGCGGCAGCGGCCGCCGCAACGCCGAACTCCTCGCTGTCCGCCTGGGCTCCGTCGTCGAACACCAGGCGGCGCTCAGGCCAGCGCATGGCGGCAAGCTTGAAACGCTGCTGCGGGTCCTCGCCCGCCAGGCGGGCATTCCAGCGGCCGCCGACCGAGTAGTCCACGCAAAACACATTGCCGCGCCGGCCGTGCCAGGACAGTGGGCCCGTCTGGCCGAACAGGTTCTCGGCCTGGGCGCCGTGGAAGGACGGGCCGCCGCGATTCAGGCGCCGCCAGTAGTGGCCCACGACCACGGCCTGGGCATCCTCGTATTCGTTCCACCAGGCCACGCGCTCGACGAAGCGCCACTTGCCGCCCGCGTAGAAGGGATTGCGGCATTCGCGCTCCACGCCCGAGGTCAGCACCTTCAGCGGATTGACCATGGCCTTGGCCAGTTCGCTCTCGCTGTGCGCGGGCAGGAAGGGCGGCAGCCAGTTGCGGTCTTCCAGGTCATGCGGCCATTGCCGGCGCTCGGCGCGCATGCGCTCGGCCACCTTGTTGACCTGGGCCTGCTGGGCGGCCACGGCCTCGAAGTGGTCATAGGCGCTGCGCGCGCTGCCCGGCGGCAGCTCGCGCGCCATGGCGATCTGCTGCGGGCGCCAGGCCGCGTGGACCACGCGCAGGTCCTCGCGCTCCATGGCGATGGGCAGCCGCTCCAGCAAGGCCAGGGTGTCGGGGATATCGCACAGCGGCATGCGTGCGAACGGGGCGTACTTGGGTGTGTCGGAGGCCACGCGGCTGTCGAAGAACCAGCCGGAGCCGTCCTTGGCATCCTCGCGCAGCAGGTTGATTTCGTGGTTGCCGAGCACGGCCAGCGCATGGCCCGACTCCAGCATGGGCACCACGCGGGCCAGCACGCCCGGGCTGTCTGGACCCCGGTCGCAGAAGTCGCCCACGAAGACCAGGCGCCTGCCCTGGGGGTGGCGGCCCAGCGCGTCGTAGCCCAGGTGCCCCAGCAGATGCTCCAGCGCTTCGGCTTCGCCATGGATGTCGCCGACGATGTCGAGCGGACCGGGGGGCAGGGGCTGGACGAGGCTCATGGCGGAAAGATGCAAAAGACGGCGCAGGCTTGGAAAACCGACATTATTTGCACAGACCCGCCGTGCCCGCCAGCCCCGTTTGCGACAGGACCGTGTCAGCGCCGTTGCAGGCGCACAAAGCTGTAGGGCAGGCCATTGGCTGCCACATGGCGGCTGCGCGAGGCTTCCTGCCACTCGGGGCCCGGCGTGGGCGCGAAGGCGTCGCCTTCGTAGTCGCGTTCGATTTCAGTCACCTCGATGCTGTCGGCCAGCGGCAGGGCCTGGGCGTAGATCTGGGCACCGCCCATGACCCACACGTCGGCGGATGCCTGGCGGCCCAGCGCCAGGGCCTGCTCCAGGCTGGTGGCATGCAGCACGCCGGGGGCGGCTGGCTCGGGTGCCCAGTCCGCCTGGCGCGTGACCACGATGTTGGTGCGCCCGGGCAGCGGCCTGAAGCGGGCCGGCAGCGAGTCCCAGGTCTTGCGGCCCATGACCACGGCCGAGCCCTGGGTCAATTGCTTGAAGTGCGCCAGGTCCTCGGGCAGGTGCCAGGGCATGGCATTGTCCTTGCCGATGACGCCGTTGGCGGCGCGTGCGTAGATGAGATGGATGGCCATCGGGCGGGTCTTTCTGCTGCCTCAGACGGCCACGGGGGCCTTGATGGGCTCGTGGTGCTGGTAGCCGACGACCTCGAAGTCCTCGTACTCGTAGCCGAAGATGGAGTCGGGCCGGCGCTTGATCTGCAGCGTCGGGTAGGCGAAGGGCTGGCGCGCCAGCTGGGTCTCGACCTGGGTGAAGTGGTTGTTGTAGATGTGGCAGTCGCCACCGGTCCAGACGAAGTCGCCCACCTGCAGGTCGCATTGCTGGGCCAGCATGTGGGTCAGCAGCGCGTAGCTGGCGATGTTGAAGGGAACGCCCAGGAAGATGTCCGCGCTGCGCTGGTATAGCTGGCAGCTGAGCTTGCCGTCGGCCACGTAGAACTGGAAGAAGGCGTGGCAGGGCATGAGCGCCATCTGCGGCAGGTCGGCCACGTTCCAGGCGCTGACGATGATGCGGCGGCTGTCCGGGTTGCTCTTGAGCTGCTTGACCACTTCGGCGATCTGGTCGATGTGGCCGCCGTCCGGCGTCGGCCAGTTGCGCCATTGCACGCCATAGACCGGGCCCAGGTCGCCGTCCTCGCGGGCCCATTCGTCCCAGATGGTGCAGCCGCGCTCCTGCAGCCAGCGCACATTGCTGTCGCCGCGCAGGAACCACAGCAGTTCCAGGATGATGGACTTGAGGTGCACCTTCTTGGTGGTGACCAGCGGAAAGCCTTCGGACAGGTCGAAGCGCATCTGGTGGCCGAACACGCTGCGCGTGCCCGTGCCGGTACGGTCGGTCTTGGACACGCCGTGCTCGTACACATGGCGCATGAAATCTTCGTACTGGGAGCGGGCTGGGCGGGGCGCAGGAGTCGTGTTCATCTTCCGGATTATCCCTTGATGAATACGGCGTCTTGTCCGACGGTATCCATGCCCCTTGAAACAAGGTCTGGCGCCCCGGGTGCGAAAATGCCCGCAGACTGGTGCCGGTGCATTGCCCAGGCTTTCGCACCGGCGTCACCGCTTTTTTCGCATCCGCTTTGACAAGGAGCTTGCGCATGTCTTCCATGCTCTCCCCCTGGCAGGCCGCCGTTGCATTGGGTGTCGCCATGCTGGCGCTGACAGCCTGCGATCCGCGTTCTCCCTCCGTCCCGACTCCCAAGGCCGCGCAGTCCGTCGCACTCGATGTGGCTGCGCCAGCTCCGGAATTGGTGCTGGCGTTTCCCGCGCGCACGCGCATGCCCTCCACCGCCAAGGCAGGGGAGCCCGGCCTGGACAGCTTGGCCGAGTACGTGGGCAAGTATCCCTACGACGGCACCAACTACCTGGAGCAGGGCGTGCTGGCCGACCGGCTCAAGGCGCTGCTGGGCACCAGCTACCCGACCCTGCTGAGCAATATGCGGACCGTGGGCCCGCTGACCAAGGAAGGAGATGTCTGGAGCATCGTCGGCCTGCGCCCGCACCAGGGCGGCGAGGAAATGGGCGCCATCGTGATCGATCCCGCCCGCAATGCCCTGCGCGTGTGGCTGCTCACCGGCGGCAAACAGTCCGACTTCTCCGATGCGGCCGGCGCCGACATCGCCTGGCCCGAACAGGTCAACAAGACGATGGCCAATATCGAGGCCAAACCGGTTTCCTGACAAGGCAGGCACGTGCCGCTCCTGGCTCAGGACGGCGCGTGCAAACC
Organism: Delftia tsuruhatensis NBRC 16741; assembly: GCF_001571325.1. GTDB lineage: Bacteria > Pseudomonadota > Gammaproteobacteria > Burkholderiales > Burkholderiaceae_C > Comamonas > Comamonas tsuruhatensis. Next base: position 284,950 of record NZ_BCTO01000013.1, read on the forward strand.
CGGCGCTGCCCCAGAAGGGGCGGCGTTGCGCTCAGGAGGCTTGCCTTGGCAGGATGCAGCCCGGGTTCATCAGTCCCTGCGGGTCCAGCGCCTGCTTGATGGCGCGCATCATGCCCAGCGCCACGGGGGACTGGTACTTCTGCAGCTTGTCCACCTTGAGCGCACCCACGCCGTGCTCGGCCGAGAACGAGCCGCCGAATTCGGCCACGGCTTCATAGACGAGGTGGTTGACCAGGTGCTCTCGCTCGTTGAGGAAGGCCTTGGCGTCACCGCCCTCGGGCGCCTGCACGTTGTAGTGCAGGTTGCCGTCGCCCAGGTGGCCGAAGTTGACCAGGCGCACGCCAGGGATCTCGCGCTGCAGCACGGCATCGGTGTGCTCGACGAAGGCGGGGATGCGCGATGCGGCGATGGAGATGTCGTGCTTGATGTTAAGGCCTTCCTCGGCCTGGGCCAGCGGAATGCTTTCGCGGATGTGCCACAGCTCATGGGCCTGCGACAGGCTTTCGGCCACCACGGCGTCGAGGACGCAGCCGTCCTCGAAGGCCAGCTCCAGCAGCGCCTCGAAACGCTCGCGCGCATGCTGCTCGGACTCGCTGTCCGAATTCTCGACCAGCACGTAGTAGGGCGGCGCGCCGATCAGCCCGGCAAAGGGCACGCGCAGCTGGGGCATGTGCTTGATCACCAGCGACAGCGCGAACTGGCCCATGACCTCGAAGCCCGTCAGGCCCGCGCCCAGGTACTGGTGCGCCATGCCCAGCAGGCGCACGGCCGCTTCCATGGAGGGCACGGCGGCGAAGGCCGTGAGCTGTGCCGCAGGCTGGGGGAACAGCTTCATGGTGGCGGCGGTGATGATGCCCAGCGTGCCTTCGCTGCCGATGAACAGGTCGCGCAGGTCGTAGCCGGTGTTGTCCTTGCGCAGGCCCTTGAGGCCGTCCCAGATCTCGCCCTGCGGGGTGACCACTTCCAGGCCCAGGCACAGCTCGCGCGTGTTGCCGTAGCGCACCACCTGGGTGCCGCCCGCGTTCGTGCCCAGGTTGCCGCCAATGGTGCAGCTGCCTTCGGCGGCCAGCGACAGCGGGAACAGCAGGCCCTCTTTCTCGGCAAGCTCCTGCAGGCTTTGCAGGATGCAGCCGGCCTCGACGGTGAAGCTCAGGTTGTCGCGGTCGATGTTGCGCACGGCATTCATGCGCGTGAGGCTGAGCACGACCTGCGTGCCGCTGTCGTCCGGCGTGGAGCCCACCGACAGGCCGGTGTTTCCGCCCTGCGGGATGATGCTGGTGCCTGCGGCCGCGCATTCGCGCACCACGGCGGCCACCTCGGCCGTGCTGGCCGGGCGTACCACGGCCAGGGACTTGCCGCGCACGCGGCGGCGCCAATCCTGTTCGTAGGCCACAAGGTCGCCCTCGGTGAGGACATGGGCTTCGCCGACGATCTGGCGCAGGCGTTCAAGCAGTGCAGTCATGTTGCAACTTCTTTCAAAGACGTGAAGGCATGAAAACGGGGGGCTCAGCCGCCGGCCGCCTGGGCCGCGCGGCGCGCGCTGCGCTGGCGCCAGCGCACATGCAGGGCGCAGGCGGTGAACAGCATCAGGCACAGGAAAACTTCGAGCAGCGCCAGCCAGCGCCCGGGCGCGGGGTCGCTCCAGGCGCGCACCACGCCCTCGGTGAAATAGATCCACACCAGCAGGCTGACCCAGCGGTAGGTATACATGCGGTGCTTGAGCAGGCCGATCAGCGGAATCGCCAGCGGCAGGGCCTTGAGCACAAGCCAGGAGCCCCCGGGCCGCATGGGCGCCAGCCACAGTTCCCAGGCCAGGCTCAGCACGATCAGGCCCATGAGGCTGGAGACCGCCAGCCAGCGGGTGGCGGCGACATCGGCGCCGGGGCGAGAAATGGAATCAGTCATCGGGGTGGCATCATATCGGCCATGGTCTTGACCTTTGAACATGTGATTGCTTGGATGGCCGCGCCCGCTGCAGACATGCGCCTTGCGGCGGAGATGTGGCGATGAGCGGCGGCCCCGAAAAGGAGCCCGTCGATGGCCTGGAGGATGGCTCCCTGGCGCTGCCCGTTCCTGCCCGGGAGCGCAGCCTGTCCCTGGCCGAGCCGCCCGAGCCTGCGGTGCCGAGATCGTGGCGCGAACGCTGGCGCTGCTTTCCATGGCGCAATACCGCACACACGCTGCGCGAACGCTTTCGCGAGGACCGGCTGGGCGTGACCGCCAGCAGCCTGACCTTCACCACGGTGCTGGCCCTGGTGCCGTTCTTCACGGTGGCGCTGGCGCTGTTCACGGCCTTTCCCATCTTCTCCCGCGTGCAGATCGTGCTGGAGCGCTGGCTGATCGACAGCCTGATCCCCGAGACCATCGCGCGCCAGGTGCTGGGCTATCTGACGCAGTTCGCCTCCAAGGCCAGCCAGCTGGGCATGGCGGGGTTTTCCATTCTGGTGATCACGGCGGTGGCGCTGATCCTCACCATTGACCGCACGCTCAACAACATCTGGCGCGTGCGCCAGTTGCGGCCGCTGGGCCAGCGCGTGCTGATCTACTGGGCGGCGATCACGCTGGGCCCCCTGGTGCTGGGCCTGAGCCTGGTGCTGTCGTCCTATGTGATGTCGGCCTCGCGCGGGCTGGTCAATGCGCTGCCCGAAGGCTTGCGCTTCATCTTCGATTCCATCGAGTACCTGGCGCTGGCCGCTGGCATGGCGGGCCTGTACCACTACGTGCCCAACACGGCGGTGCGCTGGCGCCATGCCTGGGTGGGCGGCCTGTTCGTGGCCACCTGCATGGAGCTGGCGAAGAAGGCGCTGGGCCTGTACCTGGCCTCGGTGCCTACCTATTCGGTCATCTACGGCACCTTCGCCACGCTGCCCATCCTGCTGATCTGGATCTACATGGCCTGGGTCATCGTGCTGCTGGGCGCCGTGGTCACGGCCTACCTGCCCATCGTGATGGCGGGCGTGCAGCGCATGCCGGGCCAGCAGGGCTGGCAGTTCGAGATGGCCGTGGAGATCCTGCAGTACCTCGCACAGGAGCGCGAGTCGCCCGCCAAGGGCTTGTACGCCAGCGATCTGGCGCGGCGCCTGCGTGTGGACTGGCAGCAGATCGATCCGGTGCTGCAGGCGCTGTCGGTGCTGGACTGGGTGGGCACGGTGCAGGCCCCCGGCACTGTGGCGGCCAGCGAAGGCCCCGAGCCCCGCTACATGCTGCTGGTGGAGCCCCATCGCACGCCGCTGCAGCCGCTGGTGCAGCGTCTGCTGCTGGCGCCGTCGCCGGCCGTGCAGCCGCTGTGGGATCGCACGGGGCTGGCAGGCATGACGCTGGCCGATCTGCTGGAGCAAAGGCCGCAGGCTCCGGTCTAGAGCGGGATGCGGCCCGTCAGGATGTCGCGCCACATCACCCAGTCGCCGCGAAAGCTGTAGAGCGGGCGCTTGAAGCTGGCGGGCCGGTTCTTCTCGAAGCCGAAATGCCCTATCCAGGCAAAGCCGTAGCCAAACAGCAGGCCGCCCAGCAGGAACCAGAAATTGCCGGTCAGGAACAGCGCGAACAGGCACAGCAGCGCCAGCGTGGAGCCGACGAAGTGCAGGCGCCGGCAGGTGCGGTTGCTGTGCTCCTGCAGGTAGAACGGATAGAACTCGGCAAAGCTCTTGAACTGGCGCGGGTCCACGGCAGCCTGTGCGGCGCCGGGCAGGGGAGCGGAAGCGTGTGACATGGCAGGCCTTCGCAAGCATGGGGTAGGGTCAACTTATACGCTGCTGCCTTGCCGCTCACCATCGGAGGAACCCGCGCGCCCAGGTTCGCAAAAGCTGCCCCGAGAGAGACAAAAGCTGCCGCATTCTGCCCTGCGCGTCGCCACGGTGTCGCCCTCTGGCGGCATGCGGGCGCATGATGTCTGCCGGGCCGGCGCTGACCGGCATGGAGTTTTTCGATGCCTTCCTCCTGCATGACCGACATCCCCGCATCCCTGAGCGAAACCCGCATTTCCACGCCCCAGGGCAGCATCTACGTCAGGCGCTGGCAGGCGCCGGCGGCCGGCGAAGAGTCCCTGGCCCGCGCGCCCATCGTGCTGCTGCACGACTCGCTGGGCTCGGTGGCGCTGTGGCGCGATTTCCCGCAGCAACTGGCCGAGGCCACGCGCCGCGATGTGCTGGCCTACGACCGGCTGGGCTTTGGCCAGTCCGACCCCTATCCGGGCACGCTGGGGCCGGGCTTTGTGGCCCGGGAGGCAGAGACCGTGTTTCCGGCAGTGCACCAGGGGCTGGGCCTTGGGGATTTCATCGTGCTGGGCCACAGCGTGGGCGGCGGCATGGCCGCCATGGTGGCGGCCCGATACGGCGCGCAGTGCAAGGCGGTGGTCACGGAGTCCGCCCAGGCCTTCGTGGAAGATCGCACCTTGCAGGGCATTCGTGCGGCCCAACAGGATTTCGCCCGGCCCGGCCAGCTGGCGCGCCTGGAGAAATACCACGGCGACAAGGCCGCCTGGGTGCTGTCTGCCTGGGTCGATACCTGGCTGTCGCAGCCATTTGCCGACTACCGGCTGGACGAGGCGCTGGAGCGCGTGCGCTGCCCGGTGCTGGCCATCCACGGCGAGCATGACGAGTTCGGCTCCCTGGTCCACCCCGAGCGCATCCGCGACCGGGCGCGCGGCCCTGTGGAGGTGGAGATCGTGGCCGGTGGCGGCCACGTCCCCCACCGCGAGCAGCCCGAGCGCATCGCCCAGCGCATCGCCCGTTTCCTGGCACGGGTCTGACCCCGGGTGGGCTTCAGTGGCCCGCCTGGGCGGACGCCGAGAGCTCCGGCGGAAACAGCTTCTTCTTGATCACGGCGTGCACGCCCCAGTTGCCGTCCACCACCTGCGTCACGGCGAAGTCCACGGCCACGGAGATCAGCGATACGGCCTCGTCCTCGTCCAGCCCGTGGGCCAGCATCAGATAGCGCCTTGCCTTGTGGAAGGCGTCACGCATGGCGCCTTCCAGCGATGATTTGCGATAGACCTGGGACTGCGCCTGGCTGCCCAGCTCGGCCAGGTGGTCGGTGAAGCTGAAGCCCTGTATCACCCATTCGCAGCCGGTCTCCAGGAAAGGGTGGTCCAGCTCTGCAAGGAAGCGGTTGTCCAGCGCGGCGCGCTTGTGCACCCGCAGCTCGAAGCTGCCGGTCAGCGAGCATTCGATGGCCGTGCCGCACAGTTCCGAGTCGCCTTGGGATGCATGCGGGTCTCCCACCGAAAACAGCGCGCCGGGCACCGATACGGGCAGGAAGAGGGTGGCTCCCTTGCCCGCGCGCCAATTGTCCAGGTTGCCGCCGAAGTAGCTCGGCGGTATGGAGTCGATCAGGCCGGCCTCTCGCGGTGCCACGGCCAGCATGCCGAAATGCGGACGCAGCGGCACGCGTGCCTTGTCCAGTACACCAAAGCGCCGGGTGATGCTGGCGGGGTCCACGGGCACGCCCGGGTAGTCGATGGTCGGATGGACCACGCCGAAGGGGTCGGTCTGCGGCGTCCAGCGGTAGTTGTAGACGGCGCGGGCCGTGGGCTCCTCGGGCAGTGCGTGGTCGATTTCGTAGATGGTGACCACTTCGCGCTGGCGGGGCTCCGTGATCTGGTCGCGGTAGTGAAAGCCCCACCAGGCGGCGGCGTTGCTGCCGAAGACACGGCCGTGGTGGGCGGGGCTGCAGCTGGGGCGTGGCTGCACGTCGAGGATGCGTATCTCCAGCAGGTCGCCAGGTTCGGCCTCATGCACATAGACGGGGCCGGTGCAGATGTGCACGCCGAAGCCCTCGCCTGCGCCGCGGCCGTAGATCGAGGCATCCATCGGGCCCGCGCCGCGCCGGTCCACGGCCTTCTGGGCTGCGGTCCAGTGGAACACGCTTTCGGCGCCCGGATCGCCTTCGATCATGCGTTCCCAGTCGTCCGAGGCATGCTGGGTCAGCGTCTCCATGGTCACCACGTCACCCGAGCGCACCGAAAGCACGGGCTTGAGTGAACGGCTCAGGTAGCCCCAGTGCACGGTCTTGTCGGAGACCGGAAGGTAGTAATGCTGGGGCGACGTACCGCCATTGTCTGCGTGCGCCGAGCGCTTGGGCACAAGGGCCAGCGCCTGGGCGTAGCGTGCATGGTCGCGCAGCAGGGCCTGGAACGGGCTGTGTGCCAGGCGCGCTGCGGCCGGTTCTGCACCCTGCGCAGCGCTCTCTGCGGGCGAGGGGCGTCCGCGCTGGCCGGGCGGCGCATCCTGCACGCGCGCCGGACTGGCGCGATAGGCCTTGGGGGACAGCCCATAGCGGGCCGTGAAGGCGCGGCTGAAGTTGGCGGCATCGCCAAAGCCCCAGCGAAAGCACAGCTCGGCGATGGAGAAATGCTGCAGCGAGCGGTTGCTCAGGTCCATGCGGCAGCGCTCCAGCCGGCGTTCGCGCAGGTAGGTGCTGAAGCTGGTGGCCGCTCCCTTGAACAGCTTTTGCAGATAGCGCGTGGACAGCCCCTCGGCTTCGGCGATGGCATCGATGGACAGCTCGGCATCGCCCAGCCGGGTTTCGATGGCGCGGCAGATGCGGCGCAGATGGCCAAGCTGCACGGCGCTGGGCGGCTCGGTCGCCTCGGCCTGCTCCTGGTCGGGATTGCCGGCGCGCGGTGTCAGGCAGGTGACCAGCATGTCGGTGAGCGTGGCCTCCACCGACAGCAGATCGTCCTGTGCCAGTGTGTCGATCTGCTCTGCCAGTGAGGCCGCCATTGCCATGCACATGGCCCCCACACCGCCTGTCCCGCCGATGTGCCTGGCCTCGGGCGGGCACGAGCGCAGAAGGCGCAGCAGAAAGCTCGAGGACTCCAGCCGCGCAAGCAGCAGGCGGCCGTCGCCGGGCAACTGCAGCTGCCAGTCCCGGTCTGACTCCAGCAGCAGCGCGGAGCCGGCCTTGAGCGGGAACGCGGCGTCCTCGACCACCGCATCGGCGCTGCCTTGCAGCAAGGCGCACAGCAGCAGGCCCGGGCCGCGCAGCCGCTTGGCCACGGCCCGCAGCGTCAGCGGCGAGGTGGCCAGCGCAATGAATACCGATCCCAGTGGCGAGCTGCGCAGCGCCAGGTGGGTGGCCGGCGGCGTGGGCGTTTCGCCATGGATGTCTGCCCTGGACAGCGCCTCATTGAGCGCAGCCTGCCGCAAGGCATCGGGAAATGCGTGGGTGGAAAAGCGTCTTGGATCGTCGTGCATCAGGGGCGAACTATGAACTGCCGCGTACTGCCTGTCCAAGCCCGGCGCACCGGATGGCAGCCGCGACAAGTTTTTGTGCGCGCAGGAACAACCGGCCTGGACATGCTCGCCTGGACACTGGCGCTGCCGGCACTGATCCACAACAGCAGGAGTATTTTCGATGACCATCCCCCACCAAGAACATATCTGCGGCCCGGGCTGCCAGCACGGTGCTTCGCCAGCCGATGAGACGCTGATCCGCGAGGAATTCCAGGTTGCACGCCGTTCCTTCCTGCGCGACGCCATGGTGGTCGGTGGCGGCGCGGTCTCGGCCGGCGCCATCAGCGGTGCGATGGCACCGTCCCGGGCCTTTGCCCAGGGTGCGCCTGGCGCCCGGGCCGGCCAGGGCATGGCCAGCCACTACTACATTCCCGCCTCTGCCAGCACCGTGCTCTGGGGCTACTTCAGCAGATCGGCCAAGCCGGTGGTCGAAGTCGAATCGGGCGACTACGTGACCATGGAGACGCTGACCCACCATGCCAATGACGATGCCGAACGCATGGTCCGGGGCGACCCTGGCGCCGAGAGCGTGTTCCACTGGGACAGCCAGCGCAAGAACGTCGATCGCCGGGGCGCCGGTCCCATGGATGCCAAGAACGGCGCAGGTGGCGGCCAGGGCGTGCACATCTGCACGGGGCCGGTACGCATCAAGGGCGCCCAGCCCGGCGATGTGCTGGAAGTGCGCATCATTGATGTGGTGCCACGCCCCTCGGGCAACCCGCAGTTCAAGGGCCGGACCTTCGGCAGCAATGCGGCGGCGAACTGGGGCTTTCACTATGGCGACACGCTTACCGAGCCCCGAAAGCGCGAGGTGGTCACCATCTACGAGGTGGATGCGACCGGCGAGCGCAACTGGGCCCGCGCCGTCTACAACTACCGCTGGACGCCGCAGACCGACCCCTTCGGCGTGGTCCACCCGACCATCGACTATCCGGGCGTGCCCGTGGACCACCGCACGATCAGCAAGAACGAAAACGTGCTGCGCAATATCCGCGTTCCCGTGCGCCCGCATTTCGGCACCATCGGCGTGGCGCCGGCCGAGGTGGAGATGGCCAGCTCCATTCCGCCCAACCACACGGGCGGCAACATCGACAACTGGCGCATCGGCAAGGGGGCGACCATGTATTTCCCCGTGGCCGTGCCAGGGGCCAACTTCACCGTGGGCGATCCGCATGCCTCGCAGGGGGACTCCGAGCTGTGCGGCACGGCCATCGAGTGCTCGCTGACCGGCACCTTCCAGTTGATCCTGCACAAGAAGGCGGACCTGCCTGGAACGCCGCTGGCCGAGCTGGCCTATCCGCTGCTCGAAACCCAGGACGAATGGCTGCTGCACGGTTTCAGCTACGCCAACTACCTGGCGGAGCTGGGGCCGGATGCGCAAAACCAGATCTTCAAGAAGTCTTCCGTGGACCTGGCGCTGCGCGACGCCTATCACAAGATGCGTCACTTCCTCATGACCACCCAGGGGCTGGGAGAGGACGAGGCCATCTCGCTGATGTCGATTGCCGTGGACTTCGGCATCACCCAGGTGGTGGATGGCAACTGGGGCGTGCACGCGCTCGTGAAAAAGAGCATCTTCCCCGCGCGCGGGGCGTGAGTGCGTGAGTGAGTGCGTGCCTGCCCTGCGGGCAGGACCCGGCCGGTCTCAGCGCGCCAGGAAATCCCGGATGGCGAACAGCGTCTGGTCGGGCGCCTCGGTCATCTGGTTGTGGCCGCTGGGCAGGTGCACGATGCTGACCTGGCGCTGCGCGCCCCGGGCCGCCTCGATCAGGCCCTTGGCGGCCTTGGGCGGCGTCATCTGGTCCTGCTCGCCCAGGGCGAACAGGACCGGACATTGCAGCGCCGCCATGGCCGCCTCGCCGCCCGCGTAGCTGTCGCAGGCCTTGAAGCCGGTGTGCAGCAGGTTGGTGCGCTCATTGCTGGCCAGCACGCGCCGGCCCAGCGCCATGCCGGCGCCGAACACCCAGCTGCCTGCGCCGCTGGGTGGCGCCAGCGTGGCGCGCGAGAACACATTGACCATGCGGATGGCCTGCTCTGGCGTGCTCAGTGCGGAGTCCAGCAGGGCGGGCGAGACCTTCATCGGATAGGCCGTGCCCACCAGCACCAGGTGGCTGACGCGCGCGCCCAGCCGCGCGGCCGCTTCCATGGCGATCAGGCTGCCCCAGCTGTGGCCTACCAGCGCGGCCTTCTCGATGCCTGCCGCATCCATGAGCTGGCCGATGAAATCCGCCGCCGCCTCCACGCTGGCCGGCGCATCGCCTGCGCTGCGGCAGTGGCCCGGCAGGTCTATGGCCAGCACGTTCCAGCCGTGGTTGGCCAGGTAACGGCTTTGCAGTGCCCAGACGCTGTGGTCGCACAGCACGCCGTGGATGAGGATGGCCGTCGGCTGTGCGGGATTGAAGGCCTTGCCGCCGGTATAGGCGTAGATGGCGTGGCCGTGAACATCGATCTTCATTGTTGGTGTCTCCCTTGCCGATTCACGCGGCCTTCTCGGCCGCCTTGAGGGCGCGCTTGAGGTCGTCGATCAGGTCGTCTGCGTCTTCCAGCCCGATGGACAGGCGGATCGTGCCCTGGCCGATGCCGGCCTGGGCCAGCGCCTCGTCGCTCATGCGGAAGTGCGTGGTGCTGGCAGGGTGGATGACCAGGCTGCGGCAGTCGCCCACGTTGGCCAGGTGGCTGAAGACCTTGAGCGTCTCGATGAACTTGCGGCCCTGGTTGCGGTTGCCCTTGATGTCGAAGCTGAACACCGAGCCTGCGCCGCGCGGCAGCAGCTTCTTGGCGAGCTGGTGCGAGGGATGGGTATCGAGCAGCGGGTGGCCCACGCGGCCCACCAGCGGATGGCTGGCCAGGAATTGCACCACCTTCTCGGTGTTGCGGATATGGCGCTCCATGCGCAGCGGCAGCGTCTCTATGCCCTGCAGGATCAGCCAGGCCGTGTGCGGGCTCATGCAGGCGCCGAAGTCGCGCAGGCCTTCGCGGCGTGCGCGCAGAAGGAAGGCGCCAGTGCTGCTTTCCTCGCTGAACACCATGTTGTGGAAGCCGTCGTAGGGCTCGGTCAGCTCCGGGAAGCGTCCCGACTTTTCCCAGTCGAAGCTGCCGCCATCCACCACGATGCCCCCGACCACGGTGCCGTGGCCCGACAGGAACTTGGTGGCCGAGTGGTAGACGATGTCCGCGCCATGCTCCAGCGGCTTCATCAGCCAGGGCGAGGTCAGCGTGGAGTCCACCAGCAGCGGCACGCCGGCTTCATGGGCTATGGCGCTGATGGTGGGGATGTCCAGCACATCCAGGCCCGGGTTGCCCACCGTCTCGCCGAAGAACAGCTTGGTGTTGGGGCGCACCGCGGCGCGCCAGCCGTCGATGTCGCCGGGCTTGACGAAGGTGGTTTCTATGCCGAAGCGCGCCAGCGTGTAGTGCAGCAGGTTCTGCGAGCCGCCGTACAGCGCCGTGCTGGCCACGATGTGGCTGCCCGCGCCCATGAGCGTGGCCACCGACAGGTGCAGCGCCGCCTGGCCGCTGGCCACGGCGATGGCGCCCACGCCCCCTTCCAGGGCCGAGACGCGCTGCTCCAGTACGGCGTTCGTGGGATTGGAGATGCGGCTGTAGACGTGCCCTGGGCGCTCCAGGTTGAACAGCGAGGCCGCATGGTCGCTGGACTCGAACACGAACGAGGTCGTGAGGTGGATGGGCGTCGCGCGCGCACCGGTGGCGGGGTCGGGCTGTGCGCCCGCGTGCAGCGCCAGAGTGTCAAAGCCGGGATCCGAGTAGCCGGGCATTCCTGTCTCCATGGTTGTCAAGGCAAGCGGGCATTGTGGGCTATATTTCCCGGCAGACATGGGCTTGCCGCAACCACGGCGACACAGACAATCTTGGAGATACGGCATGAAAGTAAGTGACATCCTGCGCGTCAAGGGCAACACCCTCTACACGGTGTCGCCGGACGAAAGCCTGGCCAGCGCGGTGCAGGTGATGTCCGAGCGCGATATAGGCTCCCTCGTGGTCATGGAGCACGGCGACGTGGTCGGCATGCTGACCTTCCGCGAAGTAATCCAGGGCTTTGTCAAGCACGGCGGCGTGGGCGAGACGCTGGTGCGCTCGGCCATGGACGACGCTCCCATGACCTGCACCATGGAAACCGACATGGACGAGGTGCGCCGCATGATGCTGGACCGCCATGCGCGCTACATGCCGGTGATGGACAAGCGCATGCTGATGGGCGTGATCAGCCTGTACGACGTGGCCAAGGCCGTGGTGGACAGCCAGAACTTCGAGAACCGCATGCTCAAGGCCTATATCCGCGACTGGCCCGAAGGCGAGCGCCAGGGCGCGGACTGATCATCCGGTCGCGGCAAGACCGCCCCTGCCCATGCAGCAAGGCCTGCGACCGCAGAACGCGGCGCAGGCCTTGGTTTTTTTACGGCCGGGCGCAAGCCCGTTCAATGCACGCTGCTGCGCCGGGGCTTGAGCAAGGCGCTGGGCGGCACGGCATAGGTCTGCCTGAAGACGCGGCTGAAGTGCGAGAAGCTGGTGAAGCCGCAGGCCATCGCCACATCGGTCACGCGCCGCGCATTGTCGGCCTGCAGTAGCAGGTGGGCCTGGGCCAGGCGCTCGTTCCAGAGCCAGCGGCTGGGAGTCAGTCCCTCGGTGGCGAACAGGCGCGCCAGGCTGCGCAGCGACATGCCCAGGCCCTGGGCCACCTGCAGGGGCTTGAGCTCGGGGTCATCCAGCCGGGCCCGCATGTACTGCTTGGCCTGGGCAAGCCGGTTGCGGGTTCTGAAATCATCGGGCCTGGCTGAGACCAGCAGCATGGTCATCAGGGTGGGGTGAAGATTCTGGTCACCGGCATCCTGTTGAAGGATGGGTGAGGGCGGTGGAGTGCTGCTCGCAGGATCGCTGCGATCCTGGCGTTGCGTTGAGCCGGAAGAGGTCTGCATTTCACGAATCTCCCGCAAGTTGCGGCTGGTGCCTGAGGGATGGTCCGCAGGCGGTTGAAGAACAATGTTCTGTAATTCTAGCTATCAATATTTGTAATTTGATAGTTTTATTGTTTCTTTGCAGGAGATGGCAGCCTGCGCAATGCACCGCTGCAGCGGGAGCGGCGCCTGGGGGCGACCCGGGCATAATCATCGGCCTATGAGCGGCAACACCTTCGGAACCCTATTCACTGTCACCAACTTCGGCGAATCGCATGGCCCGGCCATCGGCTGCGTCATCGACGGTTGCCCGCCTGGCATGGCACTGAGCGAGGCGGATATCCAGCACGACCTGGACCGCCGCCGCCCCGGCACCAGCAAGTTCGTGACGCAGCGCAACGAGCCGGACGCGGTGGAAATCCTCTCGGGTGTCTACGAAGGCCGTACCACGGGCACGCCGATCGCTTTGCTGATCCGCAATACCGACCAGCGCAGCAAGGACTACTCCAACATTGCGCAAAGCTTTCGTCCCGGCCATGCCGACTACGCCTACTTCCAGAAGTACGGCATCCGTGATCCGCGCGGCGGCGGCCGCTCCTCCGCACGGCTGACGGCGCCCACGGTGGCGGCCGGCGCCGTGGCCAAGAAGTGGCTCAAGGAAAAATTCGGCACCGAGTTCCGCGCCTGCATGACCCAGGTGGGCGAGCTGTCGCTGCCCTTCGAGAGCTGGGAGCATGTGCGCAACAATCCCTTCTTTGCGCCGGTGGCCGATGTGTCCCGCTACGAGGAATACATGGATGCGCTGCGCAAGTCGGGCGACTCCTGCGGCGCCGCGCTGCGCGTGCAGGCCAGTGGCATGCCGGTGGGCCTGGGCCAGCCGCTGTATGACCGCCTCGATGCCGACGTCGCCTACGCCATGATGGGCCTGAACGCCGTCAAGGCCGTGGAGATCGGCGCGGGCTTCGACAGCGTGGTCCAGCGCGGCACCACGCACGGCGACTCGCTGAGTCCTGGAGGCTTTCGCAGCAACAACGCCGGTGGCATCGTGGGCGGCATCAGCACGGGCCAGGATCTGGAGGTGCGCATCGCCATCAAGCCCACCAGCTCCATCATCACGCCGCGCGAGTCCATCGACACCCAGGGCCAGAGCACCGAAGTCATCACCAAGGGTCGCCATGACCCCTGCGTGGGCATCCGCGCCGCGCCCATCGCCGAAGCGTTGCTGGCCCTGGTGGTGATGGACCACGCCCTGCGCCACCGCGCCCAGTGCGGCGACGTCGATTCAGGCCTGGCGCCGATTCCTGCCGCGGCGCCCTGAAAGCGCTGCCAGGACGCCAAAGAGAAAGCCGCCCAAGGGCGGCTTTCTTGTGTCCTGCCGGCCTGATCAGCCGGGATTGCGGACTTCATCCATGACGTTCTTGAAGTCGTCCACGTCCTCGAAGCTGCGGTAGACGCTGGCGTAGCGGATGTAGCCGACCTTGTCGAGCAGCTTGAGCTCGCGCATCACCATCTCGCCCAGGCGGCTGGAGAGCACTTCGCGCTCGCCCAGGTTGCGCAGCCGTTCCTCGATGCGCTCGATGGCGGCATCGATCTGCTCCGTGCTCACGGGACGCTTGCGCAGCGCAATCTTGAACGAACCCAGCAGCTTGGCGCGCTCGTACTCGATGCGCCGCCCGTCCTTCTTGACGATGGCGGGGAAGCTGACCTCGGGCCGCTCATAGGTGGTGAAGCGCTTGTCGCAGCCGCCGCATTGGCGGCGGCGGCGGATGAAGCCCCCATCCTCGGCCTCACGGGTCTCCACGACCTGGGTGTCCGGGTGGCTGCAGAACGGGCACTTCATGGCAGGCCTCTATGCGCTCAAATCAGGCGCCGTAGACCGGGAAGCGGGCCGTCAGCTCGGCCACCTGGGCGCGCACGCGGGCCAGGTTGGCTTCGTCGCTGGGGTTCTCCAGCACGTCGGCCAGCAGGTTGGCCGTCAGGCGGGCTTCCTCTTCCTTGAAGCCGCGCGTGGTCATGGCGGGCGTGCCCACGCGGATGCCGCTGGTGACCATCGGCTTTTCGGGGTCGTTGGGGATGGAGTTCTTGTTGATCGTCATGTGGGCGGCACCCAGCGCGGCTTCGGCCGCCTTGCCGGTGATGCCCTTGGCGCGCAGGTCCACCAGCATGACGTGGCTTTCCGTGCGGCCGGAGACGATGCGCAGGCCGCGGGCCGTCAGCGTTTCGGCGACGACCTTGGCATTCTTCACGACCTGCTCCTGGTAGGCCTTGAACTCGGGAGACAGTGCTTCCTTGAAGGCCACGGCCTTGCCGGCGATGACGTGCATCAGCGGGCCGCCTTGCAGGCCGGGGAAGATGGCGCTGTTGATGGCCTTCTCATGCTCGGCCTTCATCAGGATCACGCCGCCGCGCGGGCCGCGCAGGCTCTTGTGCGTGGTGGTGGTGACCACGTCGGCGTGAGGCACGGGGTTGGGGTACACGCCCGCGGCGATCAGGCCGGCGTAGTGGGCCATGTCCACCCAGAAGATGGCGCCGACTTCCTTTGCGATCTTGGCGAAGCGCTCGAAGTCGATGGCCAGGGCGTAGGCCGATGCGCCGGCCACGATGATGCGGGGCTTGTGCTCGCGCGCCAGCGCTTCCATCTTGTCGTAGTCGATGGCTTCTTCGGCGTTCAGGCCGTAGGAGACCACGTTGAACCACTTGCCCGACATGTTCAGCGGCATGCCGTGCGTCAGGTGGCCGCCTTCGGCCAGGCTCATGCCCATGATGGTGTCGCCGGGCTTGGCAAAGGCCATCAGCACGGCCTGGTTGGCCTGGGAGCCGGAGTTGGGCTGAACGTTGGCGGCCTCGGCGCCGAACAGCTTCTTGACACGGTCGATGGCAAGCTGCTCGACCACGTCGACGTTCTCGCAGCCGCCGTAGTAGCGCTTGCCTGGATAGCCTTCTGCGTACTTGTTGGTGAGCTGGGAGCCCTGGGCTTCCATCACGGCGGGCGAGCAGTAGTTCTCGCTGGCGATCAGCTCGATATGTTCTTGTTGACGCAGGTTCTCGGCCTGGATGGCGGCAAAGACTTCGGCGTCGACCTTCTCGACGGTATTGGTGCGTTGAAACATGGCAGTCCTGTGAACTTGAAATTCCCTTGAGGCCAAGGGCTGCCCAGGCGAACGGCGGAACACTCCAGATCCCGCGTGCGCATGGAGGCTGGGCGGTACGCTCCCCGGTGGTTCACAGAAGGTGGTTCTTTTCAGGCCTTCTGCTGGTTTCCACGTCAGCGGCAGCGGTGCGTGAAGCGGCTGCGCCTATCGCCAGTTGCGTACCCCGCTAGTGTAGCTGAGCTGATGGAGCCGAAGACAGGCGAGGGGCGTTGGCGAAGCCGCCTGCCTGGCAGATCAGCGGGTGCAGGCAGGCATGAAAAAAGCTGGCCTTAGCCAGCTTCGTGCGCCATGTCGGTGGTTCCGGTTACAGCGCCGGCTCCTGTGTCTGCAGGGCCACCTGTTCGGTGCGCGCGGACATGCTGCTCGAGCTGACCGGCACTGCCGGGGTGCCAGCGGACGCAGCCGAGGCCGCAGGTCCGGCTGCCTCGGCCGTGGATGTGGCCGGCTTGGTGGCTGCGATCTGGACGGCCTGCTTGGGCTGCTCGATCTTGGCGGTCATCAGCGGCACGGCACGCAGGCCGGCGGCCATGCGCAGGCGCTGGTGCTCGGCCAGCACCTTGGCGGCATAGCCGCCGTCGGTGGGCAGGTTGGCCGCGCCCACGTAGTAGCGCAGGCCACCTTCGATGGAGCCGGCGCGCTCAATGCACTCCTTGAGCACGCGCACGCCCACGCGCAGATTGCTGACGGGGTCGAACGCGGCGTTCTGGCCGCCGAAGTTCTCGTACTTGTCGGTATGCACCGTGGTCATCACCTGCATCAGGCCTTGCGCGCCGACAGCGCTTTGCGCGAACGGATTGAAGCTGGATTCGATGGCCATGATGGCCAGGATCAGCGTCGGGTCCAGGCGGTTGACCTTGCCCAGGTCGTAGGCTTCGCTGACCAGTGCCGCGATGGGCTCGGGCGCCACGCGGTACTTCTTGCTGAGCCAGAAGGCCACGGCCGCCTGATCCTTGGGCAGGTTCTTCGGGTTGGTCGCCGTCGCGCGGTCGCTGGCCGCGAGTTCGACGGGCGCACCCAGCTCGGCCATCTGGCGAGCGGTCAGCCAGGAGCGCAGCTGGCTCTCTCCGGCATCGCGCAGGTCGGGACGGGCGAACAAGGTAATGGCCAGGAAGGCCACAGCCAGGCCCAGAAGGGCGAAGCTGTTGTGGATGATGGCAAGAAAACCGTTGGCCACATCGATGGCGAACGTTCGCGCGGCGGCGAAAAATTTTCCTGACGCTGGCATAGCTTTTTCCTTTCTAGGGGCACCAACCCGAAACGGCCTTCGCCGAAGCGAAGGCCGGTGAGGCTGACACCCTGGATTGGGTGCTGCGGATCCGGGAGGCTGGCGCTTGGTGCACCATTGCGTTGTAGGCCTGCGGGATCTGCTCAGTCGTGAGGCAGCAGAAACAAAAAACGCTCTATTCGAGCGCTGGCGGATTCTAGGAGTTCACCAAATACACGGTCAACACTATGAAGTGCGTTTGTTAGATCGATGAATAATAACAAACCATGGATGCAAACACAGTTTCTGAGTGTTTGAGAGCAGGTTGCGTGCTACCGATGTGGGGCGCTTGCGGCGGTTGTACAGGGCTTCATGAAATTGCAATGAAATGCAAAAGCACTGGCAGGCCTGGCCTGCGTCCTTCTATATTGGAGGCGACTGCTCCTGCAGTCGTCTCGCCAAGGTGGAAGACGGGTAAAAGTGGTGTTCGATGGTTCGGGCACAGTCGTTCAAGTCTTCTTCCGCGGCCTTCCTGGAAGCAATCTCTTGCTTCCGAGCAGCAAGGACCATCCTCTCCTTGACTGCGGAAAACGGCCAGGACTTGTGCCTGCCGTAAAGCCCGGAAGCCGGTTCAAGGCTTCCGGGCTTTGTCGTTCCAGGGTGACTGCAACGTCAAGAAATGTGCGGTGATGCGGGTTGAGGTCTTGCTGCCAGCCCAATTTCTGATGCAATGCAGCCACCGCTGCGTCCTCTGTCCAGGATGGCGCCGTACTAGTTATTAGAGCCCCATGCAACTTCTCTTCAAGCACTGCTGGCTGCGCAGGCTGGCCATCGCCTTTGCAGCGTTTCTTTTGCTGTGGCTGCTGCTGTGGGCGCTGGTGCCCGTTGTCGCCAAAAGCCAGCTGGAAAAGCAGGCATCGGCCAAGCTGGGTCGCCAGGTCCATGTGGGGGCAGTGGAGTTCCGGCCCTGGTCGCTGGAGCTGACCCTGCGTGATCTGCGCATTGCCAAAAGCCAGCCGGCGGGCGCAGGGCAGGCAGAACCCGCGCCGTCGTCGCCACAGCTGCAGGTCGACCGCATCTATGTGAATGCCAGTATCCAGTCCCTCTTCAGGCTGGCGCCTGTCCTGGATGCCATCGAGGTCGATGCGCCGGTGCTGCGCCTCACGCAGCAGAGCCTGGGGCACTTCGATGTGGATGATGTGCTGGCCCGGCTGGCCGAGCCCAGCGATACGCCGCCGGCCAAGCCCTTGGGCTTTGCGCTGTACAACATTGCGCTGCGCGACGGCCGCGTGCAATTGCAGGACGATGTCCAGCAGCGTGAGCACATGCTGGATCAGCTGCAGCTGAAGCTGCCGTTCATCAGCAATCTGGAGTCCAAGCGCGAGATCAAGGTGCTGCCGCACCTGTCCTTCGCGCTCAATGGCAGCCGCTTTGAATCCAGTGCCCAGAGCACGCCTTTCACCGACCAGCGCCAGACGGCCGTCGATCTGAGCTGGCAGGGCGTGGACCTGACGCCTTACCTGGGCTATGTGCCCGCCAATGCTCCCGTCAAGCCGCGCTCCGGCGTGCTGGATACCAATCTGCACATCTCCTTTGAGCAGGCCGAGCAGGCCGTGGTGCGGATCACCGGCGAGGTCAGCCTGTCCGGTGCCGAGTTGCTTGACCGCGATGAGGCGCCCCTGCTGCGTTTCGAGCGCCTGGCGGCCGTGCTCAAGAACGTGCAGCCCCTGCAGTCGGTGGTGGAGCTGGAGTCCGTGCAGTGGAGCGCTCCAGAGATTTTCGCGGCCCGTGATGCGCAAGGCCGCATCAACTGGATGGCGATGGGCAGTCGCTCTGCCTCCGATTCCAGGCCGGCAGTGGAAAAGCCTGCCTCCGATGCGCCCCAGCCCTGGAGGGTGAGCCTGGACAGGCTGGCCATTTCCGATGCCACGGTGCATTGGCGCGATGCGTCGCCCGGCGCAGGCCAGGCGGGTGCGGCGCTGCAGGCGCGCCAGCTGTCATTGGAAGTGCGTGATGTCCGCTGGCCGCTGGAGCAGCCTTTGCAATTTGATGCCGGCATGCAGGTGCAGTCTGCAGCGGCAGGAGAGGGTGCAAAACCCGCCGAACTGAGGCTGAGCGGCGCCATGACCGACAGGCAGGGGCAACTGGCCGTCTCCGCGCGCCAGTTGCCTCTGCAACTGGCGGCGCCGTATCTGACTGCCCATCTCAAGCCGGAGCTGACCGGCCTGCTGAGCACCGACGCCGGCCTGGGCTGGAGCGGCTCCGCCATGGTGGTGCAGGTGGCCGAGCTGGGCGTGGAGCAGTTGAGCCTCAAGGACAAGGCCGCGCCGGTCGACATCGCGCGCCTGCAGCTGGAGCAGGTACAGGTCAATCTGGCCAGCCAGCAGGTTTCCGTGGGGCGCCTGGCGCTGCAAAAGCCGCAGCTGGGCGTGTCGCGCGACGCCCAGGGCCGGTGGATGTATGAGCAATGGCTGCCACCCGCATCCTCGGCACCTGCGACGCCGGACCCCGCCAAGGACAAGCCCAGGCCCTGGGGTCTGAGGCTGCAGGCCGTGGAAGTGGACGGTGGCGCCGTTGCGCTGCGTGACGAAGCGCCCGTGCGCAACGCTGATTCGGCGCGCACCGTGTCCCTGGATCTGAGTTCACTGCGCCTGCGCTTGGGCGCCATCGAGCCGCTGGCGGCCAAGTCCGCTCCCACGCCGCTGGAGCTGTCCGCCCAGGTCGGCTCGGGCCGGCGTGTCCAGGCAGGATCGCTGAGCCTGCGCGGCGATCTGGGACTGGCGCCACTGTCGCTTCAGGGCAGGCTGCAGGCGCGCAGCCTGCCGCTGCACGCGCTGGAGCCCTACTTTGCCGACATGCTCAATGTGGAGCTGGTGCGCGCCGATGGCAATTTCCTGGGTCAGCTGCGCTTTGCCAGCCAGCCTGCCGGCCCCGAGCTGATGGTGCAGGGCGATGTCGAACTGGTGGATCTGCGCATGCGTTCCGCGCTGGCCTCGCCCGTGCAAGCCGGGGGTGAGGCTGCGGGGCAGGGCGCACCCAGCACGGCCGCAGGCGCCGTGGCAGCCGTGCTCAGCGAATCCACGGCCGACCGGGCCAAGGCTCGATCGGCTGCCTTGGGCCTGGGCCTGCGCGATGAACTCGTCGCCTGGAAAACCTTGGCCGTGCGTGGCCTGGACCTGCAGATGCAGCCCGCCCAGCCACTGCGCCTGAGCGTGCGCGAGACGGCGCTCAGCGACTTCTTTGCACGCGTGATCGTGCAGCGCAATGGCCGCATCAATCTGCAGGACATCGTCAAGTCGGCCCAGTCTCAGCAGTCCCTGGAGCAAAACACCGCGCCGGCTGCGGATGGCGCGGCGGCTCCTGCCGAGCCCGTCCCGCCGGAGGCCGCTTCCGGGCCTGCACCGGTCATCAAGATCGGCCCCATCGTGCTGACGGGCGGCAAGGTGCAGTTCTCCGACTACTTCATCCAGCCCAACTACTCGGCTGACCTCAGTGAGCTGGCCGGCCGCCTGAGCGCCTTCTCGTCCGAACAGCCGGCCGGGGAGCAGGGGCCGCAACTGGCGGATGTGGAGCTGCGCGGCCGCGCCCAGGGCACGGCTTCGCTGGAGATTACCGGGCAGGTCAATCCGCTGGCCAAGCCGCTGGCCCTGGACATACGCGCCCAGATGCGCGATCTGGAGCTGCCGCCGCTGTCGCCGTACTCCATCAAGTACGCGGGCCATGGCATCGAGCGCGGCAAGCTCAGCATGGATGTCAGCTACAAGATCGAGCCCGATGGCCAGCTCACGGCGCGCAACAAGCTGGTGCTGCACCAGCTCACCTTCGGCGAAGCCGTCGAAGGTGCGCCGGCCTCGCTGCCCGTGCGCCTGGCCGTGGCGTTGCTGGCCGACCGCAACGGCGTCATCGACCTGGACCTGCCGGTCAGCGGCTCGCTCAACGACCCCCAATTCAGGTTGGCGCCAGTCATCTTCAAGATCATCGGCAACCTGATCATGAAGGCCGTCACCTCGCCGTTCTCGCTGCTGTCGGGCGCATTTGGCGGCAGCAGCGAGTCGGGCGTGGTGGCCTTTGCGCCGGGCCGATCCCAGATCGATGCCAAGGCCCGCGAAAGCCTGGACAAGGTGGTCGCCTCCCTCAAGGAGCGCCCGGCCCTCAGGCTCACCGTGATCGGCGAGGCGCGCGAGGCCCAGGACAAGGAGGCCTGGAAGCAGGCCGAACTCGATCGCCTGTTGCTGGCCCAGAAACGCCGCCAGGTGCTGCGCGAGGGCAAATCGGCAGAATCGGTGACCGAGTTGCCTGCTGCCGAAGTGCCGGCTTTGACCAAGGCGCTTTACAGCCGTGCCGACTTTGCCAAGCCGCGCAATGTCATCGGCATGGCCAAGGACTTGCCCACCGACCAGATGCGCAGCCTGCTGCTGGAGCAGATCACCGTGCCCGACGATGCCATGCGCGAGCTGGCGCTGGCGCGCGGCGTGGCCGTTCGCGACTATCTGGCGCAGCAGCAGTTGCCGCTCGAGCGCCTGTTTCTCGGGGCCCCGAAACTGGATTCCGACGACCAGGAATGGAGCCCGCGCGCCCAGCTCAGCCTGTCCGCACAGTAGCCCGGTTTTGGCTCCGCTTCAAATAACGGCGAGAATATGGTTTTCCCGGCCCGGCTAGCATGCCCGCATGCAGCCCGGCCGGCCGCGTCTGGCGGCCCGCGGCAGCCAGGCATTCAACGATTGATTCATGTCTTCTCTTTCCCCCCGCAGCACCATGTCCGATGCACCTGAAGTGAGCCCTGCTTCTGCCAAGAATCCTGAACAACACCCCTTGGATGTGCTCACGGGCGGTGCCTTCTCCGCCGAAACCTCGGGTGATCGCGCCTCGCGCATCCGCGACTGGCTGGCAACCCAGCCTTCGGTCGAGCAATTGCAGGACGTCCTCAAGGAGCTGAGCGCGCGCGACAAGAGCGCGGCCCGCGCCGTGCGTGAGCGTCTGGATGAAATCCGCCGCACCAAGGACCAGGAAAAGATCGCAGTGGAATGGGCTGAAAAGGCCCAGGCACTGCTGGTCGCATCGCCCTTCAATGCCGCCGACGCCATCGCCTGGCAGCGCGACGCCGCCAAGGCAGGCGCCCCGCTGTCGCGTGAGCCGCTGTCGCAATACAAGGCCCAACTGGCCGAGCGCGTCAAGGCCATCGAGGAACTGCAGCATCGCGTGCAGGTCCAGCGCGAAGTGGCTGTCTTGCTGGCCCAGCGCATCGAAGTCCTGTCCACCAAGCCATGGCGCGACGCCCAGGCTGTGCTCGACAACCTGCGCGCCGACGTGGCCCGCTGGCAGGAGCAGGCCGGCGAGCTCACCGGCGATGCCAACTGGGCCAGCGTGGATGGACGCTTCCCGCCCCAGCTGGAAGCCGCCAGCGCACAGCTGATCCTTGTCTGGGATGCCTTCCAGTCTGCCCTTGCGCTGACCGAGGCCGCCGCAGCGGACGAAGCAGCCCCGCTGCCCACCGTGCCCGTGTGGGCCGATGAACTGCGTGTGGCGCGTGGCCTGCCTCCCGAGGCAGCGGCCGCCGAGCCGTCCAAGCCAGCGCCTGCCGGCCGCAGCGCAGCGCAGCCCAAGGCCAAGACGTCGCCTGAGCAGGTGGCTGCCGCCAGCGCTGCCCTGACCCAGGCGCTGGAACAGCTCCAGGCCGAGACGGCTGCCGGCGAAAGCAAGGCTGGCTCCGCTGCCGTGCAAGCCGTGCGTGCCGCCATCAAGGCCCATGGTCGTCTGGTGGACGACGCGCTGGTCACCAAGGTGCACGAGGCCCTCTTGGCGGCAGGCGAAGCCGAAGGCTGGCCGCGCCAGAACGCAGACAAGCTGCGTGAGGAGCTGGTTGCCAAGGCGGAAGCTCTGCTGAACCGTCCCGAAGGCCAGGCGCTGGGCGGTCGCAAGATCCAGGAATCCCTGCGCAGCCTGCGTGAGCAGTGGAAGCTGGCCGACCAGGGCAGCGCGGCCAACCACGCTCTCTGGAAGAAGTTTGACGAAGCCTGCAACGCGGCCCACAAGGTGGTCGAGTCCTGGCACGACAAGCTGCGCACGGAAACCACCCAGTCCAAGGCACAGCGCCTGGCGCTGATCGAAGAGATCAAGGCCTGGGCAGCGCAGCAGGCCGCCAGCGAAGATCTCAAGGGTGCGGCCCGCGCATTGCGCCAGTTCGCTGAACGCTGGCGCGAGAGCGGTCATATCGGTGAAAAACTGTTTGCCGAGCTGCAGCCCCAGTTCAAGCAGGCCATGGCCCTGGCCGAGGCTCCGCTGCATGCTGCGCAAAAGGCCAGCCTGCAGCGCCGCCACGCCATGATCGACGAGGCCACGGCGCTGGGCGCCGCACCCAGCCTGCGCATCGATGCCGTCAAGGCACTGCAGCAGCGCTGGCAGGCCGAGGCACAGGCCGTGCCGCTGGATCGCAAGCACGAGCAAAAGCTGTGGGACGCCTTCCGCAAGCCCCTGGACGAGGCTTTCAACCGCAAGGGCAGCGAGCGTGGTTCCCGGGCCGCAGCCGTGCAGCTCAGCGACCATGACCGCCGCGTACTGGAGGCTTCGCAGGCCGTGGAAGCTGCCAACACATCGGGTGACGTGCAGCAAATCCGCGCTGCGGTGGAGGCTCTGGAGCAGGCGCTGCGCGGCCGTGCCGATGCCTCCGTCAACGCTGCCCAGCCGGAACAGGCGCCAGTGGCTGCGGCTGGCTCGGAAGAATCGCAAGCGAAGCCGGCGCCGGTGCGCCCCGTGGTTGCCGTGCGCGGGGATGATCGTCCCGGCATGAAGAAGGAAGAGGGTGGTGCGCGCGCTGCCCGTCCTGGCGACCGCCGCGACGGTGGCCGTGGCCGCGATGGAAGGGACGGACGCGACAACCGTGACAATGGCCGCTTTGGCCGCGAACCGCGTGAAGAGCGCGGTCCGCGCCTGGCCGATCCGGCCTTCCGTGCCCAGCGTGAAGCCATGGAGCATGCGCAGGACGCTCTGCGCAAGCTCGCGGCCCAGGCCCATGGCGAAGCGCTGACCCAGCTGATGGCAGCCTGGGAATCGCGTGACGCTACGCAGATTCCGGCGGCCCAGCAGCTCGGCGGTCGCGTGTCTGCGCAAGTGCGCAGCGCCTGGTCGCAGGCACTGGCCCAGGCGCCCAAGGGTGATGCGGGTGAAGCCCTGCTGCGCCTTGAAATGGCTGCCGACGTGCCCACGCCTGCAGAGCATCTGAGCGCCCGCCGTGCCCTGCAGCTGCAACTGCTGACGCGCCGCAACGATCCGGCCCCGCAGGAAACCTGGGGCAGCGATGCCGCGCGGGTGCTGGCATCGGCACGCGATGACGCCACCGCACGCCGCCTGCAGAACGTGCTCAAGCAACTGCTGCGCAAGTGACGGGGTGGGGTTGAGACCCTCATCGTCAAGAAAGGGAGCCGTCGGCTCCCTTTTTTTTGACCCTGCCGATACCTGATGGTGCTTGGGATGGAGGCATCCGTGTACGCACCCAAGCAAAAA
>NZ_BCTO01000014.1 GCF_001571325.1 Delftia tsuruhatensis NBRC 16741
AAACCGGCAGCAGCCCATGCTTCGCCCTTGCGACCGTAGCGCAAAGCCATCTGGCTGCATACGCTGCAGCGCTGAGGCTCCCGGAAGTGGACGTAGCATGAGTTACAGACTGGCCCTTCAGGGAGTTGCAATCCGACCGGTCGCCCGCTGCGTTTGCAGCGAATGCAAGGCCGCTTACCCAGGCATCGGCGGCAAATCGCGGCAGGATCCTTCACCAGCAATCGACTTAGAAGGCCGCAACCAGGACAGTTCTGCGGCCTGAAGCAACGTGCGTAGCAGCCGGCGCAGTAGCGATGACCTTGTTCTACTCTTTTGATCTCAGGGACAGTGCGCCCACACTCATCACAGTCACACTGGGTGCTATCCAGCTGCCTCACCACAATCGATTCCTCCGGAGCCAACGCTCCCAGTCGGCCTGAACGAGCTCCTTTGCAACCGGCAACGCTGCCGCGCTACGATAGGAGCGTGGCCGAGCCTTCAGCCGGAAAGAACCGGGTCCCCTTAGGCCGGCACTGTGACACAGAAGCACGCCTAAACGACACAGCCGCGCTTCTCGCTCCCGTGGAGGCTGCATCTCCAGCACCAAGTCATTGGGGCGCACGTCTGCGGCGGAGTGCTCTGGTCGCACGACCTGGCAGCGAGATGGCGTAATCAGCCCTCGGACACAGCGAAACCAATCTATTCGCGAAATAGGGGCACCCTCCCACTGGCCTTCTCCGGTTGCCAAGACCTGCATGGCGATGCGTTGAAAGCTCAATGCATCTGCATCGGCCGAGGGTGGCACAAAGCAACGCAAGTCGATTCCACAGGCAGCACACCGCCCCAAACTCTGCAACGTGGCTATGCACCGGTGAGGCTCGATCAGGGCGCAACAGCCAGGACAGCGATCGATCAGCCGGGTGCCATGCGTTTCGCACCCCACGACAAACGCCAAGCGCCAGGTCCGCCGAAAAAATGGCTGCGGGTCACTGGCCAGGCACAGCGGGCAGCATGGCAGGCCTGCGTAGTGCAGGCGGTTGCGGCACCCCAACGCGACTATCCAAGGCATCACCGGCCGGTGCATATCGCATCTCCCGAGGATGCGCTCACAAAGCTCCCGCAATGTGGTTGCATGGACGGCATCTGGGCTGCACTCCAGCCATTGGGCGGCCTGCTCGGCACGCATCGGGCTCACGCCCCGGTCCACATCAAGCGTCCAAGCGCGCCACTTTGGCCAGATGACGCCAGTCAGGGTCAGCGGATCGCATCCGCTATGCACCGCTACCCTGGCCAACCAAGACGAGAGCAACTCATCGTTAAACGGCAGATGCCAGGGTACAGCGGTCATGGCTGGACTTCACGAATTCCCTTGGTAGGCTTGACCCATGCCTTGGAAGTCACGATCTCGCGCGTGATGCACTCCTTGCCGTTCTCTATGGCCACCTTGCTGCATTCGATCAACAACCGGTGCAGGTCGCCCAGGTTTCCTTCGCAAATGTCGTGCAAAAGTGTGGCCATCTCAGGGCTCGCCAAGTGGGACGGGTGCTTCAATGGCAACACGCTTTCAAAGCCTGCCAACAGCGCCTGAAACTCAGGATCGAGCTTCCACAGAGGCAGAGCGTAGACATCGAATCGGCTAGCGTGCTGAGGGTCCGAATGCAGCACGCGCACGGCATCCCGGGTACCAACGCCGACGATCGGGATGCGCAGCTCATTGCATAGCATCTTGATGGTGTTCATCACCATGCGTAGCTTGGCCGCCGGTCCGACCAGCAGGGAGTGGATTTCATCCACGATCAATATCTCTGCCTTGCACAGCCGCAAGCGAGAGATAGCGTCGTACCGCAGCTCTGTCACCGTACCGTTCTTCTTGTACGGCGACCAGAACTGACTGAGGATGGATACGTACAGGCCCTTCTCGTCTGCCGAAGGAGGTGACTCCACTACGATGACCGGACGGATCGATTCAGAGTCCTCGCTCACGAACCCCTGCCCATGCAGTTCCTTGAAGCGCTCGATGACCTTGGTCTTTCCATTGTTGGAGTCGCCAACAATCAGCATGTTGCGCATGCGTGCGACCTTGGGCATGCGCAAGAGCGCAGCCATGTCGTCGAGGATGAGCTTCGCGCGCGCGTAGCCAATCCAACGAGGCTCGTAAAGGAAGCGGACCCGCTCCTGCGGGCTCAGTTCGAGCACGCCCCTAAAGCTCTCGTGAATGTGCTTGGCCTCTGGCGAGGAGTCTTGCTTGAAATCGTTGCTCATGCGATATCACTTCCACGGACAACGTCCTGCACCAAACTGCTTGGCAACTGAGTCATGGGGCTGCGCATACTGGGCGAAGGGGGCCGTTGAGCAAGGTCTCGGTCGCCGCGCGCAGCAGACAATGGCGGCTGCATTGGGGCCGGTCCTTCGTCAGCAATCCTCTGATGCTCTACCTGCCGCTGTGCCGCCCTGCGCGCTTGCTTTGTCCTTGCAGCACTCTCTTTAGTCAACTCGCGGCGCTCAGTGATTGAGCGCAACACCGCCTTCGAGTCCGACGGATCAAAGCCCGCAGCTTTGACCTGCTGCTTTGCCAGTTGGAGCTCCCAGATGCTGCAGCTTGGAAAGCTAGGGTCTGCGAGCGGAATCTTGAAATATTCCTTCAGATCAGGGTCAAAAAACCAGATGGCACTGATGTCGCGAGGGTCCCGCCGAAACGGGTGCTTGAGACCCTTACCCGTCCCAGGATCGATGGCACCAATCCAAGGCCTCAGCACATCGGCGTAGTACCGCTTGTCGATCTCCACGCCGTCGTTCTGAACGGTACGCCAGATCGTTGGCAAGAAATCGATGTAGATCGACATGTAGTCTGTTGGTCGTGGAGGCATACCTGTTCCAGGATTGCCTCCATGGCCAAAGATGCCCAGCTCGAACTGACGCAAAGGAGGCATGCCCAGCGAGCGATGTTCGCGACGGTGGTACTCGTTGCAAATGATCCTGAGAAGCTGGTTTTCCAACTCGGATTTGGTGAAGACTGCACGCCCTTCTGAGTCGTACTCCTGACGCTGCTCTACGCTTGAGAAAGTTGTACCAGGCAGGTCGTGCAGTTCTCTTAGCAAGGAGCCTTGCAGGCGCTCGATGTATCCGCCGTAACGCGGCACTTTTACAGGGCGGAACTCGACATCAATGTTGTAGAGATTGCAGGCATCACGGACGCTGTCTGATCTGAAGTCGGGCCCGTTGTCCCAGCGAACTTTTTTGGGACGCCCCCAGATGGGCCACTCGGCGTCTATGCCATGCTTGAGCAACCACATGTCCTTGGGCACCAGGGCGTTGGCCAAGCACATGCCTACTGACGTAATCGAAGGCGCATCAAAGCTCATGAAGTAGCCCGCCACCATGCGGGAATACTCATCGATAGCGATAGTGAGCCACGGGCGCCCGATGGGCTTGCGATGCTCATCGTCCACAACGATCACATCCAGAGGTGTGTGATCGATTTGGTAAATGGCCAAGGGATAGTCGCCACCTGGCGTCGTCCCAGGAGTTGGCATGAATTTAGTTTTGGCGCGTTCCCGTTGCCCACGCATGCGCAGCCGCTCTCGCTCAGGGATTCGGTCAATACGCTGGCGTACCGCTGTGGCGCTCGGAGCATCCACGCCACTGTTCAAGCATATGCGCTGCACCTCACGCACAACCTTTTGAGCGGTCGGTCGCTCTGGAGTCAGGTAGTACGTGTTGATGACCTCATCGATGATTGACTGCGCACTCCTTGAAATACGGCTTTTTCCGTGCTGCCAGCCCCGCTTGAGCGGCACAAGCGCCGAGACCGCGTCGAGTGACCTGTACCTGCCGATCCACCGGTAGAGCGTGGCGGTTCCTACACCCAGCTCTTGCGCCCGAGCCTCCACGGCGGCACGGGTCGGGCTCTTCGTTTTAAGCAAAGGCTCGATGGCCGCCATACGCGTCTGCGCAACGCGCCAATCAGTTTCGGTGATCGCGTTGATGTCAATGTCCGAGACGGGTTGAGGATCTTGGTCAACGTGTTCCAGGTCACTGATCAACAACACGCTTGTCCGGCCGGTCTGGACACTGGTTGCAGTGACTGTGTTGAAGTCCAGCACCTCAGCAATGCGGAAAACGCCGGTGTCATGGCGAACAAGAACACCACTGCTGACATCGATACGGCGCCGACGAATAACGACCGACTGTGGCCCGTCGTCGTGCTCTTGGATTTTTCTATTAGTCATGTGCCACCCAGATGGTTGTCTCGTCGTTCAGGGGATCACAGATGTCGCAGTCCACCCTTCGTGTTGCAAGCAGATGCCAGATGTGCGCGATGCCCTGAGCTCGGAAGCTTCCCCCAAAATGCTTGGCGAGGATGTAGTCGATCGAAACTGCACCCAGTTCACCCAGATCCTCCAAGATGGCTGCGCTTTGATGAGGGCACACGTCCAGGTCGTCATAGCGCCGCAAGAACATGATGTTGTTGAAGGCAGGCGTTCGTATACGGTTCTCGTCCATCACGCGAAAGGTCCATCCCTGTTCGCGCGCGTATCGACGGATGGCAACCCACTTGGATAGCCACTCACGCCAATCGCGCCTCCAGTCTTCGCGTGGCTTGACCTCGACCAGCATCGGTTTGTGCTCCATTCCGATCGCGTCGTCACGAACCTTGTAGTAGACGAGGTAGTCGGGAGTAGCCACCGACTTGACGCCTGACCTGGTTGCGAAGGGCACGTGACACGGCTGGGAAACGACTGACGCGACGCCAAGATTGAACTCTTGCCGCAGCACGAAGTCGCGCTCCAGCGTCGATTCGAACGGAACAGACTCCTGTCCACGCCAGCTGACAAAGCCAGTGACGCTGCGTCGGTTCGTCGGGATCTTGCGAACAGAGCGCACGGGATTGGGGTTGTCTCGTCTATTGAACAAATTCCACGCTCCAGTCTCATCTATTCAGTAAATATTTGTCTCACATTTTCAAAAAATCAAAGCCGTAACACGTTGATTTTTCGAACATCAGGTCTCTTCTATACCATCATCTCACAGAGGCTCGCCACCGCGCCCTGGCGAGATCTCGCAGTCCCATCACGGAGTACTGTTTCTGGACGAATTCCCCGAGTTCGCACGCAGCGCGCTGGAGGCGCTGCGCGAGCCGCTGGAGACCGGCCAGATCACCATCGCCAGAGCCGCCCAGCGCTGCGAATTCCCCGCGCGCTTCCAGCTCGTCGCGGCCATGAATCCCTGCCCCTGCGGCCATTGGGGATCGACGGTGCAGCGCTGCCGCTGCACGCCCGACAAGGTGGCGCGCTACCAGGCGCGCATCAGCGGCCCGCTGCTGGATCGCATCGACCTGCATGTGGAAGTCGGCGCCCTGCCCTCGCAGGAGCTGCTGGCCGCGCGCTCGGGCGAAACCAGCGAGGCCGTGCGCGAGCGCGTGGTCCAGGCCCGCGCGCTGGCCCTGCAGCGCCAGGGCAGTGCCAACCACCAGCTCCAGGGCCAGGCCCTGGACGACCACCTGGGCCTGTCGCCCGAGGCCCTGGCCTTCGCCCACAAGGCCGCCGCACGCCTGGGCTGGTCGGCCCGCAGCACCCACCGCGCGCTCAAGGTGGCGCGCACCATTGCCGACTTGGCCGGCAGCGCGGCAGTGGAGACGGGGCATGTGGCCGAGGCCATGCAGTATCGGAGGGTGTTGCGGTTGCCTTCATGAGGATCTGCATTGGACGCGGTTGCATGGTTGTCGGAATTATTTCTGATATTCCGAAATTTCCTCCTGAATGAAACGAAGTACTCCTGAATTTCGGAATATTGGAAATTGTTTTGAAAATTCCCTAAGAAATCCTAGAATTTCGGAATATCAGAAATAAAGCCAATCCATCCATGCCGTCTTCCACGCCCATGAACGGCCCGCAGCAGGATCCCCTGCAGCCCGGGGCCGTGGTCATCGCTGACCTGTCCAGGCTCGGCGCCCAGATCCGTGCCATGCGCAAGGCCCAGCACCTGCGCATCGATGACACGGCAGCCCTGTGCGGCGTGTCGCTGGATCTGCTCTCCCGTCTGGAGAACGGCAAGGGCGGCGTGGGCTCCGACAAGCTGCTGGCCGTACTCGACGGGCTGGGCCTGGCCATGGTCATCGCGCCCAAGCAGGACGCCCTGATGGCACGACTTCCACGGGCCTGAAGCGCACATGGCCACGCCGCCGTCGCTTTCGCTTTCGCTGTGGAACGATGTCGGCACGCACGTGGCCGATGTGACCCATGACCCGCACAACGATCTTTGGGGACTGCGGTATGCGCCTGCATGGCTGGAGCATGAACGGCCTTTCTACTTGGCGCCCTGCCTGCCGCTGGCCGCTCCCGAAGGGGGCTACGACTCGCGCTCCATCCGGCGTTTCATCGAGAACCTGCTGCCTGAAGGCGCGGCGCTGGATGTGGTGGCCAGAAGTCAGGGCATAGGCAAGGGCAACATCTTCGGTCTGATACGCGCCCTCGGCGCCGAGACCACCGGGGCCTTCCGGTTTCAGGCGGATGGCAGCAGGCCCGATCCACAGGCCGCCAATGCCGCTCGCACCATATCGACCGCAGAACTCTCCCAACGCATTGCAGACCGAGAGACACGCCCTTTCATCGAGTGGGATGGCAAAGTGCGCATGTCGGTGGCCGGCTACCAGGACAAGCTGCCCGTGCACGTGGAAGGCGAGAGCGTGCAGGAAGGCACCATCTTCCTTCCCGACAACGTTCCGTCCACCCACATCCTCAAACCCCAGCCGCGCGACAGCGCGGTGCCGCACATGGTGGTGAACGAGCATTTCTGCATGCGCCTGGCAGCGGCCATGCGCATGCCTGCAGCCGAGGTGCAGATGCTGCACGTGCCACAGCCGGTGCTGGCAGTCAGGCGCTTTGACCGCGTGCGGCAGGCGCCGCAAAGGCGGGTCCTGCGCACCCACATCATCGATGCATGCCAAGCGGGCGATCTGCCCGTCAGCTACAAGTACGAACACCACGTAGGCAGCGTGGGCGATGCCCGGCTATACCGCGACGGCATGAGCTTTCCCCGGCTGTTCGGTCTACTGGAGCACTCGGTGGCGAAGGCTGCGGACAAGCTGGCAATGATCCGATGGGCGCTGTTCCAGATACTGATCGGCAATGGCGACGCACATGGCAAGAACTTCTCCTTCCACGTGCTGCCGCAGGGCCTGGCGACCGCGCCCTGGTACGACCTCGTCAGCGTGGCCCAGTATCCCGATGTGTCCCAGGAACTGGCCATGGCCTTCGGCGACTGCTTTGCGCTGGAGGAACTCACACCCTTCGAGTTTGCGCATTTCGCGCACCTGTGTGCGATAGACCGCAGGCTGCTCACACGTGAAGCCCAGCGCATGGCCAAGGCAGCCCCTGGTGCGGCGGCCAAGGTTCTGGGCGAATCGCCTTACACGCCAGAAGAACACGCCTTCGCCCAGCGCATCGCCGCCTATGCGACCACCCAGGCCCAAAGACTGGTGGACGTCGCCCAGAAGGCAGCAGCCTT
This sequence comes from Delftia tsuruhatensis NBRC 16741, assembly GCF_001571325.1. Lineage (GTDB taxonomy): Bacteria > Pseudomonadota > Gammaproteobacteria > Burkholderiales > Burkholderiaceae_C > Comamonas > Comamonas tsuruhatensis. The sequence goes on from NZ_BCTO01000014.1 coordinate 7,486, forward strand.
GCCTTCCGATCTGTTCTGAGTTTCAGGCAGACGCTGCCGGGACGGCTTCCATGCCCAGGGCTTCTTCGCCCTGCACACCCTCGATCCCCAACACCTCCACGCACGCATGCAGCGCAGGCGACCAGCCCTGGCGCGCGGGCACGACGAACCAGGTTTCCACGCGGGCGACTTCCTGGGCGAGTGTGCCGGGCAGGGCCGTGATGTGCACGCCGAAGCGGTGCTGCTGGGCCTGGACCACGCTGCGCGGCAGCAGGCCGTAGCCCATGCCGGCGGCCACGCAGCCGAGGATGGCGTCCAGCGATCCCATTTCCATGATGCGTGCGGCCACGCCGCGCGTGGCCAGCAGCAGTTCGATGCGCTGGCGGTAGCTGCAGCCCTGGCGGAAGGCCAGGAAGGGCACGGCGCTGAGCTGGGCGGCATCGGGAAAGCGCGGCAGCGCGAATGCGGTGACCAGCACCAGTTCCTCCTCGAAAACCTTCCAGCCCTGCAGCCGCGACTGGGGCGGCATGCCCGAGACGAAGGCGCAGTCCAGCCGCCCTGCCAGCAGGTCAGCCAGCAGCTCGGCCGTGGTGGCCGTGCGCAGCTCCAGGTCCAGGCCGGGCCGGGCCTGGTGCAGGCGCGCCAGCAGCGGCGGCAGGCGCAGCGCGGCCGTGGTTTCCATGGAGCCTATGCGCAGCGCGCCGGCGGCCCGGGCGCTGCCCTGCAGCAGGGCCAGCGCCTCGTCATGGTCGGCCAGCATGCGCCGCGCGTATTGCTCCAGCAGGCGGCCGGCAGGCGTGGCGTGCACGGGAGCGCTGCGCTCCAGCAGTTGCACGCCGGCCTCGTCCTCGAGCTTTTTCACATGGGCCGTCACGTTGGACTGCACGGTGTGCAGTTGCTGCGCGGCAGCGCCGAAGCTGCCGCTGTCGCAGACGGCCAGGAACATGCGCAGGGACTTCAGTTGCATCGCGGCTCCAGTGGCATTCATCTTCAATCGAGATCGACGCCATCATTTTGAATCATTGGACATGATGACTCCGGCGGCTTAAGGTATGCCCATCCTCCCCGCATGGCGCCCACTCCCGTGATCCAACGCAACGAAACTTCCCTGCTGCTGACCGGCTTCATGGCCACGCTCAGCGGCGTCGGCCTGGCGCGCTTTGCCTACACAGCGCTGATGCCGCAGATGGTGCATGCCGGCTGGTTCAGCGGCGAGCAGGTGGCCTACCTGGGTGCGGCCAACCTGCTGGGCTATCTGATCGGGGCGCTGGCCGCCGCGCCGCTGGCCGAACGCCTGGGCGCGCTGCGCGTGCTGCTGTGGTGCTGGGTGGCCCTGGCGCTGAGCTTTGCGGCCTGCGCCTGGCCTCTGCCCATGCCCTGGTTCTTTGCCTGGCGCTGCATCTCGGGCATTGGCGGCGCCATCCTGATGGTGCTGGGCCCCTCGGTGGCCCTGGCGGCCACCCCCCTGCAGCGGCGTGCGGCCCTGGGGCCGCTGATGTTCTGCGGCATAGGCGCCGGCGCCCTGCTGTCGGCCACGCTGATACCGCTGCTGGCGCGCCAGAGCCTGGGCGCCGTCTGGTGGGCGCTGGCGGCGGTCTGCGCCTGGGCCGGCTGGCTGGGCTGGCGCCATGTGCGGCGGCTGCCGGTGCCTGCGCCCATCGCCATCACGCCCCATGCCCGGCCCGTGCCCGCCGCGCCCCTGTGGACGCTGCCCGTGGTGCTGGTGATGCTGGCCTATATGACGGACGCCTTCGGCTTTGTGCCGCACACGGTGTTCTGGGTGGACTACCTGGCGCGCGAGTTGCAGTTGGGCGATGCCTATGCCTCCACGCAGTGGGCCGTGTTCGGCCTGGGCGCCATTGCCGGGCCGCTGGTGGCCTCGCTGTGCGCCACGCGCTTTGGCTGGTGGGGCACGACCACGGGCGCCTATGCGGTCAAGACCCTGGCCATTGCCATGCCGCTGTTCTGGGTAGGATTTGCGGGGCATGCGACCTCGTCCTTCCTGGTGGGCGCGCTGTCGCCGGGCATGGCGGCCATCACCTCGGGCTACCTGATGCAGCTGATCGGCCCCGTGCAGCACAAGCGCATGTGGGGCTATGCCACGGCGGCCTTTGCGCTGATGCAGGCCGTGTCGGGGTATTTCATGGCCTGGAGCTATGCGGGCCTGGGCTCGTACCAGCGCCTGTTCGTCATCGGCAGCGTGTCGCTGCTGCTGGGCACGCTGATGATCGCCGCCAGCCGCGCCAGCGCGCGCCGCCAGGCCGCCGCATGAGTGCGCGGATTCGAGACAGGAAACAAGGAGTCGTATGAGCACCGCAAAGACCGCGTGGATGGCCCGCCTTGGCATGCGCCATCCCATCATCCAGGCCCCCATGGCCGGAACGTCCACGCCCGCGCTGGCGGCCGCCGTCACCGATGCGGGCGGCCTGGGCTCGCTGGGCATTGGCGCCAGCGGCACGGAGCAGGCGCACCAGCAGATCGTGCAGGCGCGCGCGCTGACTTCGGGCGCCTTCAACGTCAACCTGTTCTGCCACCGGCCGGCCCGGGCCGATGCGCAGCGCGAGGCCGCCTGGCTGGCCCATCTGGCGCCCGAGTTCGCGCGCTTCGGCGCCGCGCCGCCTGCCACGCTCAACGAGATCTACGCCACCGCCGTCGGCAACGCGGCGCTGCAGGCCATGCTGCTGCAGGAGCGGCCCGCCGTGGTGAGCTTTCATTTCGGGCTGCCGGAGCAGGGCTTCATCGACGCGCTGCGCGCGGCCGGCGTCGTGACCCTGGCCAGCGCCACGTCGCTGGACGAGGCGCGCCAGGTGGAGCAGGCCGGTGTCGATGCCATCGTGGCCCAGGGCGTGGAGGCCGGGGGGCACCGCGGCACGTTCGATCCCGCGCAGGACCGCATGATGGGCACCTTCGCCCTGGTGCGCGTGCTGGCGCGCAACACGGCCCTGCCGGTGATCGCAGCCGGCGGCATCATGGATGGCGAAGGCATCGCGGCCGCGCTGGGCCTGGGCGCCTGTGCGGCGCAGCTGGGCACGGCCTTCATCCTCTGCCCTGAATCGTCCGCCAGCCCGGCCTACCGTGCCGAGCTGCGCAGCGAACGCGCCCACCACACGGGCATCACCGCCGCCATCTCGGGCCGGCCGGCGCGCGGCATGGTCAACCGGCTGCATGCGCTGGGCGCCAGCCATGGCCAGCCCCTGCCCGACTATCCGCGCGTCTACGACGCAGGCAAGGCGCTGCACCAGGCGGCCTCGGCGCAGGGCAGCTCCGACTACGCAGCCCACTGGGCCGGCCAGGGTGCGCCGCTGGCGCGCGAGATGCCGGCCGCCGCGCTGGTGCAGACGCTGGCCGGCGAACTGGCGAGCGCTCAGGCAGGCCGCTAGAGCGTGTTATCCACTAAAGTGCCGCCAGCCCCTGCTCCAGGTCGGCGATGAGGTCGCGCGGCGACTCCAGGCCGATGTGCAGGCGCACCACGGGCCCGCGCGCACTCCAGTCGGTGACGCTGCGCGCCTGCGCCATGTGCGCGGCCGTCGCCAGGCTTTCGTAGCCGCCCCAGGAGGCGCCGATGCCGAAGAGGCGCAGGCCGTCGATGAAGCGGTCCACGGCGGCCTCGGCGGTGCCGGGCTGCAGCTCCAGCGACACCAGGCCGTTCGTGCCCTGGCAGTCGCGCAGCCACAGCGCATGGCCGGGGTGCGTGGGCAGCGCGGGGCAGAACACGGTGGCCACGGCCGGGTGCTGCTGCAGCCAGTGCGCCACCTCCAGCGCATGCGCCTCGTGCATCTGCAGCCGTGCGGCCAGCGAGCGCATGCCGCGCAGCACCAGCCAGGCATCGTCGGGGCTGACCGCCATGCCGAAGGCATCGCAGCGCGCGGCCAGCGGCTCCCAGGCGGCCTCGGTGGTGGCCACGGTGCCCATCATCACGTCGGAGTGGCCAGCCAGGTACTTGGTGGCTGCCATCACCGAGACATCGGCCCCCAGCGCCAGCGGCCGGTACTGGCAGCCCGACCCCCAGGTGTTGTCGGCCAGGACCAGGGCGCCGCGCGCATGGGCCATGGCCGCCAGCGCGGGCAGGTCGCACATCTCGTAGACCAGCGATCCCGGGCATTCGGCATAGACCATGCGGGTGTTGGGGCGCATGCGCGCCTGGGCGTCGCTGCCATCGGCCGCGAAGAAGTCGTACTCGATGCCGTAGGGCCGCAGCCATTGCCCGGCCAGGTGGCGCACAGGCTGGTAGGCGCTGTCGGTCAGCAGCACATGGTCGCCGGGGCGCAGGTAGCTGAGCAGGGCCATGGCGATGGCCGCCAGGCCGGTAGGCAGCAGCCGCGTGCGGTGGGCGCCTTCCAGCTCGCTGACGGCGTCTTCCAGCGCAAAGCCGGTGGGCGTGCCGCGCGCGCCGTAGCTGAAGATGCGCTCGCCGGCGCGGCGCTCGCGCATCTCGCGCTGCTGTGCCGTGCTCTCGAACAGCACGGTGCTGGCGCGCACCAGGGGCGGGTTGACGGCCGTGCCGCCCGCATAGGCCGGGCGCTTGCCCGCATGCAGCAGCCGGGTCTGCAGGTCCAGCGCGGGGGCACCAGGGGCGGATGCGCCAGGCACGGGGGCGTGTTCGGCAGCCATCAGTCGATCTTCGCGCCCGAGAGCTTGACCACGCGCGACCAGCGCTCCATGTCCTGGCGCAGCTGGGCGGCAAAGGCCTCGGGCGTGCTGGCCACGACTTCGCTGCCGCCATCGACGACCAGCTTGGTCACTTCCGGCAGTTGCAGGGTGCGCACGATGGCGTCGTGCAGATAGGCCACGCGCTCGGGCGGCGTGCCGGCGGGTGCGAAGAAGCCGTACCAGTCCTCGAAGCGCGCATTGCGCAGGCCCAGTTCCTCCAGCGTGGGCACCTTGCCGAACACGCCGATGCGGCGCGGGCTGGTGACGGCCAGCGCGCGCACCTGGCCCGCCTGGATCATGCCGGCCACGGACGAGGTGGAGGTGATCAGCACATCGACCTGCTGGCCCAGCAGATCGTTGATGGCCGGCCCCGCGCCCTTGTAGGGCACATGGGTCATGGGCACGCCGTTTTCCTTGGACAGCACCACGCCCACCAGGTGCGACAGCGTGCCGTTGCCGGGCGTGGCATAGGTGACGCGGCCCGGCTCGCCCTTGCTGCGCGCCACCAGGTCGGCAAAGCTCTTGAGGGGCGAGGCCGAGGCGACCACGATGGCCAGCGGCGCCGCGTTGATCTGCGTGATGGGCACGAAGTTCTTGAGCGGATCGAAGCCCGGCGCGCTGTAGAGCGCGGGGTTCACCGCCATCAGCGAGACCTGGCCCGTTAGCACGGTGTAGCCATCGGGCTTGGCCTCGGCCACGGCCTTGGCGCCGATGTTGCCGCCCGCGCCGCCCCGGTTTTCCACCACGGAGGGCTGGCCCGTGGCCTCGGTCAGGCGCGTGGTGACCCAGCGCGTGCTGGCGTCGTTGCCGCCGCCCGGCGGGAAGGGCGAGATGAAGCGGATCGGCTGGGCCGGATAGCCGTTGCGTGCAGCCAGCGGCTCGGCCGTGGCCTGCGAGAGCATGGCCAGGGCCGCGAGGCTGGCGGCCAGCATCCTGGCCAGGTTGAGGGTTGCGAACATGTCTTGTCTCCTGTCGTTATGTGGTGTTGGGCTGTTCGGATGCTCTTTGCGTGGATCAGGACATTGCCGGCTCCGGCAGGCGGAAGGCAGCCAGTTCCTGCGCGTCCAGTTGGGGCACCAGGCCCGTCTCCCAGGCCAGGTAGCGGCGTGCCGCTTCCTTGTTGCCGTCGTGGCGGTCGTGCACGAAGAACAGGTAGTCGATGCACTCGGCGTCGGTGGGGCTGTCGGGCGTGGACTCGACAGGCAGGCCGGCCTGCTGCCATGCGGCCAGGCCGCCTTCGAGCAGCAGCGGCGCGGCGCCCTGCAGTTCCAGTGCTGCCCATTGCGCCATGCCGGGCTCGTCGGCCACCAGCACGATCTGGCGCGTCTCGCCGGCCAGATCGCTGGCAAGGCACGGGCGGATGGACCAGCGGGCTCCGGCGATGTGGCCTGCGCGGTACTTCATGCCCGCGCGCAGATCGACCACGGCCACCTCGCCCTGGCGCATGCGTTCGTGCAGGGCCTGCGCCGTGATGCCTGCCAGTGCGGGGACCTGGGGCGGCTGGGCCGGTGCCAGGTCCAGGCCGCTGTGCAGGCCTCCCCGCAGCACGCAGGCGTCATGGCCGAGCTGGCGCAGCCAGCTGGCCACCACGGGGGCGCGCACGCCATCGCTGTCGAACAGCACCAGGCGCGCACCGCGCACGCCCACGTACTGGTCGCCGGCCTGCATGAGCTGGCCGCCGGGCGTGTGCTGGGCGCCGGGCAGCGAGCCGGCCTTGAATTCCTCGGGCGTGCGCACATCGCACAGGAACAGCGTGCGCGCAGCATCCTGGCTCCAGGCGCGCACGGTGTCGGCATCGACCTCGGGCACGTCGAAGCGTTCGGCCAGGGCGCGGGCCTGTGCTTGCAGCGCGCTGCTGGCCGAGTCGTCGCCATAACGCTGCGTGCCGCCATGCTCCAGCGGCAGGTCGGCCAGGTACCAGCCCTGGGTGCCGTTCTCCAGCGCGTAGACGGGGTTGGGAATGCCCAGGTTGATCAAGGTCTGCGCGCCGATGATGGAGCGCGTGCGGCCCGCGCAATTGACCACGATGGGCGTGGCCGCATCGGGCACCAGGCGGCTCACGCGCAGCGCCAGCTCGCCATTGGGGCAGCAGATGGCGCCGGGGATGTTCATCTTGTGGAACTCGGAGACGGGCCGGCCGTCCAGCACCACCAGGGGCAGGCCCGCCGCCTGGCGCGCCGCCAGCTGCTGGGCCGTGATGCGCGGCGTGCCGTAGGCGTGCTCGGCCAGTTCGCCAAAGGTCTTGGAGGGCAGGTTCACGCCGGCGAACAGCGTGTAGCCTGCCGCGCTCCAGGCCTGGGTGCCGCCTTCCAGCACAGACACCTGGGTGTAGCCCAGGGCTTCGAGGCGGCGCGCGGCACGCCCGGCCACGCCCGCGCCGGCATCGCCCTCGCCACCGTCGTAGGTGACGACGCGCACCTGCCTGCGCGGCACCAGGCGGGGCACATCCAGCTCCAGCCGGCTGTAGGGCAGGGGCGTGGCGTAGAACAGGTGCGACTCGCCGTACTGGCCGTGCTCGCGCACGTCGAGCAGCGCGATCTCCTGGCCGTCGTGCAACCAGGATTTGAGGGTGTGGGCGTCAATGGATGCGGTCATTGCATGCGGTCCGGGAAAAAGATCGGCAAGGAATTTCGGGCAAAGCCCTGCCACGCGCGCCCCGTGGGGCGCGCTGCGGCATGGACAGGGAAAAGGCAGGAAGCGGGAGGTAGCGGCCGGAAGGCCTGGGCTCAGCGGCGCGTCTGCACGCCGATGGCCATGGTCTGGCAGGTGCCGGCGGCCAGGTCGTAGCTGGTGCGCTCGTTGAGCGTCTCCAGCGCGCGGCCGTACATGTGCAGGTGGCGGATGACCTGCTCGCCCTGGATCTCCACGGAGTGGATGTCCTCGGGCATGAGGGCGATGCCCTGGCCTGGCGCCACCACCACGAGATCCGTCTCACGCAGCGTGGCCTTGCCGGGGACGGAGCCGTCGTCGGTGCGCTCGTAGACGCGGTTGTGCTCCGTGCCTTCCACGGCGGCAATGCAGGCCCAGGTCGTGTGGTTGTGCGGCACGATGCGCTTGCCCGGGCGCATGACGTTGAGGTACAGCGCATAGCTCTGGTCGGCGTCCTCGGCGATCAGGTAGCGAGCCTGGTGCTCGCCCTCTTCGGGCGCGGCGTAGTCGGCCTGCTGCCAGAAGTCTCGGCGCGCGGCCAGGCCCAGCAGCTGCTGGAGCACGGCGTCCAGGCTGGCGCGCGTGGCAGCGCCTTCGCCAATGACCTGCTTCATGTGGTCGATGGCCGCTGTCACGGCGGCGCTGCGCTGTTCGGTGATGGTGGTGGTGGTGTTCAAAGGGGACTCCTTGTCGTCGTTGAAGCCCACTGTAGTGAGGCGTCCGGCCCGCAACAATCCACGCACCCTCAACAAATACTTCAATAAAATTGAAGTATGGAGACGCTTGACCTGGACCTGCTGCGCACCCTGGCCGCCATTGCCAGCCACGACAGCTTTGCCGCCGCCGCCGTGCAGATGGGCCGCACGCAATCGGCCATCACCCAGCAGATGCAGCGGCTGGAGGAGAAGATCGGCCACGCGCTGTTCGAGAAGCAGGGCCGGCAAAAACGCCTCACCGACCACGGCCAGCGCCTGCTGGGCTATGCGCGCCACATGCTGGCCATCCACGACGAGGCGCTGCGCAACCTGCAGCACCGCCAGGTGCAGGGCCTGGTGCGCATTGGCGCACCCCACGACGCGGCCGACAACATGCTGCCGCCCGTGCTGCAGGAGATCGCGCTGAACTTTCCGGGCATGCAGATCGACATCCATGTGGGGCGCAGCCCTTTCCTGATGGAGTCGCTCAAGCAGGGCGAGCTGGACCTGGCCATCTCCAACCGGGAGGATGAAGGCTTCGAGGGCTTTGCCCTGCGCTCCACACCCACGGTCTGGCTGTGCGGCGCGGGCTATGCCCATGACCCGGGCAAGCCCGTGCCCCTGGTCATGGCCGACGGGCCCAGCATCTTCCGCCGCCTGGGCTGCGACGCGCTGGATGCGGCAGGCATCGCCTGGACACCGCGCCACACCTGCACCAGCCTGGTGGGCATACGCGCGGCCCTGCGCGCGGGCCTGGGCGTGACGGCGCGCGGCGTGGAGCAACTGGACCCGGGTCTGCGCGTGCTGGGTGCGGGCGACGGCATGCCGCCGCTGCCGGACCTGGTCTACCGCCTGTACATCCGCAGCCATGTGATCAGCCCCGTCACGCGCCAGATCTTCGAGAACCTGCAGGCACGCATGCGGCTGCCGGCCGGCTGAGGGACAGCGTTGGGGAGGCGGAGGGACGGCAGGCGTGCAGCTTGCCAGCGCTGCTTGTAATGGGACTTATTCTCAAATAACATCCGCGCCACCGCCGCCCCCTCCGGCCGGCGTTTTTCGAGCCTTTCCAGGCACTGCGCCATGCCATCTCCCACTCTTGCCCGCACCCATGACTGGTTCCGTGACTACGGGCCGCTGATCTCCCGCATCCTCGCTGCGCTGTTCGGCGGCTATGCCGTGGCCGCCCTGGCCAGCGTGGCCGTTGTGGCCCTGCCCGCAGACCGCACGCAGGCGGCGATCTCGGGCACCTTGCTGAGCTTTGCCGTCTACGCGGGCGCGGTGATCTGGGTGTTTGCCGTGCGCAGCGCCACGCGCGCCTGGGCCGGCCTGCTGGTCGCCGCCCTGGTGCTGGCGCCTGCCGCGTGGTGGACCTGGGGCAAGGGGCTGGGCGCATGAACACGAACACCACGAACACCACGAACACCCCGGACACCACGAACACGGCCGGCAAGTCTGCCAAGCCCGGGAAAGCCGCCAAGGCGCCCGGCATCCGCCAGACCATGTCCGACCTGCACACCTGGGTCGGCCTGCTGCTGGGCTGGTTCCTCTACGCCATGTTCCTCACGGGCACGGTGAGCTATTTCAGGAACGAGATCACGCAGTGGATGCAGCCCGAGCAGCCGCACCAGAGCCAGGCGAGCGAGCCCGCGCTCGTGGCCCAGCGGATCGGCGACGCCATGGCGCATGTGGCGCCGCAAAGCCCGCAATGGCTGATCAACCTGCCCGATGCGCGCAGCACGGTGGCCACGGTGTTCTGGAGCCCGCCGCAGACCGAAAAGGGCACCAGGCGCCGCTTCGAGAACGGCCGCTTCGACCCGGCCACCGGCACGCGCCTCGAAGGCCCGGTGCGCGAGACGCGCGGCGGCGAGTTCTTCTACCGCTTCCACTTCCAGTTCCACTACATGCCCGTGCTCTGGGGCCGCTATCTGGCGGGGCTGTGCGCCATGTTCATGCTGGTGGCCATCGTCAGCGGGGTGATCACGCACAAGAAGATCTTTGCCGACTTCTTCACCTTCCGCTGGGGCAAGGGCCAGCGCTCCTGGCTGGACGCGCACAACGCGCTGTCCGTGCTGGGCCTGCCCTTTCACCTGATGATCACGTACACCGGCCTGGTGACGCTGGCCCTGATGTACATGCCCTGGGCCAGCCTGGCCACCACCATGACGCCCGAGCAGCGCGTGGTGGCAGGCCAGCAGCTCAGCGCCTTCGTTCCGGCTGGCAAGCCCTCGGGGCAGGCCGCGCCCCTGGCACCGCTGGCCGACATGGTGCGCCAGGCCGAGCAGCGCTGGGGCGCGGGCCAGGTGGAGCGCCTGAACGTCAACCTGCCCGGCGATGCCAAGGCCAGCGTGGTCGTGGTGCGCGGCGACAACGGCCGCGTCTCCATCAGCCCGCAGTTCATGACGTTCGACGGCGTCAGCGGCCAACTGCTCAAGGCCCAGGACAGCGTGGGCGCCGCCGCCGAGACGCGCGGCGTGCTCTATGCGCTGCACATGGGCCGCTTCGGCGACCTGCCCACGCGCTGGCTGTACTTCATCGTCAGCCTTGCGGGCACGGCCATGGTGGGAACAGGACTGGTGCTGTGGAACGTGAAGCGGCGCAGCAAGCTGCCCGACCCGGAAAGGCCGCATTTCGGCTTCCGGCTTGTGGAACGGCTGAACATCGCCACCATCGCCGGCCTGTCCATCGGCATGGCCGGCATGCTCTGGGCCAACCGCCTGCTGCCGGTGGAGATGGCGCAGCGCGCCGAGTGGGAGGTGCACGCCATGTTCATCGCCTGGGGGGCCACCCTGTTCTGGGCGATGGGCCGGCCCGCCAAGCGGGCCTGGATCGAGTTGCTGTGGGCCGGCGCCGCCGTTCTGGCCCTGCTGCCCGTGGTCAACGCGCTGACCACGGATCGCGGCCTCTTGGCCAGCCTGCGCGCGGGCGACTGGGTATTCGCGGGCATGGACCTCATGCTGCTGGCCCTGGCCGCACTGCATGCCCATCTGGCCCTGCGCACCCAGCGCCACCAGCCCAAGGCCAAACCGGTGCGCGCCGCCCGGCCCGCGCCTACGGCAGCCGCCACTGCAGCAGCCGCCACGGCAGTGGCCGCCACAGCAGCGGCCGCCGCAGCGGAGACCAGCGCATGAGCATGGCCCATCTGTTCTGTCAGCTGCTGGCCCTGGGCGCCTTCGCCTGCCTGGCCCTGGCCATGGACCGCCACCAGAGCGACCTGTTCGGCAAGGAACTTCCATCTGCCCACACACGGCGCCTGCGCGCGGCCGGCTGGGTGCTGCTGGCGCTGTCGCTGTGGGCGGCGCTGCAGGTGGAGCCCTGGTCGCTGGGGCTGGTGGCCTGGTTCGGCCACATCAGCGCAGCCGCCGCCATCGTGCTGCTGTCCATGGTGGCGCGCGAGCGCCTGCGCTGACGCCCCTCCTGGCGCCTTCAGAGAAACATGCCGCCCGAGGCCTCGATGCGCTGACCCTGCACCCAGCCCATGCCGGGCTGCAGCAGGGCGGCCATCACGGGGCCGATGTCGTCGGGCTGGCCCACGCGGCCCAGTGCCGTCTGGCTGGCCAGGGCCGCGCCTACCTGCGCATCGTCGCGCACACGGCCACCGCCAAAATCCGTGGCAATCGCCCCCGGCGCCACCGTGTTGACGCGAATGCCGCGCGCCCCCAGCTCGCGCGCCAGGTAGCGCGTCAGCACCTCCACCCCGCCCTTCATGGATGCATAGGCCGCATAGCCCGGCTGGGTGAAGCGCGTGAGCCCGCTGGACAGGTGGATGATGCTGCCGCCGTCGCGCAGCAGGGGCAGCAGGTGCTGGCTCAGGAAGAACGGCGCCTTCAGGTGGATGGCGACCAATTCATCGAACTGCGCCTCGGTGGTGGTGGCGAATGGCGCATTGATGCCGATGCCGGCGTTGTGCACCAGCGCATCGAGGCGGTCGGCCTGCCAGGTCTCGGCCAGGGCCCGGCGCACGCGGGCCGCAAAGTCCGCAAAGCCCGCGCTGCGCGCCACGTTCAGCTGCAGGGCGGCGGCTCGCCCGCCCAGCGCCTCGATGGCGGCCACGGCGGCCTGGGCCTGGTCGGCACGCTCGCGGTAAGTCAGCAACACGTCCAGGCCCTGGCGCGCCAGATGCTCGGCCGTATTGCGGCCCAGGCCGCGGCTGCTGCCCGTGACGAGGACGATGCGGCGGGCGGCAGAGGAAGAAGTGTTCGAAAGAGACGCTGTCATGGCGGACCTCGTTAGGTGGTTTGCAATGACAGCGACTGTATTGAAGGTCTATTTTTGGATAAATTGGCTGTTTCTGATTTATTTGTTCGCATCATGCAAACAATCAAGCTTCTGAAGCAGATGCAGATCTTCAGCCGCGTGGCCGAGATGGCCAGCTTCACGCGTGCGGCCGACAGCATGGGTTTGCCCAAGGCCAGCGTCTCCCAGGCCGTGCAGCAGCTGGAGGCGCGGCTGGGCACGCGGCTGCTGCACCGGACCACGCGGCGCGTGCAGCTCACCCAGGACGGCCAGGCCTGCTACGAACGCTGCCAGGACCTGCTGGCCGACGTGGACGAGTTCCAGGGCCAGTTCCAGCAGGCCGGCGACGCACCGCTGCAAGGCAAGGTGCGGCTGGACATGACCACCGGCCTGGCGCGCCACGTCGTCATGCCCTTGCTGCCGCAACTGCTGCAAAGCCATCCGGCGCTGGAGCTGGAGCTGAGCTGCACCGAGCGCCGCGTGGACCTGGTGCGCGAAGGCTTCGACTGCGTGCTGCGCCTGGGCCCCGTGGACGAGCCCGGGCTGGTCGCCCGCCCGCTGGGCCTGGTGGCGCTGGCCACCTGCGCCAGCCCCGGCTATGTCCAGGCCCACGGGCTGCCCGCCACGCTGCAGGATCTGGGAGGTCACCGGCTGGTGCACTACCAGCGCACGCTGGGCGCGCGGCCGCTGGGCTTCGAGTACGAGGAGGACGGCCAGGCACTCAGCCTGCCCATGGCGGGCGCGCTCACCGTGAACAACGCCGAGGCCTATCTCTCGGCCTGCCAGGCCGGCCTGGGCCTGATCCAGGTCCCGCGCCTGGCCGTGCAGCCGCTGCTGGACGCAGGGGAACTGGTCGAGGTGCTGCCCCGCCATCCGCCCCCGCCCATGCCCTTGCACCTGGTCTATGCCCACCGCCGCCAATTGCCACGCCGCGTGCGCGTGCTTATGGACTGGCTGGCACAGGCCATACAGCCCTGGACACTCGACGCTGGCCTGCCCGAAAAGCAATAGGCGATGGCCCGATGGACTCGGCCAGCGTCATTTTGCTTATCACTAATCCGTATCAAGACAAAGGTTCGCGCCTGCCCCTTTTGACGCCATTTACCGGACAATAGCGACCTTGCCCCGGTCACCGGCCGCCACGAAGCAGCGGCAACGCGCACACCGCGCCTGCCCCCTGTGCTTCCCGCCACCGCGTGCCTGAATGGCACTGACCTCTCATTGCAACGTCCCGGCGGGCACTGTCCGCCCCGAATTCACCGTATTGCCAACATGAGTGCTTTTCTTGAAGAACGCGTGCTGTCCGTCCACCACTGGACCGACCGCCTTTTCTCCTTCACCACCACCCGTGACACTGCGCTGCGCTTTTCCAACGGCCATTTCACGATGATCGGCCTGAAGGTCGACGGCAAGAACCTGCTGCGCGCCTACTCCATTGCCAGCCCCAATTACGAGGAGCACCTGGAGTTCCTGTCCATCAAGGTGCCCGACGGCCCGCTGACCTCGCGCCTGCAGAACATCAAGGTGGGCGACACCATCATCGTCGGCAAGAAGCCCACGGGCACGCTGCTGATCGACTACCTGCTGCCCGGCAAGAACCTGTACCTGATCGGCACCGGCACGGGCCTGGCCCCCTGGCTGGCCGTGGCGCGCGACCCCGAGACCTACGAGCGCTACGAGAAGGTGGTCGTGGTGCACGGCGTGCGCCATGCCAACGAGCTGGCCTACCAGGAGCTGTTCGAGAAGGAACTGCCCGAGCACGAATTCCTCGGCGAGATCGTCAAGGACAAGCTCATCTACTACCCCACGGTGACGCGCGAGCCCTTCCGCAACCAGGGCCGCATCTCCAACCAGATCACGGCCGGAACCTTCCCGCAGAACATCGGCCTGCCCGAGCTCAACCCCGAGACCGACCGCGTCATGCTGTGCGGCAGCCCCGCCATGCTGAACGAACTCAAGGAGCTGCTGGAGCACCGCGGCTTCAAGGAAGGCAACACCACCACGCCCGGCGACTTCGTGGTCGAGCGCGCCTTCGTCGAGAAGTAAAGCCCACGACACCCCGTGGCGGGGCGGCTGCCGATAATCGGCGCATGCCGCCCTCCTCCTTTCCTTCAGCCCCGCCAGGCGACGAAGACCGCAACTTCATCGTCGCACTGGCGCGCGGGCTGGACGTGCTGTCGTGCTTTCGCTCCGGCGAGAAGCTGCTGGGCAACCAGGACATCGCCAGGCGCTGCGGACTGCCCAAGTCCACGGTCTCGCGCCTGACGCACACGCTGACCACGCTGGGTTACCTCATCCATGTGCCCGAAGAGGGCAAATACCGCCTGGGCACGGCCACGCTGGCGCTGGGCAGCGCCATGCTCTCGCGCCTGGACGTGCGCCAGATCGCGCGCCCGCTGATGCGCAAGCTGGCGGCCGCCACCGATGCCGAGGTGGCCCTGGCCACGCGCGACCGGCACAACATGGTCTACATCGAGCACTGCCCCAGCGCGCGCTTCATGCACCGCGACCTGGACATGGGCTCGCGCATTCCCCTGGCCACCACGGCCGTGGGCCGTGCCTGGCTGGCCGCCAGCCCCGCGTCCGAGCGCCAGCGCGCGCTGGACTATCTGCAGTCTCACGCGCCCGAGCAATGGGCCGCCGCACAGGCCCAGCTGCCGCTGTGGCCGGAGGCAGGCAACCAGCCCCAGCCCTGGCTGTCGCGTTCGTTCGGCGACTGGCAGCCCGAGGTCAACGCCATCGCCCTGGCCTTCTCGCCGGGGCGCGGCCTGCCGCTGATGGCCGTCAGCCTGGGCGGGCCCTCGCGCTTCGTCACGGCCGACGCGCTGCGCCAGGACGGCGTGCCCGCGCTGCAGCGCATGGTGCGGCGGCTGCAGCAGGACATCGACAGGGCCTGAACGCCTGTCCCGCAGGTGCCCGCGCGGTACCGCTCAGCACGGCGCAGCACGGCAAAGTAGCCAAGACGACAGCGTGCACGGTGCCGGCGCCCTAGCATGCAGGTGTTGCTCAACCACCAGAAACCCAAGCCAGGAGACATACAGCATGAGCGTGAAAGCATTGTTCGACCTCACGGGCAAGACCGCCCTGATCACCGGAGGCTCGCGCGGCCTGGGCCTGCAGATGGCCGAGGCGCTGGGCGAGATGGGCGCCCGGCTCGCCATCACGGCGCGCAAGTCCGACGAGCTGGCCGAAGCCAAGGCCCACCTGCAGGGCCTGGGCTACCAGGTCGAGACCTTCACCAACGACCTGCAGAAGTTCGACACCATCCCCGCCCTGGTCGAGGACGTGCTGGCGCGCTGCGGCGACATCGACATCCTCGTCAACAACGCGGGCGCCACCTGGGGCGCCAAGGCCGAGGAATACCCGGACGAGGCCTGGAACAAGGTCATGAACCTCAACGTCTCCGCACCCTTCTTCCTCACCCGCGAAGTGGCCAGGCGCGTGATGATCCCCAAGGGCCGGGGCAACGTGATCATCACGGCCTCGGTCGCGGCCTTCAAGGGCACGCCGCCCGGCATGAACACCGTGGCCTACAACACCTCCAAGGCGGCCGCCGTGCACCTGGCGCGCACCCTGGCCTCGGAATGGGGCCACTACGGCATCCGCGTCAACTCCATCTGCCCGGGCTTTTTCCCCAGCAAGCTGGCCAACGGCCTCATCGACAAGCTCGGCGACCAGCTCATCGCCCGTGCCCCGCTGCGACGCATCGGCGGCGAGGAGGACCTCAAGGGCGCCGTGGTCTACCTGGCGTCCGATGCATCGCGGCACATGACGGGGCAGGCGTTGGTGCTGGATGGTGGAGCGAGCTTGTTGTAAACAACGCAGCCCTGCAATGAGAAAGGCCCCTGTACCGCGGTGCAGGGGCCTTTCTTACGTGAGCCGCTGCGCAGCGACTCAGCATGTCTTCTTCAAGCCTGCAGAGCAAAGGGCTCGATGGACTCCAGTTCGTCGCCTATGGCCTCGCGCGCGATATCGGCGTCGTACTGGCTTTGCAGATTCATCCAGAACTCCACGGACGTGCCAAAGAAGCGCGCCAGGCGCAGCGCCGTATCCGCCGTGATGGAGCGGCCGTTCTTCACAATGGCCGCGATGCGTGTCTGCGGGACATGGATGGCCTGGGCCAGGCGGTATTGCGTCAGGCCCATGGGCTCCAGAAATTCAGTGGCCAGGATTTCGCCTGGCGTGGGGAGGTTCAAAGGTTTGTTCATGGTCAGCACTCCTGCGCCAGATCCTGGATCAACGCTTTCGCTTCAGTGGTAATCGACGATCTCCAGCTGACTCGGGCCTTCATGGGTCCACACAAAGCACACGCGCCACTGGTCATTGATGCGGATGCTGTGCTGCCCCTTGCGATCCCCCTGTAGCGCCTCCAGCCGGTTTCCGGGCGGGACCCTCAAGTCCTGAAGCACATGAGCGGCATGCAGCATCCGAAGCTTGCGCAGCGCAACCACTTCAATGCTGCTCCACCGACGCACCCGCCTCTGCTGGAACAGTTGCTCGGTGTCGGGGCACTTGAATGACTGGATCGTCATGGAAGCAAATAATAACGCGTCGCGTCAGTAACGTCAAACGCAAGTACCGGACAACTGAGTCCACAAGAAAGCGCCTGGGCCAGATCAAGCTGGCACCAGGCGCTTTCGGTCGAAAAACTGAGCGGCGCTCTACTTGTTCGCCACCGTCATCACCGCCTCGATCTTGCCGTCGCGCACAGCGGCGCCGCGCTCCGTGGTCAACGTGCCGCCACGATCATCCACGCCCTTGACGCCGCCGGGGTTCACGTCGGGGCGCAGGGATTTGTAGGCCTCGTCGAGCTTGGCGTGGATGGCCTTGGTGTCCGAGGCAGAGCCGGCCAGCTGCATGGCCTTGACGGTGGCGTGCACGGCCGTGTAGTTCCACTGCGCCTCCGAGCCCGGGATGCGGCCCGGGTAGACCTTGCCGAAGCGTTCGACGAAGGCCTTGTTCTCGGGCTTGGTGTCCTCGGAGACGGGCATGACGCCGATGGCGCCTTCCAGCGGCGCATAGCCGCCGACCACGCGGGCCATTTCGTCGAGCTTGGCCTGGTCCATGACCACGAAGCCGCCCTTGAAACCCAGCTCGCGCGCCTGCTTGACGACCAGGGCCGTGGGCTCGGAGGCTCCGCCCACGAAGAGCACATCGGGCTTTTCGGCCAGTGCCTTGCTCACGCCGCTGTAGAAATCGGTGGCGCGGTTGTAGCTCATGGCGTTCTCGGCCACCACGGTGCCGCCCAGCTTTTCCCAGCCGGGCTTGAAGGCAGCGACCCAGGCCTTGGCGTAGTCGTGGTCGGCGCCCACCAGGGCCACCTTCTTGCCGAAGCGGCCCATCACGTACTTGGAGAACGGGTCGATGTACGAGGTGAACTCGGGCGGGATGCGCAGGGTCAGCTTGTTGCCCCGGTTGGTGATCTGCGGCACCGAGCTGTAGGCCAGCACGATGAAGTTGCTGCGCTCGTTGGTGGTCTGCAGCGCGAAGATGCCGCCCGAATGCGGCACCAGGATGGCCGCCGTCTTGTGCTGCTGCACCAGGCGCTGGGCGTTGATCGCTGTCTCGGACGGGTTGTACTTGTCGTCCAGCGGAACGATCTCGATCTTGACCTTCTTGCCACCGATCTCGGGCGCTGCGGCATTGATCTCGGAGACGGCCATCTGCATGCCGTCGAGCACGTTCTTGCCGTACTGGGCAGCGCCGCCCGACAGCGGGCCGGAGTAGCCGATCTTGACCACCTCCTGCGCCAGCGCGGGGCCGGCGGCGGCCACGGCGGCGCAGGCCAGGGCCAGCGTGCCCACCCTGCGGCGGGTCAATGGTACGAATGCTGTCATGTCTGTCTCCTTGGATCGTTGGTGGTGGTGGCTTGGGTAGAGGCAAGAGGCGGCGTCATGCGCCGATGTAGGCCTTGCGGATGGAGTCGTCGGCCAGCAATTCGGCGGGCCTGCCCTCGCGCACGATGCGGCCGCTTTCCATCACATAGGCGCGGTGCGCGATCTTCAGCGCCGCATAGGCGTTCTGCTCGGCCAGCAGCACGGTGGTGCCGGCCGCGTTGATGCGCTGTATGGCCTCGAACATCTGCTTGATGACCAGGGGCGCCAGGCCCAGCGAGGGCTCATCCAGCAGCAGGGCCTGGGGCCGGCCCATCATGGCGCGGCCGATGGCCACCATCTGCTGCTGGCCGCCCGACAGCGAGCCGGCCGGATCATGCTGCTTCTCGCGCAGGATGGGAAACAGCTCCATCACCTCCTGCAGCGTCTTCTGGCTGGGACCGGGGTCGCGGCGGTGCACGTAGGCGCCCAGCTGCAGGTTGCGCAGCACCGACATCTGGGGGAACAGCTTGCGCCCTTCGGGGCACTGCACCACGCCGGACTGCACGATGGCCGAAGGCTTGCGCCCGGCCAGCTCCTGCCCGTTCCAGACGATGGAGCCGCCCGCGGCCTTGTGGATGCCGCTGGCCGTGAGGAACAGCGAACTCTTGCCCGCGCCGTTGGCGCCCAGCAGCACCACCAGCTCGCCCCGGTCGGCATGCAGGCTCACGCCGTCCAGC
Source organism: Delftia tsuruhatensis NBRC 16741 (assembly GCF_001571325.1). GTDB lineage: Bacteria > Pseudomonadota > Gammaproteobacteria > Burkholderiales > Burkholderiaceae_C > Comamonas > Comamonas tsuruhatensis. The sequence goes on from NZ_BCTO01000014.1 coordinate 26,245, forward strand.
GCCAGGAAGCTGCCGTAGCGCAGCGACACGTTCTCAAACTTCAGCATGCTCGCTCCCCAGGTAGGCATCGATGACGGCGGGGTTGCGGCGTATTTCCTCGGGCGTGCCCTCGGCGATCTTCTCGCCGTAGCTGAGCACCAGGATCTTGTCGGCCAGGCTCATGATCATGCCCATCTTGTGCTCGATCAGCGCCACCGTGATGCCGTGGCGCACCAGCTTGCGGATCAGCTCGGCCAGGCCCTCGGTCTCCTCGGGGTTGACGCCGCCGGCGGGCTCGTCGAGCAGCATCAGCTTGGGGTCGGTGGCCAGGGCCAGCGCGAAGGCCACGCGCTTGCGCTCCTCCTGCGTGATGTCGCCCGCGATGCGGCCGGCCACATGCGACAGGCCCACGAAGTCCAGCGCGTCGCGTGCCTTTTCGCGGCACACGCGCTCTTCCTCGCGCAGGCGGCTGGAGCCGCGCAGCACGTCCCATAGCCCTGAGCGCGTGCGCAGCCGGTGGCCCACGATGAGGTTGTCCAGCACCGTGGCGCGGTCGAACAGCGCCGTGGTCTGGAAGGTGCGCGCCACGCCCAGTTTCGCCACCTGGTCGGTGCGAAGCGAGGTCACGTCCTGGCCATTGAAGGTGATGGTGCCCGAGGTGGGCTTGTGCACGCAGCTGATCAGGTTGAAGAACGTGGTCTTGCCCGCGCCGTTGGGGCCGATGATGGCGTTGATGCGGCCTTCCTCGATCACGGTGCTGACATCGCTCACGGCGGCCAGTCCGCCGAACCGCTTGGTCAGGTGGTCAATCTTGAGCATGCGGCTTGCCCTCCTTGGCATTGCGGCGCGCGCGCCAGGCGGTGACGCTGCCCACCACGCCGTAGGGCATGAAGATCACCAGCATCACGAGAATGGGGCCGAAGACGATGAAGCGGTACTCCTGCAGGAACTGCAGGTACTGCGTGATCCAGGGCATGCCGATGGCGCCCAGCAGCGGCCCCAGCACCGTGCCCATGCCGCCGACCATGGCGAAGATCATCATGTCGAAGGTGTGGTGCACGCCCGCCATGTCCGGCCCGATGAAGCGCACGAAGCCCGCATACAGGCCGCCCGCCACGCCCGCGTAGACCACGCTCAGCATGAAGGCCAGCACCTTGTTGCGCATGAGGTTGATGCCGAGCGCCTCGGCCAGCTCGTCGCTGTTGCGGATGGCCACGAAGGTGCGGCCCAGCAGCGACCGGACGATGCGCCGCATCACCCAGACCGAGGCCACGAGGAAGGCCAGCACCAGGTAGTACAGCGCCAGCGGCGACTCGAAGCTCAGCGCACCCAGGGCCTCGGGCGCGGGGATGCCCATGATGCCCACCGTGCCGTGGGTCAGGCCCTCCCACTTCTCGATGACGAGGAACATGATGTAGCCCACGCACAGCGTGAAGATGGAGAAGTAGTGGCCCTTGAGCCGCAGCGAGACGATGCCGATCAGGTAGCCCAGCACCGCGCACACCACGCCCGACATCACCAGCCCGCCCCAGAACGGCCAGCCATGGTCCACCGTGAGGATGCCCACGGTATAGGCGCCCGCGGCCATGAAGCCCGCATGCGCCAGATTGAGCTGGCCCGTGTAGCCCGTGATCAGGTTCAGGCCCAGCGTGGCGATGGCGAAGATGTAGGCCGTGCTCATCACCGTGAGGTGGTAGTCGTTGCCCGCCAGCCAGGGAAAGGCGATGCCGGCGGCCAGCAGCAGGCCCCAGGCAACGCGGGAGTCGATGAATCCGTTCATTCAATGACTCCTCTTGGCGAACAGGCCCTGAGGGCGCAGCGACAGGATCACCACCAGCAGCACGAAGGCGATGATGTCCTTGTAGTCGGTGGAGATGTAGTAGGCGCCGAAGCTCTCGGCGAAGCCGATGATCAGCCCGCCCAGCACGGCGCCCGGGATGCTGCCCATGCCGCCCAGGATGATGATCACGAAGGCCTTGGTGATGACCAGGTGGCCCATGGCCGGATAGACCAGGTTGATGGGCGCATACAGCGTGGCCGCCACGGCCGCGAGCACGCCTGAGATGGCAAAGGTCAGCATGGATACGCGGTTGGCATCGATGCCCACCATCGATGCGCCCTCGCGGTTCTGGGCCATGGCGATGATGGTCGAGCCCGTGGTGGTGCGCGTCAGGAACAGGTGCAGCGCCACCATCAGCGCAAAGGCCGCGACTATGATCAGCAGGCGCTGCGCAGGCGCCGTGATGCCGCCCATCTCCACGATGGAGGTATAGGGCGTGGGCATGCGCTGGAAGTCCGCGCCCCACAGCGCCTGGGCGCCCGCTTCCAGAAACAGCAGCAGCCCGATGGAGGCGATCTTGGGATGCAGGGGCGAGGCCTTGCGCAGCGGATGGAAGATCAGCCGCTCGCTGACGATGCCCAGCACCGCCACCGCCACCGCCGCCACCAGCATGGCCGCCCAGTAGCCCCAGCTCCAGGCCACCATGGCCTGGAAGGCCACGAAGGCGCCGATCATGTAGAAGCCCCCGTGCGCGAAGTTGGGCACGTGCAGGATGCCGTAGACCAGGGTCAGGCCCAGGGCCACGAGGCCATAGATGCCGCCCAGGGTCAGTCCGTTGAGCACTTGCTGCAGGAAGACGTCCATCACCGCCTCCCGCCTGCCGCCGCCGGTGGCCGCCACCGGACCAGGGTCTGTTCTCGCATTGCCTTGCCTCCTTGTTTGCTGTGAACCAGCTTAGGAGGCGGTGCCGTGCACCATCAACCCGAAGATTCCGCACAGCGGAATTCACCTGGGAAACCCCGAGGCGCAAACCGCTGCGGCAGTAACCTAGATGACAGGCGCAGGCCGGCAGGAGCGGGGAACGCTAGATGGACAGCGCCGGCAGGTTCTCGGGCAGGCCCTGCATGGAGCGCTGCGTGTGCTCGGCCACGAAGTCAAGGAAGCTGCGCACGCGCGCCGGCATGAACTTGCGCGTGGGCAGGGTGGCGTAGAGCGTGAATCGGCCCGTGGTCCATTCGGGCAGCACATGGCGCAGCCGGCCCGAGCGCAGGTGGCGCGCGATCAGGTCCAGCGGCTGGGTGCTGATGCCCGCGCCGTCCAGCGTGGCGCGCAGCAGCGTGCCCGTGTGGTTGGCCACCAGCACGGGGCGCACGGCCACCTCGACCTCGCCCGCGTTGCCGTCGAGCCGGCGCATGCGCAGCATGTCGGAGCGGCCCTGGATGCGCCGGCGCAGCAGGCACTGGTGGCCGGCCAGGTCCTCGGGCACGACAGGCACGCCATGGGCGTCCAGGTACTCGGGCGCGGCGCAGGCCAGGCCGCAGGTGGTGACGATGGGCCGGGCCACCACGTTGCCGTCGTAGCCCTCCTCGGCATTGACGAAGGTGATGTCGTATTCGCCCACGGCCGCCTCGCTGGCCGACTCCACGAAGACCTCGATGCAAATGCGCGGATGCAGGCGGTGGAAGTCCGCCACCAGCGGTGCCAGCACATGCTCGGCGAACACGGGCGGCGTGAGCACGCGCACGGCGCCAGACAGCTCCAGCGTGTGCGCCTGGGCCAGGCTGAAGGCGTCCTCCACATCGGCCAGGATGCCGCGCACGCGCTCCAGGTAGGCCTCGCCAGCCTCGGTCAGCGACACGCTTCGCGTGGTGCGCTGCAGCAGCCGCGTGCCCAGGTGCTGCTCCAGGTCGGCCACCAGGCGCGTGACCGTGGGCACGGACATGTCCAGGCGCCGCGCCGCCGCCGAAAACCCGGCCTCGTCGGCCACGGTCTGGAATACCCGCATGGTCTGCAATCGGTCCATCTTGTCCTTGGCCCCCGGCCTTGGTGCCAGGGGACTTTGCTGCATTGTTCCATTGCCCAAACGCCTGCGCCGCGGCTTTGCGGGCCGCGGCGCAGGCGTTCATCTTCGTCGAAATGCGGGAACTCAGCCCTTGCCGCCCGGAGTGTCCCCGGCGCTGGCCGCCTCGGCGGGCGGCGCCCAGCGGATAGGGTGGGTGAAGCGCACGCCGGCATCGCTGAAGGCCTTGGCCGTGGCGGCCGACAGCAGCAGGATGGCCGAGGAAAAGTAGATCCACATCAGCAGCACCACCAGCGAGCCCGCCGCGCCATAGGCCGAGACCACGGCCGCCGTGGCCAGGTACCAGGCCAGGGCCTGCTTGCCCAGCGTGAACAGCAGGGCGCCGATGATGGCCCCGAAGATCAGATAGCGCAGCCGGGGCTTGGGGCCGCCGCCTATGCGCATCAGCCCCACAAAGAGCAGCACGGTGATGCCGAAGGACACGCACTCGTTGATCAGGCTGACCAGCGGCCCCAGCGGCTGCATCTGCAGCTTGGTGCCGGCCCAGTTGGTGATCAGCTGGATGGCCGTGGACAGGGCCATGGACACCAGCAGCAAGAAGCCAAGCGCCAGCACATAGGTCAGGCCGCGCAGCCGCAGCGCGGCCATGCGCCACCACACGGCCTTGGGCGGCGGCGGCTCGCCGTTGGAGGTCCAGAGCCTTTCCAGCGCGGACTGCAGCTCCACGAAGACACCGGTGGCGCCCGACATCAGCAGGATGAAGCCGAACAGCGAAGCCAGCCGCCCCTCGTCGGGCCGCTGGGCGCTTTCCAGCGCGCCGCGCACCACCTGGGCGCCGCGCTCGCCGATCACGTCCTGCACCTGATCGATGAGCTGGTGCTCCACATAGCTGCGGTCCACCCACCAGCCCAGCACGCCGACCAGCAGCAGCAGCAGCGGGGCCAGGCTCAGGATGCCGTAGAAGGACATGGCGGCGCTCATGCGCAGGCCATCGGCGTCCAGCCACAGCTGCACGGCGTTCCACATGGCGCGCAGCGGGTTCAGTTCCAGCAGCCGGTCCAGGCGTGCGGACCAGAACGAGGCGGGGGGAGTTTCCGGGGTATCTGAGGGCATGGCCCCCATTGTGCGCAGCGGCGCACCGGCGCCCTGTCAGCCTGTGCCGACAGGGGCCTGTGCGCGCGGCTCAGGTCACGGGCGCTGGATTGAACAGCACCAGGGCGTTGTGCAGCTTCCACTGCTCGGCCCAGGTCTTCCTGCGGCCGCTGGCCACGTCCAGCATCAGGCGGAACATCTCCCAGCCCACGTCCTCGATGCTGGCCTGGCCCTCGGCGATGCGGCCCGCGTTCACGTCCATCAGGTCATGCCAGCGCCGCGCCAGGTCGCTGCGCGTGGCCACCTTGATCACGGGCACCTGGGCCAGGCCGTAGGGCGTGCCCCGGCCCGTGGTGAACACATGCAGGTTCATGCCGGCGGCCAGCTGCAGCGTGCCGCAGATGAAGTCGCTGGCCGGCGTGGCCGCGTAGACCAGGCCGCTTTGGATGCCCCGGTCGGCCAGACGCTGGCCCGGCGACAGCACGCCGGTGATGGGCGCCGTTCCGCTCTTGATGATGGAGCCCATGGCCTTCTCGACGATGTTGGACAGGCCGCCCTTCTTGTTGCCCGGCGTGGTGTTGGCGCTGCGGTCCACGCGGCCCTTGTCCAGGTAGGCGTCGTACCAGGCCATCTCCTCGATCATGGCCTGGGCCACCTCGGGGCTGGAGGCGCGCGAGGTGAGCTGGTCGATGCCGTCGCGCACCTCGGTCACCTCGCTGAACATCACGGTGGCGCCTGCGCGTACCAGCAAATCGGTGCAAAAGCCCACGGCCGGATTGGCCGTGACTCCGCTGAACGCATCGCTGCCGCCGCACTGCACGCCCACCACCAGGGCGCTGGCCGGCACGGTCTCGCGCCGGCGCGCGTTCAGCCGCTCCAGATGCACCCTGGCGCGGCCCATGATGGAGTCCACCATGGACATGAAGCCCACATGCGCCTCGTCCTGCAGGCAGACCACGTCCAGCGCGGGCTCGCGCTCATCGACGATGGGGAAGGACCCCGGCGGCAGCAGCCGCTCGGGCTGCAGCTTCTCGCAGCCCAGGCTCACCACCATCACCTCGCCGCCGAAATTCGGGTTGTGGCTGATGTTGCGCAGCGTGCGCTGCGGAACCTCGGCGCCCACGGCATCGATGGCCACGCCGCAGCCATAGCTGTGCTCCAGGCCCACCACATCGTCCACGTTCGGATAGCGCGGCAGCAGCTCGGCCTTGATGCGGCCCACCGCGAAATCCAGCACCCCGGCCACGCACTGCACCGTGGTGGTGATGGCCAGGATGTTGCGCGTGCCCACCGTGCCATCGGCATTGCGGTAGCCCTCGAAGGTGTAGCCCGTCAGCGGCGGCAGCGCGGGCGGCTGCACCGTAGCAATCGGCAACCCCTCAAGAGACAGCGCCCCCGGCATGCGCAGCAGCCGCTCATGCACCCAGCTGCCCGCGGCAATGGCCTGCAGCGCATAGCCGATCACCACGTTGTAGCGGCGCACCTCGCCGCCCTCGGCAATGTCCACCAGCGCCACCTTGTGCGCCTGCGGCACCTTGTCGACCAGCACCAGCCCCCCGGGCATCACCGTGCCCGCAGGCAAACCCCCGTCATTGGCCACGATGGCCACGTTGTCGGCCGGATGCATGCGGATGGAAAGAGGAAGTGGGGTACTCATGGCAATGTCTCAATTTTCTAGGGGCCTGTCGCAATCGGAGTGGGCCCTCGCAACCGTCACGTCCCAACTCAGGAACGCCGAGCAAGAGCCGCCTCGCGGCGAAGGCGTTGTCCCCCTCCGCGAAGCGAGAAGGGGGAAGGCGCGAAGCGCCTCAGGGGGTCACTCTGCTTTTATTCCAGCAGCCTTGATCACCTTCCCCCACTTGACCACCTCGGCCTTCTGGAACTCGCCCAGCTCGGCCGGTGTCATCTGCGAAGGCAGCATGCCGAAGTTCTTCAGGCGCGCCTGCACCTCGGGCGTGGCGACGATCTTCATGATCTCCGCATGCAGCCGCTCCACGATGGGGCCCGGCGTGCCTGCGGGCGCGAACACGGCCTGCCACGATCCCATGTCGAAGCCCTTCTCGCCGGCCTCGGCAATGGTGGGCACATCGGGCAGGGATTCCAGGCGCTTGGAGCTGGTCACGGCGATGGGGCGCAGCTTGCCGGCCTGCACATGGGGGCCGACGACCAGGGCGGTGTCGAACATCATGTCCACCTGGCCGCCGATCACGTCCTGCACGGCCGGGCCGCTGCCCTTGTAGGGCACATGGGTGAACTTCACGCCCGTCTGGTAGCCCAGCAGCTCCAGCGCCATGTGGTTGGAGGTGCCGCTGCCCGGCGAGGCCGAGGTCAGGCCGCCCGCCGCTGCCTTGGCCTTGCTGGCGGCCAGCACGTCGGCCAGCGTCCTGTAGGGGCTGGAGGCCGGCACCACCAGCACCAGCGGGCCCGAGCCCAGCATGGCCACCGGCGTGAAGGACTTGACCGGGTCGTAGTCCAGCTTGGCGTACAGGCTCACATTGATGGCGTGCGAGCTGATGGTGCCGCCCAGGATGGTGTAGCCATCGGCCGGTGCGCGCGCCGCAATGGCCGAGCCCACGCTGCCGCCCGCGCCGCCCTTGTTCTCGATCACCACGGGCGTGCCCAGGGCCTTGCTCAGCGGCTGGGCGATCACGCGCGCCAGCGTATCGGTATTGCCGCCGGGCGGGAACGGCACCAGGTAGGTGATGGGCTTGCCCGTGGGCCAGTTGCCCTGCGCTGCGGCCGGCATGGCGGCCAGGGCCGTGCCCAGCAGCAGGGCGCTGGCGAGGGAATGTTGGATGAGTGTGCGGCGTTGCATGGTGCTTGTCTCCGGGTTTGTGTCGTTGGAATCGTGTGAAAGCGGGTTCAGAAGCGCGGCTGGTGGCCGGTGAACGCGGGGTCGTACTTGCGCATCTGCCCCAGGTCGTCGCGGTTGCGGATGCCGCAGTGCAGGTAGTTGTCGTGCAGGCGGGCCAGGGCCTCGCGGTCCAGCCGCACACCCAGGCCGGGCGCCGTGGGCACGCGCAGGCTGCCCTGCTCGAACTGCAGCCGGCCGCCCTCGACCACTTCCTCGTCCTGCCAGGGGTAGTGCGTGTCGCAGGCATAGGTCAGCAGGGGCACGCTGGCGCACAGGTGCGTCATGGCCACCAGGCTGATGCCCAGGTGGGAATTGCTGTGCATGGACAGGCCCAGGTCGAAGGTGCGGCACAGCGTGGACAGGCGCTGCGTGGCGCGCAGCCCGCCCCAGTAATGGTGGTCGCTGAGCACGATCTTCACGGGGCAGCCCATGTCGGCGTTGCGGCGGAACTCGGCAAAGTCCGTCACCACCATGTTGGTGGCCAGCGGCACATCGCACTCGCGCGCCACGGCGGCCATGCCGTCCAGGCCCGGCGCCGGGTCCTCGTAGTACTCGAGCACGCCCTGCAGCTGCTGCACGATCTTCAGGCTGGTCTCCACCGTCCAGTTGCCATTGGGATCGATGCGCAGCGGCGTGCCCGGAAAGGCATCGGCCAGCGCCAGGATGCCGGCCGCCTCCTGCCCGGGCGGCAGCGCGCCGGCCTTGAGCTTGATGCTCTGGAAGCCGTACTGCGCAATCATGCGCCGCGCCTGCTCCACCAGCTGCTGCGGCGCCAGGGCCTCGCCCCAGGCGTCGGGCGAAGAATCTGGCCCATAGGGCCTGTCGATGTGCTCGGCGTACTTGTAGAACAGGTAGGCCGAGAACGGCACGCTGTCGCGCGCCGCCCCGCCCAGCAGGTCCACGATGGGCGCCCCGGCCATCTGGCCCTGCAGGTCCAGCATGGCGACCTCGAAGGCGCTGACCACCTTGGCCACGGTCTTGGACACATGCGTGCCCGGCGCCAGCGACACCTGCTGGCCCAGGAACTCCGACGCCGTCAGCGCAGGCGGCGCCACCAGGGCCGCGACGCGGGCCTCCATCTCGTTGAGCGCCCAGGGCGACAGCCCCACCAGCGCGGGCGCGGCCTTGGCCAGCGCATCGAGCATGGGCTGGTCGCCGTAGCTTTCGTTGATGCCGACCAGGCCCGAGGCCGTCTCGATCTCGATGATGGAGCGCAGCGCCCAGGGCTCGTGGATGCCGGCCGCATTGAGCAGCGGCGGATCACGGAAGGCAATGGGCGTGATGCGGACGTGGCGGATCGCGTGGGTCGCTTGGGAGGTGCTCATCTGGACTGCGGACGGGGTCGGAAAATCGGAAAAATCTGCGAAAGCATTGACGTCTTGTGATACGTTGTCGTACAACTTGGAGCGATTATGATCAGCACCATGGAAAGTTCGGCAAAGGGATTTCCCGCATCACCCCCAACGATCGAGCTTCCCCTGCGAGGAAAGTCCGGTCGCAGCGGCCGCAATCTGGCCGCCCTGCTGTTCGACGAGTTCGCGAGCAAGATCCGCAACGGCCTGCTGGCCGAAGGCGAGAAGCTGCCCACGGAATCGTCGCTGGTGCAGACCTACGAAGTCAGCCGCACCGTGGTGCGCGAGGCGCTGTCGCGCCTGCAGGCCTCGGGCCTGGTGGAGACGCGCCATGGCATAGGCACCTTCGTGCGCGCCGCCCAGCCCGCATCCACGCTGATGCTCAATGCCGACGAGCTGACGGCCGCCGTGGACGTGATGGCCGTGCTGGAGCTGCGCATCAGCCTGGAGACCGAAAGCGCCGGCCTGGCCGCGCTGCGCCGCAGCCCCGAGCAGCTGCAGGGCATACGCACGGCGCTGCAGGCCTTCGAGATCGCCTTTGCGCGCGGCGAGGACACGGTGGCCCATGACCTGGCCTTCCACACCCAGATCGCCGAGGCCACGGGCAACCGCTACTTCGGCGACATCCTGCGCCACTTCGGCGCCCAGCTGATTCCGCGCACGCGCATCGCCTCCATCCACCAGCCCCAGCGCGACCCCGACTACCTGCGCCGCGTCAACCGCGAGCATGAGGAAATCCTCGCCGCCATCGAGCGCCAGGACGCCGACTCGGCCCGCGCGGCCATGCGCATCCACCTGACCAACAGCCGCGAACGCCTGCGCCTGGCGCAAAAGACCAGCGCCGCCTGACGTCTTCTGACGCCTTCTGGGCATCCTGGACCGCCCTGCGCCCTGCGCCCTGCGGGACCGATGGCGCCGGCACAGGAATTCAGACAACCAAGGGAAAACCCTTTATCACGGCATGCATGTCTCGGTCGAAAATTCGCTCCAGTTGTACGACAACTGACAACATAAAACCCGGAGACAAGAGCATGACCCTGAGCCGAAAGCAATTCTTGCGCGCCGCTGGCGCCACCGCCCTCGTGGCCACCGGCGCCGGCGCGCTGGCCCAGAGCAACTGGCCCACGCGGCCGCTGCGCCTGGTGGTGCCCTACCCGCCGGGCGGCAGCTCGGACATCATTGCGCGCGCCATCGGCCCGCTGCTGTCGGCGGAACTCAAGCAGCCCGTGGTCATCGAGAACAAGCCCGGCGCCAACGGCAACCTGGGCGCCGACATGGTGGCCAAGGCCCAGCCCGACGGCCACACGCTGATGCTGTGCGACCTGGGTGCGCTGGCCATCTCGCCCTCGCTCTACACCAAGCTGTCCTTCGACCTGTCCCGGGACCTGCGCGGCACCGCCATGCTGGCCTACTCGCCCCACCTGCTGGTGGTCCACCCCTCGGTGCCGGCCAACAACCTGCAGGAGCTGGTGGCCCTGTCCAAGAAGGAAGACCTGAGCTTTGCCGTCACCGCCACGGGCAGCGCCCCGCACCTGGCCGGCGTGGAACTGGCGCGCGCCACGGGCGCCCGCTGGGAATACGTGCCCTACAAGGGCGGCGTGCAGTCCATCCAGGACACGGTGGCCGGCCAGACCCAGGTGCTGATGAACGGCATGCTGGCCACCTATCCCCATGTGCAAAGCGGCAAGCTCAAGCTGCTGGGACTGTCCAAGGGCACGCGCATGCCGCTGGCCGCCAACGTGCCCACCATCGCCGAGCAGGGCGTGCCCGGCTTCGAGACCGGCACCTGGCAAGGCGTGGTCGTTCCCGCCAAGACGCCCGAGGCCGTGGTCCAGCGCCTGCATGAGGCCCTGATCACCGCCATCCGCTCGCCCGAGGTGCGCGCCCGCCTCACGGGCCAGGGCGCCGAGGTCGTGACCATGAACCCCGCCGAGACCGCGCGCTTCCTGGCCACCGAACGCCAGCGCTGGCAAAAAGTGGTTCAGACAGCCGGTTTGAAGCTCGACTGATTCCACCCCTTTTTCTTTCTTCCCCACCCTTGTTCCCGAGAGCACCATGACCCCCCAAGACCTCAAAGACGTGATGAGTTCCGGCCTGCTGTCCTTCCCCGTGACGGACTTCGACAGCAACGGCAACTTCAATGCCAAGGGCTATGCGGCCCGCCTCGAATGGCTGGCCCCCTACGGCGCCAGCGCGCTGTTCGCGGCTGGCGGCACGGGCGAGTACTTCTCGCTGTACGGCGAGGAATACGGCCAGATCATCAAGACCGCCGTGGACACCTGCCGCGGCAAGGTGCCCATCATCGCGGGCGCCGGTGGTCCCACGCGCACGGCCATTGCCCATGCCCAGGAAGCGGAGCGCCTGGGCGCCCACGGCGTCCTGCTGCTGCCCCACTACCTGACCGAAGCCGGCCAGGAAGGCCTGATCGCCCATGTGGAGCAGGTCTGCAAGAGCGTGAAGTTCGGCGTCATCGTCTACAACCGCGACCGCACCCGCTTCACGCCCGAATCGCTGGCCATCCTGGCCGAGCGCTGCCCCAACCTGGTGGGCTTCAAGGACGGCATGGGCAACATCGAGACCATGTCCTCCATCTTCATGACGATGGGCGACCGCTTCGCCTACCTGGGCGGCCTGCCCACGGCCGAGGTCTATGCGGCCGCCTACAAGGCCCTGGGCACGCCGGTGTACTCCTCGGCCGTCTTCAACTTCATCCCCAGGACGGCGATGGCGTTCTACGAAGCCGTGCGCACCGACGACATGGCCACGCAGCACAAGCTGCTCAAGGAATTCTTCATGCCCTACCTGAAGATCCGCAACCGCGTCGAAGGCTACGGCGTGAGCATCATCAAGGCCGGCGCCAAGCTGGTGGGCCACGACGCCGGCCCCGTGCGCGCCCCGCTGACGGACCTCAAGCCCTCCGAGCTGGAAGAGCTCAAGGCCCTGATCGACAAGCTCGGCCCCCAATAAGCCACAAGACCGGGCGCAGGGGCCAGTCCGGCCCTTGCGCCCCCCAGGAGACAAGAACATGAAAAAGATTCTGATCGCGCTGGGTGCCGCACTGGCCCTCACGGCGCAGGCGGCCGGCAGCTTTCCGGACAAGGCCGTCAACATCATCGTGCCCTTCCCGGCTGGCGGCTCCACCGACACCGTGGCCCGCGCCATGGCCCTGAGCATGGGCGAGCAGCTGGGCAAGCCCTTCGTGGTGGAAAACCGCCCCGGCGCCACGGGCACCATCGGCGCGGGCGCCGTCAAGCGCGCACCGGCCGATGGCTACACCCTGCTGGTGGCCTCGCTGGGCCCCTTCGTGGTCACGCCGCACCTGGTCAAGAACGTGCCCTATGACGCAGGCAAGGACTTCGACTACATCACCATCCCCGTGCAGGCGCCCAACGTGCTCGTGGCCAGCCCCGCGCAGAAGGCCCGCACCGTGGCCGAGGTCATCGCCGCGCTCAAGGCCAACCCCGGCAAGATCAGTTTCGCGAGCTCGGGCAACGGCTCCTCGGACCATCTGTCGGCCGAGCTGTTCTGGCAGCAAAGCGGCACCGAAGGCATGCACGTTCCCTACAAGGGCGGCGCCCCGGCCATCACCGACCTGATCGGCGGCCAGGTGGACTTCTCGTTCCAGAACGTCAACGCCGTGCTGCCCCATCTGCGCAGCGGCAAGCTGCATGCGATCGCCGTGACCGGCAGCCAGCGCTCGCCCGTGCTGCCCGATGTGCCCACGCTGGCCGAGGCCGGCGTCAAGGGCGCCGAGGTCTATTCCTGGCAAGGACTGGCCGCACCCAAGGGCCTGCCCGCCGATGTGAAGGCCAAGCTGGCCAAGGCCGCCATCGCCTCCGTGCAGCAGCCCGACATCCGCAAGCGCTTCGTGGAGCAGGGCCTGGAGATCGTGGGCAACACGCCCGAGGAATTCACGCGCTACCAGGCCCAGGAATCGGAGCGCTGGAGGCAGCTCATCCAGACAAGAAAGATCACCGCTGATTGAGCTGGAAACAACGGGCCGGCCCCGGGGCCTTTGCCCGCCGGCCTTTGCCCGCTGGCCTGCGCACCGCAGGCCCTTTTCACCGGGGCTTGCAGCCCCTGCAAGTTCCAAGGATTCCAAGGCATGGCGACCTCCCGTCCACGCGTTCTCCAGTTCGGCAAGATGCCGCTGCCCCAGCTCGATGCCGAGCTGGCCCAGGCCTATGAGGTGACGCTGCTGTCCGAGCAGCCCGACCGCGAGCGCTTTCTCGCCGAGCACGGCGCGCAGTTCGAATACCTGGTCACCTCGGCCGCCATGGGCGTACCCGCGAGCGTGGTGCAGGCCCTGCCCAGGCTGCGCTTCGTGAGCAGTTTCGGCGTGGGCTTTGACGCGCTGGACCGCGAGTCCCTGCTGCGCCAGGGCGTCCGCGTGGGCTACACGCCCGGCGTGCTGGACGACTGCGTGGCCGACATGGCCTTCGCCCTGCTGCTGGACGCCGCGCGTGGCCTGAGCGAGTCCGACCGCTTCGTGCGCCGGGGCGACTGGAGCCAGGGCCGCTTCGGCATCCGCACGCGTGCCAGCGGCAAGCGCCTGGGCATCTTCGGCATGGGCCGCATCGGCTCCACCGTGGCGCGCCGCGCGGCCGGCTTCGACATGGAGGTGGCCTATCACAACCGCCGCCCGGTCGAGGGATCGCCCCACCTCTACCAGCCCTCGCTGCTGGAGCTGGCGCGCTGGGCCGACTTCCTCGTCATCACGGCCGCAGGCGGCGACGGCACGCAGCACCTGGTCAACGCCGAGGTGCTGGACGCTCTGGGCCCGCAGGGCTTTCTGATCAACGTGGCGCGCGGCAGCGTGGTCGACGAGGCCGCACTGGTCCAGGCCCTGCAGCAGGGCCGCATCGCAGGCGCGGGCCTGGATGTGTTCGAGGACGAGCCACGCCCCCATGCCGAGCTGCTGTCGCAGGACAACGTGGTGCTTGCGCCCCACATCGCCAGCGGCACGCATGAAACCCGCCGCGCCATGGCCGACCTCGTGCTGCGCAACCTGGCGCAATTCATCGCCACGGGCCGGCCCGAGGCCGAGGTGCCCTGGTCGGCCGCGCAGCAGCCGGCCACCGCCGCCACCGCATAGCCCTTTTTTTCCCAGAGACCGATCCAACGATCCAAGAGCACGCCATGTCCTCCACCCCGACCATCACCGAGATCGAAGTCATTCCCGTCGCCGGCCGCGACGGCATGCTCATGAACCTCAGCGGCGCGCATGCGCCCTACTTCACGCGCAACATCGTGCTCATCCACGACAGCGCGGGCCACACCGGTGTGGGCGAGGTGCCTGGCGGCGAAGGCATACGCCAGGCGCTGGAGGACAGCAAGGCCCTGCTCATCGGCCAGTCCGTGGGCAACCACCTGAAGCTGCTGCAGAACCTGCAGCAGGCCCTGGCCGGCCGCGACACGGGCGGGCGCGGCCTGCAGACCTTCGATCTGCGCATTGCCGTGCATGCCGTCACCGCCGTGGAGTCGGCCCTGCTGGACCTGCTGGGCCAGCACCTGGGCGTGCCCGTGGCGGCCCTGCTGGGCGAAGGCCAGCAGCGCGACCGCGTGGAGATGCTGGGCTACCTGTTCTTCACCGGCCCCACCGACAGGACCGACCTGCCCTACGTCCAGCCCGGCGAAGACCAAAGCGGCAGCGACGACTGGACGCAGGTGCGCCACATGACCGCCATGGACCCGGCCGCCATCGTGCGCCAGGCCGAGGCGGCGCACGCGCGCTACGGCTTCAACGACTTCAAGCTCAAGGGCGGCGTGCTGGCCGGCGAGCAGGAAGTGGAGGCCGTCACCGCGCTGGCCAGGCGCTTCCCGCAGGCGCGCGTCACGCTGGACCCCAACGGCGGCTGGCTGCTCAAGGACGCCATCCGCCTCATGCGCGACATGCACGGCGTGCTCGCCTATGCCGAAGACCCCTGCGGCGCCGAGAACGGCTTCTCGGGCCGCGAAGTCATGGCCGAATTCCGCCGCGCCACCGGCCTGCCCACGGCCACCAACATGATCGCCACCGACTGGCGCCAGATGGTGCATGCGCTGTCGCTGCAGTCCGTGGACATCCCGCTGGCCGACCCGCATTTCTGGACCATGGCCGGCTCCGTGCGCGTGGGCCAGACCTGCCGCGACTGGGGCCTGACCTGGGGCTCGCACTCCAACAACCACTTCGACATCTCGCTGGCCATGTTCACCCATGTGGCCGCCGCCGTGCCCGGCAAGGTCACGGCCATCGACACGCACTGGATCTGGCAGGACGGCCAGTACCTCACCCAGAACCCGCTGCAGATCAAGGGCGGCTTCGTCGAGGTGCCCAAGACCCCGGGCCTGGGCGTCACCGTGGACCGCGCCGCGCTGCAGCGCGCCAACGCCCTGTACCTGGAGCAAGGCCTGGGCGCGCGCAATGACGCCATGGCCATGCAGTACCTGATTCCCGGCTGGACCTTCGACAACAAGCGCCCCTGCATGGTCCGCTGACCCCTTCCTTCCGTTACCCCTTTCCCGGAGCACCTCATGTCCCGCTACGACAACCTAATCAACGGCCAATGGAAGGCCGCCGACGGCTACAGCGCCAACACCAACCCCAGCGACCTGTCCGATGTGATCGGCGAGTACGCCCAGGGCAATGCCGCCGATGTGGAAGCCGCCATCGCCGCGGCGGCCGCGGCCTTTCCCGCCTGGAGCACCTCGGGCATCCAGGCCCGCCACGACGCCCTGGACAGGATCGGCAACGAAATCCTGGCCCGCAAGGAAGAGCTGGGCGACCTGCTGGCGCGCGAGGAAGGCAAGACCCGCCCCGAAGCCATTGGCGAAGTCGGCCGCGCAGGCCAGATCTTCAAGTTCTTCGCGGGTGAATGCCTGCGCCTGGCCGGCGAGACCCTGCCCTCCGTGCGCCCCGGCATCGGCGTGGAAATCACGCGCGAGCCCGTCGGCGTGGTGGGCCTGATCACGCCGTGGAACTTCCCCATCGCCATTCCCGCCTGGAAGATCGCCCCGGCCCTGGCCTTCGGCAACTGCGTAGTTCTGAAGCCTGCCGACCTCGTGCCCGGCAGCGCCTGGGCGCTGGCCGACATCATTCACCGCTCGGGCATTCCGGCCGGTGTCTTCAACCTCGTCATGGGCCCGGGCCGTGTCATCGGTGATGCCCTGGTGCGCCATAGCGACGTGGCCGCCATCAGCTTCACCGGCTCCGTCGGCGTGGGCCGCGGCATTGCCCGCGCCTGCGTGGAAAGCGGCAAGAAGGTGCAGCTGGAGATGGGCGGCAAGAACCCGCAGATCGTGCTGGACGACGCCGACCTCACCCAGGCCGTGGAGCTGTCCGCGCAAAGCGGCTTCTACTCCACCGGCCAGCGCTGCACGGCATCGAGCCGCCTCATCGTCACCGACAGGATCTACCCCGCCTTCATCGAGGCCCTGCAGGCCCGCATGGCCAGGATCAAGGTGGGCGACGCCCGCGCCGCAGGCACCGACATGGGCCCCGTGGTCAGCCAGGCCCAGCTGGAGCAGGACCTGAGCTACGTGGAAATCGCCAAGGCCGAAGGCGCCGTGCTGGCTGCGGGCGGCGCAGCCGCCGCCTGCCACACCGGCAGCGGCAACAAGGGCTACTACATGGCGCCCACCCTGTTCGTGGACACCCAGGCCGCCATGCGCATCAACCGCGAGGAAGTCTTCGGCCCCGTGGCCAGCGTCATCCGCGTCAAGGACTACGAGGAAGCCCTGGCCGTGGCCAACGGCACGCCCTTCGGCCTGGCCGCAGGCATTGCCACCACCAGCCTCAAGCACGCCACCCACTTCAAGCGCCACAGCCAGGCCGGCATGGTCATGGTCAACCTGCCCACGGCCGGCGTGGACTACCACGTGCCCTTCGGCGGCCGCAAGGGCAGCAGCTACGGCCCGCGCGAACAGGGCCGCTATGCGCAGGAGTTCTATACGACGGTGAAGACCGCCTACACGCTGGCCTGAACAGCATCCGGCTGACGAGAAAAAAGCACCTTTCGAGGTGCTTTTTCATTGGGCGGATTCCGGGAGTCAACAGCCCGGGGCGCCCTGGCAAGCGGACCAGCGAATCAGCGCTGGAACGCCACCGCAGCAGCCGCCATTCGCCGCAGATACGCCGGGTCTTCCTGCAGGCAATGCACGTGGTTGACCTCGTCCTCCACCAGTTCCTCCATCCGCTGCGCAGCCCCGCAAATGGCCTGCAGCGCATTGGCCACCACCTCCAGATTGCGGTAGCCCTCGGGCCGCTCCAGCCAAGCCAGCGCCAGCTGGCCCAGCGAGTACACCTCGCTGCTGCCCTGCAGCGTCAGCCGGCCGATTTCGGTCACGGCATGGCTCAACTGCTGCGGCGTGGGCTGGGTCAGGGTTGTGGAAGCGGTATTCATGGCGCGACCTCTCTCACGGCAGGCACGCCTGGACTGCGCGCACACTGGATGGAGAAGGCCGAGAGAAAAACGGCGTACATGGTTTCGTGCTCCTTGCTGAGATCGAACCCACCGACCCGTGTTCTTACGCACAGACAGGTGGACGGGATGTTAAGAACACAGAGCAAGCCGTGCGGACGCCCTTGCGGGTAGCCCCATCCCGCCCAAAACCGCATGGACGAGCGGGCGCTATGCCCACTCTTTCCGAGTGATCAGACGTGACAAGGCCTCGCTAACGGGGAGGCAGCGCCGCTTACTCTAAAGGTGTTCTTACGCACCAGCCCCTGAACAGGGGGCCGCCGCAATGATAGAGGCATTCAGGAACGCAAGCGCCCCGAAGCCCCAGGCCGAGCGCAGCGAAGGCCCGGCCCCCCCCGTATGTCAGCGCCTGCGCCGTGGCGGTTGCGGGGTTGCAGTCCTGCCGAAGGACAGGACTGCTTCGTCACCTGACTCGCCGTGATTGTTTGAACGTAGCTCGCAGAGCGAAGTGAGTTTCACGGCGAACCCCGCAACCGCCACGGCGCAGGTTGCCCCGCAGCGAAGCGAAGGGGTCGCGGACATCCGGGCGCTTTTCTTTGCTCACTTTCTTGTAGCGAGACAAGAAAGTGAGTCGGCCGCCGGGCCGAAACCCGGCCTCGAAAAACAACCACCCGGCAGGGGCAAAAAATGCACCTAAGCCAAAAGCAAACAAGGTGGGCGGGAGTCAAGACCATGTGCAAGGCATGCGGACGCCCTCACGGGTAGCCCCATCCCGCCCCAAACCCAAAGACAGCCAGGCCCCCAAAAGCCCCAGCCATCAAACCCCGGCCAAGGATGGCAGCTCCCGCATCACTTCAGCAAATCACTTCAGAAAAACAGCACCCTCACCCAAGGCGCCACCACCACATTCAACGCCCCCGCAATCATCATCACCAACGAAGCAACCACCGCCTGCACATCCCCGAACTGCCGCGCCTTCGCCACCCCGCTGCCATGCGCGGCACCACCCAGAATGGCGCCCGCAGCCAGCTTGCTGCGCACGTGCGGCAGCAGCCGCAGGATGGTCTCGCCCATGAGCATGCCGCTGACGCCCGTGAGAAGCACGAACAGCGCGGCCAGGTCGGTGGGCCCGCCCAGCACGCGCTCGGCCTCGATGGCGAAGGGGGTGGTCACCGAGCGCACGGCCAGGCCCTTTTGCAGGTCCACGGGCAGTCCGAAGGCCTGTGCGAACCAGATGGTGGTGGCAATGGACACGCCACTGGCCACGAGCACGCCGGTGGCGATCGACATCCAGTGCTTGCGCAGCAGGTGGCGGTTTTCGTGCAGGGGCAGCGCAAAGGCCACCGTGGTGGGGCCCAGCAGCCAGACCAGCCAGTGAGTCTGGGCGATGTACTGCGGGTAGCGCACATGGGTCAGCAGCGCCAGCGCGATCAGCACCATGGGCGTGGCGACGATGGGCATGAGCAGCGGATGCGGATGGCGGCGGTACACGCGCTTGTTGGCCGCATAGCAGGCCAGCGTGGCCAGCAGCGACAGCAGGCCTATCGTCTGGTCGGACATGGCGTTCATTCCTGCTCCCTGTGCAGCCCGGCGCGCGTGGAGCGGCGCCGGGCCAGCCACAGCTCCAGCCGGTAGACGCGGTCCACGGCCAGCGCCGTGGCGGCCATCACGCAGGCCGTGCTGGCCACGATGACGCCCAGGATGCGCAGGCCCTGGTGCTGAATCAGGTCGGTGTATTCGGTGACGACCAGCATGGCGGGCACGAAGAACAGCAGCATCTCGGCCAGCAGCCAGTTGGTGCCGCCCTGCAGCCAGCGCGCCTTGACCAGCCCGCTGAACAGGCCCGTGGCCAGCAGCGCGAAGCCGATCAGCCCGGCCGGCATGCCCCAGCCGAAATGGGCGCGCACGGCCTCCATGGCCACCCACAGCGCACTGAGCAGCCCCACCTGCAGCACGCCGCGCAGCAGCGGCCAGCAGCGGTGCAGCAGGCCCTGAAACACCTGCGGCCGCAGGACGGGCATGGCGGAAATCTTTGACATGAGGCAATCCTAGGGTTTGCACTCAGATTCGTAAAATGAATAATCTCCATTTTTCCCATGCACAAAAGGAATCCTCATGGACCTGCGCGCGCTGCGCTACTTTGTCGAGGTGGTGCGCTGCAACAGCTTCACGCGTGCGGCCGAGGCGCTGCATGTGACCCAGCCCACCATCAGCAAGATGGTGCGGGCGCTGGAGGAGGAGCTGGGCGGCCCGCTGCTGCTGCGCGAGGGGCGCGGTGTGCAACTGACCGACGCAGGCCAGGTGGTCCATGCGCGCGGCCTGCAGGTGCTGGAGCAGTCACGCCAGCTGCTGCAGGAGGTGGCCGAGGTGGACGGCATTGCGCGCGGCAGCCTGAGCGTGGGCATCATGCCCACGGCCGGGCACTACATGGCGCCCGTGATCGCGCGCTTTCAGCAACTGCATCCGGGCGTGGAACTGCATGTGCAGGAGCAGGGCGCACGCGCCCAGCGCCAGCTGCTGCTGGACGGCAAGCTGGACATGGCGCTGGGCCTGCACGGCGCGGGCGAGGCGGGTGGTGACCTGGCCGGCGAGGGCCTGGAGTACTGCACCATCGCCCACCAGAAGACACGCGTGGCCTTTGCCGCGCACGAGGTGCCCGACCCGGACGCACCCGTGCACTGGAGCGAGCTGGCCCGGCGGCCCTTTGTGTTCTATACCTCGGACTTCGCCCTGCACCAGGCCGTGCTGGAGCATTGCGCGGCGGCAGGCTTCAGCCCACAGGTGCGGCTGCAGACGCGCTACTGGGACTTCATCGGCGACCTGGTGGCAGAAGGCGTGGGCGTGGCCGTGATGTTCGAGCACGTGATCGCGCGGTTCGACCCCCGGCGCGTGTCCAGCCGCCCGCTGGTGGGGCCTGAACTGCACTGGGACGTGGTGCAGCTGTGGCGCAGCGGCTATCTGTCACGCGCGGCGAGGGCCTGGCTGGAGTGCGTGCGTGCGGTCTATCCCGACGACAATCGCTGAGTCCATGCAACCCAGAAAACGCCCTCCCTCGCGCTCCTTTGCGGGCCCATCCCGGCGCCTGCAGACCGCCTTCGCCGACCGGCCCGACACCGGCCCCTCACGCCTGCTGTGCTTCAACAAGCCCTACGGCGTACTCAGCCAGTTCACCCCCGAGGGCCGCTGGCGTGGCCTCAAGGAGTACATCGACGTGCCGGGCGTGCATGCGGCAGGCCGGCTCGACGCCGACAGCGAAGGACTGCTGCTGCTGACCAATGACGGGCCGCTGCAGGCGCGCATCGCCGATCCGCGCTTCAAGATGGAGAAGACCTACTGGGTACAGGTCGAGGGCCTGCCCGACGAGGCCGCGCTGCAGGCCCTGCGCCAGGGCGTGCAGCTCAACGACGGCATGACGCTGCCAGCGCAGGCGCGCCGGCTGGAGCCGCCGCCCGTGCTGTGGCAGCGCGACCCGCCCATCCGCGTGCGCCAGAACATTCCCGACTGCTGGATCGAGCTGGTCATCCGCGAAGGCCGCAACCGCCAGGTGCGCCGCATGACGGCGGCCATTGGCCACCCCACGCTGCGGCTGGTGCGCGCGGCCATCGGGCCCTACACGCTGGACGGCCTGGAGCCCGGCCAGTGGAAGGATGTGGAGCCCGCCTAGGGCTCCGGATTGTCGGGAAGTGCCACAGCCTTCCAGCGCTGCAGGCCGAGCCACGGATGAAAGCGCCGCGCCTCGCCCACCTCCACGCGCTCGACGCTGCCGGCCAGCAGCGGCCACAGGCGCTGCAATTGCGCCGAGCGCTGCTGCGTGCAGCGCCGCGCGCGGGCCAGCAACTCGCTGCCCTGGCCCAGCAGGCGCGACAGCTCGCGCAGGCGTGGCGGCGGCAGGCATTGGGCGCTGGCCAGCATCAGCCAGGACGGTGCCTGGCCCGCCTGGGCCGGGCCGCTGGCGGCGAACTGCTCCAGCAAAGCGACATGGGCGCTGAGCAGGGGCGCGGGCGGCTTCTCGGCCAGCATGATCTCCAGCAGCCTGCCATCGAAGCGAAAGCGGGCAGGCACCACGGCGTGCTCTACCGAGTTGCCGAAGCGCGTGGACTGGCGATGGCGGACGGCACGGCTGCCCTGCTCCAGCAAGGGCTGCAGCAGTTCGGCCAGGGCCTGCTCGCGCTGCGCCGTGGGCGCTTCGGCCAGCGTGATGCGCAGCGGCACGGCCTCGTAGCCGCGCAGCTGGTCGCGCCAGGCCATCCAGCCCGCCGTGTCGGGGCCGCCCAGCAGCAGGGCGAGGAAGGCGCCCAGGCCGGCCAGGGCCGATCCGGTCCACCATGACACCGGCACAGGCTGCCGCCCGGCGATCAGCCAGCCCGTCAACCAGACCAGCGCCCCCGCGCAGGTGGCCGCCAGCAGGCCCATGCCGAAGGCGAGGAAGGGCGCGCCATCGAGCCGGTCGGGCAGCAGCACCAGCATGGCCACGCAGGCCGCGCCGGCGCACAGCGCAACGGCCCACCAGCCCGCCACGGGCAGGGTGCGCGCGGTGCGGCCCGTGAGACCCGTGAGACCCGTACGGCCGGCCAGTGCCAGCAGCAGCAGGGCCACCACCGCGCCAGCGGTCAGCGCAATGAACAAGGGCGCAAACACCCACAGCGCCAGCAGCCCGAGGACCGCCGATACCGCAAGCGACAGCGCCAGCATGCTCAGGCCTTCTTGAGGAACTCCGACTTGAGCAGCATGGAGCCCAGTTCGGTCTTGCAATCCACGTTGTGGCCGTCGGCGCCATCGACCAGGCGGATGCCCTTGATCTTGCTGCCCTTCTTGAGCACGGTGGACGAGCCCTTGACCTTGAGGTCCTTCACCAGGATCACGGCATCGCCGTCGGCCAGCGCATTGCCGTTGGCGTCGCGCACGATGCCGTCACCAGCGGCGGCTTCGCCGGACTCTTCTTCGGCCTGCATGGGCCATTCGAAGGCGCAGTCGGGGCAGATGTAGCTGGCGGCGTCGGGATAGGTGTTTTCAAGGCCGCACTGGGGGCAGGCGGGAGTGGTCTGGGGCATGGGATTGAACAGATTCGGTGAAGACAAAGAGGCGCGGCGGGCGCGCCGTACCTGGCGATTGTCGCCCCTGCCCCCGCAGGCATGCACCGGCAAACCCGAGCGGCCTGCTACGCTGCGCGCCACTCTTTGCTTTTTCCCCATGGATACGCTGACCCCCTTGCGCGCCTTCCGGCGCATCGTAGAACTGGGCTCCATCGCCAAGGCGGCCGACGCGCTGGACCTGTCCTCGGCCGCGCTGAGCAAGCAGCTGCGCGCGCTCGAAGCCCATCTGGGCGCCGTGCTGCTGCAGCGCACCACGCGCCGCATGAGCCTGACCGACACGGGCCAGGCCTACTACGCCGAGTGCTGCCGCCTGCTCGATGAATTCGATGCGCTGGAGCAGTCGGTGCGCGCGCAGTCGCAGCAGGTGGCCGGCCGGCTGCGCGTGAATGCGCCGCTGTCGTTTGCGCTGAGCACTCTGTCGCCGCTGCTGGCGCGCTTCATGCAGCGCCATCCGCAGCTGCAGATCGACCTGTCCATGGAAGACCGGCTGGTGGATGCGGTGGGCCAGGGCTTCGATGTGTCCATCCGCCTGAGCGCGGAGCTGGCGGACTCCTCGCTGATCGCGCGGCGCCTGGCCTCGCTGTCGCAGATGCTGTGCGCGGCCCCGTCCTATCTGCAGGCGCATGGCCGCCCGGCCAGTGCCGCCGGGCTGCGCGGCCATGCGCTGCTGAACTACAGCCTGGCGCATGCGCCCCGCGAAGCGGGCGAGAGCCCCCAGGCGCCGTCCGAGGCGCGCGCCAACGTCAACAACAGCCTGATGCTGCGCGACCTGCTGGTGGCGGGCCTGGGCATTGGCGCCCTGCCCTCGTTCCTGGCGCGGCCGGCGATTGCGGCAGGCCAGCTGGTCGCACTGGACCTTGCGGACCAGGCCGCGCAGGCCCGCCATGTCTACGCGGTCTATCCCACGCAGCGCCACCTGCTGCCCAAGGTGCGCGCCTTCGTGGACTTCCTGGCCGAGGAGCTGCCCGCCGCCATGGGCGAGGATTGTTGACGCCGCGTTAAGAGTTCCTCAAGCGCGCGCCCCTTTTTCGCGCCGGGCCTGCGGCCTACGCTTGCCGTCCATCACAGCCATGAAGGACACAAGCATGACGCAATGCAATGATTTTTCCTGCGCCCTGCCCGCGCAGGATGCGGCGGCCGCCTCGCCGCCGCAGGCCCTGCAGGCGGCGCCCGCAGCGGCGCCCGCGGTCGCCCCCGCCATCGACTTCTTCCATGACGTGGTCTGCGGCTGGTGCTACGTGATGTCGCCACGCCTGCGCCAGGTGGCGCGCGAGCTGGGCCTGCGCGTGCGCCACCGCAGCTTCGTGCTGCAGGCCTCGCGCGCCGAGATGGTGGCGGCCTTCGGCTCCATGGAGCGCGCCAAGCAGGTCATCCTGGAGCACTGGCAGGCCTGCGCGCAGCATGACGACGAGGACCGCATCGACATCGAGGGCATGCGCCGCGAGGCCTTCGAGTACCCCAGCGGCATGGCCGGCGCACTGGCCTGCCAGGCGGCCCAGATCCTGGGCGGCGATGACGCGCACTGGGATCTGTTCGACGCCATCCAGCACGCCCACATGAGCGAGCACCGCAACATCGGCGACGCCGAAGTGCTGCTGGACATCGCCACGCGCACGGGCTTCGAGCGCAATGCCTTCGCGGGCTGCATGGAAGGCGCCCAGGCGCTGGAGCAGGTGCGCCAGGACCGCGCTCTGGCGCAGCGCATGGGCCTGCGCTCCATTCCCACGCTGATCGCGCCGGGCCTGCCGCCGCTGCAGACCCAGTCGCTGGCTGCGCTGCGCGAACGGCTGCACTTCCTGGCGGCCTGAGCGCCCCCGTCTTTGCTTTTTTTCATCGGCGTTTTCCGCCTTCCCTTGCGCGCGGCATGCGCGCCCTCTTTCAGCAGACCAAGGACTCTTGCATGACTCTCCAACGCTTCGCTCGCCGCATGGCGCTGCCCTCTCTCGTGATCGCCCTGGCCGCCGCCTTCGCGGGCACCGCGGCCCAGGCCCATGGCGGCCACGAGCCCCCGGCCGGCGCACGCCAGGACGTGGGCACCAGCCCCTGGGGGCCGGCCGACGAGATCGGCCGCCTGAACCTGATCACGCCGGCCTCGCGCGCGGCCATCCTGCAGCGCATCACGGGCGGGCAGGTCTATGACCTGGCCACCGAGTACTACGTGGGCATGCCCAGCTGGCAGGACGCGGGCGATCCGCACTACCAGTTCTGGATGACGCACACGCCGCGCGGCACCGTGGTGGACGACCCGATGAACGTGGGCAAGGACATGAACGCCACGCGCAGCTACACGGGCACGGCGTTTTCCATGTACAGCCACACGGGCACGCACATCGATGCGCTCAACCACTTCGGCATCCGCGGCAGGATCTGGAACGGCTTCAGCGCAGACCAGCACCTGGGCGACCGGGGCTGGCAGCGCACGGGCATAGAGAAATTCCCGCCGCTGGTGGCGCGCGGCGTGCTGATCGACGTGGCGGCCGCCAAGGGCCTGGAGATGCTGCCCGACCAGTACCGCATCACGCGCCAGGACCTCAAGGACGCGCTGGCACGCCAGAAGGTGACGCTGCAGGAGGGCGACATCGTGCTGGTGCGCACGGGCCGCATGAAGCTGTACGGCCAGCCCCAGGCCTACATGGCCAAGCCGCCGGGCCTGGGCCTGGATGCCGCGCGCTTCCTGGTGGAGGAAGGCGGCGCCATGATCGTGGGCGCCGACAACCTGAGCCTGGAGACGTTCCCGTCCGAGGTGGACGACGACTACGTACCGCTGCACAGCTACCTGCTGGCGCAAAAGGGCGTGCCCATCATGGAGCTGGTGGCGCTGGACGATCTGTCGCGCGACAAGGTCTACGAGTTCGCCTTCATCGGCGGCCCGCTCAAGATCCGCGGCGGCGACGCCGCGCCGCTGCGGCCCATCGCCATTCCTGTGCGCTGAGCGGGGCAAGACGAGATTTCTTGAGCTTGACCTCGAAACTCCCGCGCCCCCAAGGCGAGGGACACCGAGCAAGGGCCTACGCCGGCCGCGCCGCCCCGCAGCAAGGGTGTCGCCGGCTGCCCGTACGCCCCCCTCCGAAGAGAGGGGGAAGGCGCGAAGCGACTCAGGGCGTGATCACAGACTCGTGCCCATTTTGCTGAGGAAGCGCTCGCAGGCGTCGAGCTGGGCCAGCTCGACGAACTCGTCGGGCTTGTGCGCCTGCTCGATGGAGCCGGGGCCGCAGACCACGGTGGGAATGCCGGCGTTGTGGAACAGGCCGGCCTCGGTGCCGTAGGCCACCTTGCGCTTTTCCTGGTCGGCGGTCAGCGCGCGCACCAGCTGGGTGATGGCGGCTTCTTCCGAGGCTTCCAGCGCGGGCGCGCTGGCGCCGGTCTCGATCTCGATGCGCGCGTCGGCGAACTCGGCGCGCATGCGCGGCAGCAGTTCGTCGCGCACATAGGACTCGACCTGGGCCTGGATGCCGTCCACCGACATGCCGGGCAGGTTGCGGAATTCATAGGCGAATTCGCACAGCTCGGGGATGGTGTTGACCGCGATGCCGCCCTGGATCTGGTTGGTGGTCATGGTGGTGAAGGGCACGTCGAAGAATTCGTCGTAGGGGCCGTGCGCCTTGAAGTGGTCGGCGATGTCCCGGATGCGACAGATCAGCCGCGCCGCGTATTCGATGGCATTGCTGCCGCGCGGCGTGAGCGACGAATGCGCGGCCTTGCCGTGCACGCGGCAGCGGTAGAGGTTGATGCCCTTGTGCGCCACCACGACCTGCATGCTGGTGGGCTCGCCGACCACGCAGCCGTCGAAGCGCGCGCCCTCGGCCTTGAGCTGGTTGATCATCACGGGCGCGCCCGCGCAGCCGATTTCCTCGTCGTACGAGAAGGCCAGGTGCACGGGCCTGGCGCGCTGCGTGGCCAGGAATTCAGGCACCAGCGCCAGCGAGGCGGCGATGAAGCCCTTCATGTCGCAGCTGCCGCGACCATAGAGGCGCCCGCCCTTTTCGGTGAGCGCAAAGGGGTTGGTGCTCCACTGCTGGCCATCGACCGGCACCACGTCGGTATGGCCGGACAGCACGATGCCACCCTGCGTTTCGCCATTGCTGGCCGGCAAAGTGGCGAAGAGATTGGCCTTGGCGCCGTCCGGAGAGTGGAACAATCGGGCACTCACGCCCAGCGTGGCCAACTCATCGCGTACACACTCGATCAGCGCCAGGTTGGAGTTGCGGCTGGTGGTGTCGAATGCGACCAGTGTTTCCAGCCAGTCGCGGGTGTTTTTCCAGGTAGTCATGTGGTTCCATCTGCGCCATGGCCTGCGCCGCCCTTCGTGGACGACGCAGGCCATGGCATAGGCATTGCATATGGCGAAGCAGTGTACGCCCGGGTTGCGGCCCGGGCAGGCACGCCGACCCATGCCCCGGGCGTGACTGCCGTCTTTTCAATCCCTTTTCGGAAATGGACCCTGCTTTGACCAAGCAAACCGTCTCGACCCGCAACATCGTGGCTGCCGTCATCGGCAACGCGCTGGAGTGGTATGACTTCCTGGTGTTCGCCTTCATGACACCCATCGTCGCCAAGCTGTTCTTCCCCAGCAATCCCGACAATCCGGACGACAACATCAACCGCATCCTGATGACCACGGCCGTGTTCGGCGTGGGCTTTTTCATGCGGCCCGTGGGCGGCATCCTGCTGGGCCTGTACGGGGACCGCAAGGGCCGCAAGGCGGCCATGGTGATGGTGACCGGCCTGATGGCCGTGGCCATCGCGCTGATCACGCTGGCGCCCACGTATGCGGCGGTGGGCATCCTGGCGCCGCTGTTCATCGTGCTGGCGCGGCTGCTGCAGGGCTTTGCGGCCGGCGGCGAGTTCGGCACGTCCACGGCACTGCTGATCGAGCTGGCACCGCCCGGCAAGCGCGGCTTCTATGGTTCCTGGCAGATGGCCGGCCAGATGCTGGCCCTGCTGATCGGCGCGGCCACGGGCACACTGATCACCGAGATCTTCACCGAGGAAGAACTGATGGCCTGGGCCTGGCGCGTGCCCTTCGCCGTGGGCCTGCTGATCGTTCCCGTGGCGCTGTACATCCGCCGCCATGTGGAGGAGCCCGAGGTCTTCAAGGAAATGCAGGCCGCGCAGGCCAGCGGCAAGGCGCGCCAGATCGGCATCATGGAGATGCTGCGCACGCATGCGCGCGAGACGCTGGTGGGCATGGGCCTGGTGGTCACGGCCACGGTGTCCATCTACATCACCTTCACCTATCTGGTGACCTATGCCACGGTGACGCTGAAGCTGCCCATGCGCGATGCCTTCATGGTGCAGATGGCCGGTGCCGCGCTGATGGTGGTGATCATGCCGTTCTTCGGCGCCCTGTCGGACCGCGTGGGCCGCCGCATGCTGACCATCGGCTCGCTGATCGGCTACCTGGTGGTGCTCTACCCGCTGTATGCCTGGCTGACCGACGGCCCCACGGTGCAGAAGCTGCTGATCACCCAGCTGGTGGTCTGCGTGTTCGTGGCCGTGTTCTTCGGCGTGTTCAGCACGGTGATGGCCGAGCTGTTCCCGCCCCAGGTGCGGTCTGCCGGCATGTCCATGGCCTACAACGTGGCCGTGATGATCTTCGGCGGCTTCGCGCAGTTCATCGTGACCTGGCTGATCCGCTCCACGGGCTCGCCCATGGCGCCGGCCTTCTATGTGATGTTCGGCGTGACGCTGGGCCTGCTGGCGGCCTTCTTCATCAAGGACCGCGCGATGGAGCGCAACCTGCGCTGATCCCCCCGGGCGGCGCGCCCTGCGCCGCCCTCGCGCATGCCCCGGCACGGGGCCTGCGCAGCCTTGCCGCACGCCGCGCGCACCATGCGCGGGCATGCCGGCCCCCGCCCTGCACCACGGCGGGGAGGCCCGCCCGCATCTGCCGATTTCATGCAGAAAAAGTCAGGGCTGAACTTCTCTGGAGTGCCGCAAATCCGCAGGGAATACCCTCTGCTGGCACGCGTTTCGCTTGTCTACATTCTTGCATGCAAGTTGCAGAGCCACTTGCATACAAGATTCCACAACTTGCGAAAGACGACTATGCGCCGCTTTGCCAGATCACTGTTCGGACAGGTGGTGATCGCACTCATCCTGGGTGTGCTCGCCGGAATATTGGCCCCTGAATGGGCCGTGAAACTCAAGCCCCTGGGCGATGGCTTCATCAAGCTCATCAAGATGATCATTCCCGTGCTGGTGTTCTGCGTGGTGGTGCACGGCATCGCGGGCGCGGGCGACCTCAAGCGCGTGGGCCGGGTCGGCGTCAAGTCGCTGATCTACTTCGAGGTGCTGACCACCATCGCCCTGGTGCTGGGCCTGGTGCTGGCCTTCGTGTTCCAGCCCGGCGCGGGCATGAACGTGGACCCGAGCAAGCTCGATGCCTCGGCCATGAGCGCCTATGCCAGCAACGCCGACAAGCTGACCAGCGGCGGCACGGTGGACTTCCTGATGAAGCTCATCCCCACCACCGTGGTGCAGGCCTTTGCCACGGGCGACGTGCTGCAGGTGCTGCTGTTCGCCGTGCTGTTCGGCTGCGCGCTGACCATGCTGGGCGAGCGCGGCGCGCCCGTGCATGCGCTGATCGACACGCTGTCGAACGTGCTGTTCAAGATCATGGGCATCCTCATCAAGCTGGCGCCGCTGGGCGTGCTGGGCGCCATCGCCTTCACCGTGGGCCAGTACGGCATAGGCTCGCTCAAGCAGCTGGGCATGCTGGTGCTGCTGTTCTACGTGGCGGTGATCTTCTTCGTCTTCGTGGTGCTGGGCCTGGTGATGCGCTTTTCGGGCTTCAGCCTGATCAAGCTGCTGCGCTACCTGCGCGAGGAGCTGATGGTGGTCTTCGCCACCACCTCCTCGGACAGCGTGCTGCCCCAGATCATGGCCAAGCTGCGCAACCTGGGCGTGCGCGACTCCACCGTGGGCCTGGTGATTCCCACGGGCTACTCGTTCAACCTGGACGCCTTCTCCATCTACATCACGCTGGCGGCCGTGTTCATCGCCCAGGCCACGAACACGCCCATCGGCATGGCCGACCTGCTGACCATCCTGGCGATTGCGCTGGTGACCTCCAAGGGCGCCCACGGCGTGCCGGGCTCGGCCATCGTGGTGCTGGCGGCCACGCTGCATGCGATTCCGGCCATCCCCGCCATCGGCCTGGTGCTGGTGCTGTCGGTGGACTGGTTCATGGGCATTGCCCGCGCGCTGGGCAACCTGATCGGCAACTGCGTGGCCACCGTGGCCATCGCGGCCTGGGAAGGTGACATCGACCGCGAGCGCGCCCATGCCGTGCTCAACGGCCTGGCCGACAATCAGGGGCCCGACGCCGAGCCCTCCGGCGCCGCCGCCGTCCCCGCAACCGTGACTCCTGCCCACCCTGCAACGCAATGACACCTGTAAGCCCCCAGCACATCGCCGAGCGCGTCGTCGAAGCCATCCTGGCCCAGAAACTGGCGCCCGGCGAACGGCTGGGGGAGCAGGAGCTGGCCGACAACTTCGAGGTCAGCCGCACCATGGTGCGCGAGGCGCTGATGCAGCTGCAGGCGCGCGGCTTCGTGCAGGTGCAGCCCCGGCGCGGCTGGTACGTGGTCCAGCCCTCGGCCGAGGAGGCGCAGGACGCCTTCGCGGCGCGCCGCATCATCGAGACCGGCATCCTGGGCGAGGCCGGGCGCCCCCTGCAAAGCGTGATCGGCCAGCTGCGCCGCCACATCGCCCAGGAGCAGGAGGCCATTGCGGGCGCCGACGCCGCCACGCGCGCCTTCCTGCTGGCCGACTTCCATGTCTGCCTGGCCGAGCAGATGGGCCACCGGCTGCTGGCGCTCACCCTGCGCGACCTCACGGCGCGCACCACGCTGGCGGCCACATTGTTCCAGTCCACCCACAGCGCCAGCCAGTCCTGCGCCGAGCACGAACGCATCGTCGAGGCGCTGGAGCGCGGCGACACCGAGGGCGCCAAGGCCCTGCTGCTGGAGCACATCGGCACGGTGGAGCGTTCGCTGGAGATCCGCCCGAGCGAGGCGCCCGACGCCGGCGACCGCCTGCGTGCCACGCTGGCGCCCCTGTTCGGGGGATAACCCTGTGTCGGTGGGTCGGCAAATTTCCACCGACCGTCGCTAAAACGCCAATCCGGGCCCTACGGGGCGCACTGTCATGGTGCCGACACGGCTGACTGCATACGCTGCTGAGCTGGCGCATTGCGCGCCGTTCATCAACCCACCACTGCTTCGGATATGACCCAACGTCCTATGTCCTTTTCCCGCACTCCCCTGCTCGCGTCCCTGTGCGCGGCTGCAGTCCTCACGGCCTGCGGCGGCGACGGCGGCTCGTTCTACCTCACGCTCGACGGAAAGCAGCCCCAGGTGATCGCCCACCGCGGCTTCTCGGGCAAGTTCCCGGAGCAGACGCGCATGGCCTACGAGGCCGCCGCCGACGCGGGCGCGGACATGCTCGAACTCGACATGCACCTGACGAAGGACTGCCAGCTGGTCGCCCGCCACAACGCCTGGCTCAGCGACAGCACCAACGTGGCCGACGTGGCCAAGACCAATGCCGAAGTGGCGCGCCGCCAGCGCACTGCGGCCGGCGTGCTGGTCAACGTGAAGTACCCCGCCGTGCCTGCCAACGGCCCCTCGCAATACCTGAGCGACCAGCTCGATGCCAACGATCCCAAGTCCGTGCTCAAGGCCCTGGTGGTCGATGGCGAGGACCACCGCAACGACTGGTCCATCAGCGACTTCACGATGCAGGAGCTGCGCAGCTGGCTGGGCGGCACGATCCTGGACAACCGCAGCGAGCGCCCCACCGAGTGGAACGGCAAGCTGCCCCTGATCAGCGCCCAGGACGTGCTGGACATCGCCGCCGCCAAGGGCAAGGCCCTGGGCCGCACCATCCCCGTCTACGCCGAGACCAAGAACCCGTACTGGAACAACCAGCAGGCGATCGCCAACGGCTGCGGCGCGCCCGGCTCGCGCCCGTTTGAAGACGCGGTGATCAAGCTGCTGGACCAGAACAAGCTCAACGCCAAGGATTCGCCCAT
Source organism: Delftia tsuruhatensis NBRC 16741 (assembly GCF_001571325.1). GTDB lineage: Bacteria > Pseudomonadota > Gammaproteobacteria > Burkholderiales > Burkholderiaceae_C > Comamonas > Comamonas tsuruhatensis. The sequence continues at coordinate 57,851 of NZ_BCTO01000014.1, forward strand.
CTACATCCAGAGCTTCGACCCGGCCAGCCTCAAGTACCTGCGCCAGGCCGGCATGAAGGCCAAGGGCGTGCAGCTGATCGACGGCAACGACTTCAATCTGCGCGACGGCTCCATGGTCTACATCACCAACGATGAGTGGACCTTCATCAGCGGCCGCCCCTACAGCTGGACCCTGGCCGGCGACGCGCGCACCTTCGCCACCATGCTCACGCCCGCAGGCCTGGCCGAGATCAAGACCTATGCCGACGGCATCGGCCCCTGGAAGCCCCAGGTCCTGGCCCACTCCGTCGTGCCCTACAAGGACGGCGCCGGCCTCAAGGACGTGAACACCGTCAAGGACACGGGCCTGATCCGCGACGCCCACAAGGCCGGCCTGATCGTGCACAGCTTCACCTTCCGCAACGAGCCGGGCCGCCTCGCCGGCCTGTACAAGGGCGACCCCGTGCAGGAATACCTGGCCTACTACCGCCTGGGCATCGACGGCGTGTTCACCGACTTCACGGACACGGCCGTGGCGGCGCGCAAGGCGTACAACAAGGAAATCGGGCTCTGAAACTCCCATCCCGCTGACCCATGACAAGGCGCCTCGTGCGCCTTGTTTTTTGGGCACGGCATCGGGCATCCAACCGAACGGAGGCACACTTGTACGGCATGAACAGATACGCAATATCGGCCGCTCTTTTGGCTGGGTCCGCCTTTGCCGCCCCTGCCGACCAGATAACGTTTCAGAACGATCTTTCAGCCTGCGTGTCGATCACGGCGACGAAGACTTCCACAGAGTCCAACGTGGTGTGGGCGAACACCCGTGTTCAACTGCGCAAATCGATTGGCGAGTGCGGATGCCTTTCGGCTCTGGCGACCTACACGAGCAGCGTGAACCGAGGGGGCGTCCGGCAGGAACTGCAGGAAGGCCTGACCGACCTGGGCAGCGGAGGGGAGAGAAAACTCGTCCTTGCGACCGACCCGGCCCTGGTCGCCAACAAGGAGGTGCGGGTTCGGCTGGCGTGCACCGGGCCCTTGTAGGGCGCCATTGAGCCACACAGTGGCATACCGCTAGCGCAGCAGATAGCGCTCCGCATAGATCTGCCGGGCGCGCCCCATATGGCGCAGGGCCAGGTCGCACAGCAAATTCCTGTCGCCAGCCTCCAGCGCCTCGACCATCAACGCATGCTCCTGCCGCGCCACGACCAGCGCCTCCTGGTCGGCAATCGCATAGGCGCGTGCGGGAAAGCTCAGCCAGTCGTGCAGGCGTATCGACTCTTCCAGATAAGGGTTGTCGCACAGGCCGTAGAACAATCGGTGGAAGGCCATGTTGGTGCGGTGGATGGCGATCAGGTCGCCGGACTCCACGGCCAGCGCATGTTCATGCGCGGCATGGGCCACTGGCTCCAGGCGTTCTGGCGGCACCGGCAGTTGCATGGCCTGCACGGCCGCCGCGTGCAGCACGCTGCGCAGGTGGTAGAGGTCTTGCAGGCTTTGCGCGTCGAAGCGCCGTATGCGGGCTCCCAAATGGGGCGGCTTGACCACGACGCCCAGGCGCTGCAGCTCGGTCAGCGCGGCACGCACCACGTGGCGCTTGGCCTCGTAGTCTTCCATCAGGTGGTCTTCGATCAGCCGCGTGCGGGGCAGGATGCGGCCCCGGATGATGTCCGTCTCTATGGCGGCTATCACGGCCGCCACCTGCGCCGGCAGCGCCGCATGGGGAAAGGCGGCCTCTTTTTCCCGGCCTGATCGCTGTTGCTTGCTCATGTCTCTTGGTTCTTTCAGTCGGGGTGGCAAGTGCATGCAAGCCATGCTCCAGGCCCCGCCCGCCCTGCATCTTATTGATAGTTTCATCGCCTTTTTTGGCGACAACGTGCCCGTTGAGTTTCGCGCCGCGCACTCCTAGACTGCGCCCGAAAGTCAACCCAGGAACCCTCTCATGGCCTCCACGCACGCCGCCGAAATCATCAGCACCAATCCCGCCAACGGGCAGGAGATCGCCCGCATCGCCACCACCACGCCCGAGCAACTGGACGCTGCCGTCACGCGGGCCTGGCATGCCTTCCACCATTCTGGCTGGAAGTCGCTGCTGCCCCACAAGCGCGCCCTGGTGCTGCAGGCCATCGCCGACGGCCTGGCCGCCGAGAAGGAGTCTCTGGCACGGCTGCAGATGCAGGACAACGGCAAGCCGCTGGGCGAATGCCGGGGCATGGTGGAGTCGGCCATAGGCACCTTCCGCTACTACGCAGGCGTCTGCGAGACGCTGGAGACCGATGTGACGCCGGCGCGCGGCGACTATGTGTCCTTCACCGTGCTGGAGCCCTTTGGCGTGGTGGCGGCCATCACGCCGTGGAACTCGCCCATCATGAACGACGCCACCAAGGTCGCGCCCGCGCTGGCGGCCGGCAATGCGGTGATCCTCAAGCCCTCGGAAGATTCTCCGCTGCTGGCGCCCGAGCTGGCGCGCATCGCGCTGGCGTCCGGCCTGCCGCAGGACATGCTGCAGGTGGTGCAGGGCCGCGGGGCCGATGTGGGCGCCGCCCTGGTCGCGCATCCGGGCATCCGCATGATCTCGTTCACGGGCGGGACGACCTCAGGCAGGGCCATTGCCCGCGTGGCCGGCGACCGCCTGGTGCCCGCCGCGCTGGAGTTGGGCGGCAAGTCGCCGCACGTGGTGTTTGCCGACGCCAACCGCACGCATGCCGTGGCCGCCGTGGTGGCGGGTATCTTCGGCTCGGCAGGCCAGTCCTGCGTGGCGGGCTCGCGCCTGTTCATCGAGCAAAGCATCTATGACGAGGTGCTGGAGCAGGTGGTGGCGCGCGCCAAAGGCCTGCGCCTGGCCTTGCCCGACGCCGAGGGCGTGGAGATGGGCCCGCTGGCCTCGTTCCACCACCGCGAGCGCGTGGCGGCCTTCGTGGAGCGTGCGCGCGCCGAGGGTGGCCACGTGCTGTGCGGCGGCGCGGCGCCCACGGGCACGGACTTCGACGACGGGGCCTTCTACCTGCCTACGGTGATCGACGGCCTGCCGGCCAGCGCCGCATCCTGCCAGGAAGAAGCCTTCGGCCCCGTGCTCGTGGCGCTGCCCTTCAAGGACGAGGCGGACCTCGTCGCCCAGGCCAACGGCACGGCCTTCGGCCTGGCCTGCGGCATCTGGACCGAGAACTTCCAGCGCGCCTGGCGCATGGGCCGCGCGCTGGAGGCCGGCTCGGTCTGGATCAACACCTACAAGCAGTCGGTGACCAGCACGCCCTTTGGCGGCTTCAAGAACAGCGGCATAGGCCGCGAAAAGGGCATAGACGGCCTGCGCCTGTACGCCCAGGTCAAGAGCATGTACTTAGGCCTGCACGCCCAGCCGCTGTCCGTGGCCAAGTGAAGCCCTTTCCCAACACAGCAGAGACAAGCACCATGAACCAGAACACTCGCGTCGCCATCTACGGCCTCGGCAATATGGGCTACCCGCTGGCCGAACGCATAGGCCGCCATTTCGCCACCCAGGTCTTCGATCTCGATGCCGCACAACGGCAGCGCGCGCAGGACAGCTTCGGCGCCACCGCCATCACCGGGCCCGAGGATGTATCTGCCACGCAGACCGTGGTGCTGTGCCTGCCCTCGCCCGCCATCTCGCTGTCCGTGCTCGCGCAGATCGTGCCCCGGCTGCCACGCGGTGCCGTGGTGGTGGAGACCAGCACGGTCAATCCCGAGCACATCCATGCGCAGCACAAGCTGCTGGCGCCTTATGGAGTGGACCTGATCGACGCATCCATCATGGCCGGCGTGGGCCAGATGGTGGCCGGCACGGCCTCGCTGGCCCTGGGCGGATCGCCCGAGGCGATTGCGCGCGTGCAGCCGGTGCTGGATGCCATTGCCAGCCGCCAGACCTGGTTCGGCGCGCTGGGCGCGGGCGCGGCGGCCAAGGTGATCAACAACGCCGTCGCCCATGCGGTGATGGTGGTCGTGGCCGAGGCAGGCGCCATGGCCACGGCCGCTGGCGTGCAGTGCGACAAGCTCATCGCCCTGCTGTCCGATGCGCAGATGGGCCTGCACCGGCCGCTGACCTACCGTTATGCCGAGCGCGTCGTCAACGGCGACTACGCGGGCGGCATGCCGCTGGATGCGGCGCGCAAGGACTCGGTGCTGGCCCTGCAATTGGCCCAGACGCTGGGCGTGCCGCTGTTCGCCATACAGGGCTCGCACAGCGTCTACGACATGGCCGCCGCCGCCGGCTACGGCCGCGAAGACTATGCCGCCGTGGCCAAGCTCTGGGCCGACTGGGGCTGCCCCACCGTCCCTGCTGCCTGAGCGCAGGGCGAACGCAACCATCCATTCCAACAAGGAGACATATGAACACCCTCATCTCGACTGCACGTCGCCGCGCACTGTCCATGGGCCTGGGCGCCCTCGCCCTGGCCGCAGCCCCGGCCTTCGCCGCCTGGCCCGAAAAACCCATTGAACTCGTCGTGGGCTTCGCGGCCGGCGGCGGCACGGACATCACGGCGCGCACACTCGCCGTGCATCTGGGCAAGCAATTGGGTACCCAGGTCGTGGTGTCCAACAAGCTGGGCGCCTCGGGCGAGCTGGGCCTGGCCTATGTGGCCAAGGCTGCGCCAGACGGTCATGTGATCGGCATGACGAACATGCCAGGTCTGGTCACATTGCCCATAGAGCGGCGCACGCAGTTCAAGCCGGCGGACTTCACCTATATCGCCAACCTGGTGCGCGACCCCAGCGCCTTCAGCGTGATGGCGGACAGCCAGTACAAGAACCTGGCCGACCTGATCGCAGACGCCAAGGCCCGGCCCGGCGAGATCAGCTACGGATCGACGGGCGTGGGCACCGATGACCACCTGGCCATGGTGCTGTTCGAGCGCCTGACGGGCACCCGGCTGAACCACGTGCCCTACAACGGCGCGGGCCCGCTGCGCACGGCGGTGCTGGGCGGCCATGTGACCATCGGCGGCATGAACCTGGGCGAGGTCATGCCCTTCGAGAGCAAGGTGCGCATCCTGGCCCAGGCCAGCCCCGCGCGCTCCAGCCTGGCGCCCAACGTGCCCAGCTTCAACGAGCAGAACGTGAAGCTGGTGTTCAATTCGGAGCGCGGCATCGTGGCACCGGCCGGCCTTCCCGCTGCCGTGCAGCAGCGACTGACCGAGGCCCTGCGCGCCATCGCGGCCGATCCCGAGTTCCACAAGCAGATGCGCCAGCAGTTCACCGAGATGGACTATGTGGAGGGCACGGCCTGGAAGACCCGCCTGGACAAGGCCACGGCAGACTTCTCGGCGCTGTGGAAGTCCGCGCCCTGGACTGACAAGTAAGCGTTCTTGCCGCTAACCGGCGGCAGCCCGGAACTCCGCATGGGCCGAAAAGGCGGATTCCGACAGCTGGATATCGGCACTGGCGATGCCGATCCTGCGCGCAGCAGCCTGCCATCCATCGACCACCGCCGCGACCTCGCCCAGTATCTGCCGGGCCTGGTTGCGGTCAAGTCCGTAGAACGACGCCGTGCCGAGAACCGTCTCCAGGCTGGGCCGGTTGTCGATGTCGTCGATGTTCAAGACATGCTCGGCCTTGTCGATGTTCGGATTGACATCGAACGCCGGGGCGAGGCACCACCCTGTCCTGCCCAGAACGAAGCCGTGATTGCGCAGGTGATCGTCGCGATTGCCAACGGCGACGTTGAACGCCACGCGCCGAAACAGCTGCGCCAGGTCGGCATCCGCATGCCCGGCATCGCCCTGGGACCGGATGAACTGGGCCAGTTCCAGATAGCTCGTACCTTCGCTGTGCGCCTTGCGCAGCAGCGTCATCGCCGAGGCGTAGAACCGCCGCGCACCATGCGCACGGTCAAACCTTTGCACACAGAAGGTGTGCAAGCCGTTGTTGAACTGGATCAGCTTGGCAGGGGGCACATACACGCCGGCCTTTCGGGCCAGTTGGTGAACGACATACTCCCAGGCCCCGATGTCGCGGTCATCGTCGCGGGCGGGAAATTTGGCAATCCACAGCGAGCCATCAGCCTGCGTGAAGTTGGCCTTCGGCCTCGCCCCACCCAGAGAGGCTCCTGGCGCGACGAGCACGGCAAGCCACTTGCGCAGCGCGTCAAGGTCGTCAATACGCCGGCTGCTGAGCTGGTAGGCCACCGCCTCCAACTCGCGCAGGGTCGTCACCGGCGGCGCCGCCATTTTCTCGTCGCCAAGAAAGGTCTCCGTGCCCGGCCGACGAAAGCGCAGTGCGCCCTGACGCGTCTGGTCCTGTACGCCAATGAGGAAGTCCCAGGCATAGAGGGTGCGGGCAGGCCGCCGTTCGTCCTTGGCCTGCAGCGCCTCACGGCGCTTCATGAGCGTCTGGCCCCAGCGGTCGGGAGACGAGTCCAGGAAGATGCCGAAGTTGCCCAACTCGGGCTTTGGGAAAAAGGGATGCTCGTCCAGGGAAAGGTCCGGATCCAGAGCGAAGGCACGAGGGTCCTTGAGCCAGCCGCGGTCGTAGTGAAAGCGGATCTGCCCACGGTCATGGGCCAGGGTGCCGACCTGGCAGGCAGGGCCGAGATCGTCGTCCAGCCAGACTTCCAGGGCGTTGTCCTGCTTGCTCATGCCGAATCTTCAGGCGTTGCGACCGATGCCGCTTTGGTCTTGTGGCGCTTTGCCACCGGCACTGGCTCCAGCGCCAGATCCTGCAGCTTGCGCCCCACCCGGTCGTCCGCCGCAAGCTGGCCAAGATCGCCTTCAAGTCCAAGCACGGCCAGTACCCGGACGTAGGACCCCAGCGTGGCACCGGGATCGCCGGACTCGACCTTGTACACCGTGGTCCTCGAAAGCCCCGCGCGCTGCGCCACCACCTCGTTGCTCAGCTTGCGCCTCTTGCGCGCAAGGCGCAGCCGCTCCCCGAGTTCGGAAAGCAGGCGCTGCTCCTGCGGAAAGACGACGGGCGGTTTGCGCGGCATTTCGCTATTAAAGCCGAAGACAAATGATTTTGTCCAAAATAGCGAAATATTGTGCAGCTGACCGGACGTGGCCAGCCAGCGATCACCCAAGATTCGGCGCCAGCAGCCTGCGCAGTTCCTCGATGTCCATGCCCCGGCGCGCGGCCATGTCGGCCAGTTGGTCCTCGCCGATCTCGCCGACGTTGAAGTAGACGGAGTCGGGGTGGCCAATGTAGAAGCCGCTGACGCTGGAGGCCGGGTTCATGGCCAGGCTTTCGGTCAGCGTCATGCCGATCTCGTCGGCCTTGAGCACGGCGAACAGGTCGGTCTTGGCGCTGTGGTCGGGGCAGGCCGGGTAGCCGGGCGCGGGGCGCACGCCCTTGTACTGTTCCTTGATCAGCGCTTCGTTGCTGAGGTTCTCGTCGGGCGCATAGCCCCACAGGTCCTTGCGCACACGCTGGTGCAGGCATTCGGCGAAGGCCTCGGCCAGGCGGTCGGCCAGGGCCTTGAACATGATGCCGGAGTAGTCGTCCAGCGCGTCCTGGAACTCCTTGTCCTTCTTCTCGGCGCCGATGCCGGCCGTGACGGCGAACAGGCCCGCGTAGTCCTGGATGCCCGATTCCTTGGTGGCCACGAAGTCGGACAGGCAGCGGCTGGGGCGCATCACGGGCTGGCCATCCGGGCCTTCCACCATCTGCTTTTCGGTCTGCTGGCGCATGCCGTACCAGGTCATCAGCACCTGGCTGCGGGACTCGTCGGCGTAGAACTCGATGTCATCGCCCACGCGGTTGGCAGGGAACAGGCCGATGGCGCCGTTGGCCTGCAGCCAGCGGCCTTCGATGATCTTCCTGAGCATGGCCTGGCCGTCGGCCAGCACCTGGCGGGCCTGCACGCCCACGATCTCGTCGTCGAGGATGGCCGGATAGGGGCCGGCCAGGTCCCAGGTCTGGAAGAACGGGCCCCAGTCGATGTATTCGGCGATCTCGGCCAGATCGAAGTTGCGGAACACGCGCCGGCCCAGGGCGCGCGGCGCCACGGGGGCCTGGGAAAAGTCCACGGGCGTGGCGTTGGCGCGGGCCTTGTCCAGCGGCCACAGCGGCGTCTTCTTCTTGTTGGCGTGCTGGGTGCGGACCTTGTCGTAGTCGGCCTGGATCTCGGCCAGGTAGTTGCCCTTGTTCTCGCCCAGCAGGCTCTGGGCCACGCTGACGCTGCGCGAGGCATCGGGCACGTAGACCACGGGGCCTTCGTACTTGGGCGCGATCTTGACGGCGGTGTGCACGCGCGAGCAGGTGGCGCCGCCAATCAGCAGCGGAATCTTCTTGATGCGGAAGTAGTCGTCCTTGTGCATCTCGCCGGCGACGTATTGCATCTCTTCGAGGCTGGGCGTGATCAGGCCCGACAGGCCGATGATGTCCGCGCCCTCGGCCTTGGCCTTGGCCAGGATCTCGTGGCAGGGCACCATCACGCCCATGTTGATGACCTCGAAGTTGTTGCACTGCAGGACCACGGTGACGATGTTCTTGCCGATGTCGTGCACGTCGCCCTTGACGGTGGCGATGACGATCTTGCCCTTGCTGGACACGTCCAGGCCCGCCGCTTCCTGCTGGCGCTTTTCCTCTTCGATGTAGGGCACGAGGTGGGCCACGGCCTGCTTCATCACGCGCGCCGACTTGACCACCTGGGGCAGGAACATCTTGCCGGCGCCGAACAGGTCGCCCACGATGTTCATGCCGTCCATGAGCGGGCCTTCGATCACGTGCAGCGGGCGGCCGCCGCCCTGCACCACGATCTGCTGGTAGGCCTCTTCGGTGTCGACGACGATGAAGTCGGTGATGCCGTGCACCAGGGCGTGCGACAGGCGCTCGCCCACGGTCTTCGGGTTCTCGGGCGTGCCGCGCCATTCGAGCTTCTTGCTGTCGTCCTTGGCGGCGCCCTTGGCGGCGTCGGCAATCTCCAGCAGGCGTTCCGCAGCGTCAGGGCGGCGGTTGAGCACCACGTCTTCCACGCGCTCGCGCAGCTCGGGCTCCAGGTCGTCATAGACGCCGACCATGCCGGCGTTGACGATGCCCATGTCCATGCCCGCCGAGATGGCGTGGTAGAGGAACACGGTGTGGATGGCCTCGCGCACGGGGTCGTTGCCGCGGAAGCTGAAGCTCACGTTGGAGACGCCGCCCGAGACCTTGGCGCCGGGCAGGTTCTGCTTGATCCAGCGCACGGCCTCGATGAAGTCCACGGCGTAGTTGTCGTGTTCCTCGATGCCGGTGGCCACGGCGAAGATGTTGGGGTCGAAGACGATGTCCTCGGGCGGGAAGCCCACCTCGTCCACCAGGATGCGGTAGGCGCGCTCGCAGATCTCGATCTTGCGCTGGTAGGTGTCGGCCTGGCCCTTCTCGTCGAAGGCCATGACCACGGCGGCCGCGCCGTAGCGCTTGATCAGCCGGGCCTGGCGCTTGAATTCATCCAGGCCTTCCTTCATGGAGATGGAGTTGACGATGCCCTTGCCCTGCAGGCAGCGCAGGCCGGCCTCGATGACCTCCCACTTGGAGCTGTCCACCATGACCGGCACCTTGGCGATGTCGGGCTCGGAGGCGATGAGGTTCAGGAAGCGCACCATGGCGGCCTTGCTGTCCAGCATGGCCTCGTCCATGTTCACGTCGATGATCTGGGCGCCGTTTTCCACCTGCTGGCGCGCCACGGACAGCGCTTCCTCGTACTGCTCGTTGAGGATCATGCGCGCAAAGGCCTTGGAACCCGTGACGTTGGTGCGCTCGCCCACGTTGACGAACAGCGTGCCCTCGCCGATGGTCACCGGCTCCAGTCCGGACAGCTTCATGGGAGGGGGAGTGAAAGAGGACGACATCAAGCTCACCTGCAAAAACGGCATGGCAACAGGTGAGCGTCGTTGGCACCGTGGGCGCGGTCCGGCCGGGAACCTGCACCTGGCCCAAGCCTGACGCGGCACGCGATCCGGTGTACGGATGGGCGGGTGCCGCGCTGCAACGCTCCTCGGGCCAAAGCCCGGGATTCTACGGCGGCTGGCGGCGGCCTGCAGTGCGGGTTTTACGCCCGCATTCGGGGCAGGCCTGCACAAAGCCATGCGGCACTGCACCAAAGCGCGGCAGCGCGGGCCGCCGGCGGCGCCTTCGGGGCGGATTGTCGATACCCCATCGCCCCGGATTCTTTGCAACGCCTGAGGACAACGCTCCTTTTTTTGCACCTGGCACGCAATTCGCTAACTGCTGGGTACGTGGTCTGACCAGTCAGGCCAAAACCCTCCACCCGCGCCAGCCCATGCAAAGCATTCCGATCTCGATGGCCCAGACGCTGCAGCAGCACATCCTGAGCGGCCACTACCCCGGCGGCAGCCAGCTGCCGCCGCAGCGCGAGCTGGCCCGGCAGCTGGGCATCAGCCGCGCTTCGCTGCGCGAGGCGCTGTCCATGCTGGAGGCCCTGGGCCTGGTCGAGATCCAGCCGGGCAAGGGCGTGCGCATCAACGGCCCGCACAGCGGCCGTGCACGCATGCACCGCGCCTATGCCACCCCGGCGCTGGGCACGCTGTCGCCGCGCCAGCTGATCGAGCTGCGCCTGGTGCTGGAGCCGGGCTGGGCCGCGCTGGCGGCCGTGCGCGCCGACGACAGCGGCCTGCGCCAGCTGCAATGGACCCAGTCCCAGCTGGCCCACGCCCTCGCCCGCAGCGACCTGCTGGCCGCCGCCGACGCCGATCTGCAGTTCCACCTGCTGCTGGCCCAGCTGTCGGGCAACCCGGGCCTGGTGGCCATGGCGCGCCAGCTGGAGCTGGCCATCAGCCACAGCCTGCGCCTGCCCTTTGCCTGGAGCGGCGCCGACGACCAGCCGGTACGCGAGCACGACGCCATCGTGCAGGCCGTCTGCGCAGGCGATGCGCCGGGTGCGGCGGGCGCCATGCGCGCCCACCTGCTGTCGGCCGCCAGGCGCAGCGGCATCGATCTCGACACACCGGACGACGCGGCGGCGCCCGACGCGACGGCGCCCGACGCAACGGCGCCCGATACATCTGCGCCCGACCCTGACCCGCTTTCCTTTCGCCTCACCCCACCTTCCGAAGGAGCTTTCGCATGACTTCCCCCCTGACACCCCGCCGCGCATTCATCCGCACCGCCCTGGCGGCCGCCACCCTGGCCGCTGCCGGCCTGGGCGGCGCCGCCCATGCCGACATGCTGGCCAACATCCAGAAGGCCGGCGTGCTGCGCGTGGCGATTCCGCAGGACTTCCCGCCCTTCGGCTCGCTGGGCACCGACCTGAAGCTGCAGGGCTATGACATCGACATGGCGGCCCTGGTGGCCCAGGAGCTGGGCGTGAAGGTGGAGCTGGTGCCCGTGACCAGCACCAACCGCATCCCCTTCCTGACCACGGGCAAGGCCGACATCGTCATCTCCAGCCTGGGCAAGAACGCCGAGCGCGCCAAGGTGATCGACTTCACCCAGGCCTATGCACCCTTCCCCAAGAGCGTCTATGGCCCCAAGGACATGAGCATCAAGGCCCCTGCCGACCTGGCCGGCAAGACCGTGGGCGTGACGCGCGGCTCCACCGAGGACCTGGCCCTCACGCAGGTGGCGCCGGCCTCGGCCACCATCAAGCGCTACGAGGACAACAACGCCACCGCGCAAAGCTACCTGACGGGCCAGGTGCAGCTGGTGACGCTGGGCAACATCGTGGCCAACGCCGTGAACGAGCGCACCAGGCTGCGCCAGCTGGACGTGAAGTTCGCGGTCGAGGACACGCCCTGCTACATCGGCGTGGCCAAGGGCGAGCCGGCGCTGCTGCAGAAGGTGGACGCCATCATCACCAAGCTCAAGGCCGACGGCCGCCTGACCAGCCTGTCCCAGCGCTGGATGAAGATGCCGCTGCCCGCCACCCTGTAACCGCTGCGCCCCTGTTCCCGGAAATCCTTCCATGGCCTATCAATTCGACTTCGGCGCCGTGTTCGACTACAGCGGCCTGCTGGCACAGGGCGCGGGCTTCACGCTGGCGCTGACGGCGGCGGGCGCCGTGCTGGGCGGCGCCATCGGCGTGGCCGGCGGCGTCAGCCGCGCCTGGCGCATTGCGCCGCTGCACTGGCTGTTCAAGGTGTACGTGGAGGGCATACGCAACACGCCCTTCCTGGTGCAGCTGATGTTCGTGTTCTTCGGCCTGCCTTCGCTGGGCGTGCAGATCAACGAATGGCAGGCCTGCCTGCTGACCACGGTGATCAACCTGGGCGCCTACATCACCGAGATCGTGCGCGCCGGCATCCAGGAGACGCCGCGCGGCCAGCTGGAAGCCGCTGGCGCGCTGGGCATGGGCCGCTGGGCGGTCTTCCGCCATGTGGTGCTGCGCCCTGCGCTGCAGCGGGTCTGGCCCTCGCTGAGCAGCCAGATAGTGATCGTGATGCTGGGCACCTCGGTGGTCTCGCAGATCGCGGCCCAGGACCTGACGTTTGCGGCCAACTTCATCCAGTCGCGCAACTTCCGCGCGTTCGAGACCTACCTGGTGGTGACGGCGGCGTACTTCGTGCTGGCCCTGGCACTGCGCCAGTTGCTGGCCTGGATAGGCCAGCGCTTCGTGGTGGGCCGCCGCACGCCGCGTGCAGCCAGGCCCGCTGCACCTGCTGCACCTGCGACCACTGCCGGAGACGCCGCATGATTGCCGACATTCCCCTGCTGCCCATCCTGGCCAAGCTGGCCGAGGGCCTGCTGGCCACGCTGGCGCTGTCGCTGCTGGCCTTCGTGCTGGGCGGCGCCACCGGATTGCTGATGCTGTTCGCCCGCGTGGGCCGCAGCCTGAACCTGCGCCGCCTGGCCAAGGCCTATATCCAGGCCTTCCAGAACACGCCGCTGCTGATGCAGATGTTCATCGTTTTCTTCGGCTCGTCCATGGCCGGCCTGGACATCTCGCCCTGGACGGCGGCCGCCATCGGCCTGACGCTGTACACCAGCGCCTACCTGGCCGAGGTCTGGCGCGGCTGCGTGGAGTCCATTCCCCGCGGCCAGTGGGAAGCCTCGTCCAGCCTGGCCATGGGCTACCTGCAGCAGATGCGCCATGTGGTGCTGCCGCAGGCGCTGCGCCTGTCGATAGCGCCCACGGTCGGCTTCTCGGTGCAGATCATCAAGGGCACGGCCGTGGCCTCGATCATCGGCTTCAGCGAGCTGACCAAGCTCGGCTCCATGCTGGCCAACGCCACCTTCCAGCCCTTCCTCATCTACGGCCTGGTCGCCGCAGGCTACTTCCTGCTGTGCTGGCCCCTGTCCCTCTACGCATCCCATCTGGAGAAGAAACTCTATGCCGCTCGTTGATGTGCGCGCCGTTCACAAGCATTACGGCAACAACCATGTGCTCAAGGGCGTGGACCTGAGCGTGGACAGCGGCCAGGTGGTCGCCATCATCGGCCGCAGCGGCTCGGGCAAGAGCACGCTGCTGCGTTCCATCAACGGGCTGGAGGCCATCCAGTCCGGCCAGATCGTGGTGGACGACGCCGTGCTCAAGGGTTCGGAGGGCAGCGCGCCCTCGCCCGCCCAGTTGCGCGCGCTGCGCCTGAACGTGGGCATGGTCTTCCAGCAGTTCAACCTGTTCCCCCACCTGACGGCGGGCGAGAACGTGGCCCTGTCGCCCACCGTGGTCAAGGGCGTGAAAAAGCCCGAGGCGGCGGCGCTGGCGCGCCAGATGCTGGCCAAGGTCGGCCTGGGCGACAAGTACGACAGCTACCCCGACCAGCTCAGCGGCGGCCAGCAGCAGCGCGTGGCCATTGCGCGCGCGCTGGCCATGCAGCCCAAGGTGCTGCTGTGCGACGAGATCACCTCGGCCCTGGACCCGGAGCTGGTCAACGAGGTGCTGGCCGTGGTCAAGCAGCTCGCCGCCGAGGGCATGACGCTGATCATGGTCACGCACGAGATGCGCTTTGCCCGCGACGTGGGCGACCAGCTGGTGTTCATGCACCAGGGCCTGATCCACGAAAGCGGCCCGGCCAAGCAGCTGTTCGCCAGCCCGCAGACGCCGGAGCTGGCGGGCTTCATCGGCGCCGTGCACTGAGCGGTACGGCCAGGCAGGACAAAGGCCCGCGTCGCGGGCCTGTTTTGCATCGGTGCGGCGCAGGGGCCGCGGTCAGTGGCTGATCATCCAGGGCCGCTTGGTCGGGAAGGTCTTGGCGCCGTTGGGCGCCGTGACCGTGGAGCCGCGCTTGCTGGCGCCGCTGCAGCAGCCGCAGCCCGAAGGGTGGCGCATGCGCGCGTAGCTGCCCTCGGCCACATCGCGTGAGCGCCTGGGCTCGTGCCGGGCGCGCTCGTTGGTGTCGTGGGCGCGGCGCTGCTCGGGGCTGGTGCAGGCCAGGCGCGGCGCGCTGACGAAGACGCGGGGCGAGGCCGCCTCGCAGATGGGGCAGGGCGCGGGCTCGTTGCGCTGCGAGAGGCTGCGCAGCGCGTCGAAGCCGCCGCATGCGGCGCAGTGGTAGTCATAGGTGGGCATGGGCGGCCTCTGGCGGATGGTGGATGGCGGGTGTCGTGTGCCGGGCTTACTTGTCCTGGGCGATGGGCAGGTCCACCCCGCCCGTGATGATCTTCTGTGGTCCCTCGGCCGTGGGATTGATGTCGAAGTCGAAGATCTCCGTGGGCAGCCACAGCGTGGCGCAGGCATTGGGCACGTCCACCACGCCGCTGATGTGGCCCTGCACGGGCGCCGTGCCCAGCAGCGAGTAGGCCTGGGCACCGCTGTAGCCGAATTTCTTCAGGTACTCGATGGCGTTCAGGCAGGCCTGGCGGTAGGCCACGGTCACGTCCAGGTAGTGCTGCTTGCCCTTTTCGTCCACCGAGATGCCTTCGAAGATCAGGTAGTCCTTGTAGTTGGGCGTCATGGGGCTGGGCTTGAAGATGGGGTTCTTGATGCCGTACTTGGCCATGCCGCCCTTGATCAGCGAAACCTTCATGTGCACCCATCCGGCCATCTCGATGGCGCCGCAGAAGGTGATTTCGCCATCGCCCTGGCTGAAGTGCAGGTCGCCCACGCTCAGGCCCGCGCCGTCCACGTAGACGGGGAAGAACACGCGCGAGCCGCGCGAGAGGTCCTTGATGTCGCAGTTGCCGCCATGCTCGCGCGGCGGCACGGTGCGCGCGCCTTCGGCGGCGGCCTTGTCGCGCGCCTCGCCCTGCATCTGGCCCATGTGGGCGGTGGTGGCGTTGGGCGGGTTGGCCAGGCCGGGGATGCGGTCGGGGTCGGTGGCGATGAGGCCGGTCTCGCGCTCATTCCAGCTGGCCAGCATCTTGGGGTCGGGCAGGCAGCCGATCAGTCCCGGGTGGATGAGGCCTGCGAAGTTGACGCCGGGGATGTGGCGGCTCTTGGTGAACATGCCGTGGAAGTCCCAGATGGACTTCTGGGCCAGCGGGAAATGCTCGTCCAGGAAGCCGCCGCCGTTTTGCTTGGAGAAAAAGCCGTTGAAGCCCCAGAGGCTGTCGTCGCGCGCGCCGATGTCCAGCAGGTCCACCACCAGCAGGTCGCCGGGCTCGGCGCCCTTGACGCCCACGGGGCCGGACAGGAAGTGGACGGTGGACAGGTCCACGTCGCGCACGTCTTCGGCGCTGTCGTCGTTCTTGATGGCGCCGCCGGTCCAGTCATAGGTCTCCAGCTTGAACTCCGCGCCCGGCTCCACCCAGACCGCCATGGGGATGTCGGGATGCCAGCGGTTGTGCACCTGCGGGTTGTCGTAGGGGGACTGGTTGAGATCGACCTTGATCAGGGTTTCGGCCATGGTGTGCTCCTTGCGATGGCAGTGGGAAAAAACGGATCAGACGGAGAGGTAGGACTTGATGCGCTGCTCGTCGGTATCTGCTCTGGCCGTCTCATGGACCAGGCGCCCGCCCTCGATGACGAACAGCCGGTCGGCCACATCCATGGCGAAGGAAAGCACCTGCTCGCTGACCACGATGGTGATGCGGCGCAGCTTGCGGATCTCGTTGAGCGCCTTGGCGATGTCCTTGATGATGGAAGGCTGTATGCCCTCGGTGGGCTCGTCCAGCAGCAGCACCTTGGGGTCGGTGACCAGCGCGCGCGCAATGGCCAGCTGCTGCTGCTGCCCGCCCGAGAGGTTGCCGCCCTTGCGCCGGCGCATGTCCCAGAGCACGGGGAACAGGGCGTAGATGTCGTCGGGCACCTGGCGCGACTTCGCGTTCTCCAGGCCCGTCTGTATGTTCTCTTCCACGGTCAGCGTGGGGAAGATCATGCGGCCCTGGGGCACGTAGGCAATGCCCTTGGCCACGCGCCGGAAGCTCTCGTCCTTCGTGACGTCCTGGCCGGCCACGGTGATCTGGCCGCTCTTGGCGGGCATGACGCCCATCAGGCTTTTGAACAGCGTGGTCTTGCCCATGCCGTTGCGGCCCATGATGGCCACGGTTTCGTTCTCGCGGCCCTCGAAGCTGATGCCGTGCAGCGCCTCGCTCTGGCCATAGGCCACGTACAGATCCTTGACTTGCAGCATGTGAATTCCTTGTGCGTGCCTCAGTGGCCGAGGTAGACGTCGATGACCTTGGGGTCGGCCTGCACCTTGTCCATGGGACCCTCGGCGAGGATCTTTCCCTGGTGCATGACGGTGACCTTGTGCGCGATGCGCGCCACGAACTCCATGTCGTGCTCGATGACGATGACGGAGCGGTTCTTGCAGATGCGCTGCAGCAGCTCGGCCGTCAGCTCGCGCTCGCGGGCGCTCATGCCGGCGATGGGCTCGTCCAGCATCAGCAGCTCGGGCTCCTGCATGAGCAGCATGCCGATCTCCAGCCACTGCTTCTGGCCATGGCTGAGCAGGCCGGCCTCGGTGTCCAGGCGCTCGTCCAGGCCGATGTCGGCGGCCACGGCCTGCACGCGATCGCGCACCGCCTCCGTGCACTTGAAGGCCAGCGCGCCGAAGACCGAGCGGCCTTCGGGGTAGGAGACCTCCAGGTTCTGGAAGACCGACAGGTTCTCGTAGATGGACGGCGTCTGGAACTTGCGCCCGATCCCCAGGCGCACGCGCTTGTGCTCGGCCATGCGCGTGAGTTCCTCGTTCTTGAACTTGATGCTGCCGGCCGTGGCGCGGGTCTTGCCGCAGATCAGGTCCAGCAGCGTGGTCTTGCCCGCGCCGTTGGGGCCGATGATGACGCGCAGCTCGTTCCTGTCGATGTACAGGTTCAGCGCGTCGATGGCCTTGAAGCCGTCGAAGGAGACCGTCAGGTCTTCCACGGCCAGCGTGAAGTCGGTATTGCTCATGGTGTGCTCCCGCTGTGGTTCAGGCGCCCTGGCGGCCCATGCCTTCGGACAGGGCGGACGTGGGCTTGGTGGCGGCCGGGGCAGGTGCTGCCTGGGCTCCCTGCGCTGCGGCAGGCGCTGCGGCCGGTGCCGCGCCCTTGCGGCGGCTGTTCCACCAGGGAACGATGCGGCTTTCCCACAGGCCGGCCAGCCCCATCGGGAAGGCCATGGTCACGCCGATGAACAGGCCCGCCATGAGGAACAGCCACAGGTCCGGGAAGCTCTCCGAGAAATAGGTCTTGCCCGCGTTGACCAGCAGCGTGCCGTACACGGCGCCCACCAGGCTCATGCGCCCGCCCACGGCGGCGTAGATGACCATCTCGATGGAGGGCACGATGCCCACGAAGCTGGGCGACATGAAGCCCACCTGCAGCGTGAACAGCGCGCCGCCCACGCCCGACAGCGCAGCGGCCAGGCAGAACACGAAGACCTTGAAATTGGCCACGTCGTAGCCGGAAAAGCGCACGCGGTCTTCCTTGTCGCGCATGGCCAGCAGCAGGGTGCCCACCTTGCCCGTCTGAATCCAGCGGCACAGCACGATGGCGCCGATCAGCAGGGCCACGCAGACGTAGTAGAGGATGTACTTGGCGCTGTCCGTGCGCGTGTCCCAGCCCCACAGGGTCTTGAGGTCGGTCATGCCGTTGACGCCGCCCGTGTAGCCCTGCTGGCCGATGATGAGCACGGTGACGATCAGCGCCACGGCCTGCGTGATGATGGCGAAGTACACCCCGCCCACGCGGCGCTTGAACATGGCGAAGCTGATGAGCCAGGCCAGCAGCGTGGGCACGGCGATGACGGCGGCCAGCGAGAACGGCAGGCTCTTGAAGGGCAGCCAGAACGAGGGCAGCTCGGTCAGCTGGTTCCAGTCCATGAAGTCGGGGATGCCGGGCGTGGACTGGATCTTGGTGCTGATGGGGTCGGACGCCTCCAGCTTCAGGAACATGGCCATGGCGTAGCCGCCCAGGCCGAAGAACACGCCCTGGCCCAGGCTGAGCACGCCGCCATAGCCCCAGACCATGACCAGGCCGATGGCGACGAAGGCATAGGTCAGGTACTTGCCGACCAGGTTGAGGCGGAAGATGTCCAGCGCCAGGGGCAGCACCACCGCCAGCAGGACGGTGAGCAGCACCAGGCTGGCGAGCTGGTAGCGCTGTATCCAGGCTTTGAGGGCTTGCATGGAATGACTCCGGTGAACTCAGGGGAAATCGGGGGAACGCGGGGGAATTCGTGGACAGGGCCGGCGCCGGGATCAGCGCCGCACCTTGGAGGCGAACAGGCCCTGGGGACGCAGCATCAGGATGAAGACGATCAGCGACAGCGTGATCACCTTGGCCATGGAGCCCGCGAGGAAGAACTCGGTGATGGACTGCGTCTGCGCAATGCCGAAGGCCGAGACCACGGTGCCCAGCAGGCTGGCCGCGCCGCCGAAGGTGACCACCAGGAAGGCGTCCACGATGTACAGCGAGCCCGAGGTGGGGCCGGTGGAGCCGATGGTGGTGAAGGCCGCGCCCGCCACGCCCGCGATGCCGCAGCCGATGGCAAAGGTCAGGCGGTCGGTCTTCTTGGTGTCGATGCCGATGGCGTTGGCCATCACGCGGTTGCTGACCGTGGCGCGCACGCGCAGGCCCCAGCGGCTCTTGTGCAGCGCGATCAGCACGCCGGCTGTGACGGCCATGGTCAGCGCCAGCACGAACAGGCCGTTGATGGGAATGTCCAGCCCCTCGGCCGGCGCCCACGAGCCCATCAGCCAGTCAGGCAGGGTGGGGCTGACTTCCTTGGGGCCGATGAAGGTGCGAAAGCACTGCTGCAGCGCCAGGCTCACGCCCCAGGTGGCCAGCAGCGTGTCCAGCGGCCGCTTGTAGAGGTGGCGGATCAGCCCCCATTCCACCAGCCAGCCGGCCACGAAGGCGAACAGGAAGGCGGCCACGATGGCCAGCGGGAAGTAGTAGGGCATGAACTCGGGCGCGTGCTGCGCCGTGAGCGTGGAGCCCAGGTAGATGGTGTAGGCGCCAATGGTCATGAACTCGCCATGCGCCATGTTGATCACGCCCATCTGGCCAAAGATGATGGCCAGGCCCAGGCCCATCAGCAGCAGCACGGCGAACAGGCTCAGCCCCGCGAAGCCCTGCATCAGGCCGATGTTCATCATGTCGGAAAAACTCATGGTGCTGCTCCTGCGCGCAAGCCAATCGGGAGAGGGGGAAACGATTCACGCGGCAGCCCGCCCACCAGGCCGCAGGCCGCCGCGCATCACCTGCCTGAACGGATCAGGGCTTACTGGTAACCCTTGGGGAAGGGATCGGGTTTGATCAATTCCGGAGATTCCGAGACCACCTTGAACGTGCCGTCCGGCTGCCCCACGGCAATGCGCGACTTGCTCCACAGGTGGTGGTTGGCGTCCACCTTCACGTAGCCTTCGGGCGCGGTCTTGAGTTCCAGCCCCGGCGATGCGGCCACCACCTTGTCCACGTCGAAGCTCTTGGCCTTTTCCACGGCGGCCTTCCACAGCCAGGGGCCCAGGTAGCCGGCCTGGGTGACGTCGCCGATGACGGCATTGGGGCCGTACTTGGCCTTGAAGGCGGCCACGAACTTCTTGTTGTTCTCGTTGTCCAGCGTCTGGAAGTACTTCATCGAGGAGTAGAAGCCCGTGAAGTTCTCGCCGCCCACGCCGGTCATCTCGTCCTCGGTCACCGACAGCGTGACCAGCAGTTGCTTGTCACCCGTGATGCCCGCTGCCTTGAGCGCCTTGTAGAAGGCCACGTTGGAGCCGCCCACCACGGCCACGAAGATGCAGTCCGGCTTTTGCAGCTTGATCTTGTTGACCAGCGAGCCGAAGTTGGTGCTGCCCAGCGGGTAGTACTCCTCGCCGACGACCTTGCCCTTCTGGAAGTTCTCGATGTGCTTGCGCGCGATCTTCATCGAGGTGCGCGGCCAGATGTAGTCCGAGCCGATCAGGAAGAAGGTCTTGGCCTTTTTCTCGGCCTTGGCCCAGTCCAGGCTGTACAGGATCTGCTGCGTGGCTTCCTGGCCCGTGTAGATCACGTTCTTGGACTGCTCCAGGCCTTCGTAGAAGGTGGGATAGTACAGCAGGCCGTTTTCCTTCTCGAACACGGGCAGCACGGCCTTGCGCGAGGCGCTGGTCCAGCAGCCGAAGACGGCGGCGCAGCGGTCGTTGATGAGCAGCTTCTTGGACTTCTCGGCGAAGGTGGGCCAGTCGGAGGCGCCGTCTTCCTTGATCACGCGGATCTTGCGGCCCAGGATGCCGCCCATGGCGTTGATCTGGTCGATGGCCAGTTGCTCGGCCTGGATGGAGCCGGTCTCGGAGATCGCCATGGTGCCCGTGGCCGAGTGCAGCTGGCCCACGACGACTTCGGTATCGGTGACGGCCAGCTTGGTGGTGTTGACCTGGGCCGTGGCCTGGGCGAAGGACCAGGCCGGCAGCCCGGCCACCGAGGCGGCGCCAAGCGCCTGCAGGACGCGGCGGCGGCCCATTTCCGTGCCGGGGGAACCAGGTGTGCGGGGGTCGGAGGGGTGGCTCATGGTGACTCTCCTGTAAGGATCGGTTGGGTGATCTGCAAGTGGCTGAAAACTGGCGTTGCGGTTACGGCTTGTTTCCGCGCTGGGTCCAAGATTAGGAAGAACCCTTGAAACCGCCCATACGTCAATTGACGTAGCCATCTGCGTACGCACCCCGCGCACTCCTCTTGAAAGCCGCGCCAGCATTGGCCCCGCACGTTTCTTGCTAGACCTGGGAATGCACTCCGCACCCCCGCCCGACAGCCCCACCGGCACCGCAGCCGCGCCGCAGACCATCTTCCGGTTCCGGCGCGAGTACAACGCCTGGGTGGCCGACGAGACCATGGAAGACTACGCGCTGCGCTACACGCCGCGCAGCTTCCGGCGCTGGAGCGAGTTCCGCGTGGCCAACACGGCCTTCGGCTCGCTGTCCTTCCTGGCGCTGGAGGCCATCGGCGGCGCCATTGCGCTGAACTACGGCTTCGCCAACGCCATGTGGGCCATCGTCACCGTGGGGCTGGTGATCTTCCTGACGGGGCTGCCCATCGCCGTCTGCGCCGCACGCTACGGGCTGGACATGGACCTGCTGACGCGCGGCGCGGGCTTCGGCTACCTGGGCTCGACCATCACCTCGCTGATCTACGCCGTCTTCACCTTCATCTTCTTCGCGCTGGAGGCGGCCATCATGGCGCTGGCCCTGCAGCTGGTGGTGGACTGGCCGCTGCAGTGGTGCTATGCGCTGTCGGCCCTGGTGGTGCTGCCGCTGGCCATGCGCGGCATCACGCTGATCTCGCGCCTGCAGGCCTGGACGCAGCCGCTGTGGCTGTTCCTGCTGGTGCTGCCCTTCGTGTGGATGGCGCTGGCCCAACCCCAGCTGTACCGCGACTTCGCCAGCCTCACCGGCCTGCGCTCGGGCAGCAGCCAGTTCGATCCGCTGATGTTCGGCGCGGCGGCAGCCGTGATCTTCGCGCTGGTGGTGCAGATCGGCGAGCAGGTGGACTTCCTGCGCTTTCTGCCGCCGCGCACCCAGGCCAACCGGCTGCGCTGGTGGGGCGCGGTGCTGGTGGCCGGCCCGGGCTGGGCCGTGATGGGCATGCTCAAGATGGCGGGCGGCGCCTTTCTCGCGTTCGCGGCCATGCAGCTGCAGGGGGTGGACGCCACGCGCGCGGCCGAGCCCACGCAGATGTTCCTGGCAGGCTTCCAGCAGGTGCTGCAGGCCCTGGGCCTGCCGGGGCTGGCCGTGGCGGTGACCGTGGTCTTCGTGGTCATCTCGCAGGTCAAGATCAACGTGACCAATGCCTATGCGGGGTCGCTTGCCTGGTCCAACTTCTTCGCGCGCATCACGCGCAGCCATCCGGGGCGCGTGGTCTGGATGGTGTTCAACGTGGTCATCGCCACCTTGCTGATGACGCTGGGCGTGTTCGGCGCGCTGGAGAAGGTGCTGACCATCTACAGCAACGTGGCCATCGCCTGGGTGGGCGCGCTGGTGGCCGACCTGGTCATCAACAAGCCGCTGGGGCTGAGCCCGCCGGGCATCGAATTCCGCCGCGCCCATCTGTACGACTTCAATCCCGTGGGACCCGTCGCCATGCTGCTGGCCGCCGCCGTGGCCTGCTGCGCCTATGCGGGCCTGCTGGGCGAGACGGCGGCCGCGTTCTCGCCCTTCATCGCGCTGGCGCTGTCCATGCTGCTGTCGCCGCTGCTGGCCTGGCTGACGGGCGGGCGCTACTACCTGGCACGGCCCGCAGGCAATCTGTGGAAGCCCGGCGAGACGGTGCGCTGCGCCGTCTGCCAGAACCAGTTCGAGTCCGAGGACATGGCGCGCTGCCCGGCCTACGGCGCGCCCATCTGCTCGCTGTGCTGCTCGCTGGAGTCGCGCTGCCATGACCGCTGCAAGACCGGCTCGCGCGCGGGCGAGCAGCTGCGCGCGCTGGCCTCGGCCATGCTGCCGCCGCGGTGGGCCACCAAGGTGAACTTCCGCGCGGGCCAGTACCTGGTGGTGATGCTGTCTCTGTGCGCGGTGACGGCCTTCATGGTGGGCGTGGTCTACATGCAGGAAAGCCTGCAGGCAGGCAGCGTCGATGGCGGCGCGCTGCGCATCCCCTTCCTCAAGGTCTTCGCGCTGCTGGCCCTGCTGTGCGCCGTGGCCGCCTGGTGGGTGGTGCTGAGCACGGACAGCCGGCGCATGGCCCAGGACGAGTCCGAGCGCCAGAACCAGCTGCTGCTGCAGGAGATCGCCGCCCACAAGCGCACCGATGCCGAGCTGCAGGCCGCCAAGGACCATGCCGAGCAGGCCAGCCAGGCCAAGACGCGCTATGTGGCGGGCATGACGCACGAGCTGCGCTCGCCCCTCAACAGCCTGCTCGGCTATACGCAGATCCTGCTCAAGAGCCCGCAGGTCGATGGCTGGGTGCGCGAGACCCTGTCCACCATGCAGCACAGCGGCCAGCACCTGCGCGCGCTGATCGACGAATCGCTGGAGCTGGCCAGCATCGAGGCCGGCCGCCTGCGCCTGGACCTCGCCCCCCTGCCCCTGCCCGCGCTGATCGACGGCATCGAGGCCATGATGCGGCCCCAGGCCCAGGCCAGGGGGCTGCAGTTCTCGGTCGAGACGCTGGGCACCATGCCGCGCTGGGTGCGTGCCGACGCCAAGCGGCTGCGCCAGATCCTGATCAACCTGCTGTCCAACGCCGTGCGCTTCACCCAGCGCGGCGAGGTGCGGCTGCGCATGGATTTCCGGCCCCATGTCTCGCGCATCGAGGTCATCGATACCGGCATCGGGATCGAACCGCAGGACATGGAGCGCATCTTCGTGCCCTTCGAGCGCGGCAGCGCGGGCCGGCGCGTCAGCGAGGCGGGCACGGGCCTGGGGCTGACCATCACCCACCTGCTGACCGAGCTGATGGGCGGCCAGCTCACCCTGAGCAGCACGCCCGGCGAGGGCAGCTGCTTCACCGTGCGCCTGTATCTGCCCGAGATGGCGCCCGACGCGTCCTGGGTGCCCCCCGGCGCCGCCGCCACGCTGCACACCGTCATCGGCTATCTGCCGCCCCGGCGCACCCTGCTGGTGGTGGACGACCAGCCGCTGCAGCGCCAGCTGCTGGCCGGCCTGCTGCTGCCGCTGGGCTTCGAGATCCGCGAGGCCGCCAGCGGCCGCGAGTGCCTGGAGATCGTGGAGCAAAGCCTGCCTGACCTGGTGCTGCTGGACATCAGCATGGACGACCTGGACGGCTGGCAGACCGCCGCCCTGCTGCGCGCGCGCCGGGATGCGCAGCAGCTTCCTGTGGTCTTCGTCTCGGCCAACCTGTTCGACAACGACCCGCCGCGCCTGGCCGATGCGCATTGCCAGGGCTTTGTCGCCAAGCCGGTGATCGAGTCCGAGCTGCTGCAGGTGCTCGAGCGCGTGCTGCGGATCGAATGGGTGCATGACAACCGCCCGTTGCTGCTGCCGGCGCCGCGCGCGGAGCAGGCAGAGGCAAAGGCAGCGCAGGCGCCGGCAGCCGCCCCCTTCCCGCCCGACCTGCGCGAAGACCTGGCCCGGCTGGCGCGCTCGGGCCAGGCCACGGCCCTGCGCGAGCGCCTGCGCCAGGCGCGCCAGCAGGCGGGCGGCGCATCGGGCCACGCCGCGCTGCTCGATGCGTTGCAGGCCTGCGCCGACCGCTTCGACTTCGATGCGCTGGCGCGCCTGCTGCCGCAGCCCCGGGAAGAAGACGAACAGGAACAGGAGGAGACAGATGAATGAACATCCAGGAGGGCAGGAAATGACCGCCACCACCACCGCCAACAGCCGCAGCAGCCATGGCAACAGCGCCCATGTGATCCTCGTGGTGGACGACGCGCTGGACAGCCTTCGCATGCTGTGCGATGCCCTGGCCGCCGAAGGCTACGTCGTGCTCGCCGCGCGCGATGCCGACGAGGCGCTGCAGCGCTTTGCCCTGACCGTGCCCGATGGCGTGCTGCTGGACGCCGTCATGCCCGGCATGGACGGCTTCACGCTGTGCCGCCGGCTCAAGGACACGCCGGCCTGGGCCCACGTGCCCGTGGTCTTCATGACCGGCCTGTCGGACACGGACCAGATCATCCGCGGCTTTGCCAGCGGCGGCGTGGACTACGTGGTCAAGCCGCTGCGCATCCCCGAGGTGCTGGTGCGCCTGGCCACCCATGTGCGCAATGCCCGCGCCACGCGCCAGGCGCAGGAAGCCGTGGACGTGGCGGGGCTGGGCGTGGTGGTGCTCGATGGCCAGGGCCGCGTGGCCTGGCGCTCTCCCCAGGCAGCGCGCTGGCTGGAGGAGGCCTTTGCGGACCAGCCCTTCCCCATGGAGGCGGCCGGGGACTGGCTGGCCGGTGCCCACCAGCCGGACCAAGCCGGTCACCAGGATCTGGCGCTGGCCCTGGCCGATGGCCGCCAGTTGCTGGCGCGCCACATGGGCGCCAGCGGCCTGGGGGAGTCGATGGTGCTGCTCAGCCACGAGGCGCCGCAGGCGCCCGCCGCGCGCCGGCTGCAGCAGGTGGCGCTCACCCCGCGCGAGACCGAGGTGCTGTCATGGCTGAGCAAGGGCAAGACCAACCGCGACATCGCCGACATCCTGGGCATGAGCCCGCGCACGGTCAACAAGCACCTGGAGCACATCTTCGAGAAACTCGGCGTGGAGACCCGCACGGCCGCCGCCGCCGTGGCCGGTCAGCTGCTGCAGGCCGGCTCGCCCTGAGCGCGGGGTGCCACCGCAGCGGATGCCGAGGCCGAGGCCGGCAGGCCGAACACATGGTCGAAGCACCAGTTGAAGACATAGGTGTAGACCAGGAAGAAGACCAGCAGGCCGGCCTCCATCACCGTGGCCTCCCACAGCGTGACGCCGAACCACCAGGCCATCAGCGGGATCAGCACCATGGCCAGCCCGCCCTCGAAGCCCAGGGCGTGCACCACGCGGCGCAGCACCGAGCGGCCCTTGACGCTCTGGCGCGACTCCCACTGCTCGAACAGGTGGTTGAAGGTCAGGTTCCAGACGATGGCCAGCGTGGAGGCGGCAATCGCCATGCCGCCCGAATGCCCGGCGCTCTGGCCGATGGCCATGAACAGCAGGCTGGAGGCGAGGATGGCGATCAATTCATACAGGGTCACGAAGACCACTTTGCGCTTGGGCCCCTGGAGGCCCTTTTTGTGTGTCTGCAAGGTCATAGGGAGCGCAGTCTATATGCCGACAATTGAACGTTAAAGTCAGATTCTTTCAATAAATCTGACAGGTCCCCACCATGTCCTTTCCAGCCGACCAGGTGCCGCTGTTCATTGCCGTGCTGGACCACGGCTCGTTTTCCGCCGCCGCGCGCCAGCTGGGCCGCGTGCCCTCGGCCGTGAGCATGGCCATCGCCCAGCTGGAGGCCGAGCTGGACCTGCAACTGTTCGACCGCAGCGGCCGCGAGCC
Organism: Delftia tsuruhatensis NBRC 16741; assembly: GCF_001571325.1. GTDB lineage: Bacteria > Pseudomonadota > Gammaproteobacteria > Burkholderiales > Burkholderiaceae_C > Comamonas > Comamonas tsuruhatensis. The sequence goes on from NZ_BCTO01000014.1 coordinate 83,966, forward strand.
CCGGCCCACGGCGGCGGCACGCGCACTCGAACCCCAGGCCCGGCTGCTGGCCGCCCAGCTGCAGCAGCTCAACCACCAGGCGCTGGCCCTGCACCAGGGACTGGAGGAGCGGCTGACCCTGGTGATCGCGCCCGAGCTGCTGTCCACGGCCTGGGCCGCGCCGCTGCAGCCGCTGGTCGAGGAATTCCCCGGTCTGGAGGTGGAAGTGCTGGTGGCCGCCCAGGTCGATGCGCTCAAGGAACTGCACTCGGGCCGCGCACATCTGGCCCTGGTCTTCGAGCGCCCGGCCATCGACGGGCGCGAGGATTTCCAGGAGATGGGCCAGGAAACCATGGTCGCCGTGATGGCGGCCAGGCATCCGCTGGCCCGGCAACTGGGCGTGGACGGGCAGCAGCGCCTGGACGTGGGCCAGCTGGCCGGCGCGCGCCAGATCCTGCTGGCCAGCCGAGACCTGGCCCACACCGATCCGCGCTTCGTGTTCTCGCACCAGCTGTGGCGCACGGACAGCCACCTGGCGGCCCTGTCACTGATCTCGGCCGGCCTGGGCTGGGGGTGGCTGCCCTTCAGCGTCGCCGAGCCCCTGCTGCAGACGGGCGCGCTGCTGCGCATCCCGCTGTGCAACATCAGCAACGGCACCCAGCTGTTCGTCGATTGGGTGTGGTCCAAGGAGCGCCCGCTGGGGCTGGCGGCGCGGCGGTTCGTGGAGCAGTTGCAGGTGCCGGTGCGGCTGGAGCCCAGGTGAGGCCTGCGGCTTGCGATCTGCACGCAAGCCCTGCGCCTACACGCGGGAAACCGGCCGGTGCTTGCCGCCTGCAGGCAGGCCTGGGATAGTGGCGCAAGCGTCCGGCCGCCCTCCTTCTTCTGGCTGGACATGGACCATCGAGAGGAACCCATGTTTCAAGATCACTTTGGGGGCAAGGCCCTTGTTGCACTGGTACTGGGTGCGGGACTGGCAGGCTGCGGCGGCGGGGGCGGCGGCTCCTCGCCGGGCGACTCCATCACGACACAGTTGACCCCCGCCTGCACGGGCGCCTCGTGCGGCGCGACCGACGCCACCACCTATTCCGGCCAGGGCGTCGGCGTCTGGAGCTACACCAACGCCACCGCCGCAGAGCAGCCCGTTGCCGTGGGCCTGCGCAATCTGGGCACCCGGCCCGTGACGCTGATCTATACCAACACCGGCGATGCCGCCGTGGCCCTGCCGCCCATCACGCTCACGCCGCCAGCCGCAGCGGCGCAGGGCATTGCGGCGCAACAGTCGCTGAGCGCTGCGCAGCTGGTCAACCAGATCCCCCAGCGCGTACGTGACTTCAAGCCAAGCCTGCCCGCCCCGGTTGCAGGGCAGAGCGTGCAGCCCTCGCGCGCGGTGTCGGCGGCCGTGCTGCCCGTTGGCAGCCAGCGCAGCTGGTTCGTCAACACGGAAAGCCCCACGGTCGAGACGCGCAGCGCCACGCTGCGGCGCCAGACCACCGCGCCCACGCCCACGGGCACCCGCACCATCAATCTGTGGCTGGAAGACAGCGAGTACGGCAGCGCCAAGGTCAGCGACGCCCTGCTGGACACCGTGATACAGCGCTTCGCCAGCGGGCCGGATTCCGTGCACGCCCTGGTTACGGGGCTGGCGGGCCAGCCCTGGGGACCCCAGGCCCACAGCGAGCTGATCGCGGCCGACCAGCCGATCGACATCGTGTTCGTGAACTTCACGCCCGACAGCCAGCCCTACGGCCTGCTGGGCTACTTCTGGGCCGTGAACAACTTCAAGCGCACGGCCGGCAACTCGCAGTTCCAGTACAGCAACGAATCGCTGTCGTTCTACATGGACACGGAAACGCTGTACCTGGGCGGCGCCAACGGGCTGACCACGCAGATCAGCACGCTGTCGCACGAGTTCATCCACATGATCAACTTCTACCAGCGCGGCGCGCTCAAGGGCTCGGACTACATGTTCGACACCTTCCTGGAAGAGATGTCGGCCCTGATGTCCGAAGACATCCTGGCCGAAAGACTCACGCCCGGCACCAATCCCATGCGTGACGGCCGCATCACCGGCTGGATGTCCAAGCCCGGCTTCAACTGCGACCTGGCCAGCTGGGCCTCGGATGTCAATGCCACCTGCTTCGGCTACAACGTCACGGGCAGCCTGGGCGCCTATCTGCTGCGCCAGCACGGCGTGGGCTTCTACCAGCAAATGCTGAGGAACACCTCCTCGCCCGACTCGCTGCAGGTGCTCGGCAACGCCATTGCACAGGCCGGTGGCCCCTCGTTGCCCGTCACGCTGCAGCGATGGGGGGCCAACATCGCCCTGTTGCCTTCCAGCGGCCCGGCCGGCTACGGCTGGCCCGCACGCACGGACCAGGGCTTCACCCTGGTGGGCATCGACGGCCAGCGCTATGCGGCGGCACGCCGCCTGCCCGCCACCGTGCCCGCCCAGCTCGCGGCGCGCGGCCACTTCCCCTTCGTACGCCAGCCGGACGCCCAGGGCCTGTACCAGGAGCAGTTGCGCGTTCCCGCCGGCACCACCCTCACCGCCATCGTGCAATGACCGCCATGACCCAGACATCCCATACCGCAGTTGCCCGGGCCCTGCCCCTGCTGCTGGCCGGCAGCCTGTCGCTGCTGGCCACGGCCTGCGCCGCGCCACCTCCACCTCCTGCAACTGCACCGGCGCCCGCTTCGGCATCGGCCGCGCCCGCCGCGCCGGATGCCGGCCAGCCCCTGACCCTGCAAGGCCGTCTGGTGCTGCGCGGCAATGCGCCCCATGAGCAGCCCGTGCTGCAGACCACCTCCGGCGAGACCTGGCAGCTCCAGGGCCTGAGCGCCGAGCAGATCACGCAGTGGCAGCGGCAGAACGTGGAAGTCCGGGGCCAGCCCGGCCCCAGGCCCGCCGCTGGCGCCGCGCCTTCGATGGCGCAGCCGCAACTGCAGGTGCAATCCATTCGCGCCCGGCCCTGACATTCCACCTCACCCACCGCTCTATCCATGGACGCCTCCAACCCTTTCTCCAGCCGCGATGCGGCCGTGCAAAAGCTCTGGGAACAATGGCAGCCGCGCTCCGCCAGGTCCGACAAGGACAAACCCATTGCCCTGGCCGACTTCGACCCGGGCGCCAAGCCCTTTTCCAATGGCAACGGCAAGGCCGAGGACAAGGTCGCCGTCGAGGCCCTGGCCGAGGAGCTGGATGCGCTGCAGAACCTGCTGTACGCCGACCGCCGCTACAAGCTGCTGGTCGTGCTGCAGGGCACGGACACGGCGGGCAAGGACGGCACCATCCGTGGCGTCTTCGGCCGCATGAGTGCGCTGGGCGTGCACGCCGTGGGCTGGAAGGCCCCCACCGAGGCCGAGCGCGCCCATGACTACCTGTGGCGCATCCACCAGCAGGTGCCTGCCGCTGGCGAAATCACGGTCTTCAACCGCAGCCATTACGAGGACGTGCTGGTGCCCGTGGTCAACGGCTGGATCACACCCGAGCAGCAGCGCCAGCGCTTTGCCCACATCAACGACTTCGAGCGCATGCTCAGCGAGACGGGCACCGTGGTCGTCAAGTTCCTGCTGCACATCAGCGCCGACGAACAGCGCATGCGCCTGCAGGAGCGCCTGGACGACCCGGCCAAGCACTGGAAGTTTGACGAGAACGACATGAAGGTGCGCACGCAGTGGAAGGACTACCAGCAGGCCTACGGCCAGCTGCTGGGCGCCACGCATACGCCCTGGGCGCCCTGGACCATCGTGCCGGCCGACTCCAAGACGCACCGCAACCTCATGATCGCCTCCTTGCTGCGCGAGGTGCTGCGCAACCTGGAACTGCGCTTTCCGCCCGGCGATCCGGCCCTCAAGGACTACAAGATCACCTGATCACTCGATGGCCTGCCTGAAGCCTCACAGCTGCAGGCGGGCTTCGGCGATGCCGTCCAGCTCGGCCACCACCAGGTCGCCGGCCTGCGCAAAGGCCAGTCCATTCCACGTGCCCGTAGTCACCACCGTGCCTGCGGGCACGCTGCCATAGCGGCGCACCAGCTCCTGCAACCAGCCGGCCAGCAGCCACAGCGGATCGCCCAGCGGATGCGTTCCGGTGAACGCCTGCAGCGGCGCCGCACCCACGCGCAGCCGGCAGACCTGGGCAGACCAGTCCCGCGGCGACTCGCGCGGCAGCAGCCGCGAAGCGTCCTGCCACGGCCCCAGCACCAGGGCGCCATGGCACAGGCCGTCGGCGGCCAGCAGCAGCGGCGGCGCCTTCAGGTGCTGGCGCCAGCGCGTATCCACCACCTCGATGGCGGCGGTGATGCCGTCGATCAGCTCCAGCCCATCGCCGGGCTGCAGCGCGGCAGCCATCTCGGCCGTCACCTCGCGGCCCAGGCGCAGGGCGATCTCGGCTTCGATGCCGCGCAGGTGCAGCGGCGCGCCACCGGCCACCGAAGGACTGGCCCAGACGCCTTCTTCGGGCAGCGGCGCATGGGTCAGCGGGGCATCGCGGCGCGGCGCGCCAGACTTCCAGTAGCCCGGAACGCGGCCCGGTCCCTGCTGGCTGCCAGCCACGCGCCAGCCCAGGGCGGGCGCCATGGCGGCCTGCACGGCCTGCGCATCTGCGGGCGCGCGCACCACGTCGGCCCAGTCGTCGGCATCCAGCAATTCGCCGCTGTGGCGCGCCTGGAGCAGCGCATGGGCCAAGGCTGTGGGAGTGCGGGGGTTGTTCGTCATGGAGCGGCTTTCTTGGAGTGCATCGGAGGGTCGCAAGCGGCCCCGATTGTCCGCTGGACAAGGCGATCCCATGGTTATGCATTAAATGCATAAGGCTCTCGCGCATAAGGCGTTGGACAGCGCATAGCCCCGGGAATAAGCTCAAAACCCTCAGACAACTCTTGTGTGGAACCACCATGCAGCAACCCGCTTCGGCCGGCGTTACCAACCACGCCATCCCTTCCTACCTGCAGGCCGATCACCTCGGCCCCTGGGGCAATTACCTGCAGCAGGTCGATCGCGTCACTCCCTACCTGGGCCATCTCGCCCGCTGGGTCGAAACCCTCAAGCGCCCCAAGCGCATCCTGATCGTCGATGTGCCGATCGAGCTGGACAACGGCACCATCGCCCACTACGAAGGCTACCGCGTGCAGCACAACCTGAGCCGCGGCCCCGGCAAGGGCGGCGTGCGCTTCCACCAGGACGTGACCCTGTCCGAAGTCATGGCCCTGTCGGCCTGGATGTCGGTCAAGAACGCGGCCGTCAACGTGCCCTACGGCGGCGCCAAGGGCGGCATCCGTGTCGATCCCAAGACGCTGTCGCGCGGTGAGCTAGAGCGCCTGACGCGCCGCTACACCAGCGAGATCGGCCTGCTGATCGGCCCCTCCAAGGACATTCCAGCGCCTGACGTCAACACGAACGGCCAGATCATGTCCTGGATGATGGACACCTACTCCATGAACACCGGCGCCACCGCCACCGGCGTGGTCACGGGCAAGCCCGTGGACCTGGGCGGCTCGCTGGGCCGCGTCGAGGCCACCGGCCGCGGCGTGTTCACCGTGGGCGTGGAAGCGGCCAAGCTGACCGGCCTGTCGGTCCAGGGCGCGCGCATTGCCGTGCAGGGCTTCGGCAACGTGGGCGGCACGGCCGGCAAGCTGTTCGCCGACGCGGGCGCCAAGGTCGTGGCCGTGCAGGACCACACCGGCACCATCCGCAACGCCAACGGCCTGGATGTGACGGCCCTGCTGGCCCACGTGGCCGCCAAGGGCGGCGTGGGCGGCTTTGACGGCGCCGAAGCCATGGACGCTGCCGATTTCTGGGGCGTGGACTGCGACATCCTGATCCCCGCCGCACTGGAAGGCCAGATCACCAAGGACAACGCCGGCAAGATCAAGGCCAAGATGGTGATCGAGGGTGCCAACGGCCCCACCACCACCGAGGCCGACGACATCCTGACCGAAAAGGGCGTGCTGGTGCTGCCCGACGTGCTGGCCAATGCCGGCGGCGTGACGGTGAGCTACTTCGAATGGGTGCAGGACTTCTCCAGCTTCTTCTGGAGCGAGGACGAGATCAACGCCCGCCTGGTGCGCATCATGCAGGACGCCTTCGCGGCCATCTGGCAGGTGGCCCAGCAGCACGGCGTGACGCTGCGCACCGCCACCTTCATCGTGGCCTGCCAGCGCATCCTGCATGCCCGCGAAATGCGGGGACTGTATCCCTGATCACCCCCTGAGGTGCGGACGCGCCTTCCCCCTCTCTGCTTGCTTCGCAAGGGAGGGGGACGACACCCTCGCGGCAGGGCGGCCCTTGCTCGGTGTCCCTGACTTGGGCCGCGCCAGTTTTTGGCGCTGTGCACCACACGGTCAATGAAAGGCGCTTCGGCGCCTTTTTTCTTGGGCTCTTTTCTGGTGCTGGCAAGGGGTTAGCACCCGTTCCAGTAGGCCTAAGCGCGGGTTTCCGAATGGCGAAGCGGATCTCCAGTCAAACCCTGGTGCCCTGTGGCCCAGGGTTTTCTATCGTTGCGGGCAGTGAACTGGAGACTGCCCATGACCGTCCGCCGCAGCCTGCTGGCCCTGCTGGCCGCTTTGCCTTTTTTCTCCCTGGCTCCTGCCGCCGCGCTGGCGGCGGCCTGGCCTGAACGCCCCATCACCATCGTGGTGCCGGCCGCCGCTGGCGGCACCACGGACATTGCCGCGCGCGTGCTGGCCGAGAAGATGGGCAAGGACCTGGGCACCTCGGTGGTGGTGGAGAACAAGGGCGGTGGCGGCGGCAGCATCGGCACGGCCCAGGTGGCGCGCGCCAGGCCCGATGGCTACACGCTGCTCATGGGCAACATCGGCCCGGTGGCTATCAATTTCAGCCTGTACAAGCAGCTCAGCTACAAGGAAAGCGACCTGCGCGGCATCACCAATGTGATCTCCGTGCCCAACATCCTCGTGGTCCATGCCGATTCGCCCGTGCGCAGCGTGCGCGAGCTGGTGGAGCTGGCCAGGACCCGGCGCCTGAACGTGTCCACGTCGGGCGTGGGCCAGTCGCCGCACATGTCCTCGGAGATGTTCCGCCAGAAGGCCGGCATCGAGGTCACGCTCGTGCCCTTTCCCGGGGCCGCGCCTGCGGTCACGGCGCTGCTGGGCCAGCAGGTGGACTACATGATCGACAACCTGCCCAGCTCCATGCCGCACATCAGGAGCGGCAAGTTCCGCGCGCTGGCCATCACCAGCGCCACGCGCTCGGCCCAGTTGCCCGAGGTGCCCACCATGACCGAGGCCGGCGTGCCCATGCAGGTCACGGCCTGGTTCGGCCTGCTGGCCCCTGCCGGCACGCCCGATGCCGTGGTCGAGCGCATCCAGCAGTCGGCCCGGCGCGCCATGCAGACGGCCGAGGTGCGCCAGCGCTTTGCCGACCTGGGCGGCGTGCCCGGTGGCGAGACACCGGCCGAGTACGACGCCTTCATCGCCCAGGAACGCAAGAGCTGGGCCCAGATCGTCAAGGCCGCAGGCCTGTCGCTGGAATAGTTCTCCCCTCCCGTCCGTGCCTCCCCTCCCATGCAAGAAGACATCGCCGCCCTGCTGCGCCAGCCCTTTGGCTCGCTGCCCGAACTCGTCGCGCTGCAGGCCAGCCAGCGCCCCCGCCACACCGCCCTGGCCATGGACGGCCGCAGCCTCGACTACGCCGCGCTGCGCCTGGGCATGGACCGCGTGGCCTTGCGCCTGCAACGCCAGGGCCTGGGCCCCGGCGACGTGGTGGCCATTTGCGCGGGCAGCTCGCCCGAGTATGTGCTGGCCTTCCTGGGTGCGTTGCGCGCGGGCGTGGCCGTGGCGCCGCTGGCCCCGTCGGCCACGGCCGGCCACCTGAGCGCCATGCTGGACAACTGCGGCGCCCGGCTGGTACTGCGCGACGCGGACACCGCCGCGCAATGGCCGCTGCAGGCCGGACAGGATCTGCAATGCGTGGCCCTGGACGGCGCTGCCGAGGCCGGCATGCCGTGGTCGCAATGGCTGGCTGCGGACGAAGCGGACCATGGCACGGCACCCGCGCCCATCCACCCCCAGCCCGACTGGCCCTTCAACGTCATCTACTCCTCGGGCACCACGGGCGTGCCCAAGGGCATCGTCCAGTCCTGGGCCATGCGCTGGGCCCATGTGCAGCGCGCCATCCACAACGGCTACGGGCCCGATGCCGTCTCGCTGTGCGCCACGCCGCTGTACTCCAACACCACCCTGGTCGCGGCCCTGCCCACCATGGGGCTGGGCGGCACCCTGGTGCTGATGCGCAAGTTCGACGCGGCGCACTACCTGGAACTGACCGAGCGCCACCGTGCCACCCACACCATGCTCGTGCCCGTGCAGTACCAGCGGCTGATGCAGTGCCCGGGGTTCGACGGCGCCGACCTGAGCCGCCTGCAGCACAAGTTCTGCACCAGCGCACCCTTCCATCCCGCGCTCAAGGCCGAGGTGCTGCGCCGCTGGCCCGGACGGCTCATCGAGTACTACGGCATGACCGAAGGCGGCGTGCGCTGCGAGCTGCACTGCCATGACTTCCCAGACAAGCTGCACACCGTGGGCAGGCCGGGACCGGGCGCCGACATCCGCTTCATCGATGAGCAGGGCCGCGAACTGCCGCCCGGCGAGCAGGGCGAGATCGTGGGCCGCTCGGCCGGGATGATGAGCGGCTACCACCGCCTGCCCGACAAGACGCAGGAGGCCGAATGGTTCGATGCCCAGGGCCTGCGCTTCATCCGCAGCGGCGACGTGGGCCGTCTGGACGAGGACGGCTTCATCGTGCTGGGTGACCGCAAGAAGGACATGATCATCACGGGCGGCTTCAACGTCTACCCGAGCGACATCGAGTCCGTGCTGCTGCAGCACCCGCAGGTGGCCGAATGCGCGGTGATCGGCGTGCCCTCCGATGCTTGGGGCGAAACCCCCGTGGCCTACGCCGTGGCGCGCCCCGATGCCACACCCTCGGCCGCCGAGCTGCGCGAATGGCTCAACGCCCGCGTGGGCAAGACCCAGCGCGTGGCCGAGCTGTGGCTGGCCGCCAGCCTGCCGCGCAGCGAGATCGGCAAAGTGCTCAAGCGCGCGCTGCGCGAGCAGTACCAGGCCGGCGCCCTGTCCTCTTCATGAAACGGAGTCCCCCCATGCCCATGCACCCACTCCCGCGCCGCCGCCTGCTGTCCTGCCTGGCCCTGGCGACCTGCGCCCTGCTGGCCCCGGCCACCCATCTCGCCCATGCTGCCGAGGCCTGGCCTGCCAAGCCCATCCAGCTGGTCATTCCCTATCCACCCGGCGGCAGTGCCGACCTGCTGGGCCGCCCTCTGGCCGTGCAGCTGCAGCAGCAGCTGGGCCAGCCCGTGGTGCTGGAGTACAAGCCCGGCGCAGGCGGCACGCTGGCCTCGCAATACGTGGCGCGCGCCAGGCCCGATGGCTACACCGTGCTCATGGTGCTGGCCGCCCATGCCATCAACGACAGCCTCTATCCCAAGCTGCCCTACGACACCCGCCGCGACTTCGCGCCCGTGTCTTTGGTGGCCAACCTGCCCATGGTGGTTGCCGCCAGCAGCAAGCTGCCGGCCAGGAACATCCAGGAACTCATCCAGGCCGCCAAGGCCAACCCCGGCAAGCTCACCTTCGGCTCGGCGGGCAACGGCAACACGGGGCATCTTGCGGCCGAGTACTTCGGCTCCATGGCAGGCGTGCGCATGACCCATGTGCCCTACAAGGGCAGCGCGGGCGTGGTCAACGCCATGCTGGCTGGCTACATCGACCTGACCTTCGACAGCATCTCCACCTCCATGCCCCACATCCGCAGCGGGCGCATGCACGCACTGGCCGTCACCAGCCCGCAGCGCTCGGCGCTGGCGCCCGAGGTGGCCACCATCCAGGAGCAGGGCATCGCAGGCTTCGACGTGACCGGCTGGTACGCCGTCATCGCGCCGGCCGGCACGCCCGCCGAAGCCACCCAGCGCCTGAGCCGCGAGATCGCCTCCGCCCTGCGCCAGCCCGCGCTGCAGGCCCAGCTGGCCGCCGGCGGCTACGAGCCCGTGGGCTCCACGCCCGAGGCGCTGCAGGCGCATATCGACAAGGAAATCACGCGCTGGGCCACTGTCGTCAAATCGACAGGTGCACTGGTGGATTGAAAGTCACCCCCTGAGCGGCTGCGCCGCTTCCCCCGTGTGCACGGCGCCCTCTCTCGCTTCGCGGGAGGGGGGCATCCGGGCAACCGGCGGCACCCTCGATGCGGGGCGGCGCGGCCGGCGTAGGCCCTTCCTCGGTGCCCCGGAGTCGGTACACGCCAGTCTCGAGCGCCGCGCCCAATGCGATGATCATGTCCATGAATACACCCATCAAAGACCACCCGGCCAACCCCTTCGAAGGCGAGGCGCCCGGCATCCTCTTCGGCCTGCCCATGCCCATGGCCCGCGCCATGAAGCTCAGCGGTGAACGCATCGGCGATGACCGCGCCCAGATCCGCATGGGCTTTCAACCGGACCAGGCCAACAGCCGCGGCGACGTGCACGGCGGCGCCATCGCCTCGCTGCTGGACTGCGCCCTGGCCTCGGCCTGCCGCTCGCATGACCCCACGGCCTTCGGCGTGGCCACCATCGATCTCACGCTGCACTACGTCTCCGCCGGCAGCGGCGATCTCATCGCCACCGCCCACTGCGAGCGGCGCGGCCGCTCCATCAGCTTCGCGCGCGGCGAAGTGCGTTCCGAGGACGGCACCCTGGTGGCCCTGGCCACGGGGACGTTCAAGCTGATGGCGCGCAGCCCGGCACAGGCCTGAGCGCAGGGCACGCGCGGCGCCGGATGGCGCCGGACGGCGCCGGACGGCACTTGCGTGCCGCCGCGTCGTCAGAGCCGCTTTTCCTTGGCCTCGATCAGCTTCTGCATCAGTTCGCAGACCTGCCGTGCCTGTTCCTGCGTGATGTCGATGTTCTCGATCACCGAGCGCTTGAACTGGATGCCGTTGACTGCGCCGCTGTTCTCGATGAAGCCCAGCGTCAGGGTGCGGTTCAGGAAGTAGATGACGGCGGCGATGCCCCAGCCGATCAGCATGACCACCAGGCCTGCAAAGAAGCTCTGGGCCATCATGGACCCGCCCATGAACAGGGACAGGGCACCGATGCCCAGCGCCGTCTTCCAGGGCTTGTGATAGCCGTAGTAGGTGGAGCAGATGCCCTGCAGCGGGATCAGGCGCGACTGGGTGCCCGACAGCGAGGCGCTGCTGAACTCCAGGCGCTCGCTGCCCACGCGGATGGTGGTGGTGGGATCGATGTTGACCTTGGACAGGATCCAGGCGACCAGGCCGCCTTCGCGGCCTGTGATGGCAATGTGGTTGCCCTTGTCGTCTATGGGTTGCTCGCTGGCTTTCCAGGCCTTGATGACCAATGCACTCACGGTAATACCCTCTCTTGAATGTTTGAGAAACCACGGGCTGTCCCGCCATGGCATTGCACCACCGGGGCCGCCTGAGGAGGGGCGATTACAGCACAGGGCATGAGTGCAGCCTTGGGCAACCAGGGCCGCTGTGCGCCATCAACCGGGTTGCACCCCCGCCGACTGCAGCAGCCGCCCCCAGACCGGAGCCTCCTGCGCCCAGGCCTTGCCGAAGCGCTGAGGGCTGTCGTCATCGACAGGGACGAAACCGGCCGCGATGATGCGGGCCGTGCCTTCGCGGCTGGCCACGGCGCGGTTGGAGATCTCGCCCCATTGCCGCGTGAGGTCGGCCGGCAGGCCCCTGGGGCCGGCGATGGCCAGCCAGCCGGACAGTTCCATGGCCTCGTGGCGGTAGCCGGCCTCGGCAAAGGTGGGTACCTCGGGTAGCAGGGGCACGCGGCGCGTGCCGGTGACGGCCAGGGCGCGCAGCTTGCCTGCATCGATATGGGGCTTGAGCGTGAGCAGGCTGCCCATGCCGATGGGGATGCGTCCGCCCAGCATGTCCTGCACCATCAGCGCCTCGCCCCGGTAGGCGGCATGCGCCATGCCGGCACCGGCCATGTCGCTGAGCACGGCGCAGGCCAGGTGGCCGTGCGAGCCTATGCCGTAGGAGCCATACGAGAGCTTGCCCGCGTTGGCCTGGGCCCAGGCCATGAATTCGCGCAGGTTGGAGGCGGGCACGTCGGCCGTGACCACCAGGGCGATGGGCGCCATGCACACGCGCGACAGGGGCGTGAGGTCGGTCAACGGGTCGTAGGCGGTCTTCTTGTAGAGGTATTTGTTGGTGAGCATGGTGGAGGTGGTGCCCAGCAACAGGGTGAGCCCGTCGGGCGCGGAGCGGACCACCATCTCGCCGCCGATCAGTCCGGCCGCGCCGGGCTTGTTGTCCACCACCACGGTCTGGCCCAGCTGCTGGGCCATGCGCTCGCCCAGGATGCGCGCAATCACGTCGGTGGCGCCGCCCGCCGCAAAGGGCACGACGATGCGCACGGGCCGCGTGGCAAAGCCGGCCTGCGCCAGCACGCTGGCGGGCCCCGCCGCCACGGCGCCGGCCGCCAGGGCCAGCGCCTGGCGCCGATTCAATCGGTTATCCAGTCGGTCATCCATTCGGTCTTCAAGTCGGTCATTCAATTGGCCGTTGAATCCGCTGTTCGATGTCGTCCCCGAGATCACTGCCATCACACGCTCCTTTGCCTGGGTGCCTCCATGGGTGGAGATACCGGATCAAGAAACCGACGTCTCGAAATCAATCGAGTTGGCCAAGCGTATTCGAGGCAGATGGATTCACCATCAGGGAAATCATTGGACTGCTTGCACCAGAACCAGAAAACTCTGAGTGCAAAACGGCCTTTCAGTCTCATTTTCATCAAGATCGTGCTGCAGATCTCTGTTGCGCCCAGGCATGGCGCAGCAGCACCTGTTCGGCCTGCTTGAGCACGGGCGCATCGACCATGCGGCCGTCCAGCACGCAGACGCCGCCTCCGGCCTCGGCCAGGGCCTGGCGCAGGCGCTGCGCGTGGGCCACGGCCGCTGCATCGGGGTCGAAGACGGCGTGCAGGGGCTGGACCTGGGCCGGGTGGATGCACAGCTTGCCGCCAAAGCCCATGCGCCGCGCGCGTGCCGCGTCCTGGGCCAGCCGCTCGGGGTTGCGCGTGTCCACCGTCACGCCGTCCACGGCCGCGCCGATGCCGGCGCGGCGCGAGGCCAGGACCAGGGCCATGCGCATGGGCAGCAGCTCTTCCTCGCCCTGCTCGCAGGCCATGCCCGCATCGACCTGGAAGTCCAGGTGGCCGAAGGCCAGGCGCACCACCTGGGGCGCGGCAGCCAGGGCGTCGGCCGCGTCCAGGCCGGCCACGCTTTCGATGAGGGGCAGCACGGCCGCCCGTGCGCCCGCAGCCTGGGCCACCGCATGCAGGGTCTGGGCGCGCTCGGCCTTGGAGACCATGGCGCCGGCCACGCCCTGCTCCACCAGCTGCGCCAGCGCGCGCAGGTCATCCGCATGCCAGGGCGTGCCTTCGGCGTTGATGCGCACCAGCAGGCGGGCACGGGCCGGGCCTTCCAGCGCACCCACGGCCTGGGCCAGCGCCTGGCGGGCGCCGTCCTTGTCGGCCGGGGCCACGGCGTCCTCCCAGTCGGCGATGACCATGTCGGCGCCGCTGTCCAGGGCCTTGCCCAGGCGCTCGGGCCGCGTGGCGGGGACGAAGAGAAAGGAAGTGGCCTGTCGCGCCAGATCGTGCATGCGGATGTCCTTGGGAGAGCGGTTTATTCGGCCGAGACGCCTGCGGCCTTGATGACCTTGTCCCAGCGCGCCACCTCGGCCTGCAGGTGGGTGCGCAGGCCTTCGGGTGTGGCCTTGTCGGGCGTGACCAGGTCGGAGCTGAGTTCGGCGATGCGCTTTTTGACGTTCTCGTCCTTGATGGCCACGTTCAGTGCCTTGTTGATGGCCATGACCACCTCCTTGGGCGTGCCCTTGGGCGCGTACATGCCGTGCCAGACCTTGACGTCGAAGCCCTTGAGGCCCTGCTCGTCCAGCGTGGGGATGTCGGGCAGCGAGGACAGGCGCTTGGGCGTGGTCACGCCGAAGACCTTGGCGCGCTGGCCGTCCTTGATCACAGGCACGGTCTGCGTGGTCTGGTCGCACAGCAGGTCCACCTGGCCGCCCATGAGGTCGTTCATGGCCGGGCCTGCGCCCTTGTAGGGCACGGTGGTGAGCTTGACGCCCGCCTGGTGCATGAACAGCATGCCGCACAGCTGGGAGACGGCGCCGATGCCGGCATTGGCCAGCGAGACCTTCTCCTGGTTCTTCTTCACGTAGTCCAGCAGCTCGGCAAAGTTGTTGGCCGGGAAGTCCTTGCGCGACAGCAGGGTCATGGGCACGTCCAGCACCTGGCCGATGTACTCGAAGTCCTTGAGCGGGTCATAGGGCAGCTTCTTGTACAGCGCAGGCGCCGTGGCCATGCCCATGTGGTGGATGAGGATGGTGTAGCCGTCGGCCTTGGCCTTGGCCACGCGGTTGGGCGCAATGGTGCCGCCCGCTCCCACGGTGTTCTCGACCAGCACGCTCTGGCCCAGCACCTGGCCCATGGGCACGGCCAGCAGGCGCGCCACCACATCGGTGGGGCCGCCAGCGCTGTAGGGCACGACGAGGACGACGGGCTTGTCGGGCCAGGCCGCGGCCAGGGCGCCGGTGGTCGTCCCGCCGGCGGCAAGGGCGCAGGCGGCGGCCGCTGCGTAAACGAGGCGGCGGCGGAAAGAAGTGGTGCGTTGCATGGTTTGTCTCCTGTGCACTTGGGTGGAAGCGGGAGGCGCTCTGTGGTGGCGCCTTTCCCATGGATTCGCCGGCCGGGGCCGGCGCGAAAACTCAGTCAAGAACTCAGTCAAGCAGGCGCTGCACGCGCGGCCAGTGCGCGATCTGCCACAGCCGCGCTACGGCGGCCTGGGCGGGGTCGTCCTGCAGGGCACCGCCATAGGCGATCAGTCGCAGCGCCTTGGCCGTGATCTCCTCGCGCGACAGCGTGTTGCCCGGATCGCCCTTGGGCTCTTCCACGCGGCCGTGCAGCGTGCGGCCATCGGTGGTGAGCACGGTGACCTTGCCGATCCAGCGCTGCGGGTAGGCGGCATCGACCTCAGGGTCCAGCACCATGCCCACCTTCTCGCGCAGGGCCACCGTGGTGGCGGCCAGGTATTCGTTGTCGAACTCGTCCAGGCCCGCATGGCCGTGGCGCGCGGCCAGCGCCAGCACCGTGCCCATGGAGAACTTGCTCTGGTGCACCGTGCCGGGATCGACCACGGGGCCCAGCACGTCGATGGCGCCCTGGTGCACGTGGCAGGTGACCTGCGCCAGGTCGGCGGGGGCCAGGCCGTGGTCCTGCATGACCTGCAGCAGCGCGTCGGCGGCCGGGTGCGTGTGGCGGCAGGAGGCATGCCATTTGAACGAGGTCTCGGCCGTGGCCCAGCGCGTGCCCAGGCCGTCCGTGAGGCGCGTGGGATCTGCATCCGTGGACATGCCTGCCGCCAGGCCCTGCGGTCCCGTGAAGATGTCCTGCGCGCCCGTGAATCCGTCCTTGGCCAGGTAGGCCGACATCAGGCCCGCCGCGGCCGCATGGGCCGTGTGCAGCTGCTTGCTGTCGGCGCCCGTGCGCAGGAACTCCCACAGCCCTGCCGACTGCGTGCCGGCCGAGCCGAAGGCATGCTGCATCTGCGCGGGCGTGAGGCCCAGCAGCCGGCCCACGGCAGCGGCTGCAGCCAGGGTGCCGGCCGTGGCCGTGGTGTGGAAGATGCGGTAGTGGCTGCGGCCCAGGAACTCGCCCACGCGGATGCCGACCTCGTAGCCGGCCACGCAGGCGGCCATGAGTTCGGCGCCGCTGGCGCCGATGCTCTGCGCCACCGCCAGCGCGGGCGGGAAGACCACGGCCGCGGGGTGGAAGACCGAGCCGTTGTGCACATCGTCCTGCTCGGCCACATGCGAGGCTGCGGCATTGGCCAGGGCAGCCATCATGGGCGAAGTGGCGGCGTCCTGGCCCAGCACCTCGCTGGGGCCGCCGGCCAGTCCCTGGGACAGCGCGAAGCGCGTGATGCTCTGCACGGGGCGCGCGCCCTGGCCTGCGAGCACGGAGCCGAACCAGTCCACCCAGAGGTCTTCGGCGCGCTGCTGCACGGCGGCGGGAACGTCGTCCCAGCGCAGCGTGGCGGCGAACTGGGCCAGCGGATGGATGCTCACTTGCGGATCATGTTTCATGAGGGGGTCTCCGGCGCATTCTGCGCATGCGCCCAGGTTTCAGGGAGTGGGTTTTCCAGACTGCGGGCACAAAGCCTGGATGCGCTCTGCGCTCCAGCCCAGCTCGGCCAGGATGGCGGCGCTGTGCTCGCCCACGGCGGGCACGGCCTCCATGCGGTAGTCGAAGGCGCTGTTGGCGCCGGGCGGCAGCAGGGCCTGCACGGGTCCGGCCGGCGTGTCCACGCTGCACCAGCGCTGGCGCGCGGCCAGCTGGGGATGGGCCCACAGGCCGGCCATGTCGTTGACGCGCGCATTGGCAATGCCGGCCGCATCCAGCCGCTGCACCACCTGGGCAGCATCCAGCGCATTGAACACGCCCAGGATCAGCGCGCGCAGCTCCTCGCGGTTGGCGTTGCGGCGCGCGTTGCTGTCGAAGCGCGCGTCTGCAGCCAGCGCGGGCTGCAGCAGCACCTGTTCACAAAAGAGCTTCCACTCGCGTTCGTTTTGCAGGCCCAGCATCACCGTCCCGCCGTCACCGGCCTCGAACGGCCCGTAGGGATAGATGCTGGCGTGCGAGGCGCCGGTGCGCGGCGGCGGCGGCGCGCCGTCGAAGGCGTAGTACATGGGGTAACCCATCCACTCGCCCAGCGCCTCCAGCATGGACACGTCGATGTGGCTGCCCTCGCCCGTGCGCCCGCGCAGCAGCAGGGCCGACAGGATGTTGGTGTACGCATACATGCCGGCCGCGATGTCGGCCACCGAGATGCCGGCCTTGGACGGCACCTCGGGCGTGCCCGTGACCGAGAGAAAGCCCGCCTCACTCTGGATCAGCAGGTCGTAGGCCTTCTTGTCGCGGTAGGGGCCGTCAGCGCCGTAGCCGCTGATGTCGCAGACGATGAGGCGCGGAAAGCGCTCGCGCAGCGCCGCATAGGACAGGCCCATGCGCGCGGCCGCGCCGGGCGCCAGGTTCTGCACCAGCACGTCGGCACCCTCCAGCAGCTGCAGCAGCGCCTGCATGGCCTCGTCCTGCTTGAGGTCCAGCGCCAGGCTCTGCTTGCTGCGGTTGATCCAGGTGAAGTGCGAGGACTGGCCCTGCACGCGCTGGTCATAGCCGCGCGCAAAGTCGCCGCTGCCGGGCCGCTCGACCTTGATCACGCGCGCGCCCAGGTCGGCCAGCTGGCGCGTGCAAAACGGTGCGGCCACCGCATGTTCCAGCGAGACGACGGTGGTGCCGTCAAGCGGCCGAAGACTTTGCTTTTTCATCTTGGAAATCCATTGCACTTTGGCGAAACTCACGACCCGACCAACTGGCGCGCTCCAAGCCAGGGACAGCAAGCAAGGGCCGCCCCCGCAGCGAGGCTGTCGTCCCCCTTCCAGGGGGAAGGCGCGAAGCGACTCAGGGGGTTTTCCATTTCAGAAAGAACGCGGGAGACCGAGGATGTGCTCGGCCACGTAGGAATAGATCAGGTTCGTCGAGATCGGCGCCACCTGGTACAGGCGCGTCTCGCGGAACTTGCGCTCCACGTCGTATTCGCAGGCAAAGCCGAAGCCGCCGTGGAACTGGATGCAGGCATTGGCCGCCTCCCAGCTGGCCTTGGCCGCCAGGTACTTGGCCATGTTGGCCTGGGCGCCCATGGCCTGGTTGGCGTCGAACATCTCGCAGGCCTTCCAGCGCATGAGGTTGGCGGCCTCGACCTCGATGAAGGCATCGGCAATCGGGAACTGCACGCCCTGGTTCTGCCCGATGGGGCGGCCGAACACGTTGCGGTCGCGCACATAGTTGGTCACGCGGTCCAGGAACCAGTAGCCGTCGCCAATGCATTCGGCCGCAATCAGCGTGCGCTCGGCGTTGAGGCCGTCCAGGATGTACTTGAAGCCCTTGCCTTCCTCGCCGATCAGGTTCTCCTCGGGGATTTCCAGGTTCTCGAAGAACAGTTCGTTGGTCTCGTGGTTGACCATGTTGGGGATGGGGCGCACGGTCAGGCCGCTCTTTTGCGCCTCGGCCAGGTCCACCATGAAGATGGACATGCCCTCGCTCTTTTTCTTCACCTCGGCCAGCGGCGTGGTACGCGCCAGCAGGATCATCCAGTCGCTGTGCTGCACGCGGCTGATCCAGACCTTCTGGCCGTTGACCACGTAGCGGCCATCCTTCTTGACGGCGCTGGTCTTGATCTTGGTGGTGTCCGTGCCCGTGGTGGGCTCGGTCACGCCCATGGACTGCAGGCGCCATTCGCCCGAGGCGATGCGCGGCAGGTATTTCTCCTTTTGCGCCTGCGAGCCGTGGCGCAGCAGCGTGCCCATGTTGTACATCTGGCCATGGCAGGCGCCCGAGTTGCCGCCGCAGCGGTTGATCTCTTCCATGATCACGCTGGCCTCGGTCAGGCCCAGGCCCGAGCCGCCGTACTCCTGCGGGATCAGCGCGGCCAGCCAGCCGGCCTTGGTCAGCGCGTCCACGAAGGTCTCGGGATAGGCGCGCTGCTCGTCGATCTTGCGGAAATACTCGTCAGGGAACTCGGCGCACAGCGCACGGATGGCGTCGCGGATTTCGGGGAAATTGTTGGAAAGCGTTTGTTCGATCATGGTGGTCTCAAGGCTCGGTGTTCAGGGGTCTCAGGCCAGGGTGGCTTTTCCGGTCATGGTCAGCCAGCCTTCGTGGTCCTGGGCCCAGAGTTCAATGGTCTTGCCGTCTGCAGAAGGCTTGCCGTGCACGCTGAAGGCATGCAGGTCGAAGGTGGGGCGCACGGCCTTGAACTCGAAGGACAGCACGCGCGCCTGGGGCAGCTCGCGGCGCAGCAGGTCCAGCAGCAGGGTGGCGATCAGCGGGCCGTGCACGATCAGGCCCGGATAGCCCTCCACGCCCGTGACGTAGCGGCGGTCGTAGTGGATGCGGTGGCCGTTGAAGGTCAGGGCCGAGTAGCGGAACAGCAGCACGTCGTCGGGAACGATGGTGCGCGACCAGGTTTGCTGGCCGTCCAGCGGCGGCTTCTGCGGCGTGGGTGCGGGATCGCCGGGCTGGGCAGCGGCGCGGTAGACGATGTCGTGCTCCTCGGTCAGCGCCAGGCCCTGTTCATTGCTGTAGGCATGCTCGACCAGCACGAACAGCAGCTCGCCCGAGCGGCCGCTCTTGTGGCGGACCGAGCCGATGGTGGAGCGGCGCTGCACCTTCTGGCCCACCTTCAGCGCGTTGCCTGCCTCCCAGCGCAGTCGCCCGCCGGCCCACATGCGGCGCGGCAGCGGCACGGGCGGCAGAAATCCGCCACGGCGCGGGTGGCCGTCGGGGCCCAGCTCGCTTTGGCGTGCATGGGGCAGGAAGTACATCCAGTGCCACAGCGGCGGCAGCGCCGTGCCGTCGGCGGGCTCAGGGTCTTCCCGGTCCAGCGTGGCCGACAGCGCGGCCACGGGCGCGGCCGTGATGCTGTCTGCCAGGGTTTCGCTGCGGCCCTGCCAGGACTGAAGATGCGCCAGCGCGGCGGCGTCGAGGGTGTCGGTAGCTTGCTTGTCTGTCATGGCCGCCATGGTCGGTGCAAGCGCGGCGGCCCGCAATCCGCGTTTTCTTAAGCAAGCCTTTGGCCGCGCTGAAGGCTGGGCCGGCGCGGCCTGCCCGCCCCTGCTTTCATTCCCGCGAAGTCCGCCCTTGTGATTGGCGAATGGCGCGGTGCGGCGTTTGCCGGCATCCTTGGTCCCGACTTCTTTCCAACGAACACTGAACGGGGACAACAGGCCATGGCGCAGAAAATGATGCAGGACAAGGTAGTGGTGGTGACGGGTGCCGGCGGCGGCATCGGGCGCGACATGGCGCTGGCCATGGCGGCCGAGGGCGCCAAGGTGGTGGTCAACGACATAGGCACCTCCACCACGGGCGAGGGCACGGACGCCGGCCCGGCCCAGAAGGTGGTCGATGAGATCAAGGCCGCAGGCGGCCAGGCCGTGGCCAACACCGACAGCGTGGCCGAGGCCGCCAGCGCGGGCCGCATCGTGCAGTGCGCCGTGGACAGCTTCGGCCGCATCGACGGCGTGGTCAACAACGCCGGCATCCTGCGCGACCGGTTCTTCCACAAGATGAGCCTGGACGAGTGGGACGCCGTCATCAAGGTCCACCTGTACGGCAGCTACTACATGAGCCGCGCGGCCGCCAACCATTTCAAGGAGCAGGAAAGCGGCGCCTTCGTGCACATGACCTCGACCTCGGGCCTGATCGGCAACCTGGGCCAGGCCAACTACAGCGCCGCCAAGCTGGGGCTGACGGCCCTGTCCAAGTCCATTGCGCTGGACATGCAGAAGTTCAACGTGCGCTCCAACTGCATCGCGCCGTTCGCCTGGAGCCGCATGATCGGCTCCATCCCCACCGACACGCCCGAGCAGCAGGCGCGCGTGGCCAAGATCCAGCAGATGACGCCCAACAAGATCGCCCCGCTGGCCGTCTACCTGTTGTCCGACGCGGCCCGCGACGTGAACGCCCAGGTCTTCGCCGTGCGCAACAACGAGATCTTCGTCATGAGCCAGCCGCGCCCGCTGCGCTCGGTGCACCGCAGCGAAGGCTGGTCGCCCCAGTTCATTGCCGAGCACGGCATGCCTGCGCTCAAGGCGTCGTTCGTGCCGCTGGACCGGTCTGCCGACGTGTTCAGCTGGGATCCTGTTTGAACGACACCCCCTGAGGCGCTACGCGCCTTCCCCC
>NZ_BCTO01000015.1 GCF_001571325.1 Delftia tsuruhatensis NBRC 16741
CGGTGTCCCTGAGTCGGGCCGCGCCAGTTGCGAGGGTTGAAGCGCGCCAGCGCCATCAACCACTGAGAGGAACCGTGATGGCCATCAGCTATCAGCACCTGAAACAGCGCCCCTTCGAGCCCGTGCGCCAGCAC
This sequence comes from Delftia tsuruhatensis NBRC 16741, assembly GCF_001571325.1. Lineage (GTDB taxonomy): Bacteria > Pseudomonadota > Gammaproteobacteria > Burkholderiales > Burkholderiaceae_C > Comamonas > Comamonas tsuruhatensis. The sequence continues at coordinate 135 of NZ_BCTO01000015.1, forward strand.
TATGGCGAGCGCGACACCATGCTCTATGCATTGAGCCTGGGCCTGGGCAGCGATCCGCTGTGCGCCGACGCCCTGCCCTTTTTCTACGAAGGGGCGCCGGGCGGGCTGCGCGCCCTGCCCTCGCAGGCCGTGGTGCTGGGCTACCCGGGCTTCTGGGCGCGCGAGGCCGATACGGGCATCGACTGGGTAAAGCTGCTGCATGGCGAGCAGCGCATGCGGCTGCACCGTCCGCTGCCGGCCAGCGCCGACGTGGTGGGCCACAACCGCATCACGCACCTGACGGACAAGGGCGAAGGCAAGGGCGCCATCATGGTCACCGAGCGGCGCCTGGAGACCGCCGGGGGCGAGCTGCTGGCCACCGTGCAGCAGGTCAGCTTTCTGCGCGGCGATGGCGGCTACAGCCTGCTGGACGGCGGCCAGCCCAGCGACGCACCCCTGGCGCCGCTGCGCCCCACGCCGGAGGACCGCGCGCCCGACTTCACCGACACCCAGGCCATACGCCCCGAGGCCGCACTGCTGTACCGCCTGATGGGCGACTACAACCCGCTGCATGCCGACCCGGCCGTGGCGCGCAAGGCCGGCTTCGAGCGGCCCATCCTGCATGGCCTGGCCAGCTACGGCCTGGTGGCCCATGCCGTGCTGCGCCAATGCGGCGACCGCAATCCCGCGCGCCTGAAGGCGCTGGATGTGCGCTTCACCGCGCCCGTCTATCCCGGCGAAACCCTGGTCACCGAGATCTGGCGCACGCCCGACCAGCCCTGCCAGCTGCAGTTGCGCGCCCGCGTGCTCGAACGCGACAAGGTCGTGCTGAGCCACGGCTACGCCGAACTCGCCTGATGCACGGCGGCCTCGCAAGGGGCCGCTCCTTCCCCCTGCCCTGGAGTTCCCATGAACACCTCCCCCGTATTGACCTCCGTCCAGGACGGCATAGGCACGATCACGCTGAACCGGCCCGACGCCCGCAACGCGCTCAACCAGGCCATGCGCCCGGCCCTGGCCGCCGCCGTGGCGCAGATGCGCGATGACGCGCAGGTGCACACCGTCATCCTCACGGGCGCGGGCGGCGCCTTCTGCTCGGGCGGCGACATCAGCCAGATGATGGATGCCAGCCAGGCCGGCCTGCCCTGGCGCCAGCGCATGCGCAGCCTGCACCAGTGGTTCCCCGAGCTGGTCAACCTCGAAAAGCCCGTGATCGCCGCCGTGGACGGCCCGGCCTTCGGCGCGGGCCTGAGCCTGGCGCTGGCCGCCGACTTCGTGCTGTGCACGCGGCGCGCGAAGTTCTGCGCCGTGTTCGGCCGCATCGGCCTGGTGCCCGACCTGGGCGCCATGCACATGCTGCCGCGCATCGTGGGCCTGCAAAAGGCCAAGGAGCTGGTCTTCACCGCGCGCACCGTGCAGGCCGAGGAAGCCAGGTCGCTGGGCATGGTCTACGAGATCGTGGAAGACGGCGAGGCCCTGCAGGCCGCCGCCGTGGCACTGGCGCGGCGCTTCGGCGAGGCATCCACGGCTGCCATCGGCATGGCCAAGACGGCCATGAACCAGGCCTTCGAGCTGGACGCACGCGCCATGGCCGAGCTGGAAGCCTATGCCCAGACGATGTGCCGTGGCTCCGACTACCACCAGGAGGCGGTGCAGCGCTTCAAGGACAAGCAGCCCACGCGCTTCGACTGGGACCGCGCGCCATGAGCGTGCTGTCGCCGGACGCCCTGCAAGAAAGGCTGCAGGCCCTGATCCACCCCGGCGACACCCTGTGGTGGGGCCAGGCCACGGCCGAGCCGCTGACGCTCACGCGTGCCGTGGTCGCGCAGCGCCATGCACTGGCCCGGCACGGTGGCCAGGGCCGGCTGCGCGTCTTCGTGGGCATGGGCGCATCAGACACGCTGCAGCCGGCGCATGCCGACGCCATCGACTTCTTCGGCTACGCGGCCGGCGGCCCCCACCGCGCGCTGGCGCAGGCCGGAGTGCTGGACATCCTGCCCAGCCACTACTCCCACCTGCCCGGCCTGATCGACGAGGGCCTGCTGCCTGCCGACGTGGTGCTGCTCCAGGTCTCGCCACCCGATGCACAAGGCCGCTACAGCCTGGGCCTGGTCCATGAATACCTGCCGGCCGCTATACGCAAGGCGCGCGTGCTGATCGGCGAAGTCAACCCCGCCATTCCGTGGACGCACGGCAGCCTGCACCTGCAGGCCGGCGACTTCGCCCTGCTGGTCGATGCCGAACACCCTCCGCTGGACCAGGCGCGCAGCGCGCCCGGCCCTGCCGAGCAGGCCATTGCCGGCCATGTGGCCGCCCTCATCGAAGACGGTGCCACGCTGCAGGTGGGCGTGGGCAACCTGCCCGAGGCCGTGCTCGCCGCCCTGCACGGCCACCGCGACCTGGGCCTGCACAGCGGCGCCGTGGGCGACGGCATTGCAGCCCTGGCCGAAGCCGGCGTGCTGACCCACGCGCGCAAGAGCCAGGACTGCGGCGTGGGCATCGGCGGCATCCTCATGGGCGGCGAATCGCTCAGGCGCTGGGCCCACCGCAACCCCGCCCTGCAGCTGCGCGAGACGCGCTACACGCACGACCCCGAGGTGCTGGCCGCCAGCCACAGGCTGGCCGCCATCAATTCGGCGGTGGAAGTGGACCTCACGGGCCAGATCAATTCCGAAGTGGCAGGCGGCGTCTACGTGGGCGCCGTGGGCGGCGCCGTGGACTTTCTGCGCGGCGCGGCACGCAGCCGCGGCGGCCTGCCCATCATCGCCCTGCCCGCCACGGCCAGGGGGGCCACGCGCATCGTTGCGCGGCTGTCCGGCCCCGTCAGCACGCCGCGCAGCGACGCCGGCCTCATCGTCACCGAACACGGCGTGGCCGACCTGCGCGGCCAGACGCTGTCACGCCGCGTGAAACGGCTGATCGACATCGCGGCGCCGGAGCACCGCGCCGACCTGGAACAACAGGCACATACCCTGCTGCGCCAATGCGGCGCAGCCTTTTCCTGATCCACTGATCCACTGATCCACTGATCCACTGATTCCCAAGGAGACAACACCATGCGCAGAGCCGCCATCGTCACCCCCCTTCGCACGCCCGTGGGCACCTTCGGCGGCAGCCTGCGGCCGGTATCGGTCGAGGAGCTGGCCGCCACCACGGTGCGCGCCGTGGTCGAGAAAAGCGGCATCGACCCCGCACGCATCGACGACGTGGTCTTCGCCCAGTCCTACGCCAGCAGCGAGACGCCCTGCGTGGGCCGCTGGGCCGCGCTGCAGGCCGGCCTGCCGGTGACGGTGCCGGGCATGCAGCTGGACCGGCGCTGCGGCGGCGGCCTGCAGGCCGTGGCCACGGCGGCCATGATGGTGCAAAGCGGCGCCGCCGACGTGGTGATCGCAGGCGGCGTGGAGAGCATGAGCAACATCGAGTACTACAGCACCGACATGCGCTGGGGCGCGCGCTCGGGCAATGTGCGCTTCTACGACCGGCTGGACCGCGGCCGCGAGCGCTCCCAGCCCGTGGAGCGCTTCGGAAAGATCTCGGGAATGATCGAGACCGCCGAGAACCTGGCGCGCGACTACGGCATCAGCCGCGAGGCAGCCGACGCCTATGCCGTGCGCAGCCACCAGCGCGCCGCCGCCGCCTGGGAGGCGGGCCGCTTCGCCGACGAGATCGTCCCCGTCAAGGTGCCCCAGCGCAAGGGCGACCCCGTGCTGTTCACGCGCGACGAAGGCTTTCGCGCCGACGCCACCACCGACAGCATGGGCAAGCTGCGCGTGCTCATGCCCAATGGAACGGTCACGGCCGGCAACGCCAGCCAGCAAAACGACGCCAGCGCCGCCTGCCTGATCGTGGCCGAGGACCGGCTGGCCGAACTGGGTCTCACCCCCATGGCCACCCTGGTGGGCTGGGCCGCCGCAGGCTGCGAGCCCTCGCACATGGGCATAGGCCCCGTGCCCGCCGTCAAGAAACTGCTGGCGCGCCTGAACCTCACGCTGGACCAGATGGACCTGGTCGAACTCAACGAAGCCTTTGCCTGCCAGGTGCTGTCCGTGCTCAAGGGCTGGGAGTGGAACGACCAGGGCACCATAGACCACAAGCTCAACGTCAACGGCTCCGGCATCTCCCTGGGCCACCCCATAGGCGCCACCGGCGTGCGCATCCTGGCCACCCTGCTGCACGAGCTGGAGCGCCGCAAGGGCCGCTATGGGCTGGAGACCATGTGCATAGGCGGCGGCCAGGGGATTGCGGCGGTGTTCGAGCGGGTGTGAGGAACCCGTCATGTCGACACGTCCAGTGAATCTGAGCCAGCAACAACATCGAATCGTTGAAGCTCAGACCCAAGCGACCAAGCTGGAAGCGCTACGGCAAGCGGCTATGCGGGGGTGGGCGGATGTCGCCTCGGGTCACTACATTGACGTGCCGGATGAAGACTTTGACCTCTTTATCGCGGATCTGGGAAGGCAGGCAGCCAGCCGAATGAAGGCTGGTGCCTGACGGCGGCCTCCTCAATCCGCCCGCGCCCCCGACGCCTTCACGATCTCTTCCCACTTGCGGGCCTCGGCCTGGATGTAGCGCGCGAACTCGGCGGGCGTGGAGCCCACGGGCTCGGCGCCCAGGCGGCGGTATTGCGCGGCGATCTGGGGTTCGGCAAGCACGCGGCGGGACTCGGTCCACAGTTTCTGCACCACGTCCTGGGGCGTGTTCTTCGGCGCCCACAGTCCGTACCAGGTGCTGGTGCGAAAGCCGGGCATGCCGGCCTCTTCCATGGTGGGCACATCGGGCAGGGAGGGCGAGCGACTGGCCGAGGTGACGGCCAGCGCGCGCAGCCGGCCCGAGGCGATGAAGGGCATGGCCGAGGGCATGGAGTCGAACATGAGCTGGATCTGCCCACCCATCAGGTCGGTCAGTGCCGGCGAGCTGCCCTTGTAGGGCACATGCTGCATCTGCGCGCCGGTCTTCAAGCGGAACAGCTCGCCCGACAGGTGCTGTGACGACGCATTGCCGGCCGAGCCGAAGTTCACCTGTCCCGGATGGGCCTTGGCCCAGGCGATCAGCTCCTGCACATTGCGCACCGGAAGCTGGCTGCCCACGACCAGCACCAGCGGCACATCGACCAGCTGCGTGACCGGCTCGAAATCGCGGAAGGCGTCATAGGGCGCGCTGGCATAGACGTAGGGGTTGATGACGTGGATGGAGGCGTTGACCAGCAGCGTGTAGCCGTCGGCCGGCGCCTTGGCCACCAGGGCCGCGCCGACCATGCCGCTGGCGCCGGCCTTGTTGTCCACCACCAGGGGCTGGCCCAGCGCCTCGCCCAGCCGCGTGGTGACCACGCGCCCGACCACGTCGGTAGGCCCGCCCGGTGGATAGGGCACGACGACGCGGATGGGCGCCTTGGGATAGCCCTGGGCCCCGGCGGATGGCTGCGCCCCTGCCGTTCTCCATGCGGCCAGCGCCGCAGCGGCGCCCAGCAGGGTGCGGCGGGAAAGCGCGGAGCCTGTGCGTTGCGTTGTCATACCTTGTCTCCTTGAATGGCGAGTGCGAGCTTGCCGGTCACGTTGCGGCCGTGCAGCGCGTGCAGCGCCTCCGGCAGTTCATGCATGGCGAAGACCTGGCTGACCTGGGGATGGATGCATCCCCGGGCAGCCCAGTCGAGCAGCGTGGCAATGACGGGCTGCAGCTGCGCCGCGAAGGCCTGGCGTTCATCGGCCGGCGTCCAGCCGATGTAGCGGCCGTAGAAGAAGCCGTGCAGCGTGAGGTTCTTGACCAGGGCCAGGTTCATGGGCACGGCGGGAATGGCGCCGCTGGCGAAGCCCACGCTCAGCAGCTGCGCGTTCTGCGCGGCCGCGCGCAGTGCCTGCAGCAAGAGATCGCCCCCCACGGGGTCGAAGACCAGGGAGGCGCCCCGGCCCTGCGTGGCCTGCTTGACCTGGGCGGCCAGGTCCTGCGGGGTGACTGCCTGGTGCGCGCCGCGGCGCAGCGCATCGGCGCGCTTGGCCTCGGTGCTGGCGCAGGCGATGACCTGCACGCCGGGCGTCTGCCGGGCCACTTCCACCGCCGCGGCGCCCACGCCCGAACCGGCGCCCAGCACCAGCACCACGTCGCCTTCCTGCAGGCGCGCGCGCCAGTGCAGGGCCGTGTAGGCTGTGCCGTAGGACAGGGCAATGGGCAGGGCCTGCAGCCAGGGCATGCCCGCAGGCAGGCGGTAGACGGTGGATGCATGCACCACCGTTTCCTGCGCAAAGGCACCCCAGTCGGCAATGAAGGCCACGGCATCGCCGGGCTGCAGGTGCTGCACCGCGCTGCCGCATTCCAGCACGCGCCCCACGCCTTCGGTGCCGGGCACGAAGGGCAGCGGCGGGCGCCGCTGGTAGCGGCCCTCGATCAGCAGGCCCGTGGCGTGGCTGACGTTGGCGTAGGCCACGGCAATCCGCGCCTGGTGCGCGCCCAGGGGCTGGCCGGGCCGGTCCATGGACTGCAGGCTGACCACCTCGTGCGGCGCGCCGAATTGATGGCAGACCAGGGCCTGCATGCGGGAGTGCGGGGATGCGGATGCCGGGGCGCTCATGCCATTTCCTCCGCCGCGCACTGGCGCACAACCTCACTGTCTATCAGTTGATCGATCTCCTGCGGCGTGCAGCCGGCCTCGGCCAGGATCTGGCGCGTGTGCTCGCCCGTGCGCGGCGCGGCGCCAAGGGATGCACCGCAGGCTGCTGCGTCTGCCGACCAGGGTGAAGCCGCATACAGCAGCGGCCCGAACCCGGGCTGCGCCAGCGTGGCGAACGATGCGCGGTGCACGGCCTGGGGATGCGCCACCACGTCGGCCAGCGTGCGCACGCCCGCATGCAGGGCGCCCTGCGCTGCCAGGCGCTGCTCCCAGTGGGCGCGCGGCTGCTGCGCCAGCAAGGCCTGCAGCCCGGCATGCAGGACATGGCGGTGGGCCATGCGGCCCGCATTGGAGGCAAAGCGCGCGTCCTGCAGCCAGTGCGGCAGGTCCAGCGCGCGGCACAGCCGCTCGAACTGGTCGTTGTTCAGGGCCAGCACGGTGATGAAGCCATCGGCCGTGGCGAACACGCCGTTGGGGGCGCTCACGCCTTCGGCGGGCAGGCCGCCGCGCAGCGTGTCTTCGGCCAGCACCGTGGATTGCAGGGCGCAGCAGACCTCGAACAGGTTCAGCTCCACATGGCGCCCGCGCCCGCTGCGCGCCTTGCCCAGCAGGGCCGCCGTGCAGGCCTGTGCGGCGTAGACACCGGCCGCGATGTCGGCCAGCAGCAGGCCCACGCGCTGGGGCTGGCCCTGCACGTCGCGGTTGCTGGTCATCAGCCCCGTGTCCGCCTGCATGACGGAGTCGGTGGCGGGCCGGTCGGCATACGGCCCCGTGGGTCCGTAGCCGCTGATGGAGACGTACACCGGGTCCAGGCCGGCCGCGCGCAGGCTGTCGTAGTCCACGCCCATGCGCTGCACGACCTGGGGGCGGAAGTTCTGCACCACGATGTCGGCCTCGCGCGCCAGCCGCAGCAGCAGCGCGCGCCCCTGGGCCTGGCGCGCATCGACGGCAATGCTGCGCTTGCCCGCGTTGTAGGTGGCCGACAGGCTGCTGTGCCCGTTGCGCGAGATGCCCACGTGGCGCGCCCAGTCGCCTTCGGGCGGATCGACCTTGATCACCTCGGCGCCCTGGCGCGACAGCAGGTGGGTGCAGTAGGGGCCGGCCACGCCCTGGCTCAGATCGAGCACACGGTAGTGCGCCAGGGGCGCCGGCGGCGCGGTTTGCAAAGCTTCTTGGTTCACGGTCAGCGGCCTTTCGCCATGGTTTCCTCCATGCTAGGGAGGCAGGGCTGGCGCCACAATCCTCGCCAGCAGGCCAGGCCTGGTGACTCCCGATCAACAATGGCCGGCCCCGGCCCTGCAAAGAATGCCGAGATGGACCTGAACCTGTGCCGCGTCTTCATCGACATCGCCGAGGCCAAGAGCCTCACGCGGGCGGCCGAGCGCGGCGGCATGACGCGCTCCAACGTCTCGCGCCGGCTGCGTGCGCTGGAGACCGAGATGGGCGCGCAGTTGCTGCGCCGCACCACGCGCAATGTGGAGCTCACCCAGGCCGGCCAGCTGCTGTACCGGCGCTGCCTGGCCATGATGGAGGAGCTGCAGCGCGCCCGCGATGCCATCCACCAGTTGCGCTCCACCGTGAGCGGCGAGGTGGGCGTGCGCGTGCCCACCGGCTTCGGGCATTTCTATCTCAAGCCCCTGATCCTGGGCTTTTGCCGCGAGCATCCCGACATCCGCCTGCGCCTGCTGATCAACGACCAGATGGCCGACCTCGTGGCCTCCAAGGTCGATCTGGCGGTGCAGATCACCTCCGCGCCGCTGGACGATCTGGTGGCCACGCGGCTGTGCGATGTGCGCTGGAACTTCGTGGCCACGCCCGCCTGCCTGCAGGCGCTGGAGCAGTCGCTGGGCCGGCCCCTGCGCGCGCCTGCCGACCTGCTGCAGGCCCGCCTCATCCTGCCGCTGGCCATGGGCGGCAGGCTGGCCTGGCTGGCCGGCAGCGGCGACGATGGCGTGGCCGCTGCCCTCGATGTGCTGCCCTCGCTGCAATCGGGCGACTACCGCCTGCTGTACGACGCCGTGCTGGACGGCCTGGGCCTGGCCCTGCTCCCGGACTACGTGACCTCGGCCGCGCTGGCCGGCGGCACGCTGGTGGCCGTGCTGGACCAGGTGGTGTTCTCCGGCCTGGGCAATGCCATGTACCTGGTGCGCATGCCCGACCGCCAGCCCACCATGGCCGCGCGCGCCTTCCAGCAGTTCCTGCGCGAGGCCATCGTCACCGCCGCACCCAGCTGGCAGGCGGGGGCTGAAGAGGGTGGTGAAGAAGGCGGTGAAGAAGGCGGCGGAGGGGGCTGCACGCACCGCTCTTCCTAGGATTGCCCTAACAGCCGGCAAACCCTGGCTTTGGCAAAAGCAGATTCCCAAGACGCGCCCGCCTGCGCACCATTGCCTGCATGTCCGGCGCAGACCGGGCGCGCCGCCGTGCAGGCCACGGCAGCGCTTCATTCATCTTTTGCAGGAGACATGCACATGCCCGCCCAACACCGCCGCAAGGCCCTGGCCACCCTGGCCCATGCCCCGCTTCTGGCGTCCCTGGTGACCGCCCTGGCCACCCTCCCCGCCGCCGCGCAGGACGCGCAGCCCGTGCGCCTCATCGTGGGCTACTCGGCCGGTGGCCCCGTGGACCAGGGCGCCCGCCTGCTCAGCGTGGCGCTGACCAAGGAGCTGGGCGCCTCGGTGGTGGTGGAGAACAAGCCCGGCGCCAATGCCACCATGGCCGGCAGCGAGGTCGTGCGCGCCAGGCCCGATGGGCTCACGCTGTGGTTCGCGGCCAGCCCCACCATCACCATCAGCCCCAACGTGATGAGCAAGATGTCCTTCGACCCGGCCCGTGACCTCACGCCCGTGGCGCCCGTGCTCAGCTACTACAACGTGCTGGTGGTCAACAACAACGAGCCCTACAAGACCACGGCCGAGCTCGTGGCCTATGCCAAGGCCCATCCGCAAAAGCTCAACTACGGCTCGGCCGGCGTGGGCGGCTCCAACCACCTGGGCGCGCTGCTGTTCGCGCGGCGCAGCGGCATCGAGATGAACCACATCCCCTACAAGGGCAACGCACCGGCCATGACCGACGTGATCGGCGGCCAGCTGAGCATGATGCTGGACATCATCAGCACCGCCAGCAGCTACATCCAGGGCGGCAAGGTGCGGGCCATCGCCGTCACCTCGCCGCAGCGCAATGCGTCCCTGCCCGATGTGCCCACCTTTGCCGAGTCCGGCATCGAAGGCCTCAAGGGCTTCGACGTGGGCGGCTGGTATGGCGTCTATGGGCCCAAGGGCATGTCGCCCGAACTCGCGGCCCGCCTGAACAAGTCCATCAACGCCGCCCTGGCCCAGCCGGAGCTGCGCAAGCGCCTCAAGGAACTGGGCTACGAAGAGTGGACCGGCGCACCCCAGAAACTGGCCGAGCGCGGTGCCAAGGAGCGCGCCATGTGGGCCACCGTCACGCAAGGCATTGTGGTGGACTGAGGGATACGCGGAGCATGAGTCAACGAATACACCATCTGCTGGACCGCTGGCTGGCCGAAGCGCCGCAGCGTCCCTTCATCCACCTGCCCGACGGCAGCAGTCTGAGCTTTGCCGACCTGGGCGCGCTGGCGGACACGGCCGAGGCCGAGCTGCGCGCGCTGCAGGTGCGGCCCGGCGACCGCGTGCTGGTCGTGGCCGAGAACTGCCCCGAGCATGCGGCGCTGATCCTGGCCTGCAGCCGCGTGGGCGCCTGGTCCTGTGGCGTGAACGCACGCATGGCGCCCGGCGAGATCGATGCCTTTGCGGCCAAGGCCGATGCGCGCGTGGTGTATTTCACCTCGGCCGCATCGGACAGCGCCAGCGGCCACGCGCGGCGCTTTGGCGCAGGCGACTCGGCACTGGCCGGCATGCAGCACAGCCCCGTGCGCGCTGAGGCGGTGGCCGAATCCGGCGCGCTGCAGGACGAGGTGGCGGCGCTGATCTTCACCTCGGGCACCACGGGCACGCCCAAGGGCGTGATGGTCGGGCATGAGGCGCTGACGCTGTTCGCGCGCGTCTCGGCCGCATCGCGCGGGCTGGGCCCCGGGGACCGCAGCTACGCCTTCGTGCCCATGACCCACATCTTCGGGCTGGGCACGGTGCTGCTGGCCTCGCTGCATGCGGGCGCGCAGATGGTGATGCGCCCGCAGTTCGACCCCGCCGATCTTCTGGACGCGCTGGCGCGCCACGGCATCTCGCAACTGCAGGGGCCGCCCGCGCTGTACGCGCGCCTGCTGGCCCATCTGCAGGAGCAGGGCATTGCCCACCCGCAGGCGCCTGCGCTGCGCTATGTCTATACCGGCGCAGGCCCGCTGGACCTTACGCTGAAAAAGCGCGTGGAGGCCGCCTTCGGCCAGGCGCTGCACCATGGCTACGGCCTGTCGGAATACGCAGGGTCGGTCCACCTTACGCGACAGGGCGAGCAGCGGCCCGACACCAGCGCCGGCTACGTGGTGGAAGGCGCCGAGGTGCGCGCCGTGGACCCGGCCACGGGCCGGCCCCTGCCGGTGGGCGAGCGCGGCGAGCTGTGGATACGCGGGCGCGGCCTGATGCACGGCTACTTCCGCGATGACCAGGCCACGGCCGCCGTGATGCGCGAGGGCGGCTGGTACGCCAGCGGCGACCTGGGCGAGCTGCATGCCGACGGCGCGCTCTTCGTGGTGGGGCGGCTCAAGGAAATGATCATCCGCTCGGGCTTCAACGTGTATCCGGCCGAGGTGGAACTGGCGCTCAACGAGCTGCCCGGCGTGCAGCGCAGCGCCGTGGTCGGCCGCCCCGAAACCGATGGCAACGAGGAGGTCATCGCCTTCGTCGAGCTGCAGCCCGGCGCCACGCTGGACAACGCTGCCGCGCGTGCCCACCTGCGAGAACGGCTGGCGCCCTACAAGCTGCCCGCCCGCATCGTGCCACTGTCCGAGCTGCCCACCAGCCCCAACGGCAAGGTGCTCAAGCGCCTGCTGCAGGAAAAGGCGCTGCGCGTTTGAGCCAACACGCCCGCTGAATCGTTGCGCCGGTGCCACTGCCGGTGCAACCTTTCACCCTCCCTGCCCTGAATCCCGACGCGCGCCAAGGCCATCGCCGTCGGAAACCCTTATCTGCGGCATCGATGCAACACCCCTACGCCAAGCGTGGCGCAGGCCTTGCACCCCTTCTTTCATGATGTAAAACTATGGAACTTAATATCTCGATAGTTTAAAAAGATTCATTAACTGAACGCTTGCCAGGCCCGGGCTGCAGGCAGCCGCAGTGGTGCACATCCCATGTGCCTGCTCACGTCTGCAAAAAGACAAGCCCCATTTCCGCAACCATTTGAATCAAGCGAATGAAAAAAATCCTCAATCTGATTTTCGGAGGTATTTTCCTGATCGCTGCCAGCTTGGTTCATGCGGCCTGGCCAGACCGGCAGATCACGCTGGTTGTACCTTTCCCGGCAGGCGGTGGCACCGATATCGTGGGGCGCATCATCGCCAAGGAGCTTGCACAACGCCTGCGCGTCAACGTGGTGGTGGAAAACCGCCCTGGCGCCTCGGGCAACATCGGTGCGCGCCAGGTCTCCAAGGCCCGTCCCGATGGATATACGCTGCTGATCTGCTCCACGGCCCAGACCATCTCGGGCGCGCTGTACACGCAGGCCGGCTATGACGTGGTCAACGACCTCGAAGCCATCTCCACCATCAACGACGGTCCTCTGGTGCTCATCACACGCCCGGGCCTGAAGCTGGCGTCGGTGCAGGACCTGATCGAGCTGGCGCGGCGCAGCCCCGGCAAGCTGACCTATGCCACGCCGGGCTACGGCAGCGCGGGCCACATGGCGGCCGAGGCCCTGAGCCTGGCCGCCGACATACGCATGCTGCACATCCCCTACCAGGGCGCCGCGCCCATGATGAGCGACCTGGTGAGCGGCCAGGTCGATATCGCCTTCGACCTGCTGATCACGGCCAAGCAGTATGTGCACCAGGGCAAGGTCAATCGCGTGGGCGTGGCCACGCGCGAGCGCTCGCCCCTCATGCCCGACTGGCAGACGCTCAGCGAGCAAAGCCCGGCCCGGCTCGGCAATTTCAACGAGACCTCATGGAATGTGCTCATGGCACCCAAGGGCACGCCGGCCGCGATAGTGAACGCCATCAATGCACAGATGAAAAATATCCTGACCGACGAAAAGGTGCAGAAGAAATTCATGGAGCTTGGCAGCATTCCCCTTTGGAAATCCGTGGACAGCACCAAGGCATTCGTATCCGACGACGCCAGAAAATGGAGAAAGGTGGTCAGTGATGCCGGTATCGCGAAAATCTGAAATACCCCCTTCGCCGCAGAAACTGGCAGGGCCCGATGTCAATGCGCTGCACGAATTGCTCAATGCGCTGAAAAAGCACGGCATCGACATCCCCTTCGAGCGGCTGGGACCCATCCTGGCGGAGCACCAGTTGCTGATGGAGCACCGCGGCCTCGTCAACGAACTGGCGCATGAGGCGGGACCCTCGCAGATCCACACCACCATCTCCCGTCAGAGCAAGCATGAGCGGCAGTCCTGAACTTTCGATACGACAGATGGCCAGCGCGCTGCGCGCCGGCAAGACCACTTCGGAGATGCTGACCCGGGCGGCGCTGGGACGCATCCGCGCCATGGACATCGACATCCATGCCTTCACCAATCTCGATGCCAGCGGTGCCATGGAGGCTGCGCGCAACGCAGACATGGCGCGCGGAGAAAGCGCCGATCTGCCGCTGCTCCACGGCATTCCCGTGGCCATCAAGGACGTCTACGACGTGGCCGGCCTGCCGACCACCTGCCAGTCCTGGCTGAGCCTGGACTATGTGCCCGAAGACGATTCCACGCCGGTGCGGCGCCTGCGCGATGCGGGCGCCGTCATCCTGGGCAAGCTGGCCACGCACGAGTTCGCCATCGGCGCGCCCAGCCCCGACCTGCCGTTTCCCGCAGCCCGCAACCCCTGGGACCTGGCCCATATCCCGGGCGGATCGTCGTCGGGCTCGGGCGCCGCCATTGCGGCAGGCTTCACGCGGCTGGCCCTGGGCACCTGCACGGGCGGCTCCATCCTCATACCGGCCGCCTGGTGCGGCGCCGTGGGGCTGAAACCCACCTACGGCCGCGTCTCCAAGCACGGCGTGTTCCCCCTGGCCTGGACGCTGGACCACTGCGGCCCCCTGTCGCGCAGCGTGGAGGATGCGGCCATCGCGCTGCAGGTGCTGGCCGGGCACGACCCGCTGGACCCGGCCAGCTCCACCGAACCCGTGGACGACTACTGCACGGGGCTGGAGCAGGGCGTGAAGGGCCTGACCATCGGCGTGCCGCAGGACCACTTCCAGTCGTCGCCCCAGGCGTCGCCCACGTTCCTGTCGGCCTTCGACCGCACGGCCGCGCTGCTGGCCGAGGCCGGCGCCCGTCCCATCCACGTGAGCCTGCCCCACAGCCAGCAGTTCCTGGCGGCCGGCCGCGTCATCCTCAGTGCCGAGATGTTCACCATCCATGCGCAGGACCTGCGCTCGCGCCCGCTGGACTATGGCGAACTCACGGCGGCGCGGCTGCTGCTGGGCGCCACCGTGTCCTCGGAGGACTACCTGAACGCCCTGCGCGTGCGCCGCATGCTGGCGGCGCGCGTGGACGCTGCGCTGGACCGCTGCGACGTGCTGCTGACCGCCATCACGCTGGATACGGCGCCGCGCTTCGATCCCATGCCGCATTTCCGCCACTGGCCGGTACAGACCCATGCCTTCAACGTGACCGGGCACCCGGCCGTCAGCGTGCCGGTGGGCCTGTCACCCCAGGGCCTGCCGCTGGCCGTGCAGGTGGTGGGACGCTACTTCGACGAGGCCCGCATCCTGCAGGTGGCCCGGGCCATCGAGCGGCTGACCGGCTGGGAAAACCAGCTGCTGCCCGACGGCACCTGACCGCCGTGCTTGGCTCGGACACAGCCGCAGCAGCAGCCCCGGTCCTCGCTGATCAGCCTGACCTCCTATCAGGCCTCCATGCGGATGATCTGGCGTATGGCCTCGCCACGCGCCAGGCGGTCGAAGCCCTCGTTGATCTGGTCCAGCGTCAGGTGGCCGGTGACCAGGCGGTCCATCGGCAGCCTGCCGGCCGCATGCAGGGCCAGGTAGCGGTCGATGTCGCGGCGCGGCACGCAGCTGCCCATGTAGCAGCCCTTGAGCGTGCGCTCCTCGGCCACCAGGTGCCAGACCGGCAGGCTGATGGCCTGGGCGCTGGAGGGCAGGCCCGCCGTCACCGTCTGGCCGCCGCGCCGCGTGATGCGGTAGGCCATCTCCAGTGCCTTGGCCGAGCCCACCATCTCGAAGGCATGGTCCACGCCGCCGCCCGTCAGCGCCCGCACCTGCTTGACGGCATCCTCGTCGCCGGCGTTGACGGTGTCGGTGGCGCCGAAATCGCGCGCCATGGCCAGCTTGTCCGCATTGAGGTCCACGGCCACCACGCGGGCCGCACCCGCCGCCGCCGCGCCCATCACCGAGGACAGGCCCACGCCGCCCAGCCCCACCACGGCCACGCTCTGGCCGGGGCTCACCCTGGCGGTATTGGCCACCGCGCCCACGCCGGTCATCACGGCGCAGCCGAACAGCGCAGCCAGCTCCAGCGGCACCGACTTGTCGATGCGGTGCACGCCGCGGCGCGAGAGCACGGCATGCTCGGCAAAGGCCGAGACGCCGACGAAGTGCGAGATGGGCTGGCCATTGCGCGACAGCCGCCTGGCGCCCGACAGCAGGGTGCCCGCCACGCCGGCCTGGCCTGCGGGCTCGCACAGCACGGGCCGGCCTTCGGCGCAGGGCTGGCAGTTGCCGCAGCCGGGCACGAAGAGCATGACCACGTGGTCGCCCACCTCCAGGTCGGTCACGCCCTCGCCCAGCGCCTGGATCACGCCTGCGGCCTCATGGCCGAGCACGATGGGCGTGTCGCGCGGACGGTCGCCGTTGATGATGGACAGGTCGGAGTGGCACACGCCTGCGGCGGCCACCTTGACCAGCACCTCGCCGGGGCCGGGCGGCGCCAGGTCCACCTCCCAGATCTCCAGCGGGCGGCTGTCGGCATAGGGCGCGGCTGCGCCCGTTCTCGTGAGTACGGCGGCGCGTGTCTTCATGATGTCTTCACCAGCTTGCAGCTGCTCCTGGACAGCGGGCGGAAGGCCTCGTCACCGGGGATGGTGGAGAGCACCTTGTAGTAGTCCCAGGGATATTTGGATTCCTCAGGCTTCTTGATCTGCACCAGGTACATGTCGTGCACCATGCGGCCGTCCTCGCGCACCTTGCCGTTCTGGGCGAAGAAGTCCTCGATGGGCATCTGCTTGAGCTGGCGCGCCACCGCGTTGCCGTCGTCGCCCCTGGTGGCCTGCACGGCCTTGAGGTAGTTGGTGACGGCCGAGTAGGCGCCCGCATGGATCATGGAGGGCATCTTCTTCATCTTCTCGAAGAAGCGCCGCGACCAGGCGCGCGTGGCCTCGGTGCGGTCCCAGTAAAAGCCCGTGGTCAGCACCATGCCCTGGCCGTAGCGCAGGCCCAGCGCATGCACGTCGTTGATGAACAGCAGGCTGGGCACCAGGGTCTGCCTGGGCGCAATGCCGAACTCGTGCGCGGCCTTGATGGCGTTGACCGTGTCGCTGGTGGCATTGGCCAGGTTGATCACCGAGGCCTTGGAGGCCTGGGCCTGCAGCAGGAAGGACGAGAAATCGCTGGCATTGAGCGGATGGAAGGTGGTGCCCACCAGCTTGCCGCCGCCGTCCTTCAGGAAGTCGGTCACGTTGGCCGTCATGGCCTTGCCGAAGGCGTAGTCCACGCCCAGGATGAACCATTCCTTCTTGCCCTGGGCCAGGATGCCGCGCACCGCGCCGTTGGCCAGCGCATAGCTGTCGTAGGTGTAGTGGATGGCCGTGGGCGCGCAGTGCTCGTTGGTGAGGATGTCGGAGGCGCCGCCGGTGTTGATCACCATCTTGCCGCGCTCGCGCGCCAGGTTGTTGACGGCGATGGCGACGGCCGTGTTGTTGATGTCCACGATCAGGTCCACGCCGTCGCGGTCGAACCAGGTGCGCGCATGGGTGGCGCCCACGTCGGCCTTGTTCTGGTGGTCGGTCCAGACCACCTCGATCTTCCTGCCCAGCACCTGGCCGCCGAAGTCGGCCACGGCCATCTTCGCGGCCTCGACGGAGCCGCGCCCCGCCGTGTCCGCGTACAGGCCCGACATGTCGCTGAGCACGCCGATGCGCACCACGTCGTCCGATATCTGCTGCGCCTGCGCCGCCGCCGTCCACAGCAGGCCGGCGCCCAGCGCGCAGCCGGCAGCGCGCACCTTGGTGAAGCCGCCTCGCATCAAGCCTTTCCGCATATCCGTCTCCTTGTCTCGGGGTTGTTTTTCTGGATACCGGAGGCAAGCCTAAGCAGGCAGGCCCGGCCCGCCTATGCGCGATTGCGAAAGACCGGGTTGCAGCGCTGCGAAGCCGGGTTTGTCCCGGGTACGGGCACGCCGCCGTGCTCAGTCCGCCTGGATGCCGGCCACCTTGACCACCTGGGCCCATTTGCGCAGCTCGCTGCTCAGGCGCTCGCGCATCTGCTGCTGGGTGCCGGGGTCGGCCTCGGCGCCGGCCGTCAGCAGGCGCTCGCGCACGGCGGCATCGCGCAGCGCGGTGTTGAAGTCGGCATTGATGCGCGCCAGCACGGCGGGCGGCGTGCGGGCCGGCGCGAACAGCGCGGCCCAGGAATAGGCCTCGTACTCGGGCAGGCCCGACTCGGCGATGGTGGGCACCTCGGGCAGCATGGCCGAGCGCTGGCGGCTGGCCACGCCCAGCACCTTAATGCGGCCCGACTTGATGTGCTGCAGCGCGCTGGGCGCATCGGCAAACATCAGCTGCACCTGGCCACCCAGCAGGTCGTTCATGGCCGGCGCGCTGCCCTTGTAGGGAATGTGCTGCAGCTTGATGCCCGCATGCATGTTGAACAGCTCGCCGGCCAGGTGCGTGCCGCCGCCATTGCCCGAGGAGCCGAAGCTCAGCCCGTTGCCGGACTTGGCCAGCGCGATCAGCTCGCGCACGTTGCGGGCGGGCACCGAGGGATGGGCCACCAGGAAGACCGGGAACATGGCGGCAAAGCTCACGGGCGCGAAGTCACGCTCTATGTCGTAGGTCATCTTCGGCTGCAGCGCCGGGTTGACCGCATGGTGGATGGAGCCCACGAACAGCGTGTAGCCATCGGCAGGCTCCTTGGCTGCGAGGGCCGCGCCCACCATGCCGCCGGCGCCCGCGCGGTTGTCCACGATGCAGGGCTGCGGCCAGATCTCGCCCAGCTTCTGGGTGAAGGCGCGTGCCGTGGTGTCCACCGGGCCGCCGGGCGGAAAGGGCACGATGAAGCGCACGGGCCGCGTGGGCCAGGCATCGGCCGCAAACGCCGGCCGGACTACAGGCAAGAGGCTGCCGGCCGCCAGCGCGCCACCGGCGGACAGCAGGCGGCGGCGGCGCGAAGAGAAGGAGGAAGTGGCAGAAGGCAGGAAGGAAGACGGGGGCATGGCGAAACTCCGGGCAACGGGCGGCGGCTTGCCGCGCGGCCCATTCTGGGCAAGCCGCCCTGCGCCGTGTTTCGCGAATGTGGAAGGCGCGCTTCCAGGGCTCCCAAGCGGTGGAAACCCTGGGAAGCGGTCCACTCCGATGCAGCCTAGTGGCTGATCATCCAGGGCCGCCGCGAGGGCGCGGACTTCGCGCCGTTGGGCGCCGTCACCGTGGCGCTGCGCCGCCCCGATCCGCAGCAGCCGCAGCCTGCCGGGTGCCTGAGCCGCGCATAGTCATAGTCGCGCGAGCTGGCGGGCTCGTGGCGCGCGCGCTCGTTGGTGGCCATGGCGCGGCGCGTTCCGCCGGCCATCAGCGCCAGCCGGGGCGCGGCGGCCAGCACGCGCGCAGCCGCCGTGCCGCAGCCAGGGCAGGCCGCAGGCTCGTCGCGCAGGCGCAGCGGCCGCAGGGCCTCGAAGCCGCCGCATTGCGCGCATTCGTAGTCGTAGGTGGGCATGGGCGGGCTCCTTGGCGTCAGCGCAGGTCGGGGGACAGGGGCATGTCCACGCTGCCGTCGAACTGGACGACAGGCCCTGCGGCGTTGGGGTTGATGTCGAAGTCGAAGATGCCCGTGGGCAGCCACAGCGTGGCGCAGGAGTTGGGCACGTCCACCACGCCGCTGATATGGCCCTGCACGGGCGCCGTGCCCAGGATGGAATACGCCTGGGCGCCGCTGTAGCCGAACTTCTTCAGGTATTCGATGGCGTTCAGGCAGGCCTGGCGGTAGGCCACGTTGACATCCAGGTAGTGCTGCCTGCCGCTCTCGTCCACCGAGATGCCCTCGAAGATCAGGTAGTCGTCATAGCGCGGCGTGATGGGGCTGGGCTTGAAGATGGGGTTCTTGATGCCGTACTTGGCCATGCCGCCCTTGATGAGTCCGACCTTCATGTGCACCCAGCCGGCCATCTCGATGGCGCCGCAGAAGGTGATCTCGCCATCGCCCTGGCTGAAGTGCAGGTCGCCCACGCTCAGACCGGCGCCGTCCACATAGACGGGGAAGAACACCTTGGCACCGCGCGACAGATCCTTGATGTCGCAGTTGCCGCCATGCTCGCGCGGCGGCACGGTGCGTGCGCCTTCGGCGGCGGCCTTGTCGCGCGCTTCGCCGCGCATCTGGCCCATGTGGGCCGTGCCGGCCGATGGCGGGTTGGCCAGGCCTGGGACACGTTCGGGGTCGGTGGCGATGAGTGCGCGCTCGCGCTCGTTCCACATCTCCAGCATGGGCCGGTCAGGCAGGCAGCCGATGAGGCCGGGATGGATGAGGCCGGGGAAGTTCACGCCTGGTATGTGGCGCGAGCTGGTGAACATGCCCTTGAAGTCCCAGATTGATTTCTGGGCCGAGGGGAAATGGTCGGTCAGGAAGCCGCCGCCATTGTTTTTGGAGAAAAAGCCGTTGAAGCCCCAGAGGCTGTCGGGCTTGGCGCCGATGTCCAGCAGGTCCACCACCAGCAGGTCGCCGGGCTGGGCGCCCTTCACGCCCACGGGGCCGGACAGGTAGTGCACCGTGGTCAGGTCGATGTCGCGCACATCGTCGGCGCTGTCGTTGTTCTTGATGAAGCCGCCGGTCCAGTCGTAGGTCTCCAGGATGAAGTCGTCGCCGGGCTGGACCCAGCAGGCCATGGGAATGTCCGGGTGCCACCGGTTGTGGACCCTTTCGTTGTCGGTGGGCGGGCGGTTCAGGTCCACCTTGATCAGCGTATCCGTCATGTGCAAAAACCTCCTGGGTGGGTGGGGATCGACAGCGGAGAACGGGCCGGGGTGCGGCACGCCATTGCCGGCCTTCCTGTGGCGCCACGCCGTGCCAAAGCGGCGGCGCGCCCTCGGTGCGCCGGCAGGCGGCGCAGGGCGGGTATGAAGAAAAGTCCGGGAATGCATAAACACCATAGCAGCCGTGCCTGCCGGCCCGCCTAGGCAGCAACCCTGGGTTGACAGCCGGGCGCCGGCGCTGGTGAAGCCACCCTTCCAGATTGGCGAATTGAAGCGGCCCCGCGATGCGGGCATGCTGGCGGACAGCCGCTGCCCTGCATGCCGCCGGGCGCAGCGCCAAGAACACAAAGAATGGAAACACCGCCCATGCACCTGAGCGCACAGACCCACTACCAGGCCGAACTCGATGCCGGCCGTTTCTGCATACAGCAGTGCCCGCAATGCACGCGCCATGTCTTCACCCCGCGCGAGCTGTGCCCGCACTGCGGCGCCAGCCCGCTGCGCTGGGTGCGCGCCAGCGGCCAGGGCACGGTCTACTCCACCTCCACCGTCGCACGCAAGAGCGATGCCGGCGGCGACTACAACGTGGCCCTGATCGACCTGGACGAAGGCGTGCGCATGATGGGCCGCGTCGAAGGCATTGCGCCGGCCGACGTGCGCATAGGCCAGCGCGTGAGCGCCCATGTGGCGAGCAAGGACGGACGCGGCCTGGTGCTGTTCCAGCCCGCGCTGCAACCGGCTCCACAGGCTTCCCGTGGAGGTGCAGCATGAACACCCGCATCCCCCAATCCACCCTGGACGCCGCCGCCGTGAACCGCCCGCTGCGCGGGCGCGTGGCCATTGCCGGCGCCGCCACCTATGGCTGCGGCGAGGCACCCGGCATGGACGACATGACCCTGCTGGTGCGCGCCGCCCATGCGGCCGTGGCCGATGCCGGCCTGACCATGCAGGACATCGACGGCCTGGCCACCTGCAGCGTCAACGCCAGCATGTGGACCATGCCCGTGATCGAGCACCTGGGCATCAACCCCACCTACGTGGACGGCACGATGATCGGCGGCAGCAGCTTCATCGCCCACCTGCTGCCCGCCATCCGCGCGCTGGAGGCCGGCCAGTGCAAGGCCGTGCTGGTGTGCTACGGCAGCGCCCAGCGCTCGGCCACCTTCGGCCGCAAGGAAGGCCAGGCGGCGCGGCGTTTCCTGGACCCGCAGCCCTATGAGTTCCCCTACGAGCCCGTGCTGCCCGTGACCGCCTATGCGCTGGCGGCCGCGCGCCACATGCACGAGTTCGGCACCACGCGCGAGCAGCTGGCCGAGGTGGCCGTGGCCGCGCGTGCCTGGGCCCAGCTCAACCCCGAAGCCTTCATGCGCGACCCGCTGACCATCGAGGACGTGCTCTCGGCCCGCCCCATCGCCAGCCCCTTGAGCGTGCGCGACTGCTGCCTGGTGACGGACGGCGCGGGCGCCATCGTGCTGGTACGCGGCGAGCGTGCCCGCGACCTGCCGCGCCCCCCCGTCTACGTGCTGGGCAATGCCACGGCCATCTGGAACCGCCAGATCTCCTGCATGCCCGACCTGACCACCACGGCCGCCGCGCAGTCGGGCGCCCAGGCCTTTGCCATGGCGGGGCTCACCGCTGCCGACATGGACATGGCCCAGGTCTACGACGCCTTCACCATCAACACCCTGCTGTTCCTGGAGGACCTGGGCTTTTGCGCCAAGGGCGAGGGCGGCGCCTTCGTGTCCGGGGGCGGCATCGCGCCCGGCGGGCGGCTGGCCGTCAACACCAACGGCGGCGGCCTGTCCTGCGTGCACCCGGGCATGTACGGCATCTTTGCGCTGATCGAGGCCGTGCGCCAGCTGCGCGGCGAGGCCGGCCAGCGCCAGCTGGGACGCCACCGCACGGCCGTGGTGCACGGCAACGGCGGCACGCTGTCAAGCCAATCCACGGCGGTGCTGGGAACCGCCGAAACCCTCTGAACCGCACAGGAAGCACACCGCAATGATCCGCGACCAAGAAACCCTCGAAGCCCTGCTGGACAGCGTGCGCCGCTTTGTGCGCGAGCGCCTGGTGCCCGCCGAGAACGAAGTGGCCGAGACCGACGAGATTCCCGAGTCCATCGTGCAGGAGATGCGCAACCTGGGCCTGTTCGGCATGACCATCCCCGAGCAGTTCGGCGGGCTGGAGCTGACCATGGAGGAAGAGGTGCGCGTGCTCTTCGAGCTGTGCCAGACCGCGCCGGCCTTCCGCTCGGTGATCGGCACGACCGTGGGCATAGGCTCGCAGGGCATCCTCATCGACGGCACGCCCGAGCAGCAGGCGGCCTGGCTGCCCAAGCTGGCCACGGGCGAGATCATGGCCTCGTTCGCGCTGACCGAGCCCGAGGCGGGCTCGGACGCGGCCTCGCTGCGCACCACCGCCATCAGGGACGGGGACCACTATGTGGTCAACGGCAACAAGCGCTTCATCACCAACGCGCCGCATGCGGGCATGTTCACGCTGATGGCGCGCACCGACCCGGCCAACAAGGGCGCGGGCGGCGTCTCGGCCTTCATCGTGGATGCGAAGTCGCCGGGCATCAGCTTCGGCAAGAACGACGTGAAGATGGGCCAGAAGGGCGCGCACACCTGCGACGTGTTCTTCGACAACGTGCGCGTGCCGGCGGCCAACCTCATCGGCCTGAAGGAAGGCCAGGGCTTCAAGACCGCCATGAAGGTGCTGGACAAGGGCCGCATCCACATCGCGGCCGTGAGCGTGGGCGTGGCGCAGCGCATCCTGCGCGACGCGCTGAACTATGCGCTGGAGCGCAAGCAGTTCGGCCAGCCCATCTGCGAGTTCCAGCTGGTGCAGGCCATGCTGGCCGACAGCCAGGCCGAGCTGTATGCGGCCGAGTGCATGGTGATCGACGCAGCGCGCCGCCGCGACGAAGGCCGCAACGTCTCCACCGAGGCCTCGTGCTGCAAGATGTTCGCGACCGAGATGGTGGGCCGCGTGGCCGACCGCGCCGTGCAGATCCTGGGCGGCTCGGGCTACCTGGCCGAGTTCGGTATCGAGCGCTTCTACCGCGACGTGCGGCTGTTCCGCCTGTACGAAGGCACGACCCAGATCCAGCAGGTCATCATCGCGCGCAACATGGTGCGCGAGGCGCGCGCCGCATGAGCCACATGAGCCGTATGAGTGCACCGCCCCCCGACCGCAATGCCTTCATGCGGCTGATCGGCGCCTCGCAGGTGCCCGCGCCGCCCGGCAAGGTCCATGTGCGCCTGCCCCACATGCGCGAGGAACTGCTCAACCAGCTGCCGGCCGCGCACGGCGGCGTGCTCATGACGCTGCTGGACTCCGTGATGTCGCGCGCCGCCGGCGAGCTGCCCGGTGCGCCATCGCAGACCGCCGTGACGGTGGAGATGAGCAGCCGCTTCCACCGCCCGGGCAAGGGCGCGCTGCTGGCCGAAGGCTGGGTGGTGCACGCCAGCCGCAGCCTGTGCAGCTGCGCGGCGCAGTTGCTTGATGAAGACGGAAAGCTGGTGGCCACGGCCACCGGCACATTCAAGTACTGGCTGGCACCGACCACGCTGGACCGGGGCACGGCCCAGGCCGACTGAACGGGCGGCGGTCGGCGGGCAGCCGTCGGTGGGCCCCTACTCCAGCGTGAGCCGGCCCTGTGCGTCGGCCACCAGCAGCTCCACCAGCTCCTGGGCGAAGGACGGCAGGGCCTCCAGGCTGCGCACGCAGATCTGCATCTCGCGCACCGACCAGGCATCGGACAGCGGCACGATGGCGATGTCCATGGAATGCGCATGGCGGCTGGCGGCCGATTCGGGCAGCACGCCCACGCCCACGCCGGACTCGATCATGCGGCAGGCCGTCTCGAAGTTGCCCACCTGGATGCGCTGCTTGATGGGCCGGTGCAGCTGGTCGCTGGCCTGGCGCAGGAAGGCGTGGATGGCGCTGGATTCGTGCAGGCCCACATGGTCAAGGTCCAGCGTGTCGGCAAAGGCCATCTGCATCTCGCCATCAAGCGCATGGCCGCGCGGCACGACCAGCACCAGGCGGTCGCGGCGGTAGGGCAGGGTCTCCAGGTTCTCGGTGCGCACCAGGCCGGCGACGATGCCGATATCGGTCTGCCCCTCGGTCACGGCACGCACGATGTCGTGCGACAGGCGCTCGCGCAGGTCGATGTTCACGTCGGGATTGCGGCGCAGGTAGTGGCGCAGCACGGGCGGCAGGAACTCGCCCAGCGAGGTGGTGTTGGCAAACACCCGCACATGGCCCTTGATGCCGCGCACGTACTCCTGCATGTCGCCGCGCAGGTGCTCGATCTGGCCCAGCACCATGCGCGCATGGGTGACGAAGGCCTGGCCCGGCGGCGTCAGCGTCACGCCCTGGCTGGTGCGGTACAGCAGCTTGGTGCCGATGCTCTCTTCCAGGTTCTTGATGCGCGTGCTGGCCGCCGGCAGGGAGATGAAGGAAAGTTCCGCGCCACGCGTCATGCTGTTGGCGTCGGCGATGTGCACCATGAGGCGCAGATCCACAAGATCGAAATGCATGGCCATCCGGCATTGTAGAAAGCCGCAGCGGCCCCGGCTGAGCCCTGCGCGTCAGTACAAACCGCAGTGCCGGCCGGGCGCGAACGCGCGCTTTCACAAATGCGAAGCCACGGCGGGCCGCCGCGCCGTAGCATGGCCCATCTGCCCGGGATAGCCGCCTCAGCCCATGAACCACACAGCAACCCCCTCCCCCAGCCCCATCAACAACGCGGCCACCCAGACCGCAGGAGCGCTGGGCCATCTGCGCGTGCTCGACCTCTCGCGCGTGCTGGCCGGCCCCTGGTGCACCCAGAACCTGGCCGACATGGGGGCCGACGTGATCAAGATCGAAAAACCCGGCGAGGGCGACGACACGCGCCACTGGGGCCCGCCCTTCTTTCCCGATGCGCAAGGCAATCCCTCGGACAACGCCGTGTACTTCGCGGCCTGCAACCGCAACAAGCGATCGGTCACCGTGGACATGGCCACGGCCGAGGGCCAGCGGCTGATCCGCGAGCTGGCCATGCAAAGCGACGTGGTGGTGGAGAACTTCAAGACCGGAGGCCTCAAGCGCTACGGCCTGGACTACGCCTCGCTGAGCGCGCTGAACCCGCGCCTCATCTATTGCTCGGTCACGGGCTTCGGCCAGACCGGGCCCTATGCGCCGCGCGCCGGCTACGACCTGCTGGTGCAGGCCATGAGCGGTCTCATGAGCATCACGGGCCGCGCCGACAGCGAGCCCGGCGGCGGCCCGCTGCGCGTGGGCGTGGCCGTGATCGACCTGTTCACGGGCATGTATGCCACCACGGCCATCCTGGGCGCACTGGAGGCCCGCCACCGCACGGGACGCGGCCAGCACATCGACATGGCCCTGCTGGACGTGGCCATGGCCGTGCTGGCCAACCAGGGCGCGGGCTTCCTGAACACCGGCCATGTGCCGGGCCGCCAGGGCAACACCCACCCCAGCGTCGTGCCCTACCAGGACTTCCCCACGGCCGACGGCCGCATGCTGCTGGCCATCGGCAACGACGGCCAGTTCGCGCGCTTTTGCGAGGCGGCCGGCACGGACTGGGCGAGCGACGAGCGCTTTGCCACCAATGCCGGCCGCGTCATCCACCGCGACGCGCTGATCCCGCTGATGGCCGATCTCACGCGCGGCCGGCCCACGGCCGAATGGATCGCGCTGCTGGAGGACAAGGCCGTGCCCTGCGGCCCCATCAACCACATCGGCCAGGCCTTCGACGATGCGCAGGTGCGTGCACGCGGCCTGCGCGTGGAGCAGGAACGCTACCCGGGCGCCACGCCGCCTGCCGGCGAGACCATCAACCGCGTGGTGACCACGGCCAGCCCGCTGCGCCTGTCGGACACGCCCACCACGCTGCGCCATGCGCCGCCGGCCCTGGGCCAGCACACGGACGAGGTGCTGCGCCAGCGCCTGGGCCTGGATGCACAGCAGCTGCAGGCCTTGCGCGACCAGGGCGTGGTCTGAACGACCAGGCACCTGGCACACGCTGTCACGCGGCTGTCCTGACGTCCTGAAGGCTGGGGGCCGGCCCGTCGCACCGGCGCACATGACGGCACAAATGACGGAGCGAAAGCCGGTGCGAAGACGGTGCGGACGGCCGTGTCGCGCGCCCGCAAACCGCTTTTAGGACACGTCCTATCGAAAATCAGATAGGAAGCATTCTCATCATCTGGCGGTGCGGAAATAATCCCCACCACAGATGCACATAGCCAATTCTTTCCTGTCCGAAATCCCTAGGACACCCATCCGCAGCACCTGGGCGCAGAAGGCGGCAGCCGCCGCCAAGCACCGGGCCGCAGCTGGCGTCCGGGCGCCAAAAGGTGTAGGCGGACGGCTCGGCATCTTCCGCATCCACCGCCCCTGCCCTGCATCAGGCCAGCGCATGGCCAGCCGCAGTCCTGCCGCCCTGGAAGGGCCTGCGCCATGAGACCCCGCATCAAGGGCCGCATCTGCCGGACCTCGGGCTGGTTCCCCCCCTGAGCGCACGCGCCGGCCCTCGTCATTGCCTTCGTTGATCCCTTTCCACCTTGCTCTGCACCGCAGGCCAGGTGTGCCCTGCTGCACGCCTTTTTTTGCTCCCTTGCCGTTCAAGGGATACGACTTCAGAACTTCGCCATGCAAGCCTTTCGCAACCTCAAGATCTCCTCCAAGCTGCTGCTGGCCTTCCTGGCCGTGCTGGCGCTGACCACCTTCGTGGGCCTGTATGCCGTGATGCGGCTCAGCCAGATCAACCAGGCGTCCGTCGACATCGCCACACGCTGGATGCCCTCGTCGCGCATGCTGCTCACCATCCGCGCCACCACGGCGCGCTACCGCGCCAACGAGCTTCAGTACCTGATCTCCACCAGCGACCAGGATATCAAGGCCTTCGACGCCATCATGAGCGACCTGTGGAGCAAGATCCAGACGAACTACGACAACTACGCCAGCTTCATCCAAACCGAGCAGGAAAGGGCGTCCTACGACGAGCTGGGCCGGCTGCGCAGCGCATATGCCAGGGAGCACGCCATGATCATGACCCTGGCACGCAACGGCCGAAAGGACGAAGCCTTGGTGCTGGCGCAGGGTGAATCGCTGGAGCTGAGCCGGCGCCTGTACGACCAGATCGACCGCATGGTGCAGATCGACCACGATGCCGGCCAGGAGGCCAACAGGCACGCCAATGATCTGTACCGCAGCGCGCGCGCCTGGGTGGTGGGGCTGCTGGCCGCCAGCATCGCGCTGGGACTGGCGCTGGCGCTGGCGCTGGCGCGCATCGTGGCGCGGCCGCTGATCGAGGCCGTGGGCGTGGCCCAGGCCGTGGCCGAAGGCGACCTGACGCGCCGCATCCAGGCCACTACCACCGACGAAACAGGCCAGCTGCTGCACGCGCTGCACCGCATGGACCAGAGCCTCATCCACATCGTCAGGCAGGTGCGCAACGGCACGGACTCGATCGCCACGGCCTCCAGCCAGATCGCCTCGGGCAACAACGACCTGTCGCTGCGCACCGAGCACCAGGCCAGCTCTTTGCAGGAGACGGCCGCCTCCATGGAGCAGCTCACCGTTACCGTGCGCCAGAACACCGACAACGCGCGCCAGGCCAACCAGCTGGCAGCCTCGGCCTCGACCGTCGCCCAGCAAGGCGGCGAGGTGGTGTCCCAGGTTGTGGACACCATGGACGCCATCCATGCCTCCTCGCGCAAGATCGCCGACATCATCGGCGTGATCGACGCCATCGCCTTCCAGACCAACATCCTCGCGCTCAACGCCGCCGTCGAGGCGGCGCGCGCGGGCGAGCAGGGCCGGGGCTTTGCCGTGGTGGCGGCCGAGGTGCGCGCACTGGCGCGGCGCTGCGCCGATGCAGCCAAGGAGATCAAGCTCCTCATCGAGGACTCCAACGGCAAGGTCAGCACCGGATCGGCCCTGGTGGCGCAGGCCGGCCAGACCATGCAGAACATCGTCAGCAGCGTGCGCAACGTGACCGACATCATGGGAGAGATCACCGCTGCCAGCGTGGAGCAGACGGCGGGCCTGGAGCAGATCAACCAGGCCATCTCCCAGATGGACCAGGTCACCCAGCAGAACGCGGCCCTGGTCGAGCAAGCCGCCGCAGCAGCACAGTCCCTGCAGGAACAGGCCTACGGCCTGCAGCAGGCCGTGAGCGTCTTCAAGCTGGAGCGCGGCATGGAACTCACCGCCCTGCCCGCCACCCCTCAGCCCATGCCGGCTCCAGGCCCGGCCAGGATCACCAGCGCAGCCCAGTCAGGCCGCTGGGAAGCGCATTGATCAGAACGAATGGGCCATGCCCACGCCGAAGGCCGTGCGCGAGCTCTGGTTCTCGTAGCGCTGGTGTCCCAGGCTGGTGTAGAGCATGGTGCGCTTGGACAGCGCGTACTCGGCGCCCAGCGACAGCATGTTGTTGGTGTCTCGGTCCAGGCGCTGGCGCGCATAGCTGGCCTTGAGCGTGGTCGCGCCCATGCCGTAGGTGGCGCCCAGCGACACCATGCGCGACTTGTCGGGCCCCGTGCCGGGCGTGCCCGACTTGCTGCGGTCATAGGCCAGCATCACCGCTGCCGTGCCGATGCGGTACTTGCCGCCCATGTACAGGTCGGTGTCGCCGCTGCCGTTGCGCTCGTGCGCCACCATGGCCGCCACCGCGCCCTGGTCGTAGTTGACCGATACCGAGCGCGCACGGCCCTGGCGGCCGGGCGCCTGGGTGCGTTCGGGCGAGGCGCTCAGGTGCAGGGAAAAGCCGCCGAACTTGGGCGAGTCGTAGAACACGCCGTTGGACATGCGGCCGTATTCGGGCGAGCCGTTGTTGCTGGCGCGGTCGGTGGGCGTCAGGTAGTGGGCCATGTGCCAGGCCGGCGAGGCGATGCGGTTGAAGTTGCCCCAGGGATCGAACTGCCATTCCTGGCTCCACATGGCGCTGAGCGCGCGGCCCAGGCGCAGGTGGCCCCAGTTGCCCTGCAGGCCCACGGTGGACTCGTCATGCCAGAAGGGCTTCTTCGGATAGTCCTCGGTCAGGCCCGTGTCCAGGTCGAAGCGCGTGCTCAGGCGGAAGGTGGCCTTCAGGCCGCCGCCCAGGTCTTCGAAGCCGGCAATGGCCAGGTTGCTGCGCTGAATCGTTCCCAGCTTGCTGGTCTTGTCGAAATCCCGGAACACACCCGCGTCCAGATAGCCACTGATGGTGACGTTGGAGCCGGCGCCAGATGACTGGGCGGCCACCGGCAGGGCGGCAGCGATGGCGAGAGAGGCAAGGGTCAAGCGGGAGGTACAACGCATCCTGAACGGGTTCCTGAAATGAAAGATGGCACAACACCGGCGCGGCCCGGGGGCATGCGCGAACGGCGACGGGGGCTGCCACAACCGGGGTGGCTGGAAAGGTGCGCGGCGGGCTGGTGGCCAGCCGCGACTTGAAGGCAGCCAGGATGCAGATCGCAGCATGATCGCTGCACATTCGTCAAACATCCCGGCCAAAGACGTCAACCGCGCAGGTGGCGGGCAACAGGCGGCATTATGAAAGCAGGGGCCGGCGATGACCACGCCACCGTCAGGCCCGGTCAGTTTCGCAAGGCCGGTCTCAGCGGCTGCGCTCGGTGCGCGACACGTCCCAGAGCCGGTTCATCTCGCTGCAAAAGGGCTGGGCACAGGGAGCGCGGCCCTCGTACTGGCAGCCTTCGGTGGTACAGAAATGCGACTGGTGCTCGAAGGCCCGGCGCTCGCGCGGCAGGGCGCCCGAAGCCTGGGCCGCCGCCATGTGCAGCCAGGGATCGTTGCGCTGCTGCAGCATCTGCTGCACCTCCTGCGCGAACGCGGGCGACAGCGACGCCACCGAGGCCAGCCCGGCCGGCGATGCCATGGCGCCACCGGGCTGGCGCAGCGGCTGCAGCTCCAGCAGCAGCAGGGCGCTGGTGCGCAGCGCATCGGCGCCACGCGGCTGCACCACCACGGCCACCGGCCCCGAGGCCAGCGATTGCAGCGATGCATCCAGCGGCAGGCGCAGGCCCGGCTCCGTGGCCTGCGCGCCCGCCAAGGGCAGCGCAGCGCCCGCAGGCAGGGCCGCCGCCGTGAAAGGGGCCGCACCCGGCGCGCAAGCCGATGCGGCCGCCAGCGCCATGGCCGCGCCCTGCGCCTGGGCCCAGGCCTGGGGCACCTGCAGGCTCAGCGTGAAGCCGCGCTCGCCCTGCGGCGTCAGCAACGTGCCCTGCTGCACCCACCAGCTTTGCAGGGCGGGCAGGGTCTGTGTGGCCCCCCCGGCAGCGCCGCCTGCAATGCCCCCTGCTGGGCGCGCCCCGGCCTGCGGCGCCAGCCCGGATCCGGCCAGCAGCGCATCCATCACCTTGCCCTTGGCAGCCGCCACGGCCAGCGTCACTGCGGCAGCGGCGGGCGGCATGGAGGCCGCAGGCGTTGTCGATGCAGACGGGATGGGCGGTCCGGCCTGGGCCGATGGAGCGCTCCGGGGATCCTGCCCGCCAGGCGCCGTCGTGCCTGCCGCCAGCGCCTGGAGCAATGCCGCCGAGCCCGGCTGGGCCGCCAGCAATTGCAGGGCCTGGCCCTGCTGGGTGCCCACCTGGGCCAGCAGGGCCTGCAACAGCCGGCCCAGCGCCTCGGACACGCCGCTGGCCGGCCACTGCGGCGCAGGCGCGCCGGGGCTGGCCTGCACCTGGCGCGCCAGCTGGGCCACCAATTGCTCGAAGGCCTGCAGGCGCAGGCTTTGCAGCATCTCGGGCGACCAGCGCACGGCCGTGGCCGCTGGCGGCGTGACGGGAACGGAGGGTGAGGCGGATGACGCGGGTGAAGCCGGCGCCACCGGCGCACCAGCGGCCGGGCCGGGCACAGGCGCCGCCACGGGCTGCGGCAGCCCTGCGGCTGGGGACGGAACGGGCGGCAGCGGCGAACTCATGTCAGAGGCTCCGCCCGCGCGATCAGGCCGATTCCGGGTAGAACAGGCGGCGCGTGGGCGTGCTGCCCACGGCCTTGGCGATGGCGCCGATGTGGTCCGGCGTGGTGCCGCAGCAGCCGCCCACGATGTTGACCAGGCCTTCGGCCGCGAACTCATGCACCAGGCGGCTGGTGACTTCGGGCGTTTCGTCAAAGCCCGTGTCGCTCATGGGATTGGGCAGGCCGGCGTTGGGGTAGCAGCTGATGAAGGTCTCGGGCGCGGCCTTGTTCAGTTCCTGGACGTAGGGGCGCATCAGCGCCGCGCCCAGCGCGCAGTTCAGGCCGATGGACAGCGGGTTGGCATGGCGCACGCTGTGCCAGAAGGCCGTCACCGTCTGCCCGGACAGGATGCGGCCCGAGGCATCGGTCACCGTGCCGCTGATCATGATGGGCAGGCATTCGCCGCTTTGCTCGAAGGCCTCGTCCACCGCGAACAGCGCGGCCTTGGCGTTGAGCGTGTCGAAGATGGTCTCGACCAGGATGACGTCGGCGCCGCCCTCGATCAGCGCCAGCGTCTGCTCCAGGTAGGCCTGGCGCAGCTGCTCGAAATTCACGTTGCGCGCGCCCGGATCGTTCACGTCGGGGCTGATGCTGGCCGTCTTGGGCGTGGGACCCAGGGCGCCGGCCACGTAGCGCGGATGGCCGGGCGTGCTGTACTTGTCGCAGGCCGCGCGGGCCAGCCGGGCGCTCTCGAGATTCATCTCGCGCGCCAGATCGGCCATGTGGTAGTCGTCCTGCGCAATCGTGGTCGCGCCGAAGGTGTTGGTCTCGATCAGGTCGGCGCCGGCGGCCAGGTACTTCTCATGGATGTCGCGGATCACGTCGGGGCGGGTGAGCGACAGCAGCTCGTTGTTGCCCTTGACGTCATGCGGGAAGTCCTTGAAGCGGTCGCCCACGCTGCCCGGGCCCGTGTAGCCCTGGCCCCGGTACTGGGCCTCTCCCAGCTTGAAGCGCTGGATCATGGTGCCCATGGCGCCGTCAAGAATGACGAGGCGCTTGGCAAGGATGGCGGGAAGCTCTTTGGCGCGGGTGTACTGGGGCAGGCTCATGGGCAGCGATTGTAGGAATTCCGGGGCGGCCGTGCCGGGCACGAGGATTCCCCCAGAAAAACGGCCTGCGCCCCAAACAAAAGGCGCGACCTATGAAACTAGCGCGCCCCCACGCCAGAGACACCGAGGAAGGGCCTAT
>NZ_BCTO01000016.1 GCF_001571325.1 Delftia tsuruhatensis NBRC 16741
CGGCGCAGCCGCTCAGGGGGTGCTAACCATTTCAGCTGCAGACAGAGACGACTTGCGCCGGCTGGCGGCTCAGGCTCACATACACATGGCCCACGCCGCTGTCGAAATACGCGGCCTCATGGCGGCCCAGTTCCACCGATTCGCCGTTCTCGAACAGGATGCGCACCCGGCCCGAGAGCACCATCACGAACTCCTGGCCCGCATGGCGGATGGTCTCCGAGAATTCCCCGGCCTCGCGCGCATTGATCACGGCCACCAGGGGCTGCATCTTCTTGCCCGGGAAGGCGCCGCACAGCACGCTGTAGAGGTACTGGTCGGTCTCGTAGCGCTGCACGTCCTCGAAACGGTCCTTGACCACGGTGGGCGTGTCGCCGGCCGCCTGCTGGGCGTCCCCGACCATGAACAGCCGTGTCATGTCGATGTCCAGCGCATTGCCCAGCATGAGCACCTTCTCGTAGCTCAGCGCGATCTGGCCGCGCTCGGCCTTGGAGATGGTGGACACGGCCAGGCCGCTGCTTTCGGCCACCTGCTGCAGCGTCAGGCCGCGCTCCTTGCGGGCCTTGCGCAGCTTGGCCCCCACTTCGTGCTTGCCTGCGGGCAGGGCGGCGGCCGTGCGGGCGCCCGGCAGCACGGCGGCAAGGACCTGGTCTGCCGTGGGAAGCGGACTGGAGCGAGGGCTGGGGCCGGGACCAGGGGCGGGACTGGTGCGAGGACGGGGGCTGGGCATGAAGCGGGCGATCGGGGCTGGCGACCGCCCGATTCTAGGGTCAGGCCCGCCCCCTCAGGTGCCGCGCAGATCGGCCTGGGGCGCCGGCCTGCGGCCCATGCGCAGCCAGCCTGCCAGCGCGCAGGCCATGAGCGCGAAGCCGATGTAGCCATAGACCGGGTAGACCATGCCCACCAGCGTGATGAAACCCGCGAAGCTGCCGCCCAGTGCCACCACGCCCGCCACGCCCGTGCCCCAGCGAAAACGCGGCGTGCCGGCCGGCAGGATGCGGGCCACGAAGGCATAGAGCATGCCCACGGCGGTGTTGAGGATCATGCCGAAGATGACCAGCGACATCAGGTGCCCCAGCCAGGGCGAGATCTGCGTGGCCAGCGCCAGCATGGGCATGGACAGGCCGCCCAGCGTGTCCATGCGCCAGACCATGGCGGCCGCGATCAGCAGCATCAGCAGGCCCAGCAGCAGCCCGCCGGCCACGCCGCCCCACAGCGCCACGCGGCGCGAGCTGGCCTGGCCGCCCATGATCACCAGGAAGGGCATGCCCGCCACCACGTTGTAGGAGACATAGAGCAGCGCCGCCACCAGCCAGTGCCCCGCACCCCGGGGCTGGGCGGCGGTGGCGGCCTCCAGCGCGGCCGGCTCGCCCTGGGGCGTCACCAGCACGTAGCCTGCGACCACCACGGTCATGAACACCAGCAGCGGCGTGACCGCGCCGATGAAGGCGATCACCCGGCCCACGTCCAGGCAGACGATGAGCACCGTGGCCACGGTGGCCAGCACGCTGCCCCAGACCTCGGGCAGGCCCAGCCACTGGTGCAGCAGCGAGCCTGCGCCCGCCAGCATGACCACCGTGATGGCGAAGAGGAAGAAGGTGATCAGCACATCGAACACCATGCCCACATGCCGGCCCAGCAGGGCCTGCACCACCTCCTTGTGCGAGCCGGCCTGCAGGCGCTGGCCCATGGTGGAGAACGCCATGGACAGGAAGACGAAGGCCAGGGCCGCCACCAGGCAGCCCGCCAGGCCGATGGCGCCAAAGCCCGCGAAGAACTGCAGTATCTCCTGCCCCGAGGCGAAGCCCGCCCCGACGATGACGCCGACGAAGGCGCCGGCAATCCTGCTCACTTCCTTGAATGCACCCATGCCTGTCTCCTTGGATTGTTGTGTGTTGCGGGGGCTGAAAAAGCGAAAAGGCAGGCGTCTCAGGCCGCGAAGCGCTCCGGGCTCAGCCGCCGGGCATCGACGCCCTGGGCCAGCAGCTCGGCGGGCAGCGGCTCGCGCATCAGCAGCGCGGCAGCGGCGGCCGAGGCGCCGGCGGCCGTCTGTATGCCGTAGCCACCCTGCCCTGCCAGCCAGAAGAATCCTTCACGGTGCGCGTCCCAGCCGATCACGAAGTCGTCGTCGGGCGCAAAGCTGCGCAGCCCGGCCCAGACATGGCGCGGCCGGCGTATGCGCAGGCGGGTCAGTGTCTCGATGCGGTCTATGCCCATGGCCACGTCCAGTTCCTCGGCCACCACGTCATGCGGCGGCACGGGATCGGCATTGGCGGGCGAGCCCAGCAGCTGGCCGGCATCGGGCTTGAAGTAGAAGCTCTCGTCCACGCCGATCACGGCAGGCCAGCCGTGGATGTCCTCGCCCTCGGGTGCGGCAAAGGTGAAGGCCGAGCGGCGGCGCGGCTCGATGCCCAGCGGCTGCGCGCCGCACAGCCGGGCCACGGCATCGGCCCAGGCGCCTGCGGCATTGACCACGGCGCGGGCACGGACCTGCGACCCGTCCTGCAGCACCAGGGTCCACAGGCCCTGGCCATCACCATCCACCTCGCGCTCGGCGCCGGACAGTTCGGCGCCGCAGCGCAGCCGCGCACCGGCACGCGCCATGCCGCGCAGAAAGCCCTGGTGCAGTTCGGCCACGTCGATGTCCATGGCGTCCAGGTCATGCACGGCACCCACCAGCTGGCTCTCGTCCAGGCAGGGCACCAGGGTGCAGGCCTGGCGCGCGTCGATGCGCTCGGCGCGCAGGCCGTCGCGCCGGTACATGGCCAGGGCATCGTCGAGCAGGGGTTCCTGGCCGGCCGTTCCTATGTAGAGCACGCTGCGCGGCTGCAGCAGCGCGTGTTCGCAAAAACCTTCGGGCGGCGCGCTGTAGAAGGCGCGGCTGGCGCGTGTCAGCGCGCGTATCTGCCCGGTGCCGTAGCTTTCCATGAACATGGCGGCCGAGCGGCCCGTGGCGTGGTATCCGGGCTGCGGCTCGCGCTCGAGCACCAGCACCGAGGCGCCCGCACCGGCCAGCCGCCAGGCCACGGAGGCGCCGGCCATGCCGGCACCGATCACGGCGAAATCCAGAACCTGGCTTTCCATCATCCATCGCTCCATTTTTTCCAATGAGAAAATTATCCGATAAGAAAAAAATGAGGCAAGCCCCTGGTCCTCGTGGTTTTCACCGGGTGCGCCGGACAAGAAAAAAGGGACGGCGCCTGGCCGTCCCTTTTTGCAACGCACGCCTTGTGCTCAGGCTGGCGGCAGCTTCCCGTCCCAGCCACCGGCCAGGGCCTGGTACAGCGCCACGGCGGCGCGCAGGCCGCGTGCGCGGCTGTCGGCGGCGGCGTCCTGGGCCGCGTAGAGGTCGCGCTGCGCATCCAGCACTTCGTACAGGCCCACGCTGCCCAGGTGGTAGCGGCGCAGCGCCAGCTGTTCTGCGCGCTGGCGCTGCTCGGCGGCCTGGGCCAGGTGGGCATCCTCGGTGCGCGTGCGCTGCAGGCGCACCAGGGCGTTCTCGGCGTCCTCCAGCGCCAGCAGCACGGTCTGCTGGTACTGGGCCAGCGCGGCCTGGGCGCCGGCCTCGCTGGCCGCGATGCGCGCACGCACGCGGCCCACGTCGAGGAAGGACCAGTCCACGCCCAGGAACACGCTGCTGGTGGCGCTGCCGCCCTCGAACAGCGCGCCGCCGTGCAGCGCCGTGCTGCCCAGCAGCCCGCCCAGCGACAGGCGCGGGAACAGGTCGGCCGTGGCCACGCCGATGCGCGCCGTGGCCGCATGCAGCCGAGCCTCGGCCACGGCCACGTCCGGACGGCGGCGCAGCAGGCCGGCCGGTGTGCCGGGGTCGATGGCCGGCGGCAGCTGCGGCAGGGCGGCAGGCACATCCAGCGCGGCGATCAGCGCCTCGGGCACCTGGCCCGTGAGCACGGCCAGCCGGTGCTGGGCCATGGCGATCTGCGCCTGCAGTGCCGGGATGCGCGAGCGCGTGGCCTCCAGCTGGGCCTGGGCGCGCGCCAGGTCGAACTCGGTGCCGCTGCCGTGTGTGAGGCGCAGCTGCACCAGGCGCAGCGTGTCCTGCTGGTTGGCCGCATTGGCCTGGGCCAGGGCCAGGCGCTGCTGCCAGCCGCGCAGGTCGGCATAGCTGCCCGCGACCTGGGCCGCGATGGCCACCTGCAGCGCCGCGAGATCGGCCGCGTCGGCGCGCAGGTCGGCACGCCGCGCCTCAATGTTGCGCCGCACGCGGCCGAACACGTCGATCTCCCAGCTGGCCGACAGCCCGGCCGTGTAGCTGCGCTGGCTGCGCGGCCCGTAGAAGGCCTCGCTCTCGCTGCGCTTTTGCTGCGTGGCCTGGCCCGACATCGTGACCGTGGGGAACTGGTCGAAGCGGCTTTCGCTCAGCAGCGCCTGGGCGCCGTCCAGCCGTGCCAGCGCCACCTGCAGGTCCTGGTTGCCGCCCAGCGCCTGCTCCACCAGCCGCGTCAGCTGCGGATCCTGGAACTGGCGCCAGAAGGCGGTATCGGGCTCGGCCTGCGGGGTGGCCGGTGCAGGCTCGGCCCGCGCGAACTGTGCTCCGGCCTGCGGCGCCGCAGGCGCCTTGAAGTCGGGGCCGACCGCGCAGCCGGCCACAAGCCCGGCAGACGCCAGCGCCAGCGCGTGTCGGCTCAGGGATTTGCGGATTTCAGACATGGTGGGGCTCCAGGGGTGCGGCTTTGTCGGAGGGTGGGAAGGCAGGCGCGGCATGTGCAGGCGCATGGCCCGTCAGCGCCCGGCCCGAGAGCCGGCGCAGCGTGACGTAGAACACCGGCGTGAGGAACAGGCCGAACAGGGTCACGCCCAGCATTCCGGAGAACACCGTCACCCCCGTGGCCGCGCGCACCTCGCTGCCCGCGCCGCCGCCGATGAGCAGGGGCACGGCACCGGCGATGAAGGCGATGGAGGTCATGACGATGGGCCGCAGCCGCAGGCGGCAGGCCTGCAGCGCGGCATCGACGATGCCCACGCCGCGCAGCTCCAGCTCGCG
Organism: Delftia tsuruhatensis NBRC 16741; assembly: GCF_001571325.1. Lineage (GTDB taxonomy): Bacteria > Pseudomonadota > Gammaproteobacteria > Burkholderiales > Burkholderiaceae_C > Comamonas > Comamonas tsuruhatensis. Next base: position 5,000 of record NZ_BCTO01000016.1, read on the forward strand.
CGCGAACTCCACGATCAGGATGGCGTTCTTGCAGGCCAGCCCCATCAGCACCACCAGCCCCACCTGTACGAAGACGTTGTTGTCGCCGCCGGCCAGCCAGACGCCGAACAGCGCCGCGCAGATGCACACGGGCACGATGAGGATGACGGCCAGCGGCAGCGTCCAGCTCTCGTAGAGCGCGGCCAGCACCAGGAAGACCAGCATCACGGCGATGGCGAAGACCACGGCCGCGGCGTTGCTCTGCTCCACCTGCTGGTAGCTGAGGTCGGTCCAGGCCAGCTCGATGCCGCGCGGCAGCGTGCGCTGCGCGATCTCCTGGAGCTTGGTCAGCACCTCGCCCGAGGACAGCACGCGCGGGTCGGAGTCGCCGATCAGGTCGGCCGCCGGGAAGCCGTTGTAGCGCAGCACCGGGTCGGGCCCGAAGCTGGGCACCACGGTGACCATGGAGCCAATGGGCACCATCTCGCCGCGCGCATTGCGCGTGCGCAGCCGCGCGATGTCCTCCACGGCCTGGCGGTGGTCGGCATCGGCCTGCAGCATCACGCGCCAGACGCGGCCGAAGGCGTTGAAGTCGTTGACGTAGACCGAGCCCAGGTAGGCCTGCAGCGTCTGGAACAGGTCGGTCAGCGCCACGCCCTGCGCCTTGGCCTTGGTACGGTCCACCTTGACTTCGAGCTGCGGGATGTTGGACTGGTAGCTGCTGACCGGATAGGTCATGCCCGGCGTTTTGGCGATCTCGGCCTGGAAGGCCTGCAGTGCCTGCTGCAGCGCCGCGTAGCCCAGGCCCGCGCGATCCTGCAGGAACAGCGAGTAGCCCGAGCCGTTGCCCAGGCCCTGGATGGGCGGCGGCATCAGCGCGTAGGCGAAGCCGCCCTCGATCTGCGCGAACTTGGCGCCCAGCTCGGCATTGATCTCCTCGGCGCTGCGCGTGCGCTCGCCGAAGGGCTTGAGCATGATGTAGGAGCTGGTCAGGTTGGGCGTGGTCGTGGTCTGCAGCGCATTGAAGCCCGCGAAGGCAGCGACTTTGTCCACGCCCTCCACGCTGTGGGCCAGCTCCACGATCTGGCGCGTCACCTCGGAGGTGCGGCCCAGCGAGGCGCCCTCGGGCAGCTTGGCGCCGCCGAACAGGTACAGCTTGTCCTGCAGCGGGATGAAGCCGCCCGGCACGGCCTGGAACAGCACGGCCGTGCCCGCCAGCAGCGCCGCGTAGACCGCAAACACCAGGCCGCGGCGGCGCAGCGACTGCCCCACGGAGTTCTGGTAGCCGTGCGCGCTGCGGTCGAAGAAGCGGTTGAAGGGCCGGAAGAACCAGCCCAGGCTGCGGTCCAGCCCGCGCGACAGCAGATCGCGCGGCGCGCCGCGCGGCTGCAGCAGCTTGGCCGCCAGTGCAGGCGACAGCGTCAGCGAGTTGATGGCCGAGATCACCGTGGAGATGGCGATCGTCACGGCGAACTGCTTGTAGAACTGGCCCGTCACGCCGCTGAGGAAGGCCATGGGCACGAAGACCGCGCACAGCACCAGGGCGATGGCGATGATGGGGCCCGAGACCTCCTTCATCGCCAGGTGCGCCGCCTCCAGGGGCGAGTGGCCCTCCTCGATGTAGCGCTCCACGTTCTCCACCACGACGATGGCATCGTCCACCACGATGCCGATGGCCAGCACCAGTCCGAACAGGGTCAGCGTGTTGATGGAGTAGCCCAGCAGGTACAGCCCCGCGAAGGTTCCGACGATGGACACGGGCACGGCCAGCAGCGGAATGATGGAAGCACGCCAGGTCTGCAGGAAGACGATGACCACCAGCACCACGAGGATCACCGCCTCGATCAGCGTGCTCTGCACCGCCTTGATGGAGTCGCGCACGAAGACCGTGGGGTCCCAGACGGTCTCGAAGTTCACGCCTTCGGGCAGATCCCTGGACAGGCGCTCCATGGTGGCGTAGACCTCCCGCGCCACGCCCAGCGCATTGGCGCCCGGCGACAGGAAGATGCCCACGGCCGCCATCTGCCGCGTGTCGCTGAGCGAGCGCATGCTGTAGTCGCTGGCGCCCAGTTCGATGCGCGCCACGTCGGACAGGCGCACGACCTGGCCGTCGGCACCCCCCTTGAGCACGATGGAGCCGAACTCCTCGGCCGTCTTCAGGCGGCCGCGCACATTGATGGACAGCAGCTTGTCCGAGCCCTTGGGGCTGGGCTCGGCGCCCAGCTGGCCGGCCGATACCTGCACGTTCTGCTCGCGGATGGCGGCGATCACCTCGGCGGCGGTGAGCTGTCGTGCGGCCACCTTGCTGGGGTCCAGCCAGACGCGCATCGCATAGTCGCCTGCGCCGTACAGCGCCACCTCGCCGATGCCGGGGATGCGCGCCAGCTCGTCCTTGATCTTGAGCGTGGCATGGTTGCGCAGGTACAGCGCATCATGGTTGCCGTCGCTGGAGGTCAGGCCCGCATACATCAGCGGCGTGGACGAGCGCTTTTGCGTGGTCACGCCGTACTGGCGCACTTCCTCGGGAAGGCGGCTCTGCGCCTGGCTCACGCGGTTTTGCACGCGCACGGCTGCCGTGTCGGGGTCCACGTCGGCGCGGAAGGTGGCCACCACCTGCAGGCTGCCGTCCGAGGCCGCGACCGACTTCAGGTAGATCAGGCCTTCGACGCCATTGATCGCCTCCTCCAGCGGCACGGCCACCGACTCGGCGATCTCCTTGGGATTGGCGCCCGGATAGGTGGCGCGCACCACCACGCTGGGCGGCACGACCTCGGGATACTCGCCCACGGGCAGCTGCGGAATCGCAACCAGGCCCACGGCGAACAGGATGATGGAGAGCACGACCGCGAAGATCGGGCGGTCTATGAAGAATTTGGAGAAATCCATGGTGCGTCCCGGTTCACTGCGCGGCCACGGCCGACGCCTGGGCCACCGCCGCCTGCCCATCGCCGGGCGCAGGCTTGGGGCTGACCGGCATGCCGGGGTAGTAGATGCGCTGCAGGCCGCCGACCACGAGGCGGTCGCCCGCCGCCAGGCCCTTTTGCACCACGCGCCGGCCATCGACCATGCGGCCCAGCTCCAGGTCGCGGCGCTCGGCCTTGTTGCCCTCGCCCACCACATACACGTACTTGCGGTCCTGGTCGGTGAGCACGGCCTTGTCGTCGATCAGCAGCGCCTGCTGCCCGCCGCCGCCCTGCTCGGACTGCCCTGACTGCAACTGCACGCGCGCGAACAGGCCCGGCGTCAGCAGGCGGTCGGGATTGGGCATGCGGGCGCGCATGCGCACCGTGCCCGTGCCGGCGTTGAGCTGGTTGTCGGTGAAATCCAGCGTGCCCTTGTGCGGGAAGCCCTCATCGCTGGCCAGGCCCATGCGCACGGGCCGGCCCTTGCCGCCGTTGGCGGCGTTGGCGGCCTGCTGGTGGCGCAGGAAGCTGTGCTCGTCCGCATCGAAATACACATACACCGGGTCCTGCGAGACCACGGTGGTCAGCACGCTCTGGTCGGCCTGGGCCAGGTTGCCCACGGTGAGCAGGGCGCGGCCCGCGCGGCCGGAGACCGGCGCGCGCACCTCGGTGAAGTCCAGGTTGAGCCGCGCGGCCGCCAGCGCGGCCTCGGCGGCACGCACCTGGGCGGCGCTCTGGGCCATGGCGCCGGCACGCGTGTCGGCTTCCTCGCGCGAGACGGCATGCTCGGCCACCAGCTGGCGGGCACGCTGGTCCTGGGTGCGCGCCAGGGCGGCGCCGGCACGCGTGCGCTCCAGCTCGGCCTCGGCGCTGGCCAGGGCCGCGCGGTAGGGCCGCTGGTCGATCACGAACAGCAGCTGGCCCTTCCTGACCTCCTGCCCCTCGCTGAAGGCAATGCGCTCGATATAGCCCGACACGCGCGGGCGCAGCTGCACGGAGTCCACGGCATCGATGCGGCCGTTGAACTCGTCCCAGACACGCACGCTGGCCGGCACGACCTCGCTCACCAGCACCTCGGGCGCAGGCGGCGGGCCGTCGCTGGCATGGGCATCGCCCACGGCCTGCGGGCGGCAGCCGGCAAGCAGGGCCAGCGCCGCCAGGGCGCCTCCGAACAGGGCACGCCGCAACGGCGGCGGGGGAAGAACTGGCATGGATCGACTCTCCTTGAGGGGGATGGGCAAGGCCCTGCTGCCGGGGTCGGTGCAGGGCCGGAAAAAGGGGGGCTGTACCGCAGGCTCTGAAGGCCTTGCCGGCGGCTGCTCACAATGGGTTGCATTCTTCAAGTTCAAGTGAACTTGAAGTCAAGATCCAGCCACAAAGACACCACGAAAATTGAGGACGGTTTGCCAGGGGAATCAATGGCCGGATCGGACAAGCGCAGTGGCCATCGGCACTGCGGCGGGCACGCGGCGGGCGGCGCCCGCAGGGCATCGAGGCACTACACTGCGATGCCATCTGACCCTGCGTTGGCCAGCGGGAAACGACGGCCGCGAACACTTTGCGGCCCCGGTTGTTCCCGCCAGCCAACCCCATATGGAAAAGCACTGGATGCCTGCCGCATGAACCTGCTTGCTCAAGCCGTACTGTCCCGCCCGCAGGGACGCAATGAACGCATCAGCACCGTGACGTTGGTGGCCCTGGACCCGCAGGGGCGCGACGCGGCGGCGCGCCATGTCGTGACCTTGCAGGTCACGCAATGGAAGGCCGGCGTCGTCGCGCAGGTCGATGACAGCACGCTGACCCCGTTGCCGCTGGCACTGGAGCCTGCACGCCAGCGCGCACTGGCCTATCTGCGCCAGCGCCTGGCGGCCGGCGATGTGCTGCAGTCCCAGCAAGGTTTTGCCGAGCTGGATGGCGTGCAAGCCTTGCCCTTGGCTGGCCACGCCCAGGAACCGGCGCCGCAGCCGCCACAGCTGCCGGAGTCGCCCGTGCAGGCCGCCGCCATACCGGCCCTGTGCCGGCGCCTGGACGGCAATGCCTGGCGGCTGATGCCCGCAGGCCAGCAGGCGCGCCTGGTGTGGCGCCTGGCGGAATATGCGGATGCCGCGCGCGGCGGCGGCGCCCAGCGCCTGCTGCATGCGCAGGTGCCGCGCCTGGTGGCCCTGCTGGGCACGGGCGACGACCTGCTCGACTACTGCCTGGCCTATCTGGTGGGCCGCCTGGGCGATGGCGGCGCGGCGGTGGCCATGCAGGCGCTGTCGCAGCGCGGCGCCAGCGAGGCCACGCGCGACCTGGCGCACCAGGCCTGGCTGGCGCTGCTCGCGCCGCAGGAGCGCCAGGCGGCGCTGCAGGAGCACCGGGATCAGTGGGAGCAGTGGGTACAAGGGGAGCAGTGGGTACAAGGGGAGCAAGGGGCACAGGGGGAACAAGAGACACGCACCGCCCCGCCGGAGGACGGCCCGCAGGCGCAGCAGGCCGTGTTCAACGCCCTCACGCCCCAGGCGCTGCTGGCGGCCGATACGCTGGGCGCGCACGATGGCGCCGTCCACCGGCAGCTGCTGGCCTGGATGGAGCGCATCCCTTTCACACGCCCCTGGTGGCCTGCCATACGGCGCATCCACAAGCGTGCCGAGTGGCGGCGCGACCACGCCCTGCTGGCCGTGCTGCATGCCCGCTTCGATGGCCCGCGCGACGAGGGTGCCGTCTTCAGCCGCGACACCTCCCTGTACCTGCGCCTGCGCGGCTGGCGCCAGCTGCGGCGCATGGTCTCGGCCGGGCACAGCGAAGGCGCCGCGCAGGCCACGGCCCTGCTCCAGGCCATGGACCGCCGCTGCGCGGGCCAGGCTGCCTCGCGCTCCGGCCGCCTGCCCGAATCGCGCTGGCTGCTTGCCGCCCGGCTGCTGCTGCCGCGCTGGCCGCAGCTGCATGCCTCGGCACGCGCCCATGGCTGGTACACCGACAAGCCGCTGGACCTGCAGCAGCTGCCCGCGCAGCGCGTGGAAGGGCTGTCGCCCCTGTGGGACGCCCACCCCGAGCGGCTGCTGCAGCTGGTGGGCCGCTCGCAGTCCACGCTGCTGCTGTGGTCGCTCACGCGCGCTCTGCAGGACCAGAAGGCCTTTCTGGACAGCCTGGATGCGGCGGCCGCCGCGCCGCTGCTGCACCAAACCTATGCGCCCGCCGCCGCCTTGGGCCTGGAGATTGCCCAGCAGCGCATGGTCGCTCTGACCGACGATGCGGCGCGCCGCCCCTGGCTGCTGGCGCTTGCGCAATGCGGCGAGGGGCCGGCCGCCCGCTACCTGGGCGCCTGGCTGTCGCGCGACCGCGCAGCCGCCGCGCGCGATGCCGAGCTGGTGGCGGCCCTGCTGCTGTCGCCCGCCGCCAGCTCGCGCACGCAGGCACTGGCCCTGCTGCTCTATGCCGATGGCGCCGCCGTGGCCCTGGCCCTGCTGGCGGCGCTGCCCACGCTGGATGCGGACGGCGCTGCGCTGGCCGACATCCGCGATGCGGTGCAGGCCCTCTTCGCGGACAAGGCACCGCTGGTCGCGCACGCGCCCGGCGTTCCGGCCCCGCCGCTGCACCACCTGCTGGCGCATTCGGTGACGGCACTGGTGGAGATGGCGACCGCCTGGCTGCTGGCGCACCCGCAAGGCCTGCGCACCCTGCCTGCGGCGGCGCTGCGCGGGCTGCTGGAATCCGAGGAACCTGCGCGCATGGCCTGCGGCATACGGCTCATGGGCAGCCTGGCCGACGATCTGCTGTGCGAGCAGGCCGACATGCTGGCCGGGTTCGCGGTATCGCCCCATGCCGCCTTGCGCGCAGCGGCCGCGCCCCTGGTCGAGCGCCTGGCCGGCACCCCTCTGTACAACGCGCGCTGCAACGCCCAGATCGCCGAACGCCTGCACGAGGTGCTGTTCCGCGCGGAAAAGGCCGAAGGCGTCCACGACGCGGCGCTGCGCCTGCTCACCGGCCCGCTGGCCGCCGTGGCCCCGGCCCGCGATGCCTCGGGCATCTGGCGCGCCCTGCAGGCCCAGGCCACGGGTGCGCAACGCTACGGCGCCTGGGGCCTGAAGGCGCTGGACATCCAGGCCTACACCCTGCGCCAGTGGTCCACGCTGGCGCGGCATGCCGATGCCGATGTGCGCGCCCTGAGCCGCCAGAGCATCGACACGCGCCTCACGCCCATGGAACAGACCCGGCCCGAGCAGGCGGAACAGTTGCTGCCGCTGGCCGACGCCCTGTTCGCCGACACCCAGCAGTACGCGCGCGATATGTTCGGCCAGCGGCTGCCGGCCAATGCGCTCACGCCCGAGCTGCTGATCGGCTGGGTGGACCATCCCCAGTCCTGGGTACAGGCCCTGGGCCGCCAGCGGCTCGAGCAGCACATGAGCGCGCGCGAGGCCAGCCTCTACCTCGCGCGCCTGGCCCAGCACCCGGCCCCCGGCGTGCAGCTGTTCGTCACGCAATGGCTGCTGGCCCTGCCCGACGAGCCCGCGCCCCAGCGCGCCACGCGCCTGCAGGAGCTGCAGCCCTACTTCCTGGCCGTGCTCAGCCAGGTGCACCGCGCGCGCGCCAGCAAGACGCGCGTGCTGCATTTCCTGCGCGGCCAGGTCGATGCGCCCGAGACTGCGGCCGTGGTCGCGGCCATCTTCGCGCGGCAGGTGGTCAGCGCCAGCCAGGCCGACCAGCCCGACTATGTGGCCGGGCTGCGCGACATCGTGCAGCGCCATCCCCATCTGGCGCAAAGCTTCATGCAGCCCCTGGCGGCGGAGCGGCGCGGCCAGGCCCCGTCTTCCACCTGAGCGCCTGTTCACAGCACGGAGTCGAACGGACATGGAATTTCGCTATCAGTACTACGGCAGCACGCAGGTCAGCGACACGGCCACGCAACAGGCGTTTTCCTTCGCGCCCGACCTGCTGCGGCCTCCCACGCGCTTCGACGGCCTGCTCCGGCGCGACGGCCCGGCCTTCCTGCAGGTGCGCGAAGGCCTCAGCGCGCTGCACAGCGTGGTGGTCAGCGACATGCGCACGCGCGGCCGCGACAAGACGGCCTACCGCGAATGGCTGCAGGAGCATGAGTCCCAGCTGCTGGCCGGCTTCATGGCCGACACCGGCGGCGCCCAGGCGCGCGCCAAGGAAATCAGCGCCGAACTCAAGGACCTGCGCGAGACCCGCAACCAGGTGCTCGCGCCCTTCTACAAGGCGCAGCGCAAATACTTCGACTGGCTGTACCAGGCCAACCGCGATGCCTGGTACGTGCTCGACCCCGTGATCACCGTGCACCCGGACCGGCTGCTGTTCGAGGCCTTCAGCCAGGACGAGTCCAGCTACTGCGCGGTCAGCATCCGGCACGAGGCCTTCGAGCATGCGGGCGAGCGCATCTGCGGCACCACCAACATCGACTACTCGGCCAGCCTCTACGAAGAATTCCAGAAGATCCGCAGCTACCGGGACACGCGGCTGACGCTGGACCCGGCCGGCTTTGCCGTGCAGGTGGGCGCCGATCCGGCACTGCGCGAGGAAAAGATCGACCTGCCCGACAGCTGGCTGCGCGGCTTCGTACAGGTCTCCAGCGCCATGGCCCTGCCCGCCACCGTGGTGGAACTGCACCCCATGGACCTGTTCAACATCTGCGCGCGGCTGCGTGCCCGGCGCGAGCGCCATGGCCCGCGCGCGCTGCGCTTCGAGCTGACGCCGGGGCAGCCGCCCGCCGTGGTGTTCGAGCCCTGGGAGGAACGCCTGGCCACCCGGCGCTCGCACGTCGTCAGCGATGCCTTGGGCACGGGCGGCGGCACCATCCGCCTGTGGGGGCGCCGGCGCCTGCTCACGCTGGAGCGGCTGATCCCGCAGGCCACGCGCGTGCGCGTGCACCTGCTGGGCAGCGGCATGCCCAGCTTCTGGGTGGTGGAGCTGGGCCAGGTCACGGTCACGCTGGGCCTGTCGGGCTGGAGCGCCAACGACTGGGCCGCCAGCGCGCGCTTTCACCTGATGGCGCCGCAGGCCGAGGTCACGCCCGCCCAGGTCGAGGCCGTAGGCCGGCAACTGCAGTCGTGCTGGCAGGCCGGCGCGCAGGAACTGGCCCAGGCCACGGGCCTGGCCCCGGCCCAGGTGCACACGGCCATGACGCGCTGGATGCAGGCCGGGCGTGCCGTCTACGACCTGGACGCCGGGCGCTACGCCTGGCGCGAGCTGCTGCGCGAGCCGCTGACGGCGCAGCAATTGCAGCCCGCCAACCCCGAGGAGGACAAGGCGCTGGCCCTGGTGCGCGGCAAGGCCATTGCCCCGGCGCGCATCGACCACAAGGACGGCTTCAGCCGCATCACCGGCCAGATACCGCGCGCCGACGGCAAGCGCCTGTTCGACACCCAGCTCGAACTCAACGCGGACGAGCGCCTGACCGATGCGCGCTGCAGCTGCAACCACTACCAGCAGCACCGGCTGCGCCAGGGGCCCTGCGAGCACATGATTGCGCTGCGCCTGGTGGCGCAGGCCCAGCTCGATGCCGCACGCCAGCCGGCAGGCCCGCAGCAGGCGGCCGCAGCAGGACAAGGAGAAATCGCGTGAACCGCCTCAATTGCTCTACACTGCCACGCGGAGCGACGCGCAGGCTCTTGCAACCCGGGTGGTGTTTCGCCACCCTTGTGAACTGCCGTTTCATGCACCACGGGCGCCGTTTTCACTGTGCCACCCCAGCGACGGTATGCGTTTTCCTGAGTGGCTTGCTACAAGCGAAACACGCATACCGTCGCGGGGTGGCGTCGAGCGAACAGCTCCCGTCCCGTGAGCCCTGCGGGCTCTTCGACGAGAAGCGCGTCGCTCCACCTTCTTGCCCGCCTCGCACCGGCCGGGCCCGCCTTGCAGGGGTTGCCGCATGAGCCAGCCGCAACCCACGCGCGCCGAGATCTACGAGCGCATCAAGGCCTCCAGCAAACAGGAAGTCATCCTCGAGGAAATGCAGCGCCTGGGCTTCTGGCCCAAGGGCGAGGGACAGCCGCAGCTGGCCGCCGCCCACATCCAGCGCGAAGGCGAGCTACAGCGCGAGCTGGCCGAGCTGCGCCAGCAGATCGCCGTGCGCCAGAACCCCGAGCGCGCACTGCGCCAGATGCGCAAGGAGCGCATGCAAAAGGCGCTGGCCCAGCGCGAGGAAACCAAACGCCGCCAGGCCCAGGAACGCCATGACAAGGCGCTGGCCTGGCATGCCAGGCGGTCCACGCACGTGGGCTATCTGGGTCCCGGCGTCTCCGCGGCCCTGCAGGATGCCGCCCGGGATGGCACGGAGCGCAGGCAGGCCGATCCGCAGCGGCTCGCCCGGCACGGCCTGCCGCAGCTGGCCGATGCCGCCCAGCTGGCGCAGGCCATGGGCATCACGGTGGCCGAGCTGCGCTTCCTGGGCTTTCACCGCGAGGTGGCCCGCACCCACCACTACCACTCGTTCACCCTGCCCAAGAAGACCGGCGGCGAGCGGCTGATCTCCGCGCCCATGCCGCGCCTCAAGCGCGCGCAGTACTGGGTGCTGGACAACATCCTCGCCAAGGTGCCCGCGCACGATGCCGCGCACGGCTTCCTGGCCGGCCGCTCCATCGTCAGCAATGCCGCGCCGCATGCGGGCCACGACGTGGTCATCAACCTGGATGTGAAGGACTTCTTTCCCAGCATTGCCTTCGGCCGCATCAAGGGCGTGTTCCGGCATCTGGGCTATGGCGAGGCCATGGCCACCCTCCTGGCCCTGCTGTGCAGCGAAAACCGCGCCCAGGCCTGGCAGGTGGATGGCGAGAAGCTCTTCGTCGGCGGCAAGGCGCGCGAGCGCGTGCTGCCCCAGGGCGCGCCCACCAGCCCCATGCTCACCAACCTGCTGTGCCGCCGCCTGGACCGCCGCCTGCTGGGCCTGGCCAGGCAGCTGGGCTTTGTGTACACGCGCTATGCGGACGACCTGACCTTCTCGGCCTCGGGCGAGGCCGCGCGCGACAACGTGGGGCGGCTGCTGGGCCGCGTGCGCTGGATACTGCGCGACGAAGGCTTCACGCCCCACCCCGACAAGGAGCGCGTGATGCGCAAGGGCCGCCGCCAGGAGGTCACGGGGCTGGTGGTGAACGCGGACAAGCCCGGCGTATCGCGCCAGACGCGCAGGCGCCTGCGCGCCGCCCTGCACCGCGCCACGCAGGCCGGGACAGGCCTGCCAGGCCAATCTGTCCAGCCTGCCCAGGCGCCCCACTGGCAAGGCCAGCCGGCCCATGCCTCGCAGTTGCTGGGAATGGCGCAGTTCGTCCACCAGGTCGATCCCGTGCAGGGCGGGCCGCTGCTGGCACAGGCCCGGCAGCTCACGCGCAGCCCTGTGGACCGGGCGAACGACGCCCTGCTCGAGGCCAGCCGGCAGGACCGCGCCGCCGCGCGCGCCAAGCCCGCCGCAAACGCCACGTTCCGGCGCCTGGCAGCCGGCGGGCAGGCACCTGCGCTGGCCAGCGGCAAGCCATGGTGGCAGCCGGCCGCACCCGCAGCGCCCGTGCTGGAGAAGACCGACCAGCAGCGGCGCGAGCAGCGCCAGGAGGAACGGCAGGCCGCCCGGCAGGCGGCTGGCCCTGCCCCCGGCGCCGCAAGCACCCTGCCCGCGGCATCGACCTCTCCATCGCCATCGCCATCACCGGCCGCACCGGACCCGAATCCGCCCGCATCGAAAAGGCCGCCGATGGCCGGCCTGCTCACCTACTGGGCGCAGATCGTGATCTGCTTCCTGCTGGGCACCGTGTTCCAGGCCCGGCTGATCACGCTGATCGGCATCGTCCTGGTCGTCATCCTCAGGTACCGGCGCATCCAGCGCTGGGATGTCTTCGGGGCGGCGATGGTGGTGGCCGTGCTGGTCGGCCTGGGATTGCGGCTTTCGTAGCGATCAGCGCACCGCGCTGCGCAGTGCCAGAAAGCGGCGCGGCGAGGTGCCCACGGCCTTGCGGAACATGGTCACGAAGGCCGGTGCGCTTTCGTATCCCAGGGCATCGGCCACGGTCTGGATGCGCAGCCCCTGGGACAGCTGCTGCAGCGCGGTGAGCACATGCAGCTGGCGGCGCCACTGGTTGACGGTGAGGCCGGTCTCGGCCAGGAACAGCCGCGTCATGCTGCGCTCGCTCATGCCGATGCGCTGGGCCCAGTCGGCCAGCCGCGCCTGCAGCTGGGGCTGCTCGCACAGGGCGCCGGTCATGCGGCGCAGGCGGCGGTCGCGCGGCAGGGGCAGGTGCAGGCCCTCGGGCTGCGCGTTCTGGATTTCATCGAGCAGGACCTGCATGAGCCGGCCATCGCCGCTGTCGGGCTCGTAGTCCTGCGGCAGGCCCTGCACGCGCTCCAGCAGGGCATGCAGAAAGGGCGAGACGGCCAGCGCATGGCAGGGGCCGGGCGCGGGGCGCGCCGCGCCGGACTCCACAAAGACGATATGGCCGCTGGCCGCACCGCTGCAGCTGACGCGGTGCAGCGTGCCGCCCGGAATCCAGGCGGCGCTGCGCGGCGGCACCACGCAGACGCCGGCCTCGGTCTCCAGCGTGATCAGGCCCGCATTGGTGACCATGAGCTGGCTCTTGCGGTGGGCATGGAAGTCCATTGCCCAGTCACCCGGGCCCGAGCGCATCGGCAGGACGATCACGGGACGGTCCACATGGTCGGGATCCCACCTCTCGGGCAGGACTTTGAGCAGGGCGGAATCCACGGCATTCATGGTGTTTCTCTCAGTTCATGTCAATCGGTCATCAATCGGACCCGAGCAGCTCCCATGCACGCTGCTGCGCCTCCTCGGGGGAGGCCGCCAGCAGCATGGGATAGCCCCAGGCCTTGCCGAACATCTGTGCGAAGGCCTCGGCCTCGGCGCGCTTGTGCGCATCGGGCTCGGCGTGGACAAGGGCGCGCACCAGGCTTTTGAGCTCGGGGCGGCGGGCCTTCATCCACAGCACGACCTGCTTGCGCTCCGCGGGCGAGCGCTCCTCCTGGGACATGTCGCCGTCGCTGAAGAAGACAAAGGCCTGGCCGCGGGCCAGCAGGGCCGAGAAGTCCTCCAGCAAGCGGTCCACGGGCACGGCCTTGTCGCGCTCGTAGCCCATGCGGACCAGGGGAAAGCTGCTGCTGTCGATGTACATGGAAACCTCCGGCCGATGCCATTCAATACAAATGAGACCCATTACTGTATGAATGAACGGCAGCTGCGTCATTGCAGCACTCGGCCAAAGAATTTCGCAGTCCGGCCAGGACGCCTGCAGGGGCGGTACAAGCCCCGGTTGCCCTGTTCCTGCGCTTTCGCTCAGAATGGCCGCATTCTTCGAGTTCAAGTGAACTTGAAGTCAAGCCACGAAGGAAAGCCACCATGAAAACCGAGGATGATCCGCTGCTCAGCATCGGCGACGTGGCGCAGCGCAGCGGGGTCAAGGCCTCGGCGCTGCGCTTTTACGAGTCGCTGAACCTGATCGAGTCCGTGCGCAGCGCCAGCGGCCACCGGCGCTACCACCGCTCGTCGCTGCGGCGCATCGCCTTCGTGGTGTTCGCCCAGCGCATCGGCTTCACGCTGGAGGAGATCGCCGAGCAGCTGGCCAAGCTGCCCAGCCGCCATGTCCCCACGGGCGGGGACTGGCAGAAGATGTCGCGGGTCTGGAAGCAGCGGCTGGACGACCGCATAGGCGAGCTGCAGCGGCTCAGCGAGAGCCTGGACCAGTGCATTGGCTGCGGTTGCCTGTCGCTGCGCCACTGCGTGCTGCACAACCCCGGCGACCTGTGCGCACAGAACGGCCCGGGGCCGCGCCGCTGGCTGGGCGACCCGCCGCCCGTGGCCATGGGCGGGCCCTGCCCGGGCCACTGCCACGACGAAGGCTGATCAGGACACGCGCCGTGTCGTGACGAAGTCCAGCACCGCCTGCAGCATGCGCTGCAGCGTGGGCTGGATCTGTTCGGCGCGCTCGGGCAGGTAGTCGAAGGGCAGGGCTTCCTGCATGTAGCTGCACTGCGTCATCTCCAGCTGCACGGCGTGGATGCCGGCCTCGGGCTGGCCGTAGTGGCGCGTGATGTAGCCGCCCGTGAAGCGGCCGTTGAGTATGGCGGTGTGGCCTGGCGCGGTCTGCGCAATGGCCAGCAGATGCTCGGCCAGTTCCAGCGCGCAGCTCGTGCCCTTGCCGGTGCCCAGGTTCAGGTCGGGCAGCTTGCCTTCGAAGAAACGCGGCAGCACCGAGCGGATGGAGTGCGCATCCCACAGCGCCACGGTGCCGTGCACGGCCTTGAGGCGGTCCAGCTCGGCGCGCAGCTGTGCGTGGTACGGGCCCCAGATGGCTTCGCGGCGCGCGGCGATCTCGGCGTCTGCGGGCACATCGGCCGGGTCGGCGTACAGCGGCGTGTCGTCGAAGGTGTCCACGGGGCACAGGCCGGTGACGCTCTGGCCCGGGTAGAGGCTGGCGCCATCGGGCGGACGGTTCAGGTCCACCACATAGCGCGAATGCGTGGCCACGAGGATGGAGGCGCCCATGGCCCTGGCGAACTCGTACAGGCGCGGCAGGTGCCAGTCGGTGTCGGGCACGTGGCGGGCTTCCTCGGTCAGGCGCGCGGCGATGTCGGGCGGCACATGGGTGCCCGCATGCGGCATGGAGATCAGCAGCGGCGCCGTGCCCTGGTGGAAGATGAAGGGAGGGGGAGCGGTATCGGTCATGGCGTGATTCTGGAACGTTTCTGGCGGGTTTCGCGGGCCCATGGCATGCGGGGGCCTCAGGATTGCAGGGTGGCCGCGCGGGCCGCGACAAAGCCGCGGGCTGCCGCCTCGTGCAGCGCATGCCGTCCGGCCTGCACGCGGCGCTCGCCGCCCACCCACAGGCTGTGCAGCGCGCTGCTGCGGTGGCTGCCGAAGACATGGGCCGAGACCATGGCCTGCACCGGCAGGCCGGCCAGTGCCACATGGCCTGCGTCCAGCGCCAGGAAGTCGGCCTGCTGGCCCACGGCCAGCCCGGCCACGGGGCGGCCTGCGGCCTGGGCACCGCCCTGCACGGCAGCGGTCCACAGCGCGGTGCCCACCTGCGGGTCGGGGCCTGCCAGCACGTTGCGCTGGCGCAGCGACAGGCGCTGGCTGTATTCGAGCATCAGCAGTTCCTCGGCCGCGTTGACGCAGGCATGGCTGTCCGAGCCCACGCCCCAGGCGCCGCCGTGGCCCAGCCATTGCGGCATGTCGAAGATGCCATCGCCCAGGTTGGCCTCGGTGGTGGGGCAGATGCCGGCCACGGCGCCGCTGCGCGCGGCGCCCGTGTATTCACCGGGCGTCATGTGGGTGGCGTGGACCAGGCACCAGCGTGCGTCCACGGAGGCATGCTCCAGCAGCCATTGCACGGGGCGCTGGCCGCTCCAGGCCAGGCAGTCGTCCACCTCCTGGGTCTGCTCGGCAATGTGGATGTGGATGGGCGCGCGCGCGTCCAGCGCCGTCAGGCCCTCCACGGCCACGCGCAGGCTGTCGGGCGGCACGGCGCGCAGCGAGTGGGGCGCCAGGCCCAGGGCCGCGCCTTGTGCGCGCGCCTCGGGCAGCAGGCGCTGCAGCAGGGCCAGCATGTTGTCGGTGCTGCGGATGAAGCGCGCCTGGTCGGCGCGCGGCGGCTTGCCGCCGAAGCCGCTGGTCTGGTAGAGCACGGGCAGCAGGGTGATGCCCATGCCGGCCTTGCGCGCGGCGCGCAGCAGGGCCAGGGACAGCGTGGCGTCGTCGGCGTAGGGCCGGCCATCCCGGTCGTGGTGCACGTAGTGGAATTCGCAGACCGAGGTGTAGCCGGCCTCCAGCATCTCCACGTACAGCCAGGTGGCGATGGCCTCCAGCGACTCGGGCGTGATGCGCGCGGCAAAGCGGTACATGAGGTCGCGCCAGCTCCAGAAGCTGTCCTGGGCCTCGGCGCGGTATTCGGTCAGGCCCGCAAAGGCGCGCTGGAAGGCATGCGAGTGCAGGTTGGGCATGCCGGGCAGCACAGGGCCGGGCGCGCGCGGCCCGTTGCCGGGCTGTGCGTCGGCCTGTACGGCCTGCAGGCGCCCTGCGCCATCCCAGCGCAGCAGCACATTGCGCGCCCAGCCCGTGGGCAGCAGCGCATGCTCGGCGAACAGCGTGCGGCTGTCGGGTGTCGGGTCGATGCCGCTCATTGCCCGGCCTCCAGGATCTCGGCCAGCGCGCGCACGAAGCGTTCGTTGTCGGCCTCGGTGCCCACGGAGACGCGGATGAAGTGCTCGAAGCCCGGCTCCTTCCAGGGCTTGACGATCAGGCCCCGGGCCAGCAGCGCCTCGTTCACGGGGCCGTTGGGGCGGCCGATGTCGATGAACAGGAAGTTGGCGGCCGAAGGCGCTATCCGAAGTGCGGGCAGGGCAGGCAGGGCGGCCAGCCGCTGCGCCAGCACATCGCGCAGGCGCACGGTCTCGGCCACGCCGCGCTGCATGAAGCCCTCGTCGCCCCAGGCCGCCAGCGCCGCCGCCTGGGCGGCCTGGTTGACGTTGAAGGGCGTGCGCACGCGGTCCAGCAGTTGCACCAGGGCCGCGTCGCTGGCCAGGCCATAGCCCACGCGCAGGCCTGCCAGGCCCCAGGCCTTGGAGAAGGTGCGCAGCACGATCCAGGGCATGGCGCGGCCGCGCAGCAGGGCCAGCACGTCGGGGTAGCCGTCGGCGTGCAGGGCGTACTCGTAGTAGGCCTCGTCCACCACCAGCAGGGTCTGCGGCGGCGTGGCGTCCAGCAGGCGCGCGAAATCGCGGGCGCTGAACATGCAGCCCACGGGATTGGAGGGATTGGCCAGCATGGCGATCTTGGGACCGCGCGCCAGCGCCTGGCACCAGGCATCGACGTCGAAGTCCAGCGCGGGCGTCAGCTCCAGCAGCTCGACGCGGGCGCCCATCATGCGCGGGTAGATCTCGTGCAGGCCGAAGGCCGGGCGCTGGGTGAGCACGCGGTCGCCGGGCGAGAGAAACGCCTGGCACAGCATCTGCAGGATGTCCTCGGAGCCGTTGCCCACGGCAATGGCCTCGGCCGGCACGCCGGTGCGCGCGGCGATGGCCGCGCGCAGCGCCGTGCATTGCGCATCGGGATAGGTGCCCACGTGCAGGGCCAGGTCGGCCAGGGCGCGGGCCACGGCAGGGCTGGCGCCAAAGGGGTTCTCGTTGCTCGCCAGCCGCGCGATCTCGGTGACGCCGTAGCGCGCCCGCACGGCCTCGGAGGACAGGCCTGCGTTGTAGGGCGGCAGCGGCGGCACTTCGGGGCGTGCCAGGGTGTGGATCGCGTGGAGGGCGGGAGCGTTCATAGGTCGAATACCTTGCCGGGGTTGAACAGATGCAGGGGGTCCAGCGCCTGCTTGATGGCGCGCATCACGGCCAGTTCGGCCGGGGTGCGGCTGGCGCCGAGATAGGGCTTCTTGTGCAGGCCGATGCCGTGCTCGGCCGAGACGCTGCCGCCGAACTCGCCGACCAGGTGGTACAACGCGGCCTCGACGCCTTCGCAGTCGCCGTTGGCGGTGGCACCGTCCACCGAGACATGCAGGTTGCCGTCGCCCACATGGCCGAAGAACAGCGTGTGGTGGCCGGGCCAGCGCGCGTCGAACGCGGCGCGGCAGGCATCGGCAAAGCGGCCGATGTCGGCCTGGGGCAGGCTGACGTCGAAGTTCACGGGCGGATGCATGTTCGTGTTGAGCTCGGCCGGCGCCTCGCGCAGCTTCCACAGCTGGCGCGCCTGTGCCACGGATTGGGCGATGACGGCATCGGCCACCTCGCCGGCCTCCATGGCCTCGCCCAGGGCCTCTTCCACGTCGGCGCGCAGCGTAGCCTCGTCCTTGCCGTCCACATCGATCAGGGCCAGCAGCGCATGCGCCTGGCCAAACGGCGGCTGCAGCTTCTGCCAGCGGATGGAGGCCTGGATGAAGCTGTCCCACATCAGCTCGAAGGCCGCCACGCCGTTGCCAAAGCGCGATTGCATGCGCGCGAGCACGGACAGCGCCGCATCGAAGTCCGGCACGGCCACCAGGGCCGTGGCGCGGGCCTGGGGCGCGGGGCGCAGGCGCAGCAGCACGCGCGTGACGATGCCCAGCGTGCCCTCCGAGCCGATGAAGAACTGCTTGAGGTCGTAGCCCGTGTTGTTCTTGAGCATGGGGCGCAGCATGGGCAGCACCGTGCCGTCGGCCAGCACCACCTCCAGGCCCAGCACCTGCTCGCGCATCATGCCGTGCTGCAGCACGCCGTTGCCGCCCGCATTGGTGGCCACGTTGCCGCCGATCTGGCAGCTGCCGCGCGCGCCCAGGTCCACGCCGAAGACCATGCCTGCGGCCACGGCCGCTTCCTGCACGGCCTGCAGCGTGGCGCCGGCCTGCACGGTCATCAGCGCGGTGCGCGCGTTCACGTCCTCGATGGCATTCATGCGCTCCATGGAGACGGCCACGGCACCCGGCACGGGCACGGCCGCACCGGCCAGGCCCGTGAGCCCGCCCTGGGGCACGACAGGCACGCGGTGGGCCGTGCACAGGCGCATGAGCGCGCTGACCTCGTCGGTGCTGCGCGGGCGCACCAGGGCCAGCGGGCGCTGGGGCGGCGTGCCGCTCCAGTCGGTGTGGTAGCGCGCGGGCACATCGTCGCCGCGCTGCGCCACTTCGGCGCCCAGGGTGGAAATCAATTCATCGAGAAACAGTGCATGGGGCATGGGACAGGCTTTCAGTGGCTCCCCTGCCCGCGGGTCCGCACGATGCGGCCCTGTCGCACGATGGTGCAGTCAGGCTTGCTGCCGAACCAGTAGGCCAGCTCGGCCGCATGGCGCACGGGCCAGAGCACGAAGTGGGCGGGACGGCCGGCCGCGATCAGGCCATGCTCGTCCTGCAGGCCCAGGGCGCGCGCGGCATGGCGGGTGATGCCCGCCAGGGCCTCGGGCACGGTGAGCCGGAACAGGGTGCAGGCCATGTTGGCCATGAGCAAAAGGCTCAGGCAGGGGGAGGTGCCCGGATTGTGATCGGTAGAGACGGCCATGGGAACGCCCGCGGCGCGCAGGCCCGCGATGGGCGGCATGTGGGTGTCACGCAGCGTGTAGTAGGCGCCGGGCAGCAGCACGGCCACGGAACCCGCGCCGCGCATGGCGGCGATACCTGCTTCCGACAGGTGCTCGATGTGGTCGCACGACAGCGCGCCATAGCGGGCCGCGAGGGCCGCCCCCTCCATGTTCGACAGCTGCTCGGCATGCAGCTTGACGGGCAGGCCCAGGCGGCGTGCGGCCTGGAAGACCTGCTCGGTCTCGGCCAGCGAGAAGGCGATGCGCTCGCAGAACACATCGACCGCATCGACCAGGCCCTCGGCCGCCAGCGCGGGCAGCATGGTGCCGGCGACGAGGTCGATGTAGTCCTGGCTGCGCCCTGCGTACTCGGGCGGCAGCGCATGCGCGCCCAGGAAGGTGGTGCGCACGGTCACGCCCAGGGCCTGGCCCAGGCGCCGGGCCACGCGCAGCTGCTTGCGCTCGTGCTCCAGCGCCAGGCCGTAGCCCGACTTGATCTCGATGGCGCAGACGCCCTCGTCCAGCAGCTGCTGCAGGCGCGGCAGGGCCTGGGCGAACAGCTCGTCCTCGCTGGCCTCGCGCGTGGCACGCACGCTGGAGACGATGCCGCCGCCGGCGCGTGCCACTTCCTCGTAGCTGGCGCCGTCCAGGCGCATGGCGAATTCGTTGGCGCGCTCGCCGCCATAGACCAGGTGGGTGTGGCAATCGACCAGGCCCGGCGTGGCCAGCATGCCCTGGCCGTCATGGCGCGGCAGGGCCGCATATGCGGGCGGCAGGGCCTGCTGCGGCCCCACCCAGGCCACGCGGCCCTGCTGCACCACGATGCAGGCATCCTCCCCGTCACCCACGGCCTGGCCGGCCTCGAACATGTCAGGCGCCAGGCGCAGGTTCTGCCAGCAGCCGTCGGCCGAAGAGGATGGAGCGAGTGCGCAAGCGGATGCAGAAGCGGGTGCGTGGGGCTCGGTCATGGAGGTGATTCCTTGGATGTCGTGGGTCGTCAGCAGGCTTGCAGCAGCACCTGCACCAGCCGCGCGTCGTCGGTCTGCGGCACCAGCTGCTGCGGGTCGGGCTGCTGCGCGCTCCACCACAGGCCCTGGCCGGGGATGAGCGCAGCGCCATCCGCCTGCCAGTCGCCCTGCAGCACCATGCACAGGCCGGCGTCGGCGCGGCCGGCGTCGGCAGCGCTGTCCAGCACCTGGACCTGCGCCCGCCACCGGCCGCGCCGCGCCATCACGTTGAAGTCGGTGGAAGTGCCGCCCAGCAGCGAGCAGCCCAGCGCCACATCGCCGGAGAAGGCAAACGGCTGCCAGCGCGCGTCCAGCACATGGTCGATGCCTTCGCCGCGCAGGTGCACGCCGTCGCCATCGAGCAGCATGATCTGCCGGTCCACGCCTGCAAAGGCCGAGAACGGGCCGGGCTGGTCAATGGTGGCCACGCTGATGCGCCAGCCAAAGGCCTCCATGCCGGCCCCGGGCGGCCAGCAGGCGATCTCGCGCGTGCTGCCGCCCCCGTTCTTCCAGGGGCTGGCGGCGATCTGGTTCAGGTTGAAACGCTGCATGGCCGTGGTGTCCTGCAAGCGGCTCACTTGACCATGGGCAGGTTCAGCTGATGGCGCTTGGCGGCCGCCACGGCGATGTCGTAGCCCGCATCCGCATGGCGCATGACGCCGGTGGCCGGATCGTTCCAGAGCACGCGGCCCAGGCGGGCTGCGGCCTCGTCCGTGCCGTCGGCCACGATGACCACGCCCGCATGCTGGGAGTAGCCCATGCCCACGCCGCCGCCGTGGTGCAGGCTGACCCAGGTGGCGCCGCCTGCGGTGTTGAGCAGGGCGTTGAGCAGCGGCCAGTCGCTGACGGCGTCCGTGCCGTCCTTCATGGATTCGGTCTCGCGGTTGGGGCTGGCCACCGAGCCGCAGTCCAGGTGGTCGCGGCCGATCACGATGGGGGCCTTGAGTTCGCCGTTCTTCACCATCTCGTTGAAGGCCAGGGCCGCCTTGTGGCGCTCGCCCAGTCCCAGCCAGCAGATGCGCGCGGGCAGGCCCTGGAAGCTGATGCGCTCGCGCGCCATGTCCAGCCAGCGGTGGGTGTGCTTGTTGTCGGGGAACAGTTCCTTGATCTTGGCGTCGGTCTTGTAGATGTCCTCGGGGTCGCCGGACAGGGCCACCCAGCGGAACGGGCCCTTGCCCTCGCAAAACAGCGGCCGGATGTAGGCGGGCACGAAGCCGGGGAAGTCGAAGGCGTTCTTCACGCCCTGGTCCAGGGCCACCTGGCGGATGTTGTTGCCGTAGTCCACCGTGGGAATGCCCATGGCCTGGAAGTCCAGCATGGCCTGCACATGCTGGGCGCAGCCCTGGGCGGCAGCGGCCTTGAGCTGGGCATGGCGCGACGGGTCGGCCGCGGCGGCACGCCACTCGTTCACGGTCCAGCCCACGGGCAGGTAGCCGTTGATCAGGTCATGGGCCGAGGTCTGGTCGGTCACGATGTCGGGGCGGGCGCCGCCGGCCTTTGCGCGGCGCACCAGCTCGGGCAGGATTTCGGCGGCATTGCCCAGCAGGCCGATGGAGATGGCCTCGCCCGCAGCCGTGTGCTGGGCGATGAGCTCCAGCGCGTGGTCGATGTCGCGCGCCTGCTTGTCCAGGTAGCGCGTGCGCAGGCGGAAGTCGATGCTGCTTTGCTGGCATTCGATGGCCAGCACGCAGGCACCGGCCAGCACGCCTGCCAGGGGCTGGGCACCGCCCATGCCGCCCAGGCCCGCCGTGAGGATCCACTTGCCCGTGAGGTCGTTGTTGTAGTGCTGGCGGCCGGCCTCGACGAAGGTCTCGAACGTGCCCTGCACGATGCCCTGGGCGCCGATGTAGATCCAGCTGCCGGCCGTCATCTGGCCGTACATGAACAGGCCCTTCTGGTCCAGCTCGTTGAAGTGCTCCCAGTTGGCCCACTGGGGCACGAGGTTGGAGTTGGCCAGCAGCACGCGCGGTGCGTTCTCGTGCGTCTTGAACACGCCCACGGGCTTTCCCGACTGGATCAGCAGGGACTCGTCGGCCTCCAGCTTTTTCAGCGACTCCAGGATCTGGTCATAGCACTCCCAGTTGCGCGCCGCGCGGCCGATGCCGCCGTAGACCACCAGGGCCTTGGGGTTCTCGGCCACGTCGGGGTCCAGGTTGTTCTGCAGCATGCGGTAGGCGGCCTCGGCCAGCCAGTTCTTGCAGTGCAGTTCGCTGCCGCGCGGGGCGCGGATGACGCGGCTGGCGTCATAGCGGGGATTGGTGGCAGCGGTGGCCGCGTTGGCGTTGAGGATGGCGTCGTTGGCGTTCATGGCGATCTCCTGGGTGCGTAGGGTGAGCGGTTGCGGGGTTCAGGCAGCCTGGTGGCTGGGCAGGTGGCGGACGATGGCCTGGGGCCAGTCCGTGGCAAGCGCCCACTGGCGCATGGTTTCGATGTCGGGTGCCAGGTAGCGGTCACGGTCGAGATGGGGAACCTGGCTGCGGATCAGCGCGTACTGCGCCTCGATCAGCTCGGAGCTGCTCAGGCTGCGGTCGAAGTCCATGCCCTGGGCGGCGGCCATGGCTTCCACGCCCACGATGACGGCGGTGTTGCGCGCCATCTCGCCCAGGCGCCGCGCGCCGTAGGTGGCCATGGAGACATGGTCTTCCTGGTTGGCCGAGGTGGGCAGGCTGGTGACGCTGCTGGGATGGGCCAGGCACTGGTTCTCGGCAGCCAGGGCGGCAGCCGTGACCTGGGCGATCATGAAGCCCGAGTTCACGCCGCTGTCGGCAATCAGGAAGGCAGGCAGGCCCGACAGGCCGGTGTCCAGCAGCAGGGCCATGCGGCGCTCGGAGATGGCGCCGATCTCGGCCAGGGCCAGGGCGATGATGTCGGCCGCGAAGGCCACGGGCTCGGCATGGAAGTT
The DNA here is from genome assembly GCF_001571325.1 of Delftia tsuruhatensis NBRC 16741. Classification (GTDB taxonomy): domain Bacteria; phylum Pseudomonadota; class Gammaproteobacteria; order Burkholderiales; family Burkholderiaceae_C; genus Comamonas; species Comamonas tsuruhatensis. The sequence goes on from NZ_BCTO01000016.1 coordinate 27,773, forward strand.
GCCGCCCGAGATCACGTCGCCGTTGTCGAAGACCAGCGGGTTGTCCGAGGCGGCGTTGGCCTCGATCACCAGCACGCGGGCCGCATGGCTGAGGTTGTCCAGGCAGGCGCCCATGACCTGGGGCACGCAGCGGATGGAGTACGGGTCCTGCACGCGGCCGCAGTGGGGGTGGGAGGTGTCGATGGCGCTGCCGTCCAGCAGTTCGCGCACGGCGGCGGCCACGGCGATCTGGCCAAGCTGGCCGCGCGCCTCGTGGATGCGGGCGTCAAACGGCTTGACCGAGCCCTTGATGGCCTCCAGCGTCAGGCAGCCCGCCACCAGGCCGGCGGCAAACACGCTCTCGCCCTGGAAAAGGCCCACCAGGGCCAGCGCCGTGGATACCTGGGTGCCGTTGAGCAGGGCCAGCCCTTCCTTGGGGCCGAGCACGAAGGGCTCCAGGCCCACGTGGCGCATGGCCTCGGTGCCGGACACCACCTGTCCATCGATCTTGGCCTGGCCTTCGCCGATCAGCACGCAGGCCAGGTGCGACAGCGGCGCCAGGTCGCCGGAGGCGCCCACCGAGCCCTTGGCGGGAATCACGGGCAGCACGTCGGCGTTGGCCAGGGCCAGCAGCGCATCGACCAGCTCGGGGCGCACGCCCGAGTGGCCGCGCGCCAGGCTCACGGCCTTGGTGGCCAGCACCAGGCGCACCACGGCGTCGGGCAGCGGATCGCCCGTGCCCACGCTGTGCGACAGCACCAGGTTGCGCTGCAGCTCTGCCAGGCGGTCATGGGCGATCTTGGTGGAGGCCAGCTTGCCGAAGCCGGTGTTGATGCCATAGACGACCTGGTCCTCATCCACGATGTGCTGCACATGGGCCTGGGCGGCGCGCATGCGCTCGTAGGCGGACGCCGCCATGGACAGGCGCACGCCGCCCTGCTGTATGGCCCGCAGCTGGGCCAGGGTGACCTGGCCGGGCTGCAGCGTCAGCGCGGTGCCGGGACGGGAGGTGAGGCCGGGAGTCGTGATGGTGTTCATGGTGATGCCCTGTCGGTGTCTGGAAGGATGTGCCAGGATGGATGTCTATGCCTGTCTATACAATATCAATCGAAGCGGAACAGCGCAAGAGCGGGAACCCCGCCTTTCCGGCCTCAGCCGTCGTGCGATCCGCCGTCGGTGCGAAAGCGGCTGCCCAGCCGGTAGCGCATGCCCGGATGCACGCAGTGCACCCAGGTCACGGGCGTGCCCAGGTACCAGGTGCGGCGCGTCAGCGTCAGGCAGGGCTGGTCGGTCTCCATCTGCAGCCAGCGTGCCTGCTCGGGCGTGGGCAGCATGGCGTCCACCACATGCTCGATCTGGTCGAAGGGCACGTTGCGCACCAGGTACACCGAAGGCTGGATCAGCGAGAAGTCCTGCTCCATGAAGTCCGGCGCCATGCGCGGGTTCACATGGCGGTCTTCCAGCTGCACGGGCACGTCGTTCTCGAAATGCACGCCCTGCAGGTGGAACACCGAGCTGCCGGCGGACAGCTGCAGCGAGGCCGCCGCCTCGGGCGAGGCCGACTCGCGGCGCACGCTGATCAGCTCGAAGCGGTGGTCATGGCCGCGCTGGCGGATTTCCTCGGCGATGTTGGCGATGCGCAGCAGCGTGGACTGCGGCTTTTCCTCGGCCACGAAGGAGCCCACGCCCGCCACCCGCACGATCACGCCCTGCTCGGCCAGCTCGCGCAGCGCGCGGTTGGCCGTCATGCGGGCCACGCCGAACTCCTGCACCAGCTCCTGCTCGGACGGCACGCGCTCGCCGGCCGACAGCGAGCCATCGGCGATCTTGCGCATCACATGGTCCTTGACCTGCTGGTACAGGGCCATGGGCACCTCCGCCGTCGTTGCGGAAAGACGAGAAGCCGTGGAGCGGGAAGACATGGTGTGGGCAGTGGTCATGAAAAGCGTCAGTGTGCAGCAGCAGCCAGCGACTCTGCGCGAATCTCTTCGGTCAGCCGGGCTTTCAGCTCCATGAACTCGGGCGATGTCTTGACCGTGTAGTGGCGCGGATGCGGCAGGTTCACGGGGATGTCGGCCTTGATGCGGCCCGGGCGCGCGCTGAACACGGCCACGCGGTTGGCCATGAAGATGGCCTCGTCGATGTCGTGGGTGACGAACATCACGGTCTTGCGCTCGGCCTCCCAGATGCCCAGCAGCAGCTCCTGCATGAGCACGCGGGTCTGGTTGTCGAGTGCGCCGAAGGGCTCGTCCATGAGCAGGATCTTGGGATCATTGGCCAGCGCGCGCGCAATGGCCGTGCGCTGCTGCATGCCGCCCGACAGCTGCTTGGGAAAGTGGTTCTCGAAGCCGCGCAGCCCCACCTTGGCGATGAAGTAGTCGCTGCGCTCCTTTTGCAGCGCCTCGCTCACGCCCTTCTCGCGCAGGCCGAAGCGGATGTTCTGGGCCACCGTCAGCCAGGGGAACAGCGTGTAGCTCTGGAACACCATGCCCCGGTCGGCGCCCGGCCCGTCCACGGCGCGGCCGTCCAGCAGCACCTGGCCCGTGGTCGGGAAATCCAGCCCCGCCGCAATGCGCAGCATGGTGGACTTGCCGCAGCCCGAGGGGCCGAGGATGGTGACGAAGTCGTTCTCGCGGACCTCGAAATCCACAGGCAGCAAGGCCTGCGTGCTCGTGCCCTTGTGGCTGGTGAAGGTGCGCGAAACACCTTGAATGGACAAAAGATTCATCACGATTCTCCAGGGCGCTTGTCAATATTCACGGCGGCTGCAACCGGCGCGACTCCCCTCAGAGACACCGAGGAAGGGCCGCCCCGCACCGAGGGTGTCGTCCCCCTTCAAGGGGGAAGCGGCGCAGCCGCTCAGGGGGTAGATCCTTTTCACAGGGTGCTCCACTCGAACATGCGACGGTTCAGCGATTTGAAGATGAAATCGGACACCAGGCCGATGAGGCCGATCACGATGATGCCGAAGATGATCTGGCCCGTGTTCAGCAGCGCCTGGCTGTCGGTGATCATGTGGCCGATGCCCGAGGACGAGCCGATCAGCTCGGCCACGATCACATAGGTCCAGGCCCAGCCCAGCACCAGGCGCAGCGTCTCGGCAATGCCGGGCGCGGCGCCCGGGATCAGCACGCGGCGCACCACGCCGGTGTTGGAGGCGCCCAGCGTGTAGGCGGCCTCCACCAGGTCCTTGCGCGCGCCGCCCACGGTGACGGCCACCATCAGCGTGATCTGGAACACCGAGCCGATGAAGATGACCAGCAGCTTCTGCGTCTCGCCCACGCCGGCCCACAGGATCAGCAGCGGGATGAAGGCCGAGGCCGGCAGGTAGCGGCAGAACGACACGAAGGGCTCGAAGAAGGCCTCGACCGGCTTCCAGGCGCCCATGGCGATGCCCAGCGGCACGGCCACGACCGAGGCCAGGATGAAGCCGCCCATCACGCGCCAGACCGTCATGCCGATGTCGTGCAGGAAGCCGTACTCGGTGAACAGCAGCACGCCCTCGCGCGCCATGGTCATGGGGCTGGCCAGGAAGGTCGGGGAGACGAAGCCGCCCAGCGTCACAGCCGCCCAGACGAGAAAGAACAGCACGAAGAAAGCCACACCCAGCACCCACTTGGCCGTGGGGCTGACGGGCTCCAGCGGCGCCATGCGGCGGCGGCGGACGGGGGCTGGCGCCGCGGCGGGCGCGGGAGCGTGCGGTGTGGCGTGGGTCATGGGCTTGTTAGCCGGCTGGACTGCGGAAGTGGATGCGGCTTGCATGGTCATCCCCTGGCGGGCTTACTGGATGAAGCTGGCGTCGTACATCACGCCATAGTTCTCGGGGATGGAGCGGATGATGCCGGCCTCCTTGAGGATCACGGCCGATTCCTTCATGAACGGCACCAGCTCGTTGGCGAAGAATTTCTGGTTGGCTTCCTTGTCGGACCACTTGAGGTAGGAGGCCGACTTGCCGAACTGCTCGCCGCTTTGCTTGACGGCCGTGCCCATGATCTCGAAGGACTTGGTCTTGTCGGCCTCGATCATGGCCACCGCATCGAAATACGACTGGGCCAGCGCCTTGGCGGCGGCCGTGTTCGCCTTGAGCCACTTGGGATCGCAGCCCACCGTGTCCATGACCATGGGGTAGTCGATGGTGGTGGCCAGGATCTTGCCCGCGGCCGGGTTGGCGCGGATGGTGGACAGGTAGGGCTCGTAGCTCATGGCCGCATCGTTCTGGCCGGCCACGAAGGCCTGGGCCGCGGGCTGGGGCTCCAGCGAGACGGTCTTCACATCCTTCATGGTCATGCCGTTCTTGTGCAGCATCCAGGCCAGGCCGAAGTACGGCGCCGTGCCCGGCGCGCTCACGGCCACCGTCTTGCCCTTGAGGTCGGCGAAGCCCTTGACATCATTGCGCACGGCGATGCCGTCGGCACCGTAGGACTTGTCCATCTGGAAGATCTGCACGATGGGCACGCCGTTCGTGTTCCAGGCCACATGCGTCTCGATGGTGGTGGCCGCGCACTGGATGGCGCCCGAGGCCAGGGCCAGGTGGCGGTCCTTCTGCGGAATCATCTTCAGGTCCACCGCCAGGCCGTTCTTCTTGAAGATGCCGGCCTTGTCGGCCAGGGTCAGCGGCGCGAAGCCGGTCCAGCCCGACATGCCCAGGGTGATCTTGGTCTCCTGCGCGGCAGCGGGCTGCAGTGCGGCGGCAAGGCAGAGGGCGGCGGCCAGCGGCCCCAGGGGCAGGCGGCGGAACGTGGGGATCGAACTCATGTGGCACTCCTCGGTCGGGAAAGCAAGTTGGCGATGGCAGTTTCGGGGTCCGCAGGCAGACCAGTGCGGGAGCCCGAAGTGTGTTTTTGCCGACCGGACATGTATATACAGGATTACCCGGCAAACCGGTGATGGAGCGAGCATCCTGCATCTACCTGCGATCAACACGGAGAGCAACAGCAAATGCCGTGCCAACCAAGCTTGTCCATACAACCTGGGGAAAATCCCGGGTAACAGCTCACCACCGTGGTGCATGCCACGGGGCTGCGCGCCGCTACGGTGCAATCACGGCACGCGCCACCTTCAAGAACGGTGCAATCAGCGGCGAGGCATTGCCCGCCGGCACGGCCAGCACCACGCCCTGGGGGGCCACGCGGCCCCGGATGCGGCGGCAGGCCAGGCGCTGGCCATCGTGGGCGCGGTCCACCACTGGCCGCGTGGTCAGCACGCTCAGGCCGTGGCCATTGGCCACCATGGAGCGCAGCATCTCGATGGAGGCGAACTCATGGGCCACCAGCGGCGTCACGCCGGCCTCGCGGAACAGCGACAGGAAATACTCGCGGCTGTGCGGCAGGTTGATCAGCACCAGCGGGTAGCGGGCCACCTCGGCCAGCCCCACGCTGGTCCTGGCCGCCAGCGCATGGCGCTGCGGCAGCAGCACATAGGGCGGCAGCGCCGCCACGGGCAGCAGCTCCATGCGGGGACGCGCCAGGCCCGTGTTGTACTGCAGGGCCGCATCGAGCTCGCCGCGCTCCACCTGCTGCGTGAGCGAGGCGATATCGCCCTCCACCAGCTCCAGCGCAATGCCGGGATGGCGGCGCTGCATCTGCGCCAGCAGCGCCGGCACCCAGCGCGCGCCCAGCGTGCTCAGAAAGCCCAGGCGCAGCACGCCCGCCACCGCCGCCGTGCGCGGCCCCTGCAGGCTGCGTGCGCCGTCCAGCAGCGCCTGGGCATCGCGGCTGCGCACCGCGCCGGCCGCCGTGAGATCCAGCCCCCTGGCATGGCGGCGCACGAACAGCGCCTCGCCCCACTGCGCCTCCAGGTCGGCAATCGCCTTGGAGATGGACGGCTGGGACACGCCGATGGCTTCTGCCGCGCGCGCCGCACTGCCATGGCGTGCAGCGGCCACGAAGTACTCAAGCTGCCGGAGGCTGATATGGATCATCTTTTTGAATGCATTGCATCAGGATTGAATATTTTCCATTGATTCAATTGCGGGCCAGCATGCAGCCATCCACCACCTGTCCATGGCTGCATCAATGACCGAATCCGCCTCGCCCCCCGCCCCTGCCAGTACCGCCCGCCCGCTGGACGGCGTGCGCATCCTCGACTTCACGCGCGTGCTGGCCGGGCCGCTGTCCACGGCCCTGCTGGCCGACCTGGGCGCCGAGGTCGTCAAGATCGAGCCGCCGCAGGGCGACGACTACCGCGCCATCGGCCCCATGAACAACGGCGAAAGCGCGCTGTTCACGGTGATGAACCGCAACAAGCAAAGCCTGGTGCTGGACCTCAAGCACCCCGAGGCCGTGGCCCTGGTCCGCGAGATGGCCGCCCAGGCCGACGTGGTGGTGGAGAACTTCCGCCCCGGCGTGGCCGAGCGCCTGGGCATCGGCGCAAGCCAGTTGCGGGCACTCAATCCGCGCCTGGTCTATGTCAGCGTCTCGGGCTTCGGCCAGACCGGGCCGCTGGCCCACCGGCCGGCCTACGACATCATCGTGCAGGCCATGAGCGGCCTCATGGAGGCCACGGGCGAGCCCGATGGCGCGCCCACCGTCGTGGGCGAGGCCGTCAGCGACGTGGTGGCCGGCCTGTTCGCCTCCTGGGCCACGCTGGCCGCGCTGCTGCAGGCCCGCGCCACCGGGCAGGGCCAGCAGGTGGACGTGGCCATGTTCGACACCACGCTGAGCTTTCTGGCCACCTCGGTGGCGCGCTACCTGTTCACGGGCCGGCCCGCGCGCCGCGTGGGCAACCGCCATCCGCTGTCCGCGCCCTTCGGCGTGTACCGCGCAGGCGATGGCCACTTCGCGCTGGCCGTGCTCAACAACAAGCTGTTCGCCGCCGCCCTGCAGGCCATGGAGCTGGGCAGCCTGGCCGGCGACCCGCGCTTTGCCAGCGACGAATCACGCTCGGCCCACGAACCCGCGCTGCGCGAGGCCATCGAGGCCTGGGCCGGCCGGCATGAAGTGGCGCAGGTGGTGGCCGCGCTGGATGCGGCCGGCGTGCCCGCCGCCCCCATCTGGAACATTGCCCAGGCGCTGGAGTCGCCCCAGAGCCAGGCGCGCGGCCTGCTCGGCGCGGTGCAGGACCCGCGCCTGCCCGGCCTGCGCCTGCCCACCCAGCCCGTGCATTTCAGCGGCGCCGCACCCAACCGCGCCGAGCGCGCACCGGCCCTGGGCGAGCACACCGACGCCCTGCTCTCGCAGTGGCTGGGCCGGGGTGCCGAAGCCATTGCCGCGCTGCGCGCATCCGGTGCCCTGGGCACCGCAGGCGCAGCCCCCTCTTCCCCATCACATTGAGCAACCGACATGAACTTCCAACGACTGGGCACCACCGCCGACGACCACGCCATTGCCGATGCCGTGGCCCGCTTTGCCGACGACGCACTCGCCCCGCTGGCGCAGCGCATGGACGAAGAGGCGCTGTCCGCCACCTGCCATGTGCCGGGCCTGTCGGCCCTGGGCGTGATGGGCATGAACCTGCCCGAGGCCCTGGGCGGCCCCGGCGTCACGCCCACGGCCATGCTGCTGTCCCTGGTGGCCATCTCGCGCGCCTGCGCGGCCACCTCGTCCATGATCGGCGCCCACTACCTGGGCACGGACGCCGTGCTCATCGGCGGCGACGACGCCCAGCGCCAGCAGTGGCTGCCGCGCTGCGCCAGCGGCCAATGGCTGGCGGCCTTTGCGCTGACCGAGCCGCGCGGCGGATCCCACCCGGCCGACATGCGCACGCGCGCCGTGCGCGATGGGGACGACTATCTGATCACGGGCGTCAAGCACTTCATCTCCAACGCCGCCGAGGCGCGCTTCATGGTGGTCTTCGCCAAGACCGACATGGAGGCCGGCGCGCGCGGCGTCAGCGCCTTCATCGTGCCGCGCGATCTGCCCGGCATCCAGGTCTCGGCGCCCGAAAAACTCATGGGCATCCGCGGCGGCCATGCCTTCGAGGTCTCGCTGGACGGCGTGCGCGTGCCTGCCAGCCACCGGCTGGGCGCCGAGGGCACGGGCTTCAAGACGGCCATGAAGGTGCTGGACAACAGCCGCCTGGACGTGGCGGCCACCGCCCTGGGCGTGGCCGAGGCCGCCCTGGCCGCCGCCGCGCAATGGGCCAATCAGCGCCTGGTCGGCGGCGAGCCGCTGGCCACGAAACAGGGCATCCAGTGGAAGCTGGCAGACATGAAGCTGCGGCTGGAGTCCTCATGGGCGCTGACCATGCAGGCCCTGGCCTTGCGCCAGGCAGGCCAGCCCTTCACCCAGCACTCGGCCATGGCCAAGCTGCATGCGTCCGAAATGGTGGGCTTCGTCACCGACGAGGCCCTGCAGATCCACGGCGGCTACGGCTACACGCGCGAAATGCCGCTGGAGCGCCTGGTGCGCGATGCGCGCATCCTGCGCATCTACGAAGGCTCGTCCGAAGTGCAGCGCAGCATCATTGCGCGTGGGGTGCTGGGCGGCAGCTGAATGCAGCAGCGGGTGGCTAGGAGAAATCTGAAAATGGCACCCTCGCGCCCGGAAAAGGCCGTTGATGCAGAGCGGTTCAAACCCCAGGTCTTCCCTGGACCTTGCGAGGGGGCGCAAAATGGCGGCTGTTGCGGCCTTCGGGCCGCAGCGCATTTGTTGCGGGAAGCGCCCGCATCCCGCCCCCTCCCGCGCCAGCCGCCCCTGCCGAAAGAAGCCTCCGTTGTCCGCCGCGCATTCCGTCCTGCAAGCCGTGTTCGGCTACGAACAATTCCGCGGTCCGCAGGAGGCCATCGTCTCGCACGTGGTCGCCGGCGGCGATGCGCTGGTGCTCATGCCCACGGGTGGCGGCAAGAGCCTGTGCTACCAGGTGCCGGCCATCGTGCGCCAGCAGCAGGGCCACGGCGTGGCGGTGGTGGTGTCGCCGCTGATCGCGCTCATGCACGACCAGGTGGGCGCGCTGCACGAGGCCGGCGTGAGCGCCGCCTACCTGAACTCCACGCTGTCCTATGACGAGACGCAGGAAGTCGAATGGCGCCTGCAAAGCGGCGACATCACCCTGCTGTATGCCGCGCCCGAGCGCCTGAACACGCCGCGCTTCCTGGGCCTGCTCGACGACCTGCATGCCCAGGGCAAGCTGTCGCTGTTCGCCATCGACGAGGCGCACTGCGTGAGCCAGTGGGGCCATGACTTCCGGCCCGAATACCGCGCGCTGAGCGTGCTGCACGAACGCTATGCGGGCGTGCCGCGCATTGCGCTCACGGCCACGGCCGACGCGCTGACGCGCGCCGACATCGTCGAGCGGCTGCAGCTGGAGAGCGCGCGGCACTTCGTCAGCAGCTTCGACCGCCCCAACATCCGCTACCGCATCGCCGAGAAGAAGGACGTCAGCAACCAGCTGCTGCGCTTCATCGAGCGCGAGCACGAGGGCGAGGCCGGCGTGGTCTATTGCCAGTCGCGCAAGCGCGTGGAGGAGCTGGCCCAGACGCTGAGCCAGGCCGGCGTGCCCGCCCTGCCCTACCACGCGGGCCTGCCCTTCGAGACGCGCCAGCTGCACCAGGACCGTTTCCTGCGCGAGGACGGCATCGTCATCGTCGCCACCATCGCCTTCGGCATGGGCATCAACAAGCCCGATGTGCGCTTCGTGGCCCACGTGGACATGCCCAAGAACATCGAGGGCTACTACCAGGAAACCGGCCGCGCAGGCCGCGACGGGCTGCCCGCCGATGCCTGGATGGCCTACGGCCTGTCCGACGTGGTCAACCAGCGCCGCATGATCGACGAAAGCCCGGCCGAGGACACCTTCAAGCAGGTCATGCGCGGCAAGCTCGATGCCCTGCTGGGCCTGGCCGAGGCCACGGACTGCCGCCGCGTGCGGCTGCTGGCCTACTTCGGCGAGCAGTACGGCCTGGGCGCACCGGGAGAAGACGCAGAGACGGACATTGAAGGCCGGCCGCTGCAGCGCGTGGCAAAGACCGCCTGCGGCAACTGCGACAACTGCCTGGAGCCCCCGGCCCTGTGGGACGGAACGGACGCCGCGCGCAAGCTGCTGTCCACCATCTACCGCGTGCACGAGGCCAGCCAGCTGACCTTTGGCGCGGGCCACATCATGGACGTGCTGCGCGGCAAGGACACCGAGAAGGTGCGCCAGTACGGGCACGAGAAGATCTCCACCTTCGGCCTGGGCAAGGACTACAGCGAGCCCCAGCTGCGCGGCGTGATGCGCCAGCTGCTGGCCACCGGCGCCCTGGGCCTGCACAAGATCACCAGCGAGAACAGCGGCCACAGCTTCGACACCCTGTGCCTGGCCGAAGGCTCGCGCGAAGTGCTGCGCGGCAATGTCCAGGTGCAGCTGCGCGAGGCCGTCGCAGCGCCGCGCACGCGCACCTCCAAGCGCGCCACCCAGCCCAACGCGGCCGCCGCCAGCCTGGGGCCTGATGCCCAGGTGCGCTTCATCAACCTCAAGGCCTGGCGCGCCGAAGTCGCGCGCGAGCACAACCTGCCGGCCTACGTGATCTTCCACGACGCCACGCTGGCCGCCATTGCCGAGCGCAACCCGGCCTCGCTGGACGACCTGCAGGGCATCAGCGGCATGGGCGCCAAGAAGCTGGACGCCTATGGCGCCGAGGTGCTGCGGGTGGTGGCCACGGGTTGAGGCGCATAGCCCTCATGCACATCGCCTGGGGCTGGGCTTCACCATGAGAAAAGGCCTGCACCTCCATGGCGGCAGGCCTTTTTCGTGAAGCCGGAACCCCTTACTGCGCCAGCACCCTGAACGTCAGCGTGTAGTTGTTGCCGTACTGCGGCGCGGCGGCGCCGGCGGGGGCGTCGGCGCGGTAGCGCACCAGGGCCAGGTAGATGCCGGACTTGGGCAGGGCGTAGGAGATGCGGCCCTGGCCATCGGTGGTCAGCGCGTCCACGCTGTGCTGGCTCGCCAGGTCCATGGCCGAGCGGAAGATTTCCACCTTCTGCGCGGCCAGCGGCTTGCCGTCGTATTGCACGGTGAAGTCGAACTTCTCGCCCGCGAACAGGTCGGCCGGATGCGTGACGGGCACGATCTCCAGGCCCTTGCCTGAGGGCGCGAGCGCGGCCCGGCTGGGCTTGCCCACCGTGATGTAGGTCTCGGAGACCGACAGCGACTGGTAGTGGCTCAGCAGCCTGGCATCGGCCGGCGTGGGCGTGGCGGGATCACGCGCGGTCTCGACCTTGCCGTTGCGCTCCCACGAACGGAAGATGGCGCCCAGGCGCGGGCCGGTGCTCACGCGGTAGGTGCCCTTCTCGTCGGGCAGTTGGTGCTCGGCCACGGTGCGGGTCTTGAACTGGCGCACATCGGCCATGGGCGTGACCGAGCCGTCGGGCGCCGTCACGGCGAAGCGCGTTTCGCCAAAAGCCACTTCGGGGATGAAGAACTTGTCGGCGAAGCTGGCGTCCACGCTGATGACGGCCCGGGGCTGGGCCTCGAAGCTGGTGGGCAGCAGGTAGGGCGTGTGGGCCTGGGCGGAGATGCACACGGCCGACAGCAGCGGCAGCCACCAGGCCAATCGCTTGGATGGGGTTTTGGCCATGTCCGCTCAGGGCTTCTTGACGTCGTTCTTGTCCACGACGCCATCGGCATTGACGTCGGCTTCCTTGAAGCTGCGTTCGGCGATGGCCATGTCTTCTTCCACGGTGTATTTGCCGTCGCGGTTCCTGTCCACGATGCCGAAGCGCACATGGGCCTGCTTCATGGACTGGGCATAGCGCTCGTCGGGCTGGCGGCCCGCGTACTGCTGCTTGAGGCGGGCCTCGAACTCGTCCACGTACTCCTTCTCGCTGAGCCAGCCGTCGCCATTGGTGTCGCCGGCCAGGAAGCGCTGCTTGCGCACGGTGTCGTACTCCTGGCGCGTGACCACGCCATCACGGTTGGCGTCGTAGCTGCCCATGAAGGCAGACTGGCCATGCCCGCCCGCAGGCTGGGCCGGGCCGCTGGCGGACGGTGCCGTGGGCGATGCGCAGGCGGTGAGCAGGGCCGCCAGGCCGGCAGCGGCCAGCATGCGGTGGGACAGAGAGAACTCGATCATGAAACGACTCCTGAAGTAGGCAGATACAGCGGCGGCTGCGATGGTGGTGGAGGCTTTCCGGCCGACACCGCCGCTGTAGGGAAGGCCGGCCGGCCCCTGGAGAAACTCCTCGGATCCGCGCCACGCGGCAAGTGAAGGTGGCGTGGATGCAATGGCATGGTGCGCAGGGTGCTCAGAACGCAACGTTCATGGACACGGCGAAGGTGCGGCCCGGGTTGCTCAGCAGCTCGATGTCGCGGCGGTCGCGCGCCACGCCGGGCTGCAGGCTGCGGGTGCTGGAATAGTCCCAGTAGCGCTTGTCGCCCAGGTTGTAGATGCCTGCGTTCAGGCGCACGTTCTTTGCGACCTGCCAGTAGCCGGCCAGGTCGAAGATGGCATGGCCGGGCACGCGGAACAGCTCGGTGGTCGAGTCGGTCAGGCCGGTGCCCGCGTTCAGGTAGCTGTCGCGGTTGGTGGCCACGGCCTGCTTGCCCGCGACGAAGGTGCCGGTCAGGTTCAGGCCCCATTGCCGGGCCGGTGCGTCATAGCCCACGCCCACGATGGCCTTGCGCGGCAGCACGCTGTCCAGCGGCACATCCTTGTCGCCTGCGTAGTAGGACTTGGAGGTGCCGCGGCTGATGCCCAGCGCCCAGGTGGAGTACAGGCCCCTGGCGGCGGGCATCCACTGGCCGTGGTCCAGGCGCGCGCTGGCCTCGAAGCCGTAGATCTTTGCGCTGTCGCGGTTCTCGGCCTGGTAGATGGTGCCGATGTGGGCGGGCACGTTGACGAACAGGTCGGGACGGCCCGCGCGCAGGTAGCGCGTGTAGGCGATGAAGTCGGAGTACCTGGTATAGAAGACCGAGCTGTTGAAGGTCACGCCCGGCGTGGGCGAACCCTTGAGGCCGAAGTCGAAGGCATTGCTGCTTTCCTCCTTCAGGTTGGGGTTGCCCACCAGGGCGTACTGGCCTGCCGCGTGGTAGTTGCTGGCCATGTTCCACGAGCCGAAGATCTCGCCGGCCGAGGGCGCGCGCCCGCTGCGCTTGAACTGGGCATAGGCGCTGAACGTGGGCGTGAGGTCATAGACCAGGGCCAGGCTGGGGCTGAGGATGGTGTTGCCGCGCGTGCCACCGTAAATCTTTTTCACATCGGCGGCCGTGAGCACGCCCGAGACGAAGTTGTCCAGGTCGCGTGTCTTGATCTCCACGCGGTCCACGCGCAGCGCGGGAATCAGCGCCAGGCGGCGGCCGCCGGCCTGGAAGCTGATCTCGTCCTGCAGGAAGGCGCCGTAGCGGCGGGTGGTGGTGTCGGGCTGGGGCTTCATAACGGGCGTGCCGGTAGCGAAAACGTTCCACGGCCGCTCCGTGTCCTGGGTCGATGCATTGACGCCAAAGCTCAGGCGGTGGCGGTCGATGCGCTTGTCGCCCGTGCTCGAGAAACCCCAGGTGCGCGTCTCATTGCCGGAGACGTTGTGCACCTTGGCGCCCGTGGCCAGCGTGGTGGTGTCGGTGACGTCGTTGGTGTCCGTGTTCTGGAAGTACAGCCGCGTGTCCAGCTGGTCCACCCAGGCGCCGGCCGGGGTCCACAGGTGCTGCAGCTGCAGCGTGTTGCGGCTGGTGTCGCTGTTCTGGCGCGAGCTTTCGGTGATGCTGGTGTTGGTGGTGTCCCAGCCGTGGAAGGAGGTGTCGTTCTTGCGGCGGTACAGGTCGGCCGACAGCACCAGGCGGTGGGCCGGGTTGATGCGCAGGCCGCCCTTGAGCAGCAGCGCGTTGGAGTTCCAGTCGTCGGGATAGCTGTTGACGATGGCGCTGTGGTTGCGCGTCTCGTGGCCGTCGCGGCGCGAGTAGGCGATCAGGCCGTCGAGGTCGCCCGAGCGGCCAGCGGCCGTGAAGCTCTCGTTCCAGGAGCGGTCGGCCGTGTCGTGGCCGATCTTGCCGCCCAGGTAGGAGGTCTTGCCACCCACCAGGTAGTCCTCGGCGGACTTGGTGCGAAAGCCCACCGAGCCGCCGATGCCACCGGCCGCGCGCCGCGCCGTGGTGGTGCCGGAGTGGATGTCCACGGCCGAGAACATCTCGGGGTCGATGAAGTCACGGCCCACGCCGAAGGTGTTGGCGCCGACACGGCTCACATAGGGGCGCGTGGTGGCGTCGGGCATCTCGACGCCGTCCACATCCATGCCGATGCGGTTGCCCTCGATGCCGCGGATGTTGTAGCCCGTGGTGCCCGAGCGGTCGAAGCTGCTGCGGTTGCGGCTGGTGCCCGAGGCCGTGCCCGGCGCGGAGACCAGGGGCTGGTAGCGCACCACGTCGGCCATGCTGCCGGCCTGCTCCAGCGCCGGGCCGCTGACGGTGGTGGAGGCGCCCGGGGTTCGCTGCGCGGGCTCGGCCGTGTCGACCACCTCGACCTGGGCCAGTGCCTTGGTGGGAGCCTGCGCCATCAGCCGGGCCTCATCGTCCAGGGCCTGAGGCCGGGGCTGGGCCCAGGCGCCGGACGTGGCCAGGCCGATCACGGCGGCCTGCACGGCCACGGCCAGCAGGCTGGGCCGCAAGGCCGGCGCAGCGCAGGGATTCCAGAAAAGGGAGACAGGGGCGCAGGAGCGTGAAGATGGAGCCATGGCAGGAATCGGGGAACGAGGGTTGCTGGCTAGCTGCCGACCTCTTCGCGGAGTGCTCTTGCGAGACCATTGATTCCCCCCGGGTGTGATTTCTTCCTGCTGGCTTTCCGCGATTCTCCCACCAATTGATAATGATTATCATTTGTTTTGTATCATTTACGTCACAGGGACAGATCACGGTCCCGCGCGGACCTCCTCCACAAACCCCACACAAAGACTCGACAGCGCAGCAAGATTGCCCGCTCACACTGCGGCGGCTGAATATCTGGAGCCCTTTGCTGTGACCAATAACGCCCAACTCCTGGCCGACGAAGCCAAGTACTGCTCGTTCGGGGATACCGTCCACTACGTCAATCCCCCCAAGATCTTTTCGGGCTGCGAAGGCAGCTACATGTACGACGAGGCCGGCACGCCCTACCTCGATCTGCAGATGTGGTATTCGGCCGTGAACTTCGGCTACAAGAACAAGCGCCTCGAGCAGAAGATGATCGAGCAGCTGCAGACCCTGCCCCAGGTCGCCAGCCAGTACCTGCACCCCACCAAGATCGAGCTGGCCAAGTTCATCGCCCAGGATGCGGAGCGCAAGTGGGGCCATGCCGGCCGCGTGCACTTCAACGTGGGCGGCGCCCAGGCCATCGAGGACTCGCTCAAGGTCGTGCGCAATGCCAGCGGCGGCAAGAGCCTGATGTTCGCCTTCGAGGGCGGCTACCACGGCCGCACGCTGGGCGCCTCCAGCATCACCTCCAGCTACCGCTACCGCCGCCGCTACGGCCACTTCGGCGACCGCGCGCAGTTCATCCCCTTCCCCTACCCGTTCCGCCGCCCCAAGGGCATGACGTCGGAGGAATACGCGGACTCCATCGTCCGGGAATTCGCGCGCAAGTTCGAGAACGAATACCACGCCATCTGGGACCCCAAGACCAACCAGTGCGAGTACGCAGCCTTCTACGTGGAGCCCATCCAGGGCACGGGCGGCTACGTCGTGCCGCCGCCCAACTTCTTCAAGGGCCTCAAGAAGGTGCTGGACGACCACGGCGTGCTGATGGTGGTCGATGAAATCCAGATGGGCTTCTGGCGCACCGGCACGCTGTGGTCGGTGGAGAACTTCGGCGTCAAGCCCGACGTGCTGGTCTTCGCCAAGGCGCTGACCAACGGCCTCAACGCCCTGTCGGGCCTGTGGGCGCGCGAGGAGCTGATCAACCCCACCATCTTCCCGCCGGGATCGACGCACTCCACCTTCGCCTCCAACCCGCTGGGCACGGCCCTGGGCCTGGAAGTCATGAAGATGACCCACGAGATGGACTTCGGCCGCCAGGTGCGCGAATCGGGCGCCTACTTCCTCGAAGGCCTCAAGGAGCTGCAAAAGCGCCACAAGGAAATCGGCGATGTGGACGGCCTGGGCCTGGCGCTGCGCGCCGAGATCTGCACCGAGGACGGCTTCACGCCCAACAAGGCGCTGCTGGACAAGATGGTGGACATCGGACTCGAAGGCGGCCTGGAATACAAGGGCAGCAAGCGCGGCCTGGTGCTGGACGTGGGCGGCTACTACAAGAACGTGATCACCTTCGCGCCCTCGCTGATGATCTCGCGCCCCGAGATCGACGAGGCCATGGTCCTGCTGGACCAGTTGCTCACGAAAGCCAAGGCGGCCTGAAGGCGCGATGCCCGCAGAGCGCCTGCACAACCAGCTCGAACCCCCAGGCCTGCTCGCGCAGTTCGCAGCCCATCCTCCCGAGGGCTTCGCACTGCTGCAGGACTGGCCGGCGCCGGCCTTCACGGCGCCCTTCGATCTTCTGACCACGGCGGACGACGCGCTCAAGGCGCGTCTTTTGTCGTTGCCCGGTGGCGACTGGCTGTCGCGCCGGCTGCGCCTGTCCACCGATTTCGTGGGCACCACGGTCAGCGAGTACGCCGTGCTGCCCATGGGCATCCCTGCCGCCCAGCAGGCTGCCGCGCTGCGTGCGCGCGCAGGCCGGCGCATGCTGACCATCGTCAAGGACCTGCCCCAGGATTCCCCGCTGCTGCCGGACGCCGACAACGCCCATGCACGGGCGCTGGCGCAGGCCCTGGCCGATGCGGGCTTCATCCTGGTCGAAGGCCAGGCCCTGGCACATGTGCCCATCGACTTCTCCAGCCTGGACGAGTACCTTGCGCGCCTGTCCAGGAGCCGCCGCCAGAACCTGCGCCGCAAGCTCAAAAGCCGCGCGCAGCTGCAGGTGCAGCGCATTCCCACGGGCGCGGCCTTTGCCGATGACGCCTGCGTCGATGCCTACTACGCGCTGTTCGATGCGGTGTATGCGCAAAGCGAGATCCACTTCGACAGGCTCACGCGCGATTTCTTCGCGGCCGTGCTGCGCGATGCAGGCAACGGCGGCCTCGTCTTCGAGTACCGCGCGCTGCAGGACGACGGCGCGCCCGGCGCGCTGCTGGGCTGGAACCTGTGCTTCGAGCACGGCGGCAAGCTGATCGACAAGTACATCGGCCTGTCCTACCCGGCCGCACGCGAGGCCAACCTCTACTTCGTGAGCTGGATGGTCAACCTCGAATACGCCATCGAACGCGGCCTGAGCCACTACGTGGCCGGCTGGACCGATCCCGAGGTCAAGGCCCAGCTGGGCGCCAGCTTCACCTTCACGCAGCATGCGGTCTTCATCCGCAACCCGCTGCTGCGCGCACTGGGCCGGCGCTTTGCCGGCCACTTCGAAAGCGATCGCCAATGGAGCGAACAGAACTGAATGCCCAGCCGGTCGTGCTGGATGTGGATGGCTCGGTGGGTTCCTTGCCCGGCGAGCTGCGCCTGCCGCTGCAGCACTGGCAGGAGCAGGTGCGCTTCGGCTGCGGCCTGCGGCGCTTCGCGCGGTTCCGCGCGGCGCTCGATGCACAGCTGCCCGCCGCGCATGGCACGGCCCTCATGGGCAGCGGCGACTTCCACCATCTGAGCTGGCCGCTGATCGAGCGCTGCATCGCGGCGCGGGCCCTGTCCTCAGGCCGGCCGCTGCGCGTGGTCGTGCTGGACAACCACCCCGACAACATGCGCTTTCCCTGGGGCGTGCACTGCGGCTCCTGGGTGCGCCGCGTGGCCCTGCATCCGGCCGTCTCGCATGTGCACGTGGCCGGCATCACCTCCGGCGACATTGGCCGCGCGCACGCCTGGGAGAACTACCTCACGCCGCTGCGCGCCGGCCGCCTGAGCTACTGGAGCGCGGGCGTGGACACGGGCTGGGCGCGCCGCCTGGGCGTGGACTCGGCCTTTCGCAGCTTTGCCAGCGTGGCCGAGCTGTCGCGCACGCTGGCGCGCATGCTGCGCGAGCAGGCCCAGCCCACCTACCTGAGCATCGACAAGGACGTGTTCGCGCCCGAGGTGGTGCGCACCAACTGGGACCAGGGCCGCATGCTGGAGAGCGAAGCCATGGACATCATTGGCGCGCTGTCCGGCCAGATCGTGGGCAGCGACATCACGGGCGATGTGTCTTCCTGGCGCTACGCGACCTGGTGGAAGCGCTGGATGAGCGCGGGTGACGGCCAGGACACGCAGATCGGCGCGCAGACGCTGGCCACCTGGCAACTGGGCCAGCATGCGTTCAACGAGCGCCTGGTGGAGCGTCTGCAGCAGGCCGGCTGAGGCCCCACCGGGGCTGCGGCGACCGGGGCTGCGAGGTCAGGCGGCGGCCTGCTTCGTGGCGCTTTCCAGCACCTGGACCAGATCGCCAAAGCGCGCGTCGTCGAACCACAGGCTGTTGCCCACGGCCACCAGGCGCTGCGCCCAGTCGCGCCCCTGGTCCACCACGTCCTGGCGTGCCAGGCCCAGCACATGGTCGTAGCGGCCATAGTCGGGCAGCACATGCACGAAGGGCAGCGACAAACCCCAGCCCCGCCCCCATTGCGCGCGCAGCAGCGCATCGCGCGTGGCGGCATCGCGCAGGCGCAGCAGCAGCACGGGCCAGACGCCTTGCGCGCCCGGCACGGTGTCGCCCACCACCTCGATGCCATCGATGGCCGACAGCCAGGCGCCGCGCTCACGCGCCTGGCGCTGCAGTTGCTGCTGGAAGTCCGCCAGCCGCGCCAGTGCGCGCCGGCCCACGCGGCGGCGCCAGGTGCCCAGTTCATGGCGGGCAATGGCGTCGTCGAAATCATCGCCGGCGGCCTGCACCCAGTCGCTGCGCGACAGCGCATCGCGCAGGGGGCGGCCATAGGCCAGGTCCAGCCCGGCGGGGCGGTACAGCGCCGCATAGCCCAGCAGCTCCAGGCTGCGGCGCAACTCCCAGCCCCGGTCCTGGCGCACGCTGGCTGCATGTGTCTCGCGCAGTGCCTCGCGCAGCGCGGGGTCGCGCGCCAGCAGCACGCCGCCCTCGAAGGTGGTCAGGCCCTTGCCCACGGCCAGGCTGTAGAAGCCCACATCGCCCTGCCAGCCCACGGGCTCGCCGCGCAGGCGTGCGCCCAGGGCCTGGGCCGCGTCCTCCACCACCCAGGCGCCCACGGCGCGCGCGCAGTCCACGGCCGTGGCCACGTCGGCCACGCGGCCGCACAGATGCGTGGGCAGCACGGCCAGGGTGCGTTCGCTGCACAGGGCGCGCAGGCGCGTGGGGTCCATGTCCAGCGTGTCGGGATGCAGATCGCACAGGCGCAGTTGCAGGCCGCAGTGCGCCACGGCCAGGGCCACCAGCGGGCAGGTATAGGCGGGGGCGATGACTTCGCTGCGGCCCGGCGCCAGGCGGCGCAGGGTCTGCAGCGCCACCATCAGCGCCGAGGTGCCAGAGCATTCAAGCTGCACGGCGGGCACGCCCAGCCACTGTGCCAGCGCCGTCGCCAGGTCCGCGTCGCCCCAGGGCAGCAGGTCGGCCGCGCGCAGCGGCAGGCCTGCCGTGGGCGGCAGCATGCGTTCAGCCATGGCGCGTGCCGTGCTCGGCCGATGCCGCCAGATGCGCGGCGCCCGCGCTGGCCGAGCCCGCGCCCGGATTGCCGCCCGCATGGCCCGGCGTGTCGTCGTCTGCGCCGGGCCCCTCGGCCTCCTGCGTCTCGCTGACCGCCAGGCAGGCGATGCCGGCCACGATGAACAGGCAGCCGATGATCTGGGGCATGCCTATGCGCTCGTCGAACAGCCAGTACGACAGCGCCAGCACGGAAAGAATCTCCAGGTGCGATGCCGCAAAGGCCGGGCCGATGGGCGCGCGCTTGAGCAAGGTCATCCACGAGAAAAAGGCGCCGATGTAGCCCACGAAGGCGCCATAGATCCAGGGCTGGCCGAACACGCGCGCCAGCCAGTCCACCGAGAACTCCAGCGGCAGCGCCGCATTGCCGGCCTGCTTGAAGCTCAGCTGGGCCAGCGTGTCGAAGGCCATGAGCACCAGAAAGCCAATGAAATAGAAACGTTTCATCTCAGTTATTCACGGGGCTGCGCGCCGCCCGCATCGTATGAAACTGGCGATCCCC
>NZ_BCTO01000017.1 GCF_001571325.1 Delftia tsuruhatensis NBRC 16741
CGCGAAGCGACTCAGGGGGTGCTGTTTCATCTCAATGCAGGCCCACGATGGCGACGCCTATGGACACCAGAACGATGCCTGCCACGCGCATGGGTGCCAGCTTCTCGGCAAACAGCAGCCGGCCCGCGATCATGATGGCCACGATGTTGATGGAGCCCAGCAGCACGCCCTCGGACAGCGGCACCAGCGAGAGAAAGGCCAGCCACAGCACGAACTCGGCCACATAGCAGCCCACGCCCAGCCACAGCCAGGGCCTGGAGGCCATGAAGCGCCAGCGTGCCAGGCCGTCGAGATCACCGGGCTGGCTGGCAGCGGCCTTGAAGGCCAGCTGGCCGCCGCTGTCCACCAGCACGTTCAGCACCCACAGCGTGATGACCAGCGGCGAGAGATCACTGCCCATGCGGCGCAGCCTCCACAGCCCGGCCTTCGCGGGGGGCGGCACCGCTGGCGATGCGCGCCACGAACTCGGTGGTGCGCGCGATCACGGTGCGGCGGTCGCGGTCGATGGTGACCATGTGGTAGCTGTTGTCCAGCAGCACCAGCTCGACATGGGCCTGGCTGGCGCCGTGCACGATGTCGTGGGCGTTGGCCACCGACGAGATGTCGTCGTTGCGCGCATGGATGACCAGGCAGGGCGAGCGCAGCTGGGGCAGGCGCGCCAGCACGTGGGCCGAGAGGCGGCGCAGCTCGATGATGGACCACCAGGGATTGCCCGGCAGGCCGGCCGCCGCGCTGTCGCCCGAGTGCATCTGCTCGACCACGCGTGCGCGCAGGGCCTCGTCCTTGATGCCGTAGGGCGGCTGCTCCATGAACACGCTGCGGCGGCCAACGCCCAGCGCGCGGAACAGCGGCAGCAAAAAGGCCAGGCGCGTGTAGAAGGGGATGCTCCAGCCGTCGTAGCGGAAGGTGGTGGACAGGGCGCAGACGCCGTCCACCTTGTCGGGATGACGCTGGGCCACGGCCAGCGAGAGCACGGCGCCCATGGACAGGCCGCCGACCACCACATGGTCCACATGCTGCGACAGCCGCTGCAGGCCGCCTTCCACGCTGGCCAGCCAGTCGGTCCAGCGCGTGTCCACGAGATCTTCCATGCTGCCGCAATGGCCGGCCAGCTGGACCGCATAGACGGTGAAGCCCTGCTTGTTCAGCCCCTTGGCCAGCAGGCGCATCTCGGCCGGCGTGCCCGTGAGCCCGTGCACCAGCAGCACGCCGGTGCGCGCGGCCGCGCCCGTGCCGGGCATGACGAATTCATGCTCGGTCACGCAGACGCTTTCCAGCCCCGTGGCAGGCTCGCTGCGCTGAACCAGGGAGAGCCCATCACTCAAATTCATGTCAATTTTCCATGACGCTGCGCGTCGCCCTCTGACCATGAAAATGGCGTGCCCTGAAGCCAGAGACACCAAGGAAGGGCCTTGGCCGGCCGCGCCGCCCCGCACCGAAGGTGTCGTCCCCCTTGGGGGGCGCCGTGCAACGGGAAGGCGCGAAGCGACTCAGGGGGTGGTACGTCATGCCAGCGCCTCCAGGCCCAGGACCACCTTGTCGAGCAAGGCCGTGGCCTGCTCGAAATGCTCGAAGGGCGCATGGGCGATGCCCCGGCTTTCGCAGTGGGCGATGAGCTTGTACTTGGCCAGCACGAAGTCGGCGCGGCCCGAGACGCAGAAGTCCGAGGTGCTGTCGCCCACATAGAGCACGCGGCCATGCTGGGCCTGCTGCTCGGCCAGGCGCTCGCACTTGCAGTTGCCGCTGGCGCGCGCGCACTGCGCGCTGGCCCAGGGCGAGTCCAGGCGCCAGCTGCGCTCGCCGGTCGGCACCAGACGGTTGGCGATGACCTGCAGATGGCCCAGGCCATGGCGTTCCAGCACATGGCGTATGGCGTAGTCGATGCCGTCGCTGACCACCTGCACCACCATGCCGTGGGCCTGGGCGGCCGCCACGAAGCCGGCGAAGCCGGGATCGATCTCGATGGTGTCCAGGTGGGCGCGCAGCTCGGCCTCGTCCATGTCCAGCAGCGCGACCTGGCCCTTCATGCATTCGCGCGAGCCGATCTCGCCGCGCTCCCAGGCGTCTTCCAGCTCCTGCCAGCCGGGCTTGCCGAAGCGGTTGAGCAGGGTGTCGGTCACGTCCAGCAGGCTGATCGTGCCGTCGAAATCGCTTTGCACCATCCAGCCGAGCGCGGCGGTGTCCAGATACAGGGGAATGCGCTTATTCATGGAACTGCACCCTTACGTTTTGGCCCACGCGCACGGCGGCGGCGGGAGCTTGCTCGAAGACCAGCACACATTCGATGACACGCACCGGCCCGCGCTGCTGGTCGTCCTGCAGCCGCGCCGTGCCATAGACGGGGCTGATGCGCAGCACGCGTGCCGAAGGCAGCTGCTGCTGTGCGGAGCCATCGGCATCCAGCGTCACCGTGGCCCGCATGCCTTCGCGCACGGCGGCGGCGAAGCTTTCGTTGATTTCGGCGCGCACCTGCAGCGGGCGCTGCGGCAGCAGCACCACGGCCGGCGTGCCGGGCACGGCCTGGCTGCCCGCGTGGGTGGCCAGGCGCACCACGGTGCCGGCCTCGGGCGCGCGCAGTTCCTGGCGCTTGTGCTGGGCGCGCAATTGTTCGAGCTTGCGCTGTGCCACCTGGGCCTCGGCCGCGGCCACGTCGATCTCGGCCTGGGCATCGCGCAGCGCCTGCGCGGCCTCGTCCACGTTCTGCGCATCGGCGGCGCCCTCGCGGGCCGCTGCCTGCCAGCGCGCCAGGGTCTGCTTGAGCTGGGGCAGGCGCGCGGCGCGTGCCTTCTGGCGGGCCTTGGCCAGCTGGGCTTCGGACTCGGCCACGGCCAGGTCGGCCTGGCCCGTCTCGTCGGCCAGCCTCAGCAGCAGCTGGCCGCGCTGCACGGACTGGCCTTCCTTGACGGACAGCTGCTGTACCACGCCGGCCACGGCGGGCGACAGGTCCAGCAGCCCGCCTTCCACCTCGATCTTGCCGCGCGCCACCGCCACTGCCGCCGGGCCGCTTTGCTGCGCCCTGGAGCTGGCCTGGCCCGCATTGGCGGGCGCATCGTGCGAAGGACCGCAGCCCGCCAGCAGCGCGGCGGCGGCCAGCGCCGCAGCCAGTCCGGCAGTGGAAGCGGCAAGGCCGCTCAGGGGGTGCTTCATTGTTTTTCCTTCAACGGGGAGGTCTGGCGCCAGTCGCTGCGGATGGCGCCGTCCTCCATGCCGAGCACGCGGTCGGCATGGCGCACCAGGCGCGGGTCATGGCTCACGCACAGCACGGTCGTGCCATGGTTGCGCGCCGCGCGGTGCAGGATGTCGATGACGCGCTGGCCGCTTTCGGCATCCAGCGCACTCGTGGGTTCGTCGGCGAACAGCAACTGCGGCGCCTTGGCCATGGCGCGCGCAATGGCCACGCGCTGCTTTTCGCCGCCCGACAGTTCGGCCGGGCGCATGTGGGCGCGGTGGGACAGGCCGACCTCGTCCAGCGCCTGCTGCGCGCGGCGCAGGGCCTCGTCGCTGCGCAGGCCCATGTAGCCCAGGGGCAGCTGCACCTGCTCGATGGCCGTCAGTGCCGGGAACAGGTTGAAGCCCTGGAAGACGAAGCCCGTGTGGCGCAGACGAAACTTCTCCAGCGCTCGCGTGCCCAGCTTGCCCAGGTCCTCGCCCAGCGCCATGGCGTAGCCGCTGTCCGGCGCCTGCAGGCCCGACATCAGCGACAGCAGGGTGCTCTTGCCGCAGCCCGAAGGGCCAGAGATCAGGCTCAGTTCGCCCGCGTACAGCGATACCGACAGGCCCTGCAGCACCTGCACGCTGACCATGCCCGACAGGAAGGACTTGCACAGCCGCACGGCCTCCAGGCTGGGCGCCGTGCGAGGCACCGCCGTGGGCGCGGGGGAAGAGGCATTCATCACGTTCATGGTGTCTGGAAGTCTTCAGCGCAGCAGCGTGGCCGGGTCGGCGCGCAGCAGGCTGCGCATGGCGCCCAGGCCCGACAGCAGGGACAGCACGGCCACCAGCACGGCACAGGCCAGCACGGCCGATGCGTTCAGCGCCACGGGCACGCGGTAGGCCGTGGCCACGGCCAGCAGCACGGCGCTGGCCAGCGCGGCCATCACGAAGCCCAGGCCGCCGATCCAGCAGGCCTGCTCCACCACCACGCGGCCCAGGGCCGCGCGGCTCACGCCCAGCGCGTTGAGCACGGCGTACTCGCGCGACGAGGCAGCCACCACGGCCTTGAGCGACTGGCTGGTGACCACCGAGCCCACCAGGCAGACGATGACGGCCATGAACAGCACGCCCGCGCCGGCGCCCGTGTCGAACATCCAGTAGCGCTGCGAGCGCCGCGCGAATTCCTTGGCTGTCCATGCCTCGTAGGGGCCGAAGCTGGGCGTGGACTGGTTCAGGCGCTGCTGGACGGCCTTGGCCGAGGCGCCGGGGCGCACGCGCGCCACGAAGTAGGTGCTGCCCTGGCCCGGGTCACCGGCAATCTCGCGCGCCGTGGCCAGCGAGGCCAGCACGTTCACGCCGCCCAGGCCGCGCAGCCCGTCCACGGCGGCCACCACCTGCACGCGGTGGTTGTTGACCCAGGCCACGCCGCCCTCGCTGGCGCCCAGCGTCTGCAGGTCGGCCCGGTCCACGATCACGGCGCCGGGTTCGCGCAGGCGCTGCCGCTGCCAGGGCTGGAGCACGCGGGAAAACAGCATGGAGGCATCATCGGTGGCAATGCCGGACAGGTAGACCGACACGCCGCCGCCGTGTTCGCTGGCCGCGCCGCCGGCCGGCGTGCTGGAGCGCCAGTCGCCATCGACCCAGACGTAGGGCTCGACGGCAGTGATGTCCGGGTCCATGCGCAGGCGCATGTCCACGTCGCGGCCGATGGTGCGGCCGAAATTCACGCTCTGCGTGCCCGGGTAGCCGATCCACAGATCGGCCGAGGACGCCGTCACATACAGCGCGGCCGATCCGAAGATGCCCAGCACCAGCGCGGCCTGCATGGCCAGCAGCACGCCGGAGAAGCCCACCGCGAAGACGGAGGGAATGAACCGGCGCCACTCGTGCACCAGCGTCTTGCGCGCCAGCGCGATCATGAGGATGCCCCCTGAGCCACGGGCGCAGGGCCGTTGCCGGAATCGTCCTCCGGCCTGTCCTCGGCAGGCAGCGGCGCGCCGCCCAGGGCCTTGTACAGCGCCACATAGGCCAGGGCATGGGCGGCCAGGGCGGTGGTCTGCTCGCTGCGCGCCTGCAATGCGGCACGCCGGGACGCCAGACCACCGAACTCGCTGTCCAGGCCCAGCTTCTGGCGCTGGTGCTGCACGCGTTCGCGCTCGGCCAGCACCTGCTGCGAGTCCTGCAGCGCGGCGATGCGCTGGCGCTGGGCACCGATGGCGGCCAGTGCGGACTCGACCTCGGCCACGCCGTCCAGCACGCTCTGGCGGTAGCCCTGGATGGCAGCCTGCAGCGCCAGCTCGCTGGCATCGGCCTGCGAGCGGCGACGGCCCCAGTCGAACAGGGGAATGTCGATCTGCGGCCCGAAGGTGGGCGCGTTGTCCTGCGTGGTGCGCAGGTTCTGGGTGATGTTGAACGAATACAGCAGCGAGCCGCCGATCACGAAGCGCGGGTACAGCGCCGCTTGCGCAATGCCCTGCTCGGCTGCGGCGCGTTCCACGCCGGCCTGCGCCACCTGGATGTCGGGGCGCGTGCGCAGCAGGTCGGCCGGAAGGACCGCCACGCCCAGCGCCTGCGGGCCGGGCAGCGGCGCTGTCGCATCGGCCTGCAGCCATTGCGCATCGGGCCGTGTGCGGCCCAGCAGTGCGGCCAGCATGTGGGCGCTGCGGGCCTGGGTTTCACGCAGGCCCGCACGCAGGGCAGCGCTCTGGCCGGCCTGCAGCTGCAGCTGGCGCACGGCCTCGGCCGTGCCCAGGCGCTGCTGCTGGCGCACCTGGGCCAGTTGCAGGGCACGCGCGTCCAGCTGCGCCTGCTCGTCGATCAGGGCCAGCTGGCGCTGGGCCATGCGGATGTCCAGGTAGCGGTGCACCACGTCGGCCACCAGGGCCACGCGCGCTGCCTGCAGGCGGCCCCGTGCATCGAGCACGGCAGCTGCGGCATTGCGCTCGCCGGCCTCGCGGGCGCCGAACAGGCCCAGGTCCCAGCTCACGTCGATGCTGGCGTGGAAATACGAGTCGATGGCTGCGATGTCCTGCAGCGTGCGCGCACCGGCCGTGAACACGGGCCGGAAGGCAGCGCCGGCCGTGCCCGCCAGCAGCCGCTGCTGGCGCAGGCGCGACTGGGCCTGGGACAGATCGAGGTTGGCGGCCAGCGCCTCCTCGACCAGGGTGTTGAGGGATTCATCGCCCCAGGCCTTCCACCAGCCCTGCAGGTCGGGTGCGGCGGCCGAGCCAGATGCGCCCGGCGCGGCGGCGGGCAGGGGCTGTGTCCACTGCGCAGGCACCGAGCCGTCGAGCTGTGCCGGGGGCGGCGATGAGCAGCCGGCCAGCGCCAGGGCGGCGCCCAGGCACAGGCTGGAGAGGCGTTGCGTCGCGGCGGCGTGGTTCACGGGATGGACAGGCGGGAGGGGATGATCGAGGGGGAGGACCGGGAAAACGAGGCCAGGGAACCATGTCCCCGGATAGCCATTGGACGCGGCCAAGCTTGCGCGAGGTTGCAGGCTTTATGGAGGAAACATGGAGAACGCGGCGCCGTGCGCAAGCCTCTCTTGCCCATCCCGGGCGGGAGTCAGTCGCGGACCGCGCCAGATTACCGCGGACTCGGATGATTCCGAGTTTATTTTCAGAACACTCCGATTCCAATGCCGCATACAGGTCGGTATATTGACCGGATATCGCGCCCGGTGCCGCCTGTCCCAAGGACATTGATCCATATCTTCCTGGCTGGAGTCCACAGCATGCCTTTCACAGCCATCTTGCGCCATGCATTGGCCATGCCGCTCCTCTTGATTTTCTTCATGGCCCCTATTTCATCCTGGGCCCGTTGTTCCTCCCAGGGCTGGAATGCCCAGTTTCCGGGTTCGGCCAACACCCCCACCATCGTCAACGAAAATTATCCGATTGGCAGCGTTGTCTATTCCAGGACAATGGCTTTGCAAAATACCGGGGCCGGCAGCTACCACATTTCTTGCGACAATGATTTTTATTACATAGAAGGCATTGGAACGGAAAGCGGTGGAATATATTCCACCTCCATTCCCAACCTGGGCATGAGAATCACGTGGGAAAGAGCCGCGCCTTATTCCGGGTCCATGCTGAAACAGGGCATATTCCATTCACTGCCAAGCAACAACATGACCATCGAGCTCGTGAAAACCGGGGAACTCACATCTGGCGGTTTCCTGAATGGCAGCTTCGCACGAATCTACTCTGGGACCAGCAATGCCCGTGACTTGCTGGCCACGGTATTCTTTTCGAGTGGCATCACCGTCAACGTCAGCAGCCGCCCCAGGCCGCCGACCTGCCGGGTGTCCACGGGCAAGATCGACGTGGCCATGGCCCCCGCCCCGTTCGCCGATTTCAAGGGAATCGGGACCGTCACGGCAGCCAAGGACTTCAGCATCGAGTTGACCTGCGCGGGAGGCGAAGCCAATACACGCCTGACCGCCTTCATCACGCTGACGGACGCCACCCAGGCGACCAACCGATCGAGCACGCTGACGCTGGCCCAAAACTCCAAGGCCCGGGGTGTCGGCATACAGGTACTGAGAAACAACGTGCCCGTGAGCTTCGGCCCCGACTCCGGCAGCCTGGGCAATGCCAACCAATGGAATGCGGGCCAGGTCGCACAGGGGCAGAACAGCCTGAAGATTCCGCTGAGCGCGCGCCTGGTGCAGACAGCCGGCAGCGTGACACCTGGCGTGGCCTATGGCAGGGCGACCTTCACGATGAGCTACCAATAGCCGCTGATGGGCCTGCAGGAAATGAACAGCGCCAGCCTTGCGCGCGATTGCAGACTTCGTGGAGCCAATATGGAGGGCTGCGGCTCGCAGGGCATCGCACCATAATGTGCGCTTGGCCCTGCCAGCTTTCCCATGAACTCCACAGCACAGCCAACGGCAACCACCCCCCTCGTGCTCGTCGTCGAAGACGAGCCCGCCATCGCCAGCATCCTGACGGCCTATCTCGAGCGGGACGGGCTGCGTTCGCGCATGGCCTCGGACGGGCAGGAGGCGCTGCAGCTGTTCCGCCAGCTGCGGCCCGATCTGGTGCTGCTGGACATCCACCTGCCCGGCATGGATGGCATCGACGTGCTGCGCGCCATCCGCGATGACAGCCAGACGCCCGTGATCATGGTCACGGCCCTGGCCGACGATGTGGACAAGCTGCTGGCCCTGCGCCTGGGCGCCGACGACTACGTGGTCAAGCCCTTCAATCCGCCCGAGGTGGTGGCCCGCGTGCGCGCCGTGCTGCGCCGCACCCAGGCACGCAAGAACCCGGCGCCCGCGCCCATCCGCGTGGGCCCCATCGAGATCGATACCGAGGCGCACAGCGCCGTGGTCTACGACAACGAGGGCCGCGCCCTGCCACTGCCCCTGACGCTGACCGAGTTCCGCCTGCTGGCCTGCCTGGCGGCCCAGCCCCGGCGCTGCTTCTCGCGCTCCCACCTGATCGAGCACTGCCTGCCCGAGAGCGATGCGCTGGAGCGCGTCATCGACTCGCACCTGTCCAAGCTGCGCCGCAAGCTGCAGCTGGCCGGCCAGGAAGGCCTGATCGAAACCGTGCGTGGCATCGGCTACCGGCTATGGCCCTGGGACTGAGGCCCAACCGCATCTGGGTGCGCTTCGGCCTGTGGATCACGGCCACAGTGCTCAGCACCATCGCCCTGCTGGCCATCGGCGTGCTGGTGTTCTCCGAGATCCAGTACCGCGACTTCTACAACAGCCTGCCGCCGGCCGTGCAGATCGAGCTGGACGAACTCAACGCCCAGTCGCTGGAGGACAGCCCGCGCGCCATGCAGATCTATGGCCAGTACTGGACGGGCGATCTGCTGTTCGGCGAGAAATGGTCGCTGGTCATCGGCCTGCTGGTGTGCCTGCCCTTCGGACTGGCCGTGGGCTTTTGGGTGTCTCGCCTGGTGACGCGGCCCCTGGCGTCCATGGTCGAGGTGGCCAAGCGCGTGGAGCTGGGCGACTTCAGCGCGCGCGCCCTGCCCGGCAAGGCCCACGGCGAGATGGCCGAGATGGTGGTGGCCTTCAACCGCATGATCGATTCGCTGGAGACGCTGGAGACCGAGCGCCGCGCCACGGCGGCCTCGATCTCGCATGAGCTGCGCACGCCGCTGACGGTGCTGCAGGCGCGACTGCATGCCATCTGCGATGGCGTCATCGCGGCGGACGACACCGAATTGAACACCCTGCTGTCCCAGGTCGAGCACCTGGGCCGGCTGGTGGACGACCTGCACACGCTGTCCATGGCCGATGCAGGCCAGCTCTCGCTGCAAAAGCAGCGCATGGACCTGACCCTGCTGGTGGCCGAGACGCTGGACCAGCTCCACCCCCAGCTGCAGCAGCACGGCATGCAGCTGGACCTGTCCCTGCCCGGCCCCACCGACGAAGGCATGACCGACATCCGCGCCGATGCCGACCGCATGCGCCAGATCCTCTCCAACCTGGTCAGCAACGCCATGCGCCATGCGGCCAGCGGCGCCTGGCTGGGCGTGGCGCTCACGGTGGAGTCCGATATCGAAGGCCGCGCCTGGACCGTGCTGCGCATCAGCGATGCAGGCCCCGGCCTGCCCAGCGAGCTGCGCGCCCATCCCTTCCAGCGCTTTGCCCAGGTGCCCGGCAAGCGCCGCCGCGAGGGCTCTGGCCTGGGCCTGTCCATCGTCAAGGCGCTGACCCTGTCCCAGGGCGGCAGCGTGGAGGCCGACGATTCCGAGCGGGGCGGCGCCCGCTTCACGCTGCGCTTTCCGCGCATCTGAGTCTCGGGCCCCTGGGCCCTGAGGGACTACGCAGCCTGCGCCTTGCGCAGCAGCGCATGAATGGCCCAGCCCAGCGGCTCGCGCAGTTGCTGCGGCGTCTGCTGCGGCCCCAGCGCCAGCAGCGACTGCGACACCCAGCCATAGGTCATCGTGTGCAGCAGCCGCGCAAGGGGCTGGGCCGGCTCGGGCAGCGGCGGATCGCAGTCCTGCAGCGCCATGGCCCACAGCTGCACATAGGCCTGGTAGTGGCGCCGGAAGGGCTCGGGCGCGGACACCTTGCGCTCGAGCATGAACAGCGCAGCCCACATCGGCGCCTCGCGCGCAATGCCGTCCACCAAGGTGTCCAGCAGCCGGTCCACGCGCGTGGCCGGCGCCATGCCGGCGCATCCCTGCAGCGCCTGCAGTCCCTGGGCATGCAGGGCCTGCACCTGGCGGTGGATGCACATGGCCGCCAGCGTGTCCATGTTGCCGAAGTATTCGTAGAAGGTGCCCAGGCCCACGCCGGCCACGGCCGCCACCTCGCGCACCGTGGTGCGCTCGTAGCCCTGCTCGATCACAAGCCGAACAAAGGCGTCCTGCAGCGCCTGCGAGGTGGCCTGCGCGCGCGATTGCAGGGGGCGGCGCCGCACTTTGGGCGGCTGCGGCTGCTGCCGTGAAACCCGAACACCTTTGCTGGGCATTTTTCCTAGACTTTTGCGTTGAGATCCACGATCACGGAGACACGCATGAGCACCGGCCAAACTTTGCAGACACGGCACACCTGGAACACGCACGACGTCCTGAACCAGGTCGACGAACTCACCGACTTCAACCTGCTGGAGGCCGACCCCGCCCTGGCCGAGGCCCTTCAGCGCAGCGGCGCTGCGCGCCACATCCCTTCGCTGTCGCGCTATGCGCAGCAGCTGGGCGAGCGCGCCACCTGGGAGCTGGCCGAGCAGGCCAACCGCCACACGCCCGAGCTGCACCGCTTCGACGCACGCGGCCGCATCATCGACGCCGTGGAGTTCCACCCGAGCTGGCACACGCTGCTGGGACTATACCGGCAGCAGGGGCTGATCTCCCTGCCCTTCGAGGACAGCAGCGCGGGCCGCTGGAGCGCCTGGGCCGCAGGTTTCTACCTGCACGGCCAGGTCGAACAGGGCACGCTGTGCCCGGCCACCATGACCACGGCCGCCATCCCGCTGCTGCAAAAGGAACCGGCGCTGTGGCAGCAGCTGCAGGGCAAGCTGTTCAGCCACGAATACGATCCGCGCGACCTGCCCGTAGCCGACAAGGCATCGATGTGGCTGGGCATGGGCATGACCGAGAAGCAGGGCGGCTCCGACGTGCGCGCCAACACCACGGTGGCCATGCCGGTGCACGCCGGCGGGCGCGGCGGCGAGTACCTGCTGCGCGGCCACAAGTGGTTCTTCTCGGCCCCCATGTGCGATGCCCACCTGGTGGTGGCGCGCATGGGGGAAGGCGGTGGGCAGGCCTGCTTCTACGTACCGCGCTGGCGCCCCGACGGCACAAAGAATGCGGTGCGCGTGCAGCGCCTGAAGGACAAGGTCGGCAACCGCAGCAACTCCAGCAGCGAGGTGGAGTTCGAGGACGCCTGGGGCATCCTGATGGGCGAGGAAGGCCGGGGCATTCCCACCATCATCGAGATGGCCACCTACACGCGCCTGAACTGCGTGCTGGGCAGCGCCGCCATCCTGCGCTCGGCCACGGTGCAGGCCCTGGCCTATGCGCGCCGGCGCAGCGTCTTCGGCAAGCGGCTGGCCGAGCAGCCGCTGATGCGCAGCGTGCTTGCCGACCTGGCGCTGGAGAGCGAGGCCGCGCTGCAGATCGCCATGCGCCTGGCCCAGGCCTATGAGCGTGGAGGCGACGAGGGTGATCCGCTGGAACGCGCCTGGAAACGCATCATGACGCCGGCGGCCAAGTTCTGGGTCTGCAAGCGCGGCGTGGAGTTGACGGGCGAGGCCATGGAGGTGCTGGGCGGCAACGGCTATGTGGACACGGGCGTGATGGCGCGCCTGTTCCGCGAGGCGCCCGTGAACTCGATCTGGGAAGGCTCGGGCAACGTCATGTGCCTGGACGTGCTGCGCGCCATCTCGCGCGAGCCCGACGGCGCGCAGCTGCTGCTGCAGGACCTGATCGACACGGCGGCGGGCGAGCCCGCGCTGCTGCAGCAGGCGCAGTCGCTGGCCCGGCGCCTGTCCGGCCCGCCTGACCAGCTCGAGGCCCAGGCACGCCGCCTGGTGCAGGACCTGGTGCTGCTGGCCCAGGCCTGCCTGCTGCGCCGCCATGCGCCGCCCGCCATGGCCGACGGCTTCATCGCCACGCGCCTGGGCGCGCAGCAGGGCGCCATGGTGGCGGGCGCCTTCGATCCCGCAGGCCTGGACATTGCCGCCATCCTGCAGCGCGCGCTGCCCGCCTGAAGTGGCCGCCGGCCCACCACACAACAAAGCACAAGGAGACAAGACATGAACCTGCTCGACGCCTTCGACAGCGCCGTGCGCAAGACGCCTGCCAAGGCCTTTCTGCGCGACCGCGGCGCCTCCATCAGCTATGCCGACATGCAGCGGCGCTCGCAGCGCGCGGCCGCCGTCCTCCAGGCCCAGGGCGTGGGCCGGGGCGATACCGTGGCCCTGATGTGCCTGAACACGCCGGGCTTTGTCGAAGCCCTGTTCGGCGCCTGGCGCCTGGGCGCCGCGCTGGTGCCCGTCAACCACAAGCTGCAGGCGCCCGAGCTGCAGTACATCCTCGGCCACGCACAGTGCAAGGCCCTGGTGTTTGACGCCGCACTCGCGCCCGTGGTCGCCGCCGCGCCACACCCCTGCGCCCGCCTTGTGACCGAGGCGCAAGAGGCCGTCCCGGGTGTCCAGGACTGGGACACGCTGGTGGCGGCCGCCAGGCCCCTGGAAGGCGCGCGGCCCGCCGATGGCGACATCGCCCAGGTGCTCTACACCTCCGGCACCACGGGCCGGCCCAAGGGCTGCCTGCTGAGCCATCGCGCCGTCACGCTGGCGGCGATCACGGCCGCGCTGGGCCTGTCCATCACGCGCGAGGAACGCACGCTGATGGCCATGCCCATCTGGCATTCCTCGCCGCTCAACAACTGGTTTGGCGGCACGCTGTACATGGGCGGCACCGTGGTGCTGCTGCGCGAGTACCACCCGCAGCATTTCCTGCAGGCCGTGCAGGACGAGGGCGTGACGCTGTACTTCGGCGCCCCCGTCTCCTACTTCGCGCCGCTGCAGATGCTGCCCGACTTTGCCCGCTACGACCTGAGCAGCGTGCGCGCCTGGGTCTACGGCGGCGGCCCCATCGGTGCCGACATGGCGCGCAAGCTGGCCACGGCCTACCGCAGCGACCGCTTCTACCAGGTCTACGGCATGACCGAGACCGGCCCCACGGGCACCACGCTCTACCCCGAGGAGCAGGTGGAGCGCGCAGGCTCCATAGGCCGCGTGGCCTTGCCCGGCGTGGACATGCGCGTGGTGCGCGACGACGGCGAGGATGCCGGCCCGGGCGACACCGGCGAGATCTGGCTGCGCACCGGCAGCGTGATGGACGGTTATCTGCACGACGCCCAGGCCACGGCCGCCGCCTTCGCGCCCGGCGGCTGGTACCGCACGGGCGATCTTGCGCGCCTGGACGGCGCGGGCTATCTCTTCATCGTGGACCGGACCAAGGACATGGTCATCACAGGGGGCGAGAACGTGTATTCCAAGGAGGTGGAGGATGCGATCTCGGCCCATCCCCAGGTCGCCGACGTCGCCGTCGTGGGCCGGCCCCACCCCGAATGGGGCGAGACCGTCGTCGCCCACGTGGTGACGCGCGGCGAGGCCGCGCCGGAGGCCGAGGCACTGCAGCAGTTCCTGGCCGACAGGCTGGCGCGCTACAAGATCCCGCGTGAATTCGTCTTTGCGGCCAGCCTGCCGCGCACGCCCACAGGCAAGCTGCAGAAGTTTCTGCTGCGTCAGGAGCGCAGCGCCCCCTGAGGCGCCGGCCTCCTGCGTGGCCTGCTTCGCGGCCTACTTGGCGGCCTACTTGGCGGCCTACTTCGCGGCCTTGAAATCCGACTCGCTCATGCCCCGCCGCCAGTAGGCCACGACCAGCTGCTCGTGCTTTTCCAGCCCGCGCTCCTCGCGCGCCCACTGGCGCACGGCCTGGGCGGTGTCGAACTCGCCAGCGGCCCAGACGAAGCGGCTGGCGGGATGACCGGCCAACGCATCCGGCCAGCGCACGGCGCGCAGCGCGTCGATCAGCAGCGTGGTGGTCCCGGCCTCGGCAGCGCCCCGGTGCAGCCAGTGCCATTGCAGGCCTTCGGGCGCCTGCACGGGCTGCTCGTCCTGCGGGCCCTGGACTTCGGCAAACACATGGCCGCGCGTGTGCGCGGGCAGGGCGGCCGCAATGCGCAGCATGGCGGGCAGGCCGGTGTCGTCGCCGGCCAGCAGCATCCAGTCGGCCGGGGTGGCCGTGCGCCCGCCGGGGCCGGTCATGCCGATGCGCTGGCCCGGCTGGGCGCGCGCGGCCCAGGCCGACCCGGGGCCGGCGTCCTCGTGCAGCACGAAGTCCACGTCGATCCATCCGTTGGCGCCGCCCGCCTCGCTGTCCACGCCATCCACACCCATCGCACGCATGGTGTACGTGCGCATGTCCAGGCG
Organism: Delftia tsuruhatensis NBRC 16741; assembly: GCF_001571325.1. Classification (GTDB taxonomy): domain Bacteria; phylum Pseudomonadota; class Gammaproteobacteria; order Burkholderiales; family Burkholderiaceae_C; genus Comamonas; species Comamonas tsuruhatensis. The sequence continues at coordinate 14,565 of NZ_BCTO01000017.1, forward strand.
CATGTCACCCTCGGGCAGGCGCAGCAGGCCGCTGGCCGACAGCGTGGGCCATTCGGGCTCGGTCACGCCGGGCTGGGGGAACAGCAGCTTGACGTGGATGTGGGTGTCCTGCGCATAGCGCGCCATGTCGTCGCAGGCAAAGCGCACGCGGCGCATGTGCGGCGTGAGGTCGTGCACGGCCAGCACCTGCAGCACGCGGAAGGCCGGCGGGCGCTGCAGCGCGGCGCCGTCACCCTCCCAGGCCAGGGAGCCGTCGGCGGCGCCCGTGGCCTCCAGCAGCAGGTGGGCCAGCATGAGCTTCATGTCCTGCAGCAGTTCCACGCCGGGCGCGGCCACCTCGGCATGCACCTGCCGGCCCTCCAGCCACAGCTGGCCCCGGCCGCCTTCGTAGTCGGCCACCCAGCGCGTGCCTTCGCGGCGCACGGTGATGTCGTGCTCCTGCATGTGCCCGACGATGGCGGCAATGGCTTCGTCGGGCCTGTCCATGTGCACCGAGGTGCGCGCCTGCAGCTGTGTCATTCGCGTATGTCCTTTCTTTTGCCAGATTGCAGCACCGCCTGGCGCAAGCAGGCTTTGCGGCAGGCCTGCCGATGTTTGCGCCACGCGCCAAAGACGCCCGCCGGGCGTCAGACCCGGGCACGCACCAGCTTGGGAGAGATGCCGAAGCGGCGCTTGAAGGCCGTGGAAAAGTTGGCCGCGCTGGAATAGCCGGCCCCATGTGCGACCTCGGCCACGCTGCAGCCCGTCTGCTCCAGCGCGGCCCAGGCGCGCGCCAGCCGCTGCTCGCGCCGGTACTCGTCGATGCTGGAGCCATAGGCCAGGCGGAACTGGCGCTGCAGCGCACTGGCGCTCAGGCCCACTTCGCGTGCGATCTCGGCCAGCGTGCGGCAGCCGTCGCCGCCGCTGTCCAGCAGGGCCTTGAGGCGCGCCATGCGCCGGTGCTCGCGTACGCCCAGCACGCCCGGCACGGTCTGCGCCGGATCGGGCTCGGGCACCTCGAGGGACTGCACGGCCTCGTGCACCAGCTCCAGCGTGCGGCTGGCCAGCAGCAGGGGCGCCGAGCCCTCGCGTGCCAGCTGGATGATCTGCTCGGCCACCGCCACGGCGCGCGGCGAGGGCTGCCAGGGCCGTATGGCCAGCAATTGCTGCTCCATCCAGTGCTGCAGCAGCGGCGGCGCCGCCATGGGCAGGGTCTGTGCGGCAAACCACTGCGGCTGCACGGTGATGCTGAGCTTGCGCTCGAACTTGCCGCGCCGCCACTGCCGCATGAACATGTCGCCGGGCCGCGTGTGGATGACGGCCCCGCAGGCCTGCACTTGGGCACCGGCGGCGCTGGCGGGCGCCACCTGCAGCTGCAGGCCCTGGTTGCCGAAGGCCACGTCCACGCACCCCTCCAGCAGCACGACCATGTGCAGGCCCGGCACGGCCGGCGAACGCGTGCTCATGGTGCGCAGGTCGCGGGCTTCCACGCCATGCAGCCACAGGCCGGGCTGGACCTGCCAGGCCTGCAGGTGCCCGGCCAGCAGCGCATCCTGCGCCGTGACCTCGGCATCGAGGATGCGGTAGTCGGGCCCGCTGAAGTCACAGGCACGCAGCGTGCCCCGCCCCAGCCAGCGCGGAGGGCGTGCAGGTGTTTGGACAGAGGAGAAAGCCATGGCCAGCCGGAGCGGTGCGCGCCCCACAGACAAGAATGATTCTTATTTTATGAAAGCCCCCTGCACCACGCTGGCTGCGGGGAATCCATTGCATGGCCTGGCGCGCGCAGGCCCGCGTGTGCGCCACAATGCGCCATGCTCAGCCTCCAAGACATCCAGAACGCCGCCGGCCGCCTGCGCGGCGCCGTGCTCGAAACGCCCTGCGTGGAATCGCGCACGCTGTCCCAGATCACGGGCGCGCAGGTGTATCTCAAGTTCGAGAACCTGCAGTTCACGGCCTCGTTCAAGGAACGCGGCGCCCTCAACAAGCTGGCCCAGCTCTCGCCCGAGGAGCGCGCACGCGGCGTGGTCGCCATGAGCGCCGGCAACCATGCCCAGGGCGTGGCCTACCACGCGCAGCGCCTGGGGGTGCGTGCCGTCATCGTCATGCCGCGCTTCACGCCGGGGGTGAAGGTGGAGCGCACGCGCGGCTTCGGCGCCGAGGTCGTGCTGCACGGCGACTCCCTGGCCGAGGCGCGCCAGCACGCCTACGCGCTGGCCGAGCAGCAGGGCCTGTGCTTTGTCCATCCCTATGACGACGAGCAGATCGCGGCGGGCCAGGGCACCCTGGCGCTGGAAATGCTGGCCGAACAGCCGGATCTGGACCTGCTGGTCGTGGCCATTGGCGGCGGCGGCCTGATCGCGGGCGTGGCCACGGCGGCCAAGGGGCTGAACCCGGACATCGAAATCATCGGCGTGCAGACCCAGCGCTTTCCGTCCATGTTCAATGCCGTGCGCCAGGCCGAGCTGCCGATGGGCACCTCGACCATCGCCGAAGGCATTGCCGTCACCCAGCCCGGCGCGATCACGCAGGAAGTCGTGGCACGCCTGGTGGACGACATGCTGCTGGTCGATGAGGGCGATATCGAGCAGGCCGTGCTCATGCTGCTGGAGATCGAGAAGACCCTGGTCGAGGGCGCGGGCGCCGCGGGCCTGGCCGCGCTGCTGCGCCATCCGCAGCGCTTTGCGGGCAAGAAGGTGGGAATGATCCTGTCGGGCGGCAATATCGATCCGCTGCTGCTGGCGGCCATCATCGGGCGCGGAATGGTGCGCTCCGGGCGGCTGGCACGCATCAAGGTCAGCGCGCGCGACGTGCCCGGCGTGCTGGCGCGCATCACGGCCACAGTGGCTGCAGCGGGCGCCAATATCGAGGAAGTCCACCACCAGCGCGCCTTCACCATGCTGGCCGCGCAGAGCGTGGAAATCGAGCTGGTGCTGCAGACGCGCAACAAGGCCCATATCGACGAGGTCATAGCCGCCCTTCAGGCCGAAGGCATGCAGGTCAATGCCGTCTAGCAGGCCCGATGTCATGGCTTTCCCCGAAGGCGCCAGGGGACAGGCCTGCCTAGAATCAGGCATCCCCATTGGCAAGCCAGGAGCTTTTGCATGACGCACGATCCCGCAGCGCACCACGGCGAGCAGCCGGCCCCCGAAGACGCCACCGAGGCCGTCGTCCCCTACATGCCTGTCATCCTGCCCCTGGCAGGCGCCGTGCTGATGTTTCTGCTGGCCTTCATTGCCGTCAACATGGCCTGAATCCGGCCCTCCTGCCCCTGCACCAGGCCCCGCTTTGCGGGGCTTTTTGCTTGCCTTTTCAACAGGCAATTTCATCGTTCATATTGCATACTTCAATGCATAGAATGCATAGTTTTTGCCATTCGTTTGCTGACAAATTCGTGACCGCTCCCTAGAATCGAATCCCCAGCCGGTGCGCCGCCAGCTTCCGCCAGCGCCGCTTCGCCGCCCAGAGAAGAGCTTCCTTCGCGCGCCGACTGAACGAGAGCCCGTTTCTCAAAGTTGGCGCGGTGCAGCAGGCGCGTCCCCTTTGAAAAACTGGTTTTTTCAATTGAAGGAAGCTCCGCGATGAACGCACCCGTCATGCAAGGCCTGAACATCCAGGCCCCCGCCTATGTCAAGAACAGCCGCCTGATCGCCTGGGTGGCCGAGATGGCCGCACTGTGCAAGCCCGCCAGAATCCATTGGTGCGATGGCTCGCAGGAGGAATACGAGCAGCTGTGCCAGCAGCTCGTCGATGCCGGCACCTTCAAGAAGCTCGATCCCGTCAAGCGCCCCGGCAGCTACCTGGCCTGGTCCGATCCGTCCGATGTGGCGCGCGTCGAGGACCGCACCTACATCTGCTCGGCCAACAAGGAAGACGCAGGCCCGACCAACAACTGGATGGCCCCGAACGAGATGCGCGCCACGCTGCAGCCGCTGTTCGACGGCTGCATGGCCGGCCGCACCATGTATGTGGTGCCTTTCTCCATGGGCCCGCTGGGCTCGCCCATCGCCCACGTGGGCGTGGAGCTGTCCGACAGCGCCTATGTGGCCGTCAACATGAAGATCATGACCCGCATGGGCCGTGCCGTGTATGACGTGATCGGCGTGGAAGGCGAGTTCGTGCCCTGCGTGCACACCGTGGGCGCGCCCCTGGCCGAAGGCGAGAAGGACCAGACCAGCTGGCCCTGCAACAAGACCAAGTACATCGTCCACTACCCCGAGACGCGCGAAATCTGGAGCTATGGCTCGGGCTACGGCGGCAACGCCCTGCTGGGCAAGAAGTGCTTTGCGCTGCGCATCGCCTCCACCATGGGCCGCGACCAGGGCTGGCTGGCCGAGCACATGCTCATCCTGGGCGTGACCAACCCCGAAGGCAAGAAGTACCACGTGGCTGCGGCCTTCCCCAGCGCCTGCGGCAAGACCAACTTCTCCATGCTGGTGCCGCCCAAGGTCTTCGAAGGCTGGAAGGTCACCACCATCGGCGACGACATCGCCTGGATCAAGCCCCAGGCCGACGGCTCGCTGCGCGCGATCAACCCCGAAGCCGGCTATTTCGGCGTGGCCCCGGGCACGAACTACCACACCAACCCCAACTGCATGGCCAGCCTCGACAAGAACGTGATCTTCACGAACGTCGCGCTGACCGACGACAACGACGTGTGGTGGGAAGGCATGGACAAGGACACCGGCAAGCTGCCCGATCACCTGATCGACTGGCAAGGCAAGGACTGGACGCCCCAGATCGCCCGCGAGACCGGCGCCAAGGCCGCCCACCCCAACGCCCGCTTCACCGTGGCCGCGACCAACAACCCCGCGCTGGACGAAGCCTGGGACGATCCCAAGGGCGTGAAGATCGACGCCATCATCTTCGGCGGCCGCCGCTCCACCACCGTGCCGCTGGTGACCGAGGCCCGCAACTGGACCGAAGGCGTCTACATGGCCGCCACCATGGGCTCGGAAACCACGGCCGCCGCCTTCGGCGCCCAGGGCGTGGTGCGCCGCGACCCCTTCGCCATGCTGCCGTTTGCCGGCTACAACATGAGCGACTACTTCCAGCACTGGCTCACGCTGGGCGCCAAGATCCAGGCCCAGGGCGCGGCCCTGCCCAAGATCTTCACCACCAACTGGTTCCGCAAGAATGCCGACGGCAAGTTCGTCTGGCCCGGCTACGGCGAGAACATGCGCGTGCTCAAGTGGATGATCGACCGCCTCGAAGGTCAGGCACAGGGCGAGCAGACCGCCTTCGGCATTGCGCCCCAGTACGCCGAGATCAACTGGACCGGCCTGGACTTCTCCGCCGACCAGTTCGCCAGCGTGACCAGCATCGACAAGGCCGCCTGGGCCGAGGAAATGCAGCTGCACACCGAGCACTTCGACAAGCTGGCCCACAAGCTGCCCCAGGAGCTGCTGGTGACCAAGGCCGAACTGGAAAAGCGCCTGGGGACATAAAGCTCCCCCTGAGCGGCTACGCCGCTTCCCCCTCTCGCTTCGCGGGGGGGACGGCACCCTCGGTGCGGGGCGGCGCGGCCGGCGTAGGCCCTTCCTCGGTGCCCCTTGCTTTGGGCAGCGCCCGTTTCATGGACTGTGGAAGATGCACAGAACAATGAATCCCTGAGTAGCTCTCGACCCATGGAAAAAGCCTCGCAGTGCGAGGCTTTTTTTGTGGCGTTTCAACGACGCCCCCAGACAACAAAAAAGCCGCGCCTTGTGGGCAGCGGCTTTTTTTGGAGGAGCGCCGCAAGGCGCCCCAGGCAGAGATCAGCTACCTTGCCTATCCATGGCGCGGGCCAGGTCGGCCATCAGGCGGGCGTCCTGCAGGGCGGCGTTCCAGATGCGCTCGTCAGCGGCGGCCTGCTGGCGGCTCTCGGTCCAGGCGCGGTAGCCGGCACGGGCCATCATGGCGGCGCGGCGGGCGGGGGCGGAGAACAGGGCCAGGCCCATGAAGGCGGCAACCCACAGCACGACCCAGGCGCCCAGCATGTGGCCGTCGGTCCAGTTGTGGGCGACCTCGTTGACCACCACCATCAGCGCGGCCACCAGGGCAGCGAGCAGCAGGGCGCTGGCGCCGCGCTTGCCGGAGAAACGCTTGACGGCGCTCTTGCGGTCGTCGGCGGCTTGATAGACATGCACCACACCAGGGTGCTCGACACAGTAGGAGTTGTAAATGAAGTTGCTCATGGCAGATAAACCCAGTTAAATGGCCGCTTTTGACGGCGTGGCGGGCGACTAGGTGTAACTATAGGGTTTACCCTAGAGCTCTTCAAATTTATATCTTGAATCTGTAGCATTCACACCAGTGATGACTCAGCGCCCGCCGCCATGTCTGCCCTGAACTTCCGCTCACTGGATCTGAACCTGCTGCGCGTCTTCGACGAGGTGATGGCGGAGCGCAGCCTCACGCGGGCGGCCCACAAGCTGGCCATCACCCAGCCGGCCGTGAGCAATGCGCTGCGCCGCCTGCGCGAGGCGCTGGGCGACGAGCTCCTGGTGCGCCAGGGCCAGGGCGTGGAGCCCACGCCGCGCGCGCTGGCGCTGTGGCCCGTGATCCGCGAGGCGCTGCAGCAGCTGCAGGACACGCTGACGCCAGGCGAATTCCACCCATCCACCGCCACCGCCACCTTTGTGCTGGCCATGGCCGACGCCACGGCCGCCACGCTGATTCCTCCCATGTTCAGCCTGCTGGAGCGCGAGGCGCCCGGCATCGGCATCCGCGTGCTGCCGCTGACCACGCGCGACCCGCGCAGCCTGCTGGAGGCCGGCGAGGCCGACATGGCCGTGGGCTACTTCCCCGCCGCGCTGGCCGACCTGACGGCGCGCGCGCAGTCGGGCGCCCTGGTGGCCTTCGACAGCCGGCGCCTGTATGAAGGCGAGTACCTGTGCGTGATGCGCCAGGGCCATCCGCTGGCCGATGTGCCGCTGACGCTGGACAACTACTGCGCGGCGCGCCACATGCTGGTGAGCTTCTCGGGCCGCTCCTTCGGCTTCATCGACGAGGCCCTGGCCTCGCTGGGCCGCACGCGCCAGGTGGTGCTTACCGTCAACCAGTTCTTCACGGCCGGGCGCGTGGTCATGACCTCCAACCTGCTGACCATATTGCCGCGCCACTTCGTGCCCGTGACCGGCATGGCCGACAAGCTGGTGCTGCGCGAGCTGCCCTTCGACGTGCAGCCCGTGCATGTGGACGCGCTGTGGCGCCGGCGCGGCCAGCATCCTCAGGCCTACGACTGGCTGCTGCGCACGCTCACGCGCTCTGCAGAGGCGACCTTCCCGCACACCTGAGCGCCGTTTGCGGGGCGCCCGCGCCAGCGCAGGTTCTACACTTGGCCGCATGAAGATCCAGCTGCTGTCCGACCTGCACCTCGAGGCCCATCCGCATTTCATCGCCGAGCCCGCACCCGATGCCGACGTGCTGGTGCTGGCCGGCGACATAGGCTCCTACCAGAGCGGCAGCCTGCTGCCGGGCCAGGATTTCGGGCTGGAGCGCTTCTCTCCCCTGCCCCAGTACGCGGGCTGGCCCTGCCCCGTGATCTTCGTGCCGGGCAACCATGAGTACGACATGCAGGACTTCGACGCCGCCCACGCCCGCCTGCGTGCCACCTGCGAGCGCATGGGCATGGTCTGGCTGGAGCGCGAGACGGCCGTGCTGGACGGCGTGCGCTTCGTGGGCACCACGCTGTGGAGCGACTACGACGCCATGTCCATGCATGAAGGCGTGACCGATCTGGCCCGGCTGCTCAAGCTGCGCGAGAAGGCCTTTCGCGCCGCCAATTTCTACCTGCAAAAGACCGGCGGCACGCGCGACGGCGAGCCCTTCCTGGCCGAGCCCATGCGCGAGCAGTCGCTGGTCTGCCAGCAATGGCTGCGCCAGGCGCTGGCCAGGCCCTTCGATGGCCCCACGGTGGCCGTCACGCATTTCGCGCCCAGCCTGCGCAGCGCCGACCCGCGCTACGGCCTGGTGCCGGGCACGGCCGGCTTTTGCAACGTGCTGGATGAACTGCTGCCCTTTGCCGATCTGTGGCTGCACGGCCACCTGCATTCGCCCAGCGACTATGTGGCCGAGGGCCTGCGCGGCGATGGCAGCGCCTGGCGCTGCCGCGTGGTGGCCAACCCGCTGGGCTACGCGCGCAAGGGCGAGCAGGAGGGGTTTTCGCCGCGCTCTACCATCGAGTTGCCGGTGCATGCGACCGCAGGGGCGGCAGAGGCACCGGCCCGTGCTTGACCTGGATCAAGCACTCCACCCCGGCTTGGGCTTAGTCTCGGGCCATATCCAAGGAGGACCTTCATGAACATCCTGCTCGCTGTCGATGGCAGCCCCTACACCCAGAAGATGCTGGCCTACCTGACCTCGCACCCGGAGATCCTGGGTTCGGCCCACAGCTACAGCGCCATCACCGTCCAGCCCCAGCTGCCGGCCCGCGCGCGCGCCGCCCTGGGCAAGGACGTGGTGGACGAGTACTACGCCGAGGAGTCGACCAAGGTGCTGGACCCCGTGTGCAGCTACCTGGCCGAGCACGGCGTGCAGGCAGCCCGCCTGAGCAAGGTCGGCCCGATTGCCGACTCCATCATCAAGGCGGCCGAAGAAGGCAAGTTCGACCTTCTGGTCATGGGCACGCATGGCCACGGCACGCTGGGCCGCCTGGTCATGGGCTCGGTCAGCACCCAGGTGCTGGCCGGCAGCCAGGTGCCTGTGCTGCTGATCCGCTGATCGACCGCTCGATACGCTGCCCCGTGCACACGCAGCGCCCATAACCAGAAAAAGCAAAGCGCGGGCATCACGGCGCAATGAGGCAAGGACGGCTCCCCTGAGGGAGCCGTCTTTTTTTGCATGGTGCCTTCCCACCGTCCTGCGGGCCTGCCGTCACCGGGCTGTCACAGCCGCCTCTTACAGTCGCGCGATTTGTCACACAGGGGGATGGTGAGCATGCGCGCGAGTACTTTGGATTGGCGGCACAAGGCGATTGCAACGGCCTGCCTGGCCCTGTGTGGCGCTGCATGGTCCGCGCCCTTCACCCCGGGCAACCTGGTGGCCTACCGCGTGGGCACGGGCACAGGCGCGCTGCCCGTGTTCCTGGATGAGTACCGCGTGGACGGCACGCTGGTGCAATCGCTGCCGCTGTCAGGCGGAGCGACGCCGCTGACGGCCAGCAGCAAGGGCTCGGAAGGCCTGCTCAACCGCTCGGACAATGGCCTGTGCCTGGTGGTTCCCGGCTATGCCGTGGCCACCGGCGGCACCGAGCCCAACGGCGTCACGGCAGCGGCGGCCCCGCGCGCCGTGGCCGTGGTGGGGTTCGACTCCGACGTGAAAAGCCTGCGCGCGCTCGGCACCACGGCCTTCAGCAAGGACACCATCCGCGGTGCAGCCAGCAGCGACTGCGGCGCCGTCTGGGCCAGCGGCAAGGGTACGGCCACGGCCAACAATGGCATCTGGCACGTGGCTGCCGATGGCACGGGCATCTCCCAACTGAACAGCAGCAATGTCCAGGGCCTGGCGGTCGCCGGCGGCCAGTTGATCGCCGCCATCAACGGAGGCTCGCTCAACCAGATCGGCACGAATTTGCCGACCACGGGCATCCAGACGGCCCTGCCCCTGGCGGGCCTGACGCCCTCCACCTACCGCGGCATCGCCTTCCTGCAACTCGATGGCGGCCCCGCCCTGGCGAACACCGTCTACGTGGCGGACAACGATACCGGCGCCATCCGGAAATTCCGCCTCTCGATGGACGGCACCAGCTGGCAGCCCGCAGGCTCCATTGCCGGCCTGTCCAAGGTCCACGGCCTGGCCGCCTTCGATACCGGCGGCGGCAATGTGATGCTGATGGCCACCGACACCACGGGCCGCCTGTACCGCGCCTTCGATCACGGCGGCTACGCCGGCACGCTGTCGGGCACGGCCGAGTCCATCGCTGCGCCGCAGGACGGCGTGTTCTATGGCGTGGCCTGGGCCCCGCTGGAGACCGTGCCGGCGACCGTGCCCCCCGCCCCCTCCAACCTGGCGGCCACCCCGGCCGGCAACCGCGTGACGGCCGCCTGGGACGCCGTGCCGGGCGCCGCCTACTACGTGGTGGAGCTGTCGCAGGACAGCTTTGCATCGGTAGCCTCCACGGCCGTGGCCCTGGGCAACAGCCAGGCGCTGGAAGGCCTGCAGCCCGGCAGCTATACGCTGCGCGTGCGCGCCGTCAACGGCCTCGGCGGGAGCACGGCTGCAGTGAGCGTGCCTTTCATGGCCTCGGCCCCGCCGACGGCCTCGCTGCCCGAACTGACCGCGTTTTCCGGCGTGGTCGGCGACGCCAACGACCCGCTGGCCTCGGCAGGCATCGGCTTCACGGTGCAGGATGCGGGGGGCGCTGGCGGCGTACAGGTCACTGCGCGTTCGAGCAACCAGGCCGTGGTGGCCGACGCCGGCCTGGCCGCGTCCAACCAGGCCGGCAACGCCGTGCTCAGGATCACGCCCACGGGCGTGGGCTATGCCGACATCACCGTCACGCTGACCAACGCGGGCGGCGCCTCCGTCAGCCGCACCATCAAGTACGCGGCCTCGGCCAACACCGCAGCCAACACCAGCCCGCGCTGGCTGGCCGGGCGCTCGGACGCATCGACGGCCATCGTCATCGATGCCGCCACCATGCTGGTGGGCGACGACGAGGCGCCTGCCCAGGATGCCTCGGGCAATGCGCTGCCGGCCGGCAACTCCTTCTCGGCCTATGGCCCGGCCGGCGGGCTGCCCGTCAAGCCGCTGATGCTGGACAGGACCGCGCTCGGCCTGGCCGATGCCGCCGCCTGCACCGCCCCCGGCCTCACGGGCCTAGACAGCTGCAAGAGCGACGAGGAAATGGACATCGAGGCCAGCTTTGCCCTGGGCAGCCGCGTGTACGTGGCGGGCTCGCACTCCAACAACAAGAGCGGCAAGTCGCGCACCGACCGCTGGCGCCTGGCGGCGATGGATGTGACCGGCTCCGGCGCCTCCACGGCGCTGACCGCCAGTGGCTACTACCGCTGGCTGCGCGAGGACCTGCGCAGCTGGGACGCGGCCGCGCATGACGGCCTTGCCGCCAACTATCTGGGCCTGGTGGCCAGCTCGGACGGAGGTGCCACCAAGGCGCCCGAGGCCGAGACGATGAGCGGTTTTTCCATCGAAGGCATGTCCACCAGCCCCGACGACTCCGCCGCATGGCTGGGCTTTCGCGCGCCGCTGGTGCCGGCGCCGGGCGCGCCCGCCGTCACGGCCGACGACGCCACGGGCCGCACGCATGCGCTGATCGTGCCCGTGACCAACTTCGCGGCCCTGCCTGCGGCCGATGGCGGCAGCAAGGGCAGCGCGTCCATGGGCCCGCCGATTCGCCTGGACCTGGGCGGCCGCGGCATCCGCGAAATCCGCAAGAACGCGGCGGGCGAGTACCTGATCATTGCCGGCCCCTCGGCCAGCGCCACGGGCACCGCGCCGCGCAACTTCCAGCTCTACTCCTGGGATGGCCGCGTGAACGGCGCAGGCCTGGCCCTGAACCTGCGACCGCGCGCTGCCGACCTGGCCGCCATCACCGCACCCCACACCGCCTGCTCGGCCGAAGGCATAGGCGCCATGCCCGCCAGCCTGGACGCGGGCGGCAGCGTGGACATCCTCAGCGACTGCGGCGATGCCGATTTCTACGGCGATGGCACCGTGGCCAAGGACCTGCCCCATGCAGCCTGGAAAAAGGCGCGCCTGGACAGCCTGGCGGTGCCGGCGCTGTCCACCGTGGCCCTGTCCGCCCAGGCAGTGGACCAGACATCGGCCGTGGTCCAGGCCACGCCCAGCGTGGGCGGCAGCCTGCGCGCCGTGGCCCTGCCCGCCAATGCGCCCGTCCCCAGCTGGGAACAGGTCATGGCCGGCCTGGATGCCGCCGGCCTGCCGGCCCCTGCCAGCAACACGGTCAGCACCGCGGCCAATACCGCTGCCACGCTGTCCTTCACCGGCCTGGACCCTGCCGTGAGCTACCGCGTGCATGCGGTCAACCTGCCGGCATCGGGCACGGCCAGCGCGCCGGCTGTGCTGGCCCTGAGCAAGCCCGTGCCCATCGGCACGCAGATCGGCACGGGCAGCAACACGGCAGGTGTCAGCAACGGCACGGGCAATGTGGGTGCAGACCAATGGCAGTTCGCCTCGAACTCGGCAGGCTTTCAGCCCGCGCCCTCGCAAAGCCCGCTGCCGGGCAACCTGCGCCTGCCCTACGGCAGCCTGAGCTTCGTGCTCATGGGCGGCACACCGGGCTCCATGGCCACCATCCGCATGGACCTGCCTGAAGCCGCACCCGCCCAGGCCACGCTCTGGAAGTACGGTCCCACGGCCGCCACGCCCACGGCGCACTGGTATGAGCTGAGCGCCTCGGCCTACCGCTTCGCACCCGACCGCCGCTCGGTGAGCTTCGACATCACCGACGGGCAGACGGGCGACAGCGACCTGGCCGTCAACGGCGTCATCGTGGACCCCGTGGCGGTGGCCGCGCCTGCGGCCCTGCCGCCCGGCGCCACGGCCACCCCCGTGCCCGGCCTGTCCACACTGGCCCAGGCGCTGCTGGCGCTGGCCCTGGGCGGCATCGCCGCACTGCGCCGCCGCCGCGGCTGACGCCAGCACCGGCCAGCACCAGCAGCGCCCGGTACCCCCTTCAAGCCCCTGCACGGTTCGCCGCGCAGGGGCTTTTTGCTGCGGCCTGGGAAAACCCTGAATCCACCGTGTTGACGGGGCTTGTTGCAAAAACAATAATTACCACGTTAACTAAATCCACACCATGCAGATTCAGCCCTTTCTCCTGGATGACGGCCTTGCGCTGGGCACGGTCTACGGCACGCTGCTCAACCAGCAGGTCACCGTGCAGCGCCTGTCGCCGCAGTTCGACAGCGCGCCCTACAAGGCCGCTCCGTGCGCCCCCGTGCTCTACCTCAAGCCGCGCAACACCTGGGCGCGCGATGGCGCTGCGGTGGCCGTGCCGGCCGATCCCGGCGAGGTCCGCGTCGATGCCAGCATCGGCCTGGTGATCGGCCGCAGCGCCACGCGCGTCAGCGAAGCAACGGCCCTGGACCATGTGGCCGGCTGGCTGATCGCCAGCGACCTCACGCTGCCGCACGAGAACTACTACCGCCCCGCCATCCGCCAGCGCTGCCGCGACGGTTTCTGCCCGCTGGGCGCCCTCGTTCGCGGCACAGGCTTTGACGCACAGGCGGCCATGCTCACGGTGTCCATCAATGGTGAACAGGTCTGGCAGCGCGGTTTTGCCGATCTGGTGCGCCCGCCCGCAAGGCTGCTGGCCGACGTGACCGAATTCATGACGCTGTCGCCCGGCGACGTGCTGCTGCTGGGCCCGGGCGAAGGCGCGCCGCTGGCGCGGCCCGGGGACCGCGTGGTCATCGAGGTGCCCGGCCTGGGCCGGCTCACGCATTCGGTGGTGGCAGAGCAGGGAGCAGCAGCATGAAGCACGGACGCGTCATCTTCGAAGGACAGAGCCTGCAGGTCACCGAAGGCCCGCACGGACAGGTGCAGTTGCCCGATGGCCGCCTGGTGGCGGAGACCGCCGTGCAGTGGCTGCCGCCGCTGCAGTTCGGCACGGTCTTCGCGCTGGGCCTGAACTATGCGGACCATGCCAAGGAAATCGCCTTCAACAAGGCGCCCGAGGAACCGCTGGTCTTCCTCAAGGGCCCGAACACGCTGAACGGCCACCACGGCCGCACGTACCGGCCCGCCGACGTGGCCTACATGCACTTCGAGTGCGAGCTGGGCGTGGTCATCGGCCAGACCTGCCGCAACGTGCGCCGCGAAGACGCCTACGGCGTGGTCGCCGGCTACTGCACGGCCAACGACTACGCCATACGCGACTACCTGGAGAACTTCTACCGGCCCAACCTGCGCGTGAAGAACCGCGACGGCGCCACGCCGGTGGGCCCATGGTTCGTCGATGCGGCCGATGTGCCCGACCCCATGAACCTGCGCCTGCGCAGCTGGGTCAACGGCGAGCTCAAGCAGGACGGCAGCACGCGCGACATGGTGCATGACATCCCCTCGCTGATCGCCCACCTGTCGGGCTTCATGACGCTGAACCCCGGCGACCTCATCCTCACCGGCACGCCCGACGGCGTGGCCGACTCCCGCGTGGGCGACGAGATCGTCACCGAGATCGAAGGCCTGGGCCGCCTGGTCAACACCATCGTCGGCGACGCGCCGGCCGCCTCCTGAACCCACCGCACACGCCAAGGAATCCCCATGCGCATTGACCACCTGATCGACGGCAAGGCCGTCGCCGGCAAGGACTATTTCGAGACCGTCAACCCCGCCACCCAGGAGGTGCTGGCCGAGGTCGCCGCAGGCGGCGAGGCCGAGGTGCAGGCCGCCGTTGCCGCCGCGAAGAACGCCTTCCCGAAATGGGCCAACACGCCCGCCACCGAACGCGCCAAGCTCGTGCGCAAGCTGGGCGACCTGATCGCCCGCCATGTGCCCGAGATCGCGCAGACCGAGACCAACGACTGCGGCCAGGTCATCGCCCAGACGGGCAAGCAGCTGGTGCCGCGCGCGGCCGACAACTTCTACTACTTTGCCGAGATGTGCACGCGCGTGGACGGCCACACCTATCCCACGCCCACGCACCTGAACTACACCCTGTTCCATCCCGTGGGCGTGTGCGCGCTGATCTCGCCCTGGAACGTGCCCTTCATGACGGCCACCTGGAAGGTGGCGCCCTGCCTGGCCTTCGGCAACACGGCCGTGCTCAAGATGAGCGAGCTGTCGCCCATGACGGCCGCGCGCCTGGGCGAGCTGGCGCTGGAGGCCGGCATTCCGCCCGGCGTGCTCAACCTGGTGCACGGCTACGGCAAGGACGCGGGCGAGCCCCTGGTGCGCCACCGCGATGTGCGCGCCGTCTCGTTCACGGGCTCGACCCAGACCGGCAACCGCATCGTGCAGGCCGCCGGCCTCAAGAAATTCAGCATGGAGCTGGGCGGCAAGAGCCCCTTCGTGATCTTTGACGACGCCGACTTCGAGCGCGCGCTGGATGCGGCCGTGTTCATGATCTTCTCCAACAACGGCGAGCGCTGCACGGCCGGCAGCCGCATCCTGGTGCAAAAGGGCATCTACGCGAAGTTCGTGGACCGCTTCGTGGAGCGCGCCAGGAAGATCACCGTGGGCGACCCGCTGGACGAATCCACCATCGTCGGCCCCATGATCAGCGCCAGCCACCTGGCCAAGGTGCGCCACTACATCGAACTGGGCCAGAAGGAAGGCGCCAGCATGCTGTGCGGCGGCCTGGATGCGCCCGTGCTGTCCGAGCGCGTGCGCAAGGGCAACTACGTGCTGCCCACGGTGTTTGCCGACGTGGACAACCGCATGCAGATCGCCCAGGACGAGATCTTCGGCCCCGTGGCCTGCATCATCCCCTTCAGCGACGAGGCCGAGGCCGTGCGCCTGGCCAACGACATCCAGTACGGCCTGTCCAGCTACGTCTGGACCGAGAGCGTGGGCCGCGCCCACCGCGTGGCCGCCGCCATCGAGGCCGGCATGTGCTTCGTCAACAGCCAGAACGTGCGTGACCTGCGCCAGCCCTTCGGCGGCACCAAGGCCTCGGGCACGGGCCGCGAGGGCGGCAGCTGGAGCTACGAAGTCTTCTGCGAGCCCAAGAACGTGGCCGTCTCGCTGGGCTCGCACCATATTCCGCACTGGGGCGTCTGAACGGGCGACCAGCGACAACGACAAAGAGAACCGAGGAGACAAGACATGCAACGCCGCCATTTCCTGCAATCCACCGCAGCCACCACGGCCGCAGCGCTGATGCTCCCGGGCCTTTCCCAGGCACAGCCCGGTAGCCCGGCCGGCACCTGGCCCGCAAAGCCGCTGCGCATCATCGTGCCCTTCACGCCGGGCGGCACCACCGACCTGGTGGCGCGCCTGGTGGGCACCGAGCTGGGCAAGTCCCTGGGCCAGCCTGTGATCGTGGAGAACAAGCCCGGCGCGGGCACGGTGATCGGCGTGGACTATGTGTCCAAGCAGCCGGCCGACGGCTACACCCTGGTGTGCGTGGCCAACAGCTTCACGGCCAACAAGACGCTGGTGAAGAACCTGCCCTACGACACCACGCGCGACCTCAAGCCCGTGGCGCTGATGGGCCTGTCCGAGCATGTGCTGGCCACCCACCCGGGCAGCGGCCTGAAGACGCTGGCCGATCTGCGCAGCCGCGCCAAGGCCAAGCCCGGCGAGCTCAGCTATGCCTCGTTCGGCAACGGCACCTCGGCCCATCTGTCGGGCGCGCTGCTGTGCCAGGAGATGGGCATCGACATGGTCCACATCCCCTACAAGGGCCAGGGCCCGGCGCTGGCCGACCTGCTGGGCGGCCAGGTGGACGTGATGTTCGGCAACTGGCCCGAGTTCCGTGGCCATGTGCAAAGCGGCAAGCTGGTGGCACTGGGCATGGCCACGCGCCAGCGCTCGCAGTTCGCTCCCCAGGTGCCCACGCTGGCCGAGCAGGGCGTGGCGCTGGAATCCAACTCCTGGCAGGGTCTGCTGGCACCCGGCGCCACGCCCGATGCGCTGGTGCAGCGTATCAATGCCGCCGTGGTCAAGGCCCTGGCCGAGCCCGCCGTGGTGGACGCCTTCGCGCGCGGCGGCATCGTCTCGCAGGCCGGCACGGCGCAGCAGTTCGCGGCCTTCGTCACCAGCGAAATCGCCAAGTACGAAGCCATCATCCGCCGCGCCAACATCACGCTGGGTTGAGGCCGAGCCACCGGGAGACGCCATGAGCCTGTACACCATGCAGAAATTCCTGTTCCAGCTCAACCGCGAGCCCGAGGTGCAGCGGCGCTTTGCCGAGGACCGCGCCGCGCTGCTGGCCGAGTACGCGCTGGAGCCCGAGGAGTACGAAGCCATGTTCCACGGCGACATCGGCAAGCTCTACGTGCTGGGCTGCAACGGCCAGTTGCTGATGCACTTCGCGCCGCTGCTGGGCATGCCCTGGGCCGACTACCTGCAGGCCATGCGCGACGGCGTGCAAAAGCACGGACCGGTGCGCGCGGGCGTCTACGCGATGACGACAGCCACCAACGAAAAGATCGCAGGAGTTTGAGATGAGTCTGGTATTTGCAGGCGTTTGCAGCCACGCGCCCGGCATCACGGGCCGCGCACACCTGGCCGATCCGGCCACCCGGGATGCCTTCCATGCCGCCTTCCGCGACATGGGCGCACGGCTGGAGGCGGCGCGGCCCGACGCCGTGATCGTCATCGCGGCCGAGCACTTCGCCAACTTCTTCATGAACAACATGCCGGCCTATGCCATCGGCATGGCAGACCACTACGAAGGGCCCATCGAGGACCCGGCCTGGCTGGGCATAGAGCGCCACCGCATCCCCGGCAATGCCGAGCTGTCGCGGCGCCTGATCGCCGAGGTCATGCAGACCGTGGACGTGGCCTTTGCCGAGGAGTGGAAGTTCGACCACGGCATCATGGTCCCGCTGCACTTTCTGACGCCGGCCTATGACAAGGACATCATCCCCGTCAACATCAACTGCCAGGGCCCGCCGCTGACGCCGCTGCACCGCGCCTGGGCCTTTGGCGAGGCCCTGCGCCGCGCCTGCGACAAGGCGCCCGAGCGCATCGCCATCGTGGGCACGGGCGGCATCTCGCACTGGCCGGCCACGCCCGACTCGGGCAAGGTCAACTGGGAATGGGACCAGCAGTTCATGGACCGCTGGTGCCGCAACGACCGGGACGCGCTGCTGTCGTACACCGACGCCGAAACCTACCGCGACGGCGGCCAGGGCGGCTTCGAGATCCGCAGCTTCATCGCCGTGGCCGCCGCCGCGCGCGGCGCGGGCCAGGTGCTGTACTGCCAGCCCATTCCCATCTTCGCCGTGAGCTGCACGGCCGCCACCATGGAGGTGGCCTGAATGCCGCACGTGGTCATCCTCTACACGGCCAGCCTGGACGCGCACACCGACATGACGCAGCTGTGCCGCGCCCTGGCCGACACCATGCTCACCGTGCGCGCCGAAGACGGCGCCCAGGTCTTTCCCACGGGCGGCACGCGCGTGCTGGCCTACCCCGCGCCGCACAGCGCCGTGGCCGATGGCGGGGCTGCGGGCCGCGCAGCGGGCGGCGATGGCGACTACGGCTTCATCTACATCAACCTGCGCATGGGCCGGGGCCGCACGGCCGCCGTGCAGCAGCAAGCGGGCGACGCCCTGCTGGCCTGCGCGCGCCGCCATCTGCAGCCGCTGTTCGCGCAGCGCCACCTGGGCCTGACCGTGCAGGTCGATGAAAGCCCGGGCCAGGTCTACGACGGCAAGCACAGCACCCTCCACCCTCTCTTTTCCAGGCCTTGAAATGTTTTCCCAAGAACTGTTGACCCAACTGGCCCAGGAGCTGGACCGCAGCGAGAAGACGCGCGTGCAGGTCGAGCATTTCTCCAAGCGCTTTCCCGGCATGACCGTGGAGGATGGCTACCGCGTCTCGCGCGAATGGGTGCGCCTGCAGATCGCGGCGGGGCGCAAGGTGATCGGCCACAAGATCGGCCTGACCTCGCGCGCCATGCAGATATCGAGCCAGATCGACGAGCCCGACTACGGCACCCTGCTCGACAGCATGCTCTACCGCTGCACGCCGGGCCAGGTGCTGGACATCCCGGCCGCCCACTTCATCGCGCCGCGCGTGGAGGTGGAGCTGGCCTTCGTGCTCAAGGCGCCGCTGCGCGGCCCGGACCTGCCCGGCGGCAAGGAGATCACGCTGCAGGACGTGCTGGACGCCACCGACCATGTGACGCCGGCCATCGAGATCATCGACGCGCGCATCGAGCAGTTCGACCGCCACACCAAGGCCATGCGCAAGGTCTACGACACCATCAGCGACAACGCGGCCAATGCGGGCATCGTCACCGGCGCCGGCCGCGCTGACCCCCAGGTGATAGACCTGCCCTGGTGCGGCGCCATACTGCGCTGCAACGGCGTGGTCGAGGAGACCGGCCTGGCTGCCGGCGTGCAGGGCCATCCCGCCATCGGCGTGGCCTGGCTGGCCAACAAGCTCTCGCCCTGGGGCGAGGCCCTGGAGGCCGGCCAGACCGTGCTGGCCGGTTCGTTCACGCGCCCCGTGGCGGCCAGGGCCGGCGACCTGTTCGATGCCGACTACGGCCCGCTGGGCCGCCTGCAATTCCGTTTTGTCTAGGCGCCGTCGTCCCGACGCCGGCCCCGCCCTTATTGGAGATTTCCCATGCCGCTTGCACTGCGCGACCCCAGCCTGCTCAAGAACCTCTGCCTGATCGACGGCCAATGGCTGGCCGCCGACGATGGCAGCCGCATCGACGTCCACAACCCCGCCACGGGCGAAGCCGTCGGCCATGTGCCCCGCATGGGCGAGGCCGAGACGCAGCGCGCCATCGCCGCCGCCGAGCGCGCCTTCGCCCTCTGGAAGCAGCAGACCGCCGAAGCCCGCGCACGCCTGCTGCATCGCTGGTTCGAGCTGATGATGGAGAACCAGGAGGACCTGGCCCTGATCATGACCAGCGAGCAGGGCAAGCCCCTGGCCGAGTCGCGCGGCGAGATCGCCTATGCGGCCTCCTACGTGCAGTGGTTTGCCGAGGAAGCGCGCCGCATCTACGGCTCCACCGTGCCGGCGCCCTGGGCCGACAAGCGCATCATCGTGACCAAGGAGCCCGTGGGGGTCTGCGCCGCGATCACGCCCTGGAACTTCCCGGCCGCCATGATCACGCGCAAGGTCGCGCCCGCCCTGGCGGCGGGCTGCACCATCATCGTCAAGCCCGCGCAGCAGACACCGCTGTCGGCCCTGGCCATGGCCGAGCTGGCCCAGCGCGCCGGCATTCCCGAGGGCGTGTTCAGCGTGATCACGGGCTCCTCGCGCGCCATCGGCGGCGTGCTCACGGCCAGCATGGCCGTGCGCAAGCTGACCTTCACGGGCTCCACCGAAGTGGGCCGCGTGCTGGCCGAGCAATGCGCGCCCACGCTCAAGAAGATGTCTCTGGAGCTGGGCGGCAACGCGCCCTTCATCGTCTTCGATGACGCGGACCTGGATGCCGCCGTGGAAGGCGCCATGGCCTCCAAGTACCGCAACACCGGCCAGACCTGCGTGTGCGCCAACCGCCTGCTGGTGCAGGACGGCGTGTACGACGCCTTCATGGCCAGGCTCAAGGTCGCCGTGCAGGCCCTCAAGGTGGGCAACGGCCTGGAGGCCGGCGTGGGCCAGGGCCCGCTGATCGACCAGGCCGCCGTGGACAAGGTCGAGGAACTGGTGGCCGATGCCGTGAAGAACGGCGCCGAGGTCGTGCTGGGCGGCAAGCGCCACGCGCTGGGCGGCACCTTCTACGAGCCCACCATCCTGGCCAACGCCACGGACCGCATGCGCATCGCCAGGGAAGAGGTCTTCGGCCCCGTGGCGCCCGTGTTCCGCTTCAAGACCGAGGAAGAAGCCATCCGCATGGCCAACGACACCGAGTACGGCCTGGCCGCCTACTTCTACGCCCGCGACGTGGGCCGCGTGTGGCGCGTGGGCGAGGCGCTGGAGTACGGCATGGTGGGCATCAACAGCGGCATCATCAGCACGGCCGTGGCGCCGTTTGGCGGCGTCAAGCAGTCGGGCATGGGCCGCGAGGGCGGCGCCGCCGGCATAGAGGAATACCTGAGCACCAAGTACCTGTGCATGGGCCACTGAGGCCCGGACAATCACACCATGCAGACACCTGTGAACCGCTTCAAGGCCGCCATTGCGGCCGACCAACCCCAGATCGGCCTGTGGCTGGGCCTGGCCGACGCCTATTCGGCGGAAATCTGCGCGGGCGCCGGCTTCGACTGGCTCCTGATCGACGGCGAGCATTCGCCCAACGACACGCGCACCCTGCTGGCGCAGCTGCAGGCCATCGCGGCCTATCCCGACAGCCATGCCATTGCCCGCGTGCCCATGGGACACGGCGAGGTCGGCGAGATGCTGATCAAGCAGTACCTGGACATCGGCGTGCAGACCCTGCTCGTGCCCATGGTGGACACGGCCGAGCAGGCCGCACGCATCGTGCGCGCCGCGCGCTATCCGCAGGCCGACGGCCAGGGCGGCATCCGCGGCATGGGCGGCGCACGCGCATCGGCCTGGGGCCGGCGCGCCAACTACGCCCATGAAGCCAACGCCCAGGTATGCGTGCTGGTGCAGGTGGAGACGCGCCAGGCGCTGGCCCACCTGGACGCCATTGCCGCCACCGAGGGCGTGGACGGCGTCTTCATCGGCCCGGCCGACCTGTCGGCCTCCATGGGCCACATCGGCAACCCCGGCCATCCCGAGGTGCAGGAGGCGATTGCCGACGCCATCGCGCGCATACGCCGCGCCGGCAAGGCGCCCGGCATCCTCACGCCCAACGAGGCCCTGGCGCGCAAGTACCTGGAGCTGGGCTGCACCTTCACGGCCGTGGGCCTGGACACCAGCGTGCTGGTGCAGGCCACCAGCGCGCTGGCTGCGCGCTTCAAGCAGGCAGCGGCCCCCGCGCCGAAAAGCCAGACCTATTGAGGCCCCGGCCTGACAAGGCGCGCGCAACGCCGCTCCGGGGAGGGAGCGGCGGCTGCATAGAATCCAGCCGACAGATGCTGCCGAACATGCCCCAGACCACGACCTCTTTTGCCCCCGAGTCGCTGCGCGCCTTCTCGCGCTCCCTGCCCATGGCGCTGCTGCGCGCACGCGAATCGGTCATGGTGCGCTTTCGGCCCATGCTGCGCGCCCATGGCCTGACCGAACAACAGTGGCGCGTGCTGCGCGCCATGGCGGCGGTCACGCACAGGCTGCGGCCCATGGAGCTGTCGCAGGCCACCTACATCAGCATGCCCAGCCTCTCGCGCCTGCTCAAGACGCTGGAAGGCCGGCAGCTGGTGGAGCGCTCGCGCCACGCCAGCGACATGCGCGGCGCCGAGTTCGAACTCACGGCGGCCGGCCACGCCATCGTGGCCGAGATCGCGCCGCATTCCTCCGAGACCTATGCCGAGATCGAGCGCCTGGTGGGCCATGAAGAGATCGAGCAGCTCTACGCCCTGCTCGACCAGGTCGTGCAGCGCCTGGGCGCGGCCGACGGCAGCCAGGCCGAGGAATAGCCGCCCCGGCACGCCGGTCGGGCACTGCCGGGCACAATCGCCTCATGCCGCAGCCGATTGCCGTCATCGACTTTGAAACCACGGGCATGGCGCCTGCCCAGGGCGCGCGTGCCACCGAGGTCGCCATCGTGCTGATCGAGGGCGGCCAGGTCGTGGACCGTTTCCAGAGCCTGATGCGCACGGGCGCCTGGATACCGCCCTTCATCACGCGGCTGACCGGCATCACCAATGCCATGGTCGCAGCCGCGCCGCCCGCCGAGGACGTGATGCGCGATGCCGCCCGCTTCGTGGGCAGCGCGCCCATGGTGGCGCACAACGCGGCCTTCGACAGCAAGTTCTGGCAGTCCGAACTGGCCCTGGCCGGCGAGGCCGCGCCCCAGCCCTTTGCCTGCACCGTGCTGCTGTCGCGCCGCATCTATCCCGACGCGCCCAGCCACAGCCTGAGCCGGCTCACCGCCCACCTGGGCCTGCCCGTGGCCGAGCGTGCCCACCGGGCGCTGGCCGATGCCGAGATGGCCGCCGCCCTGCTGGCGCGCATGCAGCAGGACCTGTGCCGGCGCTATGCGCTGGCCTGGCCCGAGCATGCCCTGCTGATGCGGCTGCAGCGCTGCGCGCGCGCCCGCATGGCAGGCTGGCTGCGGGAGAACGCCGCGCCCGCCCAGATGCGCATGGCGCTGTGAGCCGGCACAGCGCACGCAAGGCAAAGACCTCCCTGGCCAAATCCCCATCGGCCGCATCTGCCGGCATCCGCACCCATAATGCACGGTTGCTGCCCGGCTACGGGCGCCCGTCCCAAACGCGGCAGCCCTGCTGCCGCCTTGCTGCCGCCTGGTTCTTGCACCCGTGAATTCCGCCCTGCCTCCTGCCGCCATGGCCAACCTGGCCCCTCAGGCCCCGTTCTCGTCGCGCGAGTTCCGCGACGCGCTGGGCCAGTTCGCCACGGGCGTGACCATCGTCACCGCGCGCAGCCCGCAGGGCCATCCGGTGGGCGTCACCGTGAGCTCGTTCAACTCGGTCTCGCTCACACCGCCGCTGGTGCTGTGGAGCATGGCGCTGTCGGCGGCCTCGCTGCCCGTGTTCCAGCATTGCTCGCACTACGCCATCCACGTGCTGTCGGCCTCGCAAAAGCCCCTGGCCGAGCTGTTCGCGCGCAAGGGCGTGGACCGCTTCGCCAACACCGCCTGGCGCAGCTCGGCCCAGGGCGTGCCGCTGCTGTCCGAAGCCACCACCGTCTTCGAATGCCGCAACCGCCATCGCCATGAAGAAGGCGACCATGTGATCTTCATCGGCGAGGTCGAGCAGTGCAGCCATCAGGCCGGCCACACGCCGCTGCTGTACCACGCAGGCCGCATGCACACGGGCGGCCTGGGCTGATACCGGGGCCTGCGGCAGCACTCCCGTCGCCTCTTTCGGCCACTCCCCCATTCCCGTTCCTTCCCGCCTCCGGGTAATCCCCGGTCCGGGAAATCGGTGTCTGCGCATATTGTATATACAGGCTTATACATCTGATCGCAGACCCATCCGCAGGCTGATGAAGCCCGTGGATGCGGCAGCCATTTCACCAATGACGGGGGGAGACAGCACATGAGTTCACCATCTGCAGGCAGCCTGCACCGAGGGCTGTCGGCCCGCCATATCCGCTTCATGGCACTGGGCTCGGCCATAGGCACGGGGCTGTTCTACGGCTCGGCCAAGGCCATACAGCAGGCGGGGCCCTCGGTGCTGATCGCCTACCTGCTGGCGGGCGCGGCGGTCTACATGGTGATGCGCGCGCTGGGCGAGATGGCCGTGTACAACCCCGTGCCCGGGTCCTTCGGCCAGTACGCCAGCGACTACCTGGGCCCGTTCGCCGGCTTCGTCACGGGCTGGACCTATACCTTCGAGATGGTCATCGTCTGCCTGGCCGACGTGACGGCCTTCGGCATCTACATGGGGTTCTGGTTTCCCGAGGTGCCGCGCTGGATCTGGGTGCTGTCCATCGTCTGCTTCATCGGCGCGCTCAACCTGTGCTCGGTCAAGGTGTTCGGCGAGATGGAGTTCTGGCTGTCCCTGCTCAAGGTGGCGGCCATTATCGCCATGATCGGCGGCGGCCTGGGCATCATGGTGTTCGGCTTCGGCATGGCGGCCGGCCAGGCGCCCACCGGCGTGCAGAACCTGTGGGTGCACGGCGGCTTCATGCCCCATGGCGTCTCGGGCCTGATCGCATCGCTGGCGGTGGTGGTGTTCGCCTTCGGCGGCATCGAGATCATCGGCATCTCGGCCGGCGAGGCCAAGGACCCGGCGCGCGTGATCCCGCGCGCCATCAACGCCGTGCCGCTGCGCATCCTGCTGTTCTATGTGCTCACGCTGTTCGTGCTGATGAGCATCTTCCCCTGGCCGCAGATCGGCAGCCAGGGCAGCCCCTTCGTGCAGATCTTCAGCGGCCTGGGCATTTCCTCGGCCGCCACCATCCTCAACGTCGTGGTGATCTCGGCGGCCGTGTCCGCCATCAACAGCGACATCTTCGGCGCCGGCCGCATGCTGTACGGCATGGCGCACCAGGGCCAGGCCCCCGCCGGCTTCGGCCGCGTCTCGCGCCATGGCGTGCCCTGGATGACGGTGGTGGTGATGGCCGTGGCGCTGCTGGCCGGCGTGGTGCTGAACTACCTGATTCCCGAGGACGTGTTCCTGCTGATCGCCTCCATCGCCACCTTCGCCACGGTCTGGGTCTGGCTGATGATCCTGCTGTCGCAGTTCGCGGCGCGCCGCCGCATGAGCCCGCAGCAGGTGGCCGCGCTGAAGTTCCCGGTCCCGCTGTGGCCCGCCGCGCCGCTGGCCGCCATCGCCTTCATGCTGCTGGTGCTGGGCGTGCTCGGCTACTTCCCCCACACCCGAGCCGCGCTGGTCGTGGGCGGCCTGTGGATCGTGCTGCTGGGCGCCGCCTACCTGCTGTGGGTGCGCCCCGCCGCCGCGCGTGCGCAGAGCGAGGCGATGCGGCCTGCGGCGAACGCGAACCCTTAGTCGAACTCGACCTCGGTGGCCACCACCATCGCGCCATCGACCGAGAGCCGGCCCTTGACCTCGACCACGCGGCCCACGGCAATTTGGGCAGCGCTGCCATCCTCGAAGCGCGCATTGCGATAGTCCACGCGCACGCCGCGCAGCTCGAAGATGCCGGCCAGGCTGTCGACAGCGGTGATGCGGCCCTCGATCTCGAAGCCATCGTCACTGTCCAGCCGCAGCTTGCGCTCGACCTCGGAGGCGCGAAGCACCCCGTCCTGGAACATGCCCTCGACCTCGACCAGGTCGCCCACGGCAAGGCCTGCGGGCAGGCGTGCGGCGCTGCCCGCGTCCACGCTCAGGCCGTCCACGACGAAGCGGGTCGGCGAGTCCATGCGGGTGATATGGCCGGTGACGTCGGCCTCCACGCCCGCCTGTTCGGGCAGCGTGGGACGCTGCACCGACAGTGCGGTGGCCACCCACAGGCCGGCGGCATCGGGCTGGCGCGCCAGGCGCAGGCTGACCACGTCGCCGGCAGCCAGCGCGGCGGCAACCTGCACGCCGCTCCAGTTGACGACGGCCTCGCCGATGCGCAGGGTGCGGCGCGACATGTCAACGGCATCCACAGGCGCGCGCAGGCGCCAGGGCTCGTCGGCGTCATCCTCGATCTCGATGCGGCTGGCAAGAATGCGGCCCTGCGCATCGCGCAGGCCGTGGACTTCCAGCACACGGCCGACCTGCAGCGCCGCCGCGCGGCCGTCCTCGAACACCGTGGCCGCATCGACGATCACGGTCTGGCCCAGTACGGTCAGCCGGTCGCCCACGACCGCGCTCAACGGACCTTCCAGATCGCTGCGCACAAGAATCTGGCGGGCCATGGCGCGCGCCACACCATCGCTGCCGGTGGTCACGGGGTCGGCCGTGACATGGACCGCCATGCCCAGCTTGAGCGCATCGCTGGCCAGCAGGACGCCATCGCCATCGGTGATCCGGGCCTGGCGCTCGTCATACCGCACCCCATTGACCAGGATGGAGCCGAAGCCGTCAATGGTGCCCGACGCATAGCTGGCGCTGGGAGTGACCGGCGTGGGGGCGGGCTTGTCAGCCCCGCCGCCGCCACCACCGCAGGCGGCCAGCAGCACGGACAGCGAGAGCGCGCCAGCGCCCAGGACCCAGGGCAATGGCGGGGCGGAGCGGGAAAAGCGAAGAAAATGCATGGTGTTCGATGCCAGAAAGAAACAGATGAAAAGGCACCGCGGCGGGGCCATCGGTGCAACCGCCTGCAGTGTCGGCAAAGGCGCCTAAACCGCGCATGAATGGCGCGTTCATGCACTGTTTAAGAACGTGCACATAAGATGCGTGGCCGTGAAACTCCGCCTCGCACTTGCTGCCTTGCTGGCCCTGCCGCTGGCGCCCGCCTCTGCCACCACGCCAGCGGAGCATGAAAGCGTGCGCCGCGAGGTGCAGTCCAAGCGCCTGCGGCCCTTGGCGGAAATCCTCCAGGACGTGCAGCAGCGCCACAAAGGGCGCGTCATCGACATCGAACTCGAGCGCGGCGCCGACGGCCGGCGCTGGTACGAAATCAAGCTCGCCAATGGCCAGCGCACGGAGATCTATATCGATGCAGTCACGGGACAGGACATCCCCCGGCCGGGCGCGACCACCGCCGTGCTGATACCCATGTCCGCCGTGGCGGCAGCCGTCACCCGCTTGCATCCCGGCACCGTGCTGCAGATCGAGCTGGAGGAAACGCGCAGCCCCAGGCCCTACTACGAGATCCAGCTGCTCACGCGCGAAGGCCGTGAGCAGCTGCTGCGCGCCGACGCCCAGACGGGCCGCATCCTGGCGGAGCCTGTCCTGAGCCGGGAGCAGGCCGCCACGCTGCAACCGCTGCCGCGCATTCTTGAGGAACTGGAGCGCAAGTACCAGGCCCGCGCCACAGAGGCCGAGCTCAAGATCGACGTCCGGCAGCGCGCCTACTACGAGGTCGAGTTGCAGCTGAGCGCCGGCCGCAGCATCGAAGTGCATGTGGATGCGTACAGCGGCCAGCCCATCGAAGAGGACGGACTGCGCTGATGCGGGTGCTCATCGTCGAAGACGACGCCGATCTTGCTGCAGGCCTGCAGGCCATCCTGCAGGAGGCCGGCATGCTGGCCGAGTGCTGCGCGGACGGCCGCCTCGCCCAGGAACTGGGCAGCGTCGAACACTATGACGCCGCCTTGCTGGACCTGGGGCTGCCAGGACAGGACGGCGTCTCGGTGCTGCGCCATTGGCGCGAGCAGGGCCGCTCCTTTCCCGTGCTGGTGCTCACGGCCCGCAACCGCTGGAGCGACAAGCTCACGGCCTTCCAGGCCGGCGCGGACGACTACCTGACCAAGCCCTTTCTGCACGAGGAGGTCGTCACGCGGCTGCGCGTGCTGCACCGGCGCGCAGCAGGCGGCAGCCGGCCCCTGGTGCAGATAGGCCCGCTGGCCTACGACACCATGGCAGACCGCTTCACGCTCGAAGGACGGCCGCTTGCGCTGACCGCGCAGGAGCAACGCATCCTGAGCTTTCTGACCAACCGGCATGGACAGCTCGTCAGCCGCGCCGACATCAGCGAGCATGTCTACGCACGCGACCTGGACCCGGACTCCAACACCGTGGACGTGCTGGTCGGCCGCATCCGCCGCAAACTGTCCCCGCATGGCCTGATCCATACCGAGCGCGGACGGGGCTTTCGCCTGCAGCAGGCCAGCGGCGACCATGCGTCCTAGACACTGGGGCCTGTCGGAGCGCCTGCTGGCACTGAGCCTGGTGGCCACGCTGGCCTGCGGCACGGCCGCCAGCTGGCTGCTGCGCGAGCAGTTGCACGATGCGGTGCTGCGCAGCTTCAAGGCCGGCCTGCAGGACCGTGCCGAGCGGCTGCAGGCCGAGCTGCAGTCCCCGGGGCCCCTGACCGGACAGGGCACGCGGCTCAATCGCGGCGAGTTCGGCCGCATTTTCTCGGGCTGGTACTGGACACTGGAGCAGGACGGGCGGCTGCAGCAGTCGCGCTCGGTCTGGGACGACAGCCTGGAGCTGGACGACGCCCGTCCCTGGCCCCGGCACAAGGGCAGGGAGACGCTGCTGTCGCTGCGCGGGCCGCAGGGGCGCGAACTGCTGGGACTGCGCCGCAGCTTCGATGTCGCGGGCCGGCGCGTGCAGCTGCACGTCTTCGGCCCGCTGGACGGTACGCGCCAGGAATGGCGCCGCATCGACCGCATCCTGCTGGTCACCGAGCTGGGCCTGGTCGCCGCGCTGCTGCTGTGCACGGTGGCGCTGGTGCGCCTGGGATTGCAGCCGCTGCGCAGCCTGCAGCAGGCGCTGCAGGACATGGAAGACGGCACACGCACGCAGCTGGGGCGGCACTTCGGCCCCGACCTGGACCCGATTGCCGAGGCCGTGGACCAGGTGCTGCAGCGCAATGCCCAGGTCGTGGAGCGCGCGCGCCACCAGGCGGCCGACCTGAGCCATGCGCTCAAGAAGCCGCTGGCCGTGCTCGGCATCCAGGCACGCGGCCATCAGGTCGATGGTCCGTGGCTGCGTGACCAGGTACAGGCCATGTCCCACACCATCGACCGCCATCTGGCGCGCTTTGCCAGCGGCGCCGGCAGCGCCGGCAGCGTGGCGCTGGATGAGGTGCTGGCCCGGCTGCTGGATGCCATGCGCCAGATCCACGCCCAGCGGCGCCTGTCCTGGTCCATCCAGACCTCCACGCCGCTGCCCGGCCATGGGCTGCGCTGGCGCGGCGCGGCCTCGGACCTGGAGGAGATGGCGGGAAACCTGCTGGACAACGCAGGCAAGTGGGCGCGCAGCCGCGTCACGCTGGCCGTGTGCCAGGATGGCACGACGACGCTGCTGCAGATCGATGACGACGGCCCAGGCCTGGCGCCGGAGCATCTCGCGCAGGCCATGGAGCGCGGTGTCCGCTTCGACGAACAGGCCCAGGGCCACGGCCTGGGCCTGGCCATCGTGCGCGACATCGCCGAGACCTATGGTGGATCGCTGGAGATGGGGCCGAGCCCGCTGGGCGGGTTGCGCTGCACGCTGCGCCTGGGCTGAGCACGGCGCCGGGCGGCGCTCAGCGCGCGGCGTCGGGCAGTTCGATCTTGACTTCGAGCACTTCCAGGTTTTCCTGGCGCTCCAGGTGCACCTTGATGTCGTTGACGTCGATGTCCACGTACTTGGAGATCACCGCCATCAGCTCCTTTTGCAGCGCAGGCAGGTAGTCGGGACCGCCGCCGTTGCCGCCCACGCGCTCACGCGCGAGGATGATCTGCAGGCGCTCCTTGGCCACCGAGGCCGTCTTCTTCTTTTCTCCGAGCAGGAAAGAGAGCATGGACATGGCCGCTTACCTCCCCCCGAACATGCGTTTGAAGAAGCCGGGCTTTTGCGCTTCGGTGAAGCGCATGGGCTTTTCCTCGCCCAGGAAGCGTGCGACCACGTCCTGGTAGGCCTCGGCCACGTCCGAGCCCTGCATGTGCACGGCGGGGATGCCCTGGTTGGAGGCCTGCAGCACGGTTTCGGACTCGGGCACGACGCCGATCAGCTCGATGCGCAGGATGTCCTGGATGTCCTCCAGCGACAGCATCTGGCCGTCCTGCACGCGGTTGGGGTTGTAGCGCGTGATCAGCAGGTGTTCCTTGACGGTCTCGCCCGCAATGGCGCGCGCGGTCTTGGAGCTGAGCATGCCCAGGATGCGGTCGGAGTCGCGCACGGAGGAGACTTCGGGGTTGGTCACGACCAGGGCCTCGTCGGCGAAGTGCATGGCGATCAGCGCGCCGCTTTCGATGCCGGCCGGCGAGTCGCAGATGATGTACTCGAAGTCCATGCCTGCCAGGTCGTCCAGGATCTTCTTGACGCCGTCCTGCGTGAGCGCATCCTTGTCACGCGTCTGGGAGGCGGCCAGCACGAAGAGGTTGTCGCACTGCTTGTCCTTGATCAGGGCCTGGTTGAGGTTGGCCTCGCCCTGGATGACGTTGATCAGGTCGTAGACCACGCGGCGCTCGCAGCCCATGATCAGGTCCAGGTTGCGCAGGCCCACGTCGAAATCGATGACGGCGGTCTTGTGCCCGCGCAATGCGAGGCCCGATGCGAAGCTGGCGCTGGTGGTGGTCTTGCCCACGCCACCCTTGCCGGAGGTCACGACGACTATTTTGGCCATGTTTGCACGGTTCCTTAAAGACTGGAGAGCAAAGAAGAAGGGTCCGGTGTCATACCGGCTCGATGAGGATTTTCTCGCCGTCGAGACGCACCTTGGCGGGCCTGGCGGCCACATCCGCCGGGAGATCGGTCTCGATTGTGCGATAGATGCCGGCAATCGACAGCAGCTGTGCTTCCATGCAGGTGCTGAAGATGCGCGCCTCGGTGTTGCCGCGCGCCCCGGCGATGGCCCTGCCGCGCAGCGGCGCGTAGACATGGACGTTGCCGTCGGCGATGACTTCGGCGCCATAGCTGACCATAGCCAGCACCACGATGTCGGTGCCGCGCGCATAGACGCGCTGGCCCGAACGCAGCGGCTTGTCCACGATGAGGGCGTCGGCCTGGGGAGCAGGCACCTCGCGCACCACCTCGATCTCGCGCACGACTTCCTGGATCTCGATCTCGGGCACCGTGGGCCGCACGGGTGCGGCCTCGGGCGCGGGCGCCAGGCCTGCGGCGCGCGCCGCCTCCATCTGGGCGGGGCTGCCGCCGCGCACGGCCACGGGCACGGTGCGGTGAAAGCGCAGCGCCTCCACGAGCACGGCGAAGTCGATGGCCTCCTCGGCCTCGCGCACATGGGCCAGGTCGATCAGCACGGGGTCGTTGTCGAAGAAATCCGGGTCGTCGGCCAGGCGCTGGGCCAGGTCGGCCACGAGCGCACGTACGTCGGTATCCCGCAGGGTCACGGCCACCACGGGCAGCTGCGCGCTCTTGAGGTCGAAGCTGGGGCGGGCAGTACTCGTCGTTTCAACGGCCATGGGACTGGGAGTGCGGTGGATGGGAGAGTTGCCTCTCGACGCGCAAAGTGTACTGTGTGTGCAGTACATGGGCGCCCACTCCCGCCGGGAGGCGGGCCCCGGGGAGTGTCCATTTGTGTTGTGTCACACACGGCCCATGCCCCCGTGGCGGGGGCCGGGCAGGCCCGGTCACTGAAACCGGGGCTTACGCTTCTCCACGAAGGCCATCACGGCCTCGCGGTGGTCGGCGGTCTTGTGGGCCAGGGCCTGGTAGCCGGCGGACAGCTCCAGCAGCGACTCCAGCGTGCTGTGCTCGCCCTCGCGCAGCAGGCGCTTGGTCATGCGCATCACGGCGCCGGGGTTGGCGGCGATCTTGTCGGCCAGCGCGCGTGCCGTGGGCAGCAGCTGGTCGGCCGGCACGACGCGGCTGACCAGGCCGCAGGCCAGGGCCTGCTGCGCGTCGATGGCCTCGCCCGTGAACGCCATCTCGGCCGCCTTGGCGCGGCCCACGGCGCGCGGCAGCAGCCAGGCGCCGCCGTCCCCGGGGACGATGCCCACGCGCACGAAGCTCTCGGCAAAGGTGGCCGTCTCGCTGGCGATGCGGATGTCGCACATGCAGGTCAGGTCCAGCCCCGCGCCGATGGCCGGGCCGTTGATGGCGCAGATCACGGGCACGTCCAGCTGGGTCAGGGCACGCGGAATGCGCTGTATGCCCTGGCGGTACTCCTCGCGGATGGCATCGGGCGTGAGCGCGTCGTCGAAGAAGCGCTGCATGTCCTTGACGTTGCCGCCCGAGCTGAAGATGGGGCCGGCGCCCGTGAGGATGACGGCCTTGACCGAGGCGTCGCGCCGGATCTCGTCGCAGACCTGCACGAATTCCTCCACGGCCGTGTTGCCCGTGAGCGCATTGCGCGTCTCGGGCTGGTTCATGGTGAGGGTCCAGATGGCGCCGTCGCGGGCGATGTTCAGAAAGGACATGGAGAAGACTCCTTGAGCAAGGGTTTATGCGGTGATGTCGGTGGTCGAACGGATCAGGTCCAGCGTGCTGCCCGCGTGGCCATGGACCAGCGCGGCGCCTGCCACACCGTGCCAGTACGACTCGGAGCCCGCCGTCTGGCGCCAGGCATGCAGGCGGCGCGTGAGCAGTTGCAGGTCGTATTCCTCGGTGAAGCCCATGGCGCCGTGGATGGCGTGGGCCGCCTCGGCCACGGCCAGCGCGGCCTGGCTGCAGCGCGCCTTGGCCACGGCCACGCGCAGCCGATCGGGGAAGATGCCCTGCCCCGCGCAGCCCAGCCGGGCCGCCATGCGCGCGGCGAAGACATGCTCGCTCATCACCGCCAGCTGGTGCTGTATGGCCTGGAACTTGCCGATGGGGCGGCCGAACTGCTGGCGGTCATTCGCATACTGCAGCGTGCGCTGGAACACCTCCATGAGCGCGCCCGCCAGCTGCGCCGCCACCAGGCCGGCCTGCAGCGTGCGCAGGTCCAGCCCATCCGGCAGGGCGAAAGCGGGAGCAGATGCTGCGCGGACCTGATCGGCGCTCCAGCGCAGGTTCACGTCCAGGCAGAAGGCCGCCGGCTCGGACTGCGCCTGCGCCACGGGCAGCAGGCTCCAGCCCTGCGCATGCTGCACCAGCGCGCTGTCCGCCACCGCGCCCAGGCGCACGGGTGCGCAGTGCAGGCTGCCATCCGGCTGGAGCAGGCCTTGCGCCAACGCGATGGCGCCTGGTGGACGCTCCGCCCCCGCGCCAGCCAGCAGCGCGCGCGCCAGCATGGTCTCGCCCAGCGGCACGGGCAGCGCATGGGCGCCGGCCAGCGACCACACATCGAACAGCTGCGCCAGCGCCAGCCCCGCGCCGCCCGCGTGCTCGGGCACCAGGGCATCGGCAAAGCCGGCCTGCTCCAGCGATTGCCACAGCGCCCGGGGCGAGCCCCCGGCCTCGATGGCGCGCACCCGCGCGGGCGTGCACTCGCCCTGCAGCAGCTGGCGTGCGGCATCGGCAAACAAATCGTCTTCCATGTCTCTCTCCATTCATGACACATGACGCCAGGCCTTGGGCGTTCCGTTTGAAACTGGCGCGCCCCAACTTAAGGGGAACCTTATTCAACGCAGGCCGAGGCCACGCGCGATCATTCCGCGCAGGATGTCGCGCGTGCCGCCGCGCAGCGAATACGAAGGCGCAACCTCCGTCACGTAGTTGAGGGTGCGCAGCAGCTCCAGCGGAACCTCGGACGCCTCGCGTGCGAACAGGTCGTCGGCAATGGCGGCGGGAATGGACTGCTCCAGCGTCGTGCCCAGCTCCTTGACCAGGGCCGCCTCGACGATAGGGCTTTCGCCGCGCACCAGCTTGTCCTGCACGGCAACCGACATGGCGCGCAGCGGGGCCAGCTCGGTGAACACGCGGCCGGCCAGGCGCAGCGCGCCTTCGCTGCGCTCGCCCGTTGCACGCAGCCAGGCCAGCCATTCGTCGAACAGCACGATGCTGGAGAACAGCCGCTCGGGCCCGCTGCGTTCGAAGGCCAGCTCGGCCGTGACCTGCTCCCAGCCCTGGCCTTCCTGGCCGATCAGGGCGTCGGGCGGCAGCTGCACGTTGTCGAAGAAGACTTCGCAGAAATGGCTGTCGCCCGAGAGGTCGGTGATGGGCCGCACGGTCACGCCCGGCAGCGACAGGTCCACGATGACCTGGGACAGCCCCTTGTGCCGGTCACCCGCCTCGCCCGAGGTGCGCACCAGGGCGATCATGTAGTGGCAGTGGTGGGCGTTGGTGGTCCAGATCTTCTGGCCGTTGAGCACGAAGCCCTTGCCGTTCGGCGCGGCGCGCGTCTTCACGCTGGCCAGGTCCGAGCCCGCGCCGGGCTCGCTCATGCCGATGCAAAAGAAGGCCTCGCCCCGGCAGATGCGCGGCAGGTAGAACTGCTTTTGCGCCTCGGTGCCGTACTTGAGGATCAGCGGGCCGCTCTGGCGGTCGGCAATCCAGTGCGATCCCACGGGTGCGCCGCAGGCCAGGTATTCCTCCACCAGCACGTAGCGCGTGAAGGCGCTGCGCCCGCCACCGCCGTACTTGCGCGGCAGGGTGACGCCTATCCAGCCCTTTTCGCCCAGCTGCCGGCTCAGTTCGGCGCTGTAGCCGCCCCAGGAGCGCGCACGCACATGGGGCGGCAGGCCGCTTATGGCCTGGGCGAGGAAGGCGCGCACCTCGGCGCGCAGGGCTTCGTCCTCGGCGGGGATGCGGGTCAGGGCAAGGGAATCAAGCACGCTCATTGCAGGGCTCCATGGTTGGACCCCACTCTAGGCAGCCGGTCTGTCGCAGTCCAATATTAAAAACCGCGCCACTGATACCGTTTGAATATCAGGCAGCCTGTGCCTTGGCATGCTGCGCCGCAAAGCCCACATACCAGTCCAGGCAGCCCGGGTTGGCCATGGCCTC
This sequence comes from Delftia tsuruhatensis NBRC 16741, assembly GCF_001571325.1. Lineage (GTDB taxonomy): Bacteria > Pseudomonadota > Gammaproteobacteria > Burkholderiales > Burkholderiaceae_C > Comamonas > Comamonas tsuruhatensis. Next base: position 48,983 of record NZ_BCTO01000017.1, read on the forward strand.
CTTGTTGACCACCTTGTCCAGCGGCTGGCCCAGCATCAGCTTCTTGATGGGCAGCTCCTGCTTCTTGCCGCTGAGCGTGCGCGGGATCTCGGCCACCTGCACGATGTCGTCGGGCACGAAGCGCGGCGACAGGGCCTGGCGGATGGCGCCCTGCAGGCGGGCGCGCAGGGCGTCGTCCAGATCCACGCCCGGGCGCAGCACCACGAACAGCGGCATGTAGCTTTCGCGGCCCAGGTATTCGAGGTCCACGACCATGGAGTCCAGCACTTCGGGCAGGGCCTCGACGGCGCTGTAGATCTCGCTGGTGCCCATGCGCAGGCCGTGGCGGTTGATGGTGGCGTCGCTGCGGCCGTAGATGATGCAGCCGCCCTCCGGGAGGATGCGTATCCAGTCGCCGTGGCGCCAGACCGGGCCCATGGCGGCGGGGCCGTCACCGCCACCGGGCGCGCGGCCATGGCCGGCCGGGTACATGTCGAAGTAGCTGGACAGGTAGCGCTTGCCGTCCGCATCGCCCCACAGGTACAGCGGCATGGAGGGGATGGGCTGGGTGCAGACCAGCTCGCCCACCTCGTCGATGACGGGCTGGCCCTGCTCGTTCCAGGCCTCCACGGCCGCGCCCAGCTGGCGGCACTGCATGATGCCCGGCTGCTGCGGCAGTTCGCGGTGGCCGCCGATGAAGGCGCCCGCGAAGTCGGTTCCGCCCGAGATGTTGTTCCACCAGATGTCAGGCCGCCCCATGCCTGCGAACTGCGCCGTGCCCCAGCTTTGCACCTCGGGCGACAGCGGCGAGCCCGTGGTGCCCAGGCTGCGGATGCGCGACAGGTCGCCGCACTGGGCCAGGTCCACGCCGGCCTTCATGCAGTTGGCGTAGAAGGCCGCGCCCGAGCCGAAGCTGGTCACGCCGGTCTCGGCCGCGAAGCGCCACAGCACGCCCCAGTCGGGCCTGTCCTTGCTGCCGCCGGGGCTGCCGTCGAAGATCACGCAGGTGGTGCCGCCCAGCAGGCCCGAGACCTGGGCATTCCACATCACCCAGCCCGTGGAGCTGTACCAGTGGTAGCGCTCGCCCCAGCTGTTGGGGTGGTAGCTGCAGCCTACGTCGTTATGCAGGGCCTTGAGCTGCAGGGCCACCAGCACCATGCCGCCATGGCCGTGGACGATGGGCTTGGGCAGGCCGGTGGTGCCGCTGGAGTAGACGATCCACAGCGGGTGGTCGAAGGGCAGCCATTCGGGCTCGAAGGCCGCCGTGGCCGCGTCGTCGCGGGCCGTGACCTGGCCGTAGTCGGCCGCATCGGCCAGCCTGGCCTGCAGGTCCAGGTTGGGCACAAGGACCACATGCTCCACGCTGGGCAGGCCTGCGCGCAGCTCCGCCAGCACGGCCATGCGGTCGATATCGCGCCCGGCGTAGTGCACGCCATCGACGGCGATCAGCGCCTTGGGCGCGATCTGGCGAAAGCGGTCCAGCACCGCGTTGGTGCCCATGTCGGGCGCGCAGATGCTCCAGACGGCGCCCAGGCTGGCCGTGGCCAGCAGGGCGACCATGGCCTCGGGGATGTTGGGCAGGTAGGCAGCCACGCGGTCGCCGCGGCCCACGCCCTGGGCCTTCAGGTGCAGGGCCAGGGCGGCGACCTGGCGGCGCAGCTCGGGCCAGGACAGTTCCCGGTGGCGGCCCGTCTCGTTGCGGCTGACCACGGCGGGCATGCCGGCCGCATGGGCGGCATCCAGATGGCGCAGCGCCTGGCGCGTGTAGTTGATCTGGGCACCCGGAAACCACTGGGCGCCGGGCATGGTGTTGCGCTCCAGCACGGCCGTGTGCGGCGTGGGCGACTGCAGCGCGTTGTAGTCCCAGATGCTTTGCCAGAAGGCGTCCAGGTCGGTCACCGACCAGCGCCACAGCGCGTCGTAGCTGTCGAACTGCAGGCCGTGGCGCTCGCGCAGCCAGTCCTGGTACAGGCGGATCTGGGGGATGAAGGCAGGGGTGTGGCTCATGACCGGCCACGGTACGCGCGCGCTGCCCGCGAGCCCAGACGGGAAAGCCATTAGCCTGGCACCTGGGCGACAAAGTCTGCGGGCCGGATCGCGTATCTGCGCACAAACACTGGGAAAAAATTTCCGCTCGCCCCCTCCTGCCAGAAAACAAATGCCTCTAATATCGCGCCAATTTTTTACAAGGAGCGATGCCACATGGGCCTTTTCCAATGGACGGAGAAATCCGCCGACCAGCTGCAACGGGGAGGCGTGATCGGCCCCGATGAGCGCCTGCCCTGGCCCCAGACCGGGCTGATGGGCATACAGCACGTGATCGCCATGTTCGGCTCCACCGTGCTGGCGCCCATCCTCATGGGGTTCGACCCCAACGTGGCCGTGCTCATGAGCGGTATCGGCACGCTGATCTTCTTCCTGATCACGGGCGGCAAGGTGCCCAGCTACCTGGGCTCGTCCTTTGCTTTCATCGGCGTGGTGATCGCAGCCACGGCCTATGGCGGCAAGGGCGCCAACGGCAACATCGGCGTGGCGCTGGGCGGCATCATTGCCTGCGGCGCGGTCTATGCGCTGATCGGCCTGGTGGTGCAGCTGGTGGGCACGCGCTGGATCGAGCGCTTCATGCCGCCCGTGGTCACGGGCGCCGTGGTGGCCGTGATCGGGCTGAACCTGGCGGCCATCCCCGTCAAGAACATGGCGGCCAACAACTTCGAGTCGTGGATGCAGGCCCTGACCTTCGTCTGCGTGGGCCTGGTGGCCGTGTTCACGCGCGGCATGGTGCAGCGCCTGCTGATCCTGGTGGGCCTGATCGCCGCCAGCCTGCTGTACGGCCTGTTCACCAATGTGCTGGGCATGGGCAAGCCCGTGGACCTGTCGGGCGTGGCCAATGCCGCCTGGTTCGGCCTGCCCCAGTTCCACGCGCCCGTGTTCAGCGGCCCGGCCATGGTGCTCATCGTGCCCGTGGTCATCATCCTGGTGGCCGAGAACCTGGGCCACATCAAGGCCGTGACCGCCATGACGGGCAAGAACCTGGACCAGTACATGGGCCGGGCCTTCATCGGCGACGGCGTGGCCACCATGGTCAGCGGCGCGGCTGGCGGCACCGGCGTGACCACCTATGCCGAGAACATCGGCGTGATGGCCGCCACGCGCATCTACTCGACGGCCGTGTTCTTCGTGGCCGCCGTCCTGGCCGTGCTGCTGGGCTTCTCGCCCAAGTTCGGCGCGCTGATCCAGGCGATCCCGCTGCCCGTGATGGGCGGCGTGTCCATCGTGGTCTTCGGCCTGATCGCCGTGGCCGGCGCCAAGATCTGGGTGGACAACCGCGTGGACTTCTCGCAGAACAAGAACCTGATCGTGGCGGCCATCACCCTGATCCTGGGCACGGGCGACTTCACGCTCAAGTTCGGCGACTTCGCGCTGGGCGGCATCGGGACCGCGACTTTCGGCGCCATCATCCTGTACGCGCTGCTGGATCACGCACGCGATGATCAGCCGCTGATTCATTGAATGTGAGCACACGCAAACATTCTTTGAGCCTTTGACTGCGCGGCAGGGCCTTTACGGGGAAACCCGAGGGCCGCTGCCAGCGCTGCTACCATCGGTTTCCGGAGATATACCGCCCTTGCGTTCTTGCATGGGGCGGTTTTTTTTAGGCTTGCAAGCCAGCGCTGCGGCACCCTGCCGGCTGGCGCGAGCCGTCAGCCGGAGCCATAGATGTCCCTCGCAGACCGCGTACGTTTCCCAGAATTCCTTTCGCGCACCATGACGGCCGAGCAGGCCGCCGCCCTGATCCCCCACGGCGTCAACGTCGGCATGAGCGGGTTCACGGGCGCGGGCTACCCCAAGGCCCTGCCCCAGGCCATCGCCCAGCACGCCAAGAGCGAACACGCGGCCGGCCGGCCCTACAAGATCAATGTCTGGACCGGCGCCTCCACGGCCGCCGAGATGGACGGCGCCCTGGCCGAGGCCGGCGCACTGGGCCAGCGCCTGCCCTTCAACACCGACCCGACCTGCCGCGCCAGGATCAATGCCGGCGAGATCGACTTCATCGACATGCACCTGTCCCACGTGGCCCAGCATGCGTGGTTCGGCTTCCTGGGCCCCATGAGCGTGGCCGTGGTCGAGGTGCTGGGAGTGACCGAGGACGGACGCCTCATCCCCTCCACCGCCGTGGGCAACAACAAGACCTGGCTGGAGATCGCCGACAAGGTGATCCTGGAGGTCAACACCAAGCCGCCGGCCAAGATGGAAGGCATGCACGACATCTACTACGGCACGGCCATCCCGCCGCGCCGCGTGCCCATTGCCCTGACCCATGCCGATGACCGCATCGGCGAGCCCTACCTGCGCGTGGACCCGGCCAAGGTGGTCGCCGTGGTCGAGACCCACAAGGGCGACCGCGACAACGTCTTCGCCCAGCCCGACGCCAACTCCAACCTGATCGCCGCGTCCATCATCGACTTCCTCGCGCACGAGATGAAGATGGGCCGCCTGCCCAAGGAGATGCTGCCCATCCAGTCGGGCGTGGGCAACGTGGCCAACGCCGTGCTGGCCGGCCTGCTGACGGGTCCGTTCGAGAACCTGCTGGGCTTCACCGAGGTGCTGCAGGACGGCATGCTGGACCTGCTGCGCGCGGGCAAGATGAGCCGCGCCTCGGCCACCTCGATCTCGCTGTCCGGCAGCGCCTACAGGGACTTCGAGGAGAACATCGACTTCTACCGCGATCGCATCATCCTGCGCCCCCAGGAGATCAGCAACCACCCCGAGCTGGTGCGCCGGCTGGGCGTGATCGCCATGAACTCCATGATCGAGGCCGACATCTACGGCAACATCAACTCCACCCACGTCATGGGCACGGGGATGATGAACGGCATCGGCGGCTCGGGCGACTTCGCGCGCAACGGCTACCTGTCCTTCTTCGTCACGCCCTCGGTGGCCAAGGGCGGCAAGATCAGCTGCATCGTGCCCATGTGCTCGCACTTGGACCATACCGAGCACGACACGCAGATCATCGTCACCGAGCAGGGCCTGGCCGACCTGCGCGGCCTGTCGCCGCGCAAGCGCGCCCAGGTCATCATCGACCGCTGCGCCCATCCCGACTTCCGTCCCCAGCTGCAGGACTACTTCGACCGCGCCCAGCGCCAGGGCGCGCTGCACACGCCCCACATCCTGGGCGAAGCGCTGAGCTGGCACCAGCGCTTTGTCGAAACGGGCGACATGCGCGCCTGAACCGCGCCAGCGCGCAGTCTCCTGGGCTACAGGCGGCCATCGGCATGGCTGCCTGGACTGGCGTAGCATGCAAGGACGGCCCTCGGGGCCGTCTTTTTCGTTGCACCCACAGGACTTCTCCCATGCCGATCTGGAAGCGCAGCTTCACCCTTGAAGACATCACCTCGCTGAGCGCCGACACGGCCGTCTCGCACCTGGGCATCGAGTTCACCGAGATCGGTGACGACTTCCTGCGCGGCCGCGTGCACGTGGACCAGCGCACCTGCCAGCCCTACGGCATCCTGCACGGCGGCGTGAACGTGGTGCTGGCCGAAACCCTGGGCTCGGTGGCCGCGGCCTGCTCCATCCCCGAGGGCTGGCGCAGCGTGGGCCTGAACGTCTCGGCCAACCATGTGCGCGCCGCGCGCCAGGGCTGGGTCACGGGCACGGCCCGCCCCGTGCACCTGGGCCAGACCACCCATGTCTGGGCCATCGAACTGCACGACGAAGCCGGCCGCCTGACCTGCACCTGCAGCCTGACCATGGCGCTGCTGCCGCCCACGCATGCGCAGAACGTCAAGCTCGCGGCGCAGCCGCCGGTGGCGGCCCAGCCCTGACCGCTTGATGGACCGGGAACCGTCGCGCTCTCGGTCACGTTGCTGTTGTCCGTTGTATTTCTTCTTCAGTTATTGATAATTGCCTAATCAATACAACAGACTCCGGCATGCCCGCTCCTGGCTCCGCGCTCGAACAAGCCGTTCTGGCACTGGCCGAACAACGGCCGCTGCTGCGCGCACGCGACCTTGCCGCGCTTGGCCTGCCGACCATGGCGCTGAGCCGGCTGGTCGCGGCAGGCCGCCTTGAACGCGTTGCACGCGGCCTGTACAGCCTGCCGGGTCGGCCGCTCAGCGAGCACCGCTCGCTGGCGGAAGTGGCCCTGCGCGTGCCGCAGGGCGTGGTCTGCCTGCTGTCCGCGCTGCGGGTCCACGGCATAGGAACGCAGGCACCCTTCGAGGTGTGGATGGCCATTCCCCATCACTCGCCCACGCCTCGCATAGACCAGCCTGCGTTGCGCGCCATCCGCATGTCCGGTGCGGCACTGTCCGAAGGCGTGGAAACCCTGCAGATCGATGGCGTCGGTGTCGCCGTCTTCAACGCATCGAAGACCGTGGCCGATTGCTTCAAGTACCGCAACAAGATCGGCCTGGATGTGGCGCTGGAAGCACTGCGCGACGGATGGGCGCAGCGCAAGCTGACGGCCGACGCGCTCTGGCACTACGCAGCCATCGACCGCGTCAGCAATGTGATGCGCCCCTACCTTGAAAGCATCGCCGCATGAGCCGCGATATCGCAGCCTCGATCCGTGCACGTTTGAAGCAATGCGCGGACGCCCGCCGGCAGGACTTCAACCTCACGCTCACCCACTATGGCCTGGAGCGCCTGCTGTACCGCCTGTCCATCTCGCCCCATGCGGACAGCTATCTGCTCAAGGGCGCACTGCTGTTTGCCATCTGGTACGAGCAACCGCACAGACCGACCCGCGACGCCGATCTGCTGGGCTTTGGCCTGGACGACGTTGACTCGGCGGTGAGCGCTTTCCGCGAGATCTGCCGGATTGCAGTGGACGACGGCATTGCATTCGATGCCGCGTCGGTGCGTGGAACCGCCATCCGCAAGGAAGCCGGCTATGGCGGAGTACGGATTGACCTGCGCGCCACGCTGGACGGTGCACGCATCACGCTGCAGGTGGACATAGGCTTCGGCGATGCCGTGACACCATCGCCACAAGCCATCCGCTACCCCGTGCTGCTCGACGGCCTGCCCGCACCGCAACTGCGCAGCTACCCCAAGTACACCGTGGTGGCCGAAAAACTCCACGCGATATGCCTGCTGGGCATGGCCAATACCCGGATGAAGGACTACTTCGATCTCTGGGTGTTGATGACCGAAGGCACGCTGGACCCTGCCGAACTGCGGCGCGCCATGAAAGCGACCTTCGAGCGCCGCCAACTCGCGCTGCCCGCGGGCCTGCCTGCCGGATTGAGCGATGGTTTCAGCAGCGATGCGGCCAAGCAGGCGCAGTGGGCCGCCTTCCTGAAGAAGAACCGGCTTGAAGCGCTGGAGCTGGCCCCTGTCGTGGCAAGGCTGCGAGAGGAATTCCAGCAATGCGGCATCTTCTGATACTGCCTGGAAGTCCTCCGCCCACCACCATCTCAAACCCCCAGCAACTCCGACAGGCGCTCCGGCTGCGTCAGCAGCTCCCGCGAATCGGCCTGCAGCGCCAGCCGGCCCTTGGCCATGACCACGGCGCGGTCGGTGTGGGCCAGGACCTTTTTGTAGTCGCGGTCCACGATCAGGGTGGAGATGCCGGTGCTGCGGATGGCGGCGATCACGCGCCAGATTTCGGCGACGACCAGGGGGGCCAGGCCTTCGGTGGCTTCGTCGAGGATGAGCAGGCGCGGGTGCGTCATCAGCGCGCGGCCTATGGACAGCATCTGCTGCTCGCCGCCAGAGAGCTGGTCGCCGCCGTTGGACAGCCGCTCCCCAAGCCGGGGGAAGGTGTCGAGCACGCGCTCCAGCGTCCAGTGGCGCTCGCCCTGCAGTCCGGGGCGGGCGCTCATGACCAGGTTCTCGCGCACGCTGAGGTTGGGGAAGATGCCGCGCCCCTCTGGCACATAGCCAATGCCCAGCCGCGCCATGCGTTCGGGCGGCGCGCCCGTGCAGTCGCGGCCATCGGCGCGCAGGCGGCCGCGGCGCGCGGGCACATAGCCCATGAGCGTGCGGATCAGCGTGGTCTTGCCCATGCCGTTGCGCCCCAGCAGGCCCACGGCCTGGCCCGCGCCCAGCGCCAGGCTCACGCCCTGCAGGATGTGGCTGTCGCCGTAGTAGGTATGCAGCTCGTCGATGGCGAACATGGGCTCAGTCATGGTCTTCTCCCAGATACGCAGTACGGACCACGGGATCGACACGGATCTGCGCTGGCGTGCCCGTGGCCACCACGCTGCCATTGACCATCACGGTGATGCGGTCGGCGATGCGGAACACGGCGTCCATGTCGTGCTCGACCAGCAGTACCGCGTGGCCGCGCTTGAGCTCCTGCAGCAGGGCCAGCATGCGCTCGGTCTCCTCGGCGCCCATGCCGGCCAGCGGTTCGTCCAGCAGCAGCACGCGCGGGCCGGTGGCCAGGCACATGGCCACTTCAAGCTGGCGCTTGGCGCCGTGGCTCAGCGTGCCGGCCACGGCCAGCGCCTGCCCGGCCAGGCCCGCACGCTCCAGGGCCGCATGGGCCTGGCGCAGGCTGTCCGCGCAGCGCTGTGCGGACAGGCCCAGCTGCCAGGGCCTGAGCGCCATCTGCGCCTGGGCCGCGAGCCGGCAGTTCTCCAGCGCCGAGAACTCGGGAAAGATGGTGGTGCGCTGGTAGCTGCGGCCCACGCCGGCACGCGCGCGCCGGGGCTGGGGCATGCGCGTGACGTCCTGGCCGGCGAGCGCGATGCGCCCCGCGCTGGCCGCCAGATCGCCCGAGAGCATGTTGACCAGGGTGGACTTGCCCGCGCCGTTGGTGCCGATCACGGCATGGACCTCACCCTCGTGCAGGTCCAGGTCCACGCCGCCCACGGCCGTGAGCCCGCCGAAGCGGCGCGTGAGGCCGCGCACCGAAAGCAGTGCCGCATCAGCCATGTCCGGCCTCCTTGTGGTGGACCTCGTTGTGTACTCCGGCGCGTTGCCGTGCAAGGCCCGCCAGCCCGATCAGCCCCATCAGTCCTTTCGGCAGCAGGGCCACGAGCACGATGATGGCCAGGCCCAGGCTCAGCTGCCAGTGGTCGGCCATGGGGCCGACGATGGCATGCGTGGACAGCACCTCCTTGAGCGCGACGAAGGCCACCGTGCCCAGCACGGCGCCGCGCAGCGAGCCCAGGCCGCCGAGGATGACCATCAGCAGCACCTCGCCCGAGTGGTGCCAGGACAGCAGCTCGGGGTTGACCACGGCATCGCGCACCGCCAGCAGAAAGCCTGCCACGCCAGCCAGCATGCCGGCCAGCACGAAGGCCGCGAGCTTGTACCCGTAGGTGGTAAAGCCGGCCGCACGCATGCGCTGTTCGTTGACGCGTATGCCCGCCAGCGCCGCGCCGAAGCGCGACTGGCGCAGCCCGGCCAGGAAGGCATAGACCAGCACCAGGGCGGCCAGCACCAGGTAGTACTGCACGCGCGGGATTTCCATGTCGATGGCGCCCAGCGCGGGCCGGGCCATCAGGTAGATGCCATCGCTGCCGCCGCCGATGCCCGTGTCGTGGACCACGAAGTAGGCCATCTGTGCGAAGGCCAGCGTCACCATGATGAAGTAGATGCCGCGCGTGCGCAGGCTCAGCAGGCCCACCAGCAGCGCATAGCCACCCGAGGCCAGCAGCGCCCAGCCCAGCATGGCCGGCAGGCTGCCGCCCTCGTTGCCTGCGGACAGCACGGCGGCATAGGCGCCCAGGCCCATGAAGGCCGCATGCCCCAGGCTCACCAGGCCCGTGCCGCCCACCAGCAGCTGCAGGCTGAGCGCGAAGATGGCCAGGATCATGGTCTTGACCACCAGTCCCGACAGATAGTCCGACCACCAGGGGCCGGCCAGCGCCAGCAGCGCCACGCAGGCCAGCGGCACGGCGCAGGCCTGCCATCGGCAGGCGCGCTGCGGCATCTCTACGGGCTGCACAGGCTGCAGGGGCTGCACGGCAGCTGCCAGTAGCGCCGGAGAAGGATTGGATACGGCCATTGTTCAGCTCCTTTGCCCCATCAGGCCCTGGGGCCGCCACACCAGCACCACCGCCATCAGCAGGTAGACGCTCATGCCGCTGAGCTCCTGGAAGAACAGCTTGCCGAAGGTATCGACAAAGCCCACCAGCAGCGAGGCCAGCAGCGCGCCCGTGATCGAGCCGATGCCGCCGATCACCACCACCACGAAGCAGATGATGAGCACGTTGCCGCCCATGCCCGGATAGACCGAACTCATGGGCGCGGCGATCATGCCCGCCAGTGCCGCCAGCGCCACGCCGATGGCGAAGACGATGCGGTACAGGCGCTTCACGTCGATGCCCAGGCCGCGCACCATGTCGCGGTTGCTGGCGCCCGCGCGCACCATCATTCCCAGGCGCGTGCGGTGGACCACCCAGTACAGCGCCAGCGCCACCAGCAGGCACACGCCCGAGGCGAACAGCCGGTACCACGGATAGCTCATGAGCCCGCCCAGCGAGAAGCTGCCCGACAGCCAGCCGGGCAGCGGCACGCCATGCACGTCGTTGCCCGCCAGCAGCGAGCGCAGCTCCTCGAACACCAGGATCAGCCCGAAGGTCATCAGCACCTGCTGCAGGTGCTCGCGCTCGTAGAGGTAGCTGAAGAAGGCCCACTCCAGCGCATAGCCCAGCACCACGGTCAGCGCCACGCCGGCCAGCAGCATGGTGATGAAGTGCTGGCCCAGCAGCGGGGACAGCGCAAAGGCCATGTAGGCGCCGATCATGTAGAAGCTGCCATGGGCCAGGTTGATCACGCCCATGATCCCGAAGATCAGCGTCAGGCCGGAGGCCAGCAGGAACAGCAGCAGCCCGTACTGGACGGCGTTCAGGCACTGCACGAGAAAGGTGGCAAGGTCCATGGCGATGTCCGTATGCGTGCGTATTCGTCCGTATGAGTGCGCCCCGCGCCTCACATGCGGCAGCCGCGGCCGGTATCGCCCAGGGCCTTGATGGCCACGCCCATGCGCTGGTTCTCCTTGCCCACGACCTTGCGCAGGTACATGTCCTGCACGGGGTTGTGCGACTTGCTGATAGTGAAGTCACCGCGCGGGCTGGGGATGGTGGCCTTCTCGATGGCCTGGCGGAACTCGGCCTTCTTCGCGATGTCGCCGCCCGCCGCCTTCAGGCCCACGCCCAGCATCTGGGCGGCGTCGTAGCCCTGCACGGCATACACATCGGGCATCAGCTTGTAGGCCTGGGCATAGGCGGAGCGAAAGCGCCGGTCGCGCTCCGTGCCCAGCTCGTCGGCGTAGTGCAGCGTGGTCAGCACCCCCTGGGCGGCCTCGCCCTGGGCCTCCAGCGTGCCGTCGGTCAGAAAGCCCGAGCCGTACAGCGGGATGGTCTTGTGCAGGCCGGCCGCGTGGTAGTCCTTGACGAACTTGACGGCGCCCGCGCCCGCGAAGAAGGCAAACACCGCATCGGGCCTGGCCGCCGCGATCTCGGTCAGCAGGGCCTGGAACTCCACGTTGGGAAAGGGCACGGTGAGCTGCTTGCTGACCTTGCCGCCCTCCTTCTCGAAGCCTTCCTTGAAGGCATTGGTCATCTCCTCGCCGGCCGCGTATTTCCAGGTGATGGTCATGGCGGTTTTCCTGCCCTCCTGCCTGGCCGCCACCACGCCCATGGGATAGGAGGACTGCCAGTTGGAGAAGGACGAGCGGAAGATGTTGGGCGCGCACATGGCGCCCGTGACCGCATCGGCGCCCGCATTGGGCACGATGAGCACGGTGCCGCTTTCCTTGGCAGCGCGCGCCATGGCCATGGCCACGCCCGAATGCACGGTGCCCACCAGCACATCGACCTTGTCGCGCTTGATCAGGCGGTTGACGTTGTCCGTGGCCTTGGCCGGATCGGACTCGTCATCGACCTTGAAGAACTCGATCTCGCGCCCGCCCAGCCTGCCGCCCTGCTCGTTCACGAACATGCGAAAGCCGTTTTCTATGGCCGAGCCCAGCGCCGCATAGGTGCCGCTGTAAGGCAGCATGAAGCCGACCTTGATCCTGTCCTGCGCATATGCGCCGCAGGACAGGGAGGCCGTCAGGGCGAGGACGGCCCAGTGTTTGCGATCGGTGTTCATGCGTGTCTCCTTGTGGTGGATGGGTCTTGCTTTGCGGGTTTTGCTCACACAATTCATTTCGGTTCTCCATGGCACTGCCACGCCCCTTGAAACTGGCGCGTCCCAAAGCGAGGGACACCGAGGAA
>NZ_BCTO01000018.1 GCF_001571325.1 Delftia tsuruhatensis NBRC 16741
CCCCCTCCCTCGCTCAGCGAGTAGAGAGGGGGAAGCCGCGTAGCGGCTCAGGGGGTGTACTGGCTTCGCGCTCTCGGAGCCTGAAACGCTGGATCTTTCCGGTGGCGGTCTTGGGAAGTTCGTCCACGAACTCGATGAAGCGCGGGTACTTGTAGGCGGCCAGGCGCTGCTTCACGAAGGCCTTGAGCTCTGCCTCGGTGGCGCTGCAGCCGTCCTTGAGCACGACGAAGGACTTCGTCTTGAGCAGGCCGTCGGCGTCGGTCTTGCCGATCACGGCGGCCTCCAGCACGGCCGGGTGCTGCATCAGCGTGGCCTCGACCTCGAAGGGCGAGACATAGATGCCGCTGACCTTGAGCATGTCGTCGCTGCGCCCGGCATAGGTGTAGTAGCCATCGGCGTCGCGCACGTACTTGTCGCCGCTCTTGAGCCAGCCGCCCTGGAAGGTCTCGCGCGTCTTGTCGCGGTTGCCCCAGTACATGAGGGCGGCGCTGGGCCCCTGGATGAACAGGTCGCCCACCTCGCCATCGGCCACGGGGCGGCCGTCCTCGCCGCGCAGCTCCACGCGGTAGCCGTCCACCGGCTTGCCCGTGGTGCCGTAGCGGATGTCGCCAGGCCGGTTGGACAGGAAGATGTGCAGCATCTCGGTGGAGCCGATGCCGTCCACGATGTCGGCGCCGAAATGCGCCTTGAAGCGCTGGGCGATCTCGGCCGGCAGCGCCTCGCCAGCCGAGGAGCACATGCGCAGGCTGACCTGCTCGCGCGCGGGCAGCAGCGGCGAGGCCAGCATGCCCGCAAAGCCCGTGGGCGCGCCGAAGAACACCGTAGGCCGGTGCTGCACCCAGCGCGCGAAGGTGGCCTCGGGCGTGGGCCGCTCGGCCATCAGCAGCACGGTGGCGCCCACGCTCAGCGGAAAGCTCAGGGCATTGCCCAGGCCGTAGGCGAAGTAGAGCTTGGCGGCGGAAAAGCAGATGTCGCCCTCGCCCAGGCCCAGCACCGGGCCGCCATAGAGTTCGGCCGTCCAGTACGGATTGGCATGCGTGTGGACCGCGCCCTTGGGCTTGCCCGTGGAGCCCGAGGAATACAGCCAGAAGCCCGGGTCATCGCCCAGCGTGGGCGCCGGTGCGGGCAGCGGCGGCTGCGCCGCCAGCCAGGGCTGCAGGGGCGCAAAGCCTGCGGCGCGCGCCGCCGCTTCGTCGCCGGCCACCCAGACATGGCGCACCTCGTTGGGCGCCCGGTCCAGCGCCTGGCGCAGCAGGGGCAGCAGCGCATCGCAGGTCAGCACGGCCTGGGCGCGGCTGTGGCCCAGCATGTAGGCGTAGTCGTCGGCCGTGAGCAAGGTGTTCACCGCCACCGGCACCACGCCCGCATACAGCGCGCCCAGAAAGGCCACGGCCCATTCATGGCGGTCGTGCATGAGCAGCAGCACGCGCTCCTCGCGGTGGATGCCCGCCGCCAGCAGGCCGCTGGCCATGCGCTGCGCCTGCTGCTGCAGCTGGCCGTAGCTCAGCGTGCCGTGGTCGTCGATGTAGGCGATCTTGCCGGGCCGCCCCTCATTGAGCGCGAACAGGTGCGCGGCGAAATTGAAGGGCTGGGTGAAGTCGATCATCGGGGTCTCCTTCGACATCGGGCATCCGGCCCGACTTGTGATCTTCCGCGCAACATGCAATATTGTGCGTGCACCGGAAAGATAGTTAGAACGCCACCGAGCGTCAAGCACTATATTGCATGGCTGGTGTTAACCCCGACTGTTTATCATTCACGCCCTCTTCAAGGAAACTCTATGGACCAGTTCGAGACGGCAGCCCAGTCCGCCGGGGCGGCGGATTCCCTCTCAGAAGCCCCCAGGAACCAGGTGCTGCAGGCGCTGGGCGAGCGTGTGCGCAGCCTGCGCTCGCGCCGGGGCATGACGCGGCGCGCCCTGGCGGCGGCGGCCGATGTCTCGGAGCGCCACCTGGCCAACCTCGAATACGGCACGGGCAATGTGTCGGTGCTGGTCCTGCACCATATTGCACAGGCCCTGCAATGCTCCATGGCCGAGCTGCTGGGCGACGTGACCACCACCAGCGCCGAATGGCTGCTGATCCGCGAACTGCTGGAAGGCCGCGATGAAGAGGACCTGCGCCGCGTGCGCCTGGCCGCAGGCGAGCTGCTGGGCACGGCGCCCAGCGACCGCCAGCGCCACACGCGCATCGCCCTGATCGGCCTGCGCGGCGCGGGCAAGTCCACGCTGGGCCGCATGCTGGCCGAGCAGCTGGGCGTGCCCTTCCTCGAACTCAACCAGGAAATCGAGCGCATTGCGGGCTGCAGCGTGCGCGCCATCCACGACCTGTACGGTGCCAACGCCTACCGCCGCTACGAGCGCCGCGCGCTGGAGGAGGCCGTGCAGATCTACAGCGACGTGGTCATCGCCACGCCGGGCGGCATCGTCTCCGACCCAGCCACCTTCAACGAGCTGCTGTCGCACTGCACCACGGTCTGGCTCAAGGCCCAGCCCGAGGAGCACATGGCCCGCGTCGTGGCCCAGGGCGACACCCGCCCCATGGCCGCCAATCCCGAGGCCATGGACGATCTGCGCAGCATCCTCGAAGGCCGCGCCGGCTTCTACGCCAAGGCCGACCATGTGGTGGATACCAGCGGCCAGACGCTGGAGCAGAGCTTCGATCAGTTGAAGGCACTGTTCCTGCCCGCACGCTGAGACGGCGGCAGCAACCCACGGCATCCAGGCCCCAGGCCTGGATTTTTTTCGCCTGTACTGGCTGGTGTTTACCCTGGATATGGCCAAAACACGCACTATCGTGCGTGTTGCTGCGTGCATTTTTGGGATGAATCTGCATAATTGTGCCTACACCGTATCTGCGACTGCACTATTTTTCATCCAAGAGGCCGTCCATGCACCCGTCCAGCCCCACTGTCGATTACCGCACCGAGCCCGCCCAGTACCGCCACTGGTCGTTCACCGTCGAGGGCGCCATCGCCCGCATGCAGCTGAACATTGCCGAGGACGGCGGCATACGGCCCGGCTACAAGCTCAAGCTCAACAGCTATGACCTGGGCGTGGACATCGAGCTGCACGATGCGCTCAACCGCATCCGTTTCGAGCATCCGCAGGTGCGCACCGTCATCGTCACCAGCGGGCGCGACCGCATCTTCTGCTCGGGCGCCAACATCTTCATGCTGGGCGTGTCCAGCCATGCCTGGAAGGTGAACTTCTGCAAGTTCACGAACGAGACGCGCAACGGCATCGAGGACAGTTCGCGCCACTCGGGCCTGAAGTTCCTGGCCGCCGTCAACGGCGCCTGCGCGGGCGGCGGCTACGAGCTGGCCCTGGCCTGCGACGACATCGTGCTGATCGACGACCGCTCCTCCTCCGTCTCCCTGCCCGAGGTGCCGCTGCTGGGCGTGCTGCCCGGCACGGGCGGCCTCACGCGCGTGACCGACAAGCGCCATGTGCGCCATGACCTGGCCGACATCTTCTGCACCAGCGTGGAAGGCGTGCGCGGCCAGCGCGCCGTGGACTGGCGCCTGGTGGATGCCGTGGCCAAGCCCGCGCAGTTCGAGGCCGTGGTGGCCCAGCGCGCGCAGCGCCTGGCCGAGGGCAGCACGCGCCCCGCCAATGCGCAGGGCATCACGCTCACGCGCCTGGAGCGCGAGGCCACGGACGACGCGCTGCACTACCGCCATGTCAGCGTGCAGATCGACCGCGCGCGCCGCAGCGCCACGCTGACCGTGAAGGCGCCCACGCTTGGGCAAGGCCCGCAGCCCGCCACCCTCGAAGCCATCGAGCAGGCCGGCGACGCCTGGTGGCCGCTGGCCATGGGCCGCGAGCTGGACGACGCCATCCTGCACCTGCGCACCAACGAGCTGGACGTGGGCACCTGGCTGCTCAAGACCGAAGGCGATGCCGCCGCCGTGCTGGCCGCAGACGCCGCCCTGCTGGCCCACCAGGACCACTGGCTGGCGCGCGAGACGCTGGGCCTGCTGCGCCGCAGCTTTGCGCGGCTCGATGTGTCCTCGCGCACGCTGTTCGCGCTGATCGAGCCCGGCTCCTGCTTCGTGGGCATGCTGGCCGAGCTGGCCTTCGCGGCCGATCGCGCCTACATGCTGGTGCTGCCCGATGACACCGAGCGCGCCCCGCGCATCCAGCTGGACGAATTCAATTTCGGCCTGCTGCCCCTGGTCAACGACCAGTCGCGCCTGCAGCGCCGCTTCTACGAGGAGGCCGCGCCGCTGGAGGCCGCGCGCGCCGCCACGGGCCGCGCGCTGGACGGCGACCAGGCCCTGGCCCTGGGCCTGGTCACGGCCGCGCCCGACGACATCGACTGGGACGACGAGATCCGCATCGCCATGGAAGAGCGCGCCGCCATGTCGCCCGATGCGCTCACGGGCCTGGAGGCCAACCTGCGCTTTGCCAGCCGCGAGAACATGGTCACGCGCATCTTCGGGCGCCTGTCGGCCTGGCAGAACTGGATCTTCAACCGCCCCAATGCCGTGGGCGACAAGGGCGCTCTCAAGCTCTACGGCACGGGCCAGAAGGCCGGCTTCGACTTCAACCGCGTCTGACCGCAGGCACGCCCCGAAACATCCACGGAGACCCCACCATGAGCGCCATCAACTACAGCGAGAAGATCCCCAACAACGTCAACCTCGGCGAAGACCGCACCCTGCAGCGCGCGCTGGAGAGCTGGCAGCCCAACTTCCTGAACTGGTGGGGCGACGTGGGCCCCGAAGGCTCCACCGACTACGACGTCTACCTGCGCACCGCCATCAGCGTGGACCCGCAGGGCTGGGCCCAGTTCGGCCACGTGAAGATGCGCGACTACCGCTGGGGCATCTTCCTGAACCCGGCCGAGGCCGACCGCAAGGTGCACTTCGGCGACCACGCGGGCGAGAAGGCCTGGCAGGACGTGCCCGGCGAGCACCGCGCCAACCTGCGCCGCATCATCGTCACCCAGGGCGATACCGAGCCCGCCTCGGTGGAGCAGCAGCGCCACCTGGGCCTGACCGCGCCGTCCATGTACGACCTGCGCAACCTGTTCCAGGTCAACGTGGAGGAAGGCCGCCACCTGTGGGCCATGGTCTACCTGCTGCACAAGCATTTCGGCCGCGACGGCCGCGAGGAGGCCGAGGCCCTGCTGGAGCGCCAGTCGGGCGACGAGAACAACCCGCGCATCCTGGGCGCCTTCAACGAGAAGACGCCCGACTGGCTGTCCTTCTTCATGTTCACCTACTTCACCGACCGCGACGGCAAGTTCCAGCTGGCCGCGCTGGCCGAGAGCGCCTTCGACCCGCTGGCGCGCACCACCAAGTTCATGCTGACCGAGGAGGCCCACCACATGTTCGTGGGCGAGTCCGGCGTCTCGCGCGTGCTGCAGCGCACCTGCCAGGTCATGAACGAGCTGCGCACCGACGACGTGGGCCGCCTGCGCGCGGCCGGCGTGATCGACCTGCCCACGCTGCAGCGCTACCTGAACTTCCACTACAGCGTGACCATCGACCTGTTCGGCGCCGACCAGTCCAGCAATGCCGCCACCTTCTACAGCAGCGGCCTCAAGGGCCGCTACGAGGAAGGCAAGCGCGCGGACGACCACCGCCTGCACGACCAGCACTACAAGGTGCTGGAGGTCGTGGACGGCAGGCTGCAGGAAAAGGAAGTGCCCATGCTCAACGCGCTCAACGAGGTGCTGCGCGACGACTACATCAAGGACTCCAACGCGGGCGTGGGCCGCTGGAACAAGGTCATGGAAAAGGCCGGCATCGATTTCCGCCTCACCGTGCCGCACAAGGCCTTCAACCGCCAGATCGGCGCGCTGGCGGGCGTGCGCATGAGCCCCGACGGCCGCGTGGTCAGCGAGCAGGAATGGCGCATGCGCGAGGCTGAATGGCTGCCCACGGACGCCGACCGCGCCTTCGTCGCCTCGCTCATGGGCCGCTGCGTGGAGCCGGGCCAGTTCGCGGGCTGGATCGCGCCGCCGGTCATGGGCATCAACCGCCAGCCCGTGGATTTCGAATACGTGCGCTTCAACTGAAGCGCCGCGCCAGCAGGGAGTCGCCCATGACAGTCGCCTTGGTAGAACACGGCATCCTCACCCAGCACCTGATCGACCCGGAGATCTGCATACGCTGCAACACCTGCGAGGCCACCTGCCCCGTGGGCGCCATCACGCACGATGACCGCAACTACGTGGTACTGGCCGAGCAGTGCAACGGCTGCATGGACTGCGTCTCGCCCTGCCCCACGGGCGCCATCGACAACTGGCGCAAGGTGCCGCTGGCGAGCGCCTATCCCGTGGCCGAGCAGCTGCTCTGGGACGAGCTGCCCGAGGAGCTGCCGCCTGAGGCGCTGGTCCAGGCACTGGTTCAGGCACAGGCCACAGTGGACGCGCCCGCCGCCGAGGACCTGAGCCAGGCCCAGGCCGTGATCGCAGCGGCCGCCACGCGCGGTGCGGATGCGTCCCGGCCCGACGACCAGGCCGATACCCAGGTGTTGCGCAGCGCCAGCTACGGCGCCACCGTGCCGCCCTGGTCGGCCGCCCATCCGTACACCAACCTGCATGGCCCCAGGAGCCCCGTCACGGCCACCGTGGTCGGCAACCTCAACTGCACGGAGGCGGGCTTCGACAGCGAGACCCACCACATCGTGCTGGACTTCGGCAGCCAGCCGTTCCCCGTGCTCGAAGGCCAGTCCATCGCCGTCATCGCGCCCGGCACCGATGCCCAGGGCCGCCCGCATGTGGCGCGCCAGTACTCGGTGGCCAGTGCGCGCAATGGCGAGCGGCCCGGCTACAACAACCTGGCGCTGACCGTGAAACGCGTCACCCAGGACCACCAGGGCCGCCCCGTGCGCGGCGTGGCCAGCAACTACCTGTGCGACGCACGCATCGGCGACAGGGTCCAGGTCATAGGCCCGTTCGGCCAGTCGTTCCTGATGCCCAACCATCCCCGCTCGCACATCGTGATGATCTGCACGGGCACGGGCAGCGCCCCCATGCGCGCCATGACCGAATGGCGCAGGCGGCTGCGCAAGAGCGGCAGGTTCGAGGGCGGCAAGCTCATGCTGTTCTTCGGCGCACGCACGCCGCAGGAGCTGCCCTACTTCGGCCCGCTGCAAAGCCTGCCGCGCGACTTCATCGACAACAACCTGGCCTTCTCGCGCGTGGCCGGCCAGCCCCGGCGCTACGTGCAGGACCTGCTGCGCGAACGTGCGGCCGACCTGGCGGCCCTGCTGCGCGACGACAACGCGCACTTCTACGTCTGCGGGCTCAAGAGCATGGAGGAAGGCGTGGTGCTGGCACTGCGCGACGTGGCGCAGCAATCGGGACTGGACTGGGAGCAGATCGGTACACGCCTCAAGCGCGAAGGCCGGCTGCACCTCGAGACTTATTGACCCCCCCTGAGTCGCTTCGCGCCTTCCCCCGAAGGGGGGCATACGGGCACCCGGCGACACCCTCGGTGCGGGGCGGCGCGGCCGGCGTAGGCCCTTCCTCGGTGTCCCTGAGTGGAGCCGCGCCAGGTTCCTAGGCAGTTATTGAATGGCGCGCAACACCTTAAAAACTAATGCGCTGGAGCTCGGACCTGTCCATAGGCATCGCCGGCCAGGGCCTGGGCCAGTATCCAGGCAGGGTCCACCAGCTCGGCGCCGCGCGCCAGCGGCGACTGCGGCAGGGCCAGCGGGATCTCGGTGCAGCCCATGATCACGGGCACATCGCCATGGCGCTGCAGCAGCGGCGCCAGCACCTCGCCGAAGCAGCGCGCGGCCAGGTCCATGTCGCCCTGCTTGACGCCGTCGTAGATGCCCTGCATGAGCCGCGCGCGACCATCGGCATCGGGCCGCAGCGCGGTAATGCCGCACTCGGCCAGTGCCGCGTCGTACAGGCCGCTGTCATAGGTGCCCTGCGTGGCCAGCACGATGGCCTGTTGCGCGCCGCCGGCTTGCAGGTGCAGGGCGGCCTGGCGCGCGATGTGCAGTACATGCAGCTGCGGAAACAGCGCCTGCAGCTGCCCATGCCAGGCATGGGCCGTGTTGCAGGCCAGGGCCACGCTGCGCACGCCCAGCGCCGCCATGCGGCCCACGCCCTGCAGCAGGTGCTGGGCCGGCCCCGTGGGCGACTGCGGGTCCGCGCGCAGCGCCGCGCTGCGGTCGGGCATGGGCAGTTGCACCAGCCAGTGCTCGGGATAGGCCTGGTCATGCACGGGCAGGCCCTGCTGCTGCAGGTGCGCCGTGCAGGCCTGCACGAACAGGCGCACGAAATCCGCGCCTGCGGCCGGGCCCATGCCCCCGAGAATGCCCACCGCGCGCGGGGGCTGAAGCTGCTGCTGCATGCTGCGATCCGAAATCAAAAAGCGGGTTTGTCGCTGAGGTCCTGCAGGTTTTTCTGCAATTGCTCGCTCATCGGCAGGCCCAGGGCCACGTTCCTCGGGGCAATGGGCTGCATGAACCACTTGTCATACAGCCTGGCGAACGCGCCCGACTTCATCATGTCGCCGATCACGCCATCGACCAGCTGCTTGAACTGGGGGTCGTCCTTGCGCAGCATGCAGGCATAGGGCTCGACCTGCAGCGAGTCGGCCACCACCTCGAAGTCGCCGGGATTCTTGGCCGTGGGGATCAGGCCGAAGAGCAGGATGTCGTCCATGCCGAAGGCCGCGGCGCGGTCGTTCTCCACCAGCAGGAAGCCGTCCGCATGGTCCTTGGCCATGACGATGTTCATGCCCCAGGCCTTGTCGGCATTGGCCTTGCGCAGCACCTGCAGGTTGGTGGTTCCCGTGGTGATGGCCACGGTCTTGTCCTTGAGGTCGGCGTAGTTTTTGATGCCCGAACTCTTCTTCACCAGCAGCCGCGTGCCCGTGTAGAAATGGTTGATGGCAAAGGCCACCTCCTTGCCGCGCACCGTGTTGTTGGTGGTCGAGCCGCATTCCAGGTCGATGGTGCCGTTGGCCAGCAGCGGCATGCGGTTCTGCGAGGTCACGGCCTGCCACTGCACCTTCAGATCGGGCCGGTTCACCGCCTTCTTCACGGCCTCGGCCACGGCCTGGGACATCTCCACCGTCATGCCGATGGGCTTGCCGTTGTCCAGGTAGCTGAAGGGCACGGAGGACTCGCGGTAGGCCAGCGTGATGCGGCCGCTGTCGCGCACCTTGGCCAGCGTGTCGGCATGGGCCGCAGCCAGGCCTCCCAGGGCAAGGGCCGCGCACAGCGCGGTGGTGTGAAGTTGCATGCTTGTCTCCTCGTCTTTGGTGGATGTGCGGCCAGTGTAGGAAGGGCGGCGGCCTTTGCGGAATGACAATATCGGGCCGGTCCATGCCCGCCGGTTATGGGCTGTCGCCCTGCCCTGAGCAGCAGCCCCCGGCCATAACCTGCGTGCATGGCCCGTGTGCCAAATGCCATGGCCCGGCCTGCCGCGCGCGGCCTACAGTGCGGCTGCATGGAGAAACGATCAATGCATGTCTGCATCGTGGGCGCCGGCATCGTCGGCCTGGCAACGGCCTGGGCGCTGCGGCAGGCCGGCCACCGCATCACCGTGCTGGACCGCGCACCGGGCCCCGCCCAGGGCGCCAGCGGCGGCAATGGCGCGCAGCTGAGCTATTCCTACGTGCAGCCGCTGGCCGACCCCGGCATCTGGAAGATGCTGCCCCGCCTGCTGCTGCAAAAGGATTCGCCGCTGGCCTTCCGCCTGCGCGCCGACCCCGCGCAATGGGCCTGGGGACTGCGCTTTCTGGGCGCCTGCAATGCCCATGCCTCGGCCGAAGGAACGCGCGCCCTGCTCGCCCTGGCCGCCGAAAGCCGCCAGGCCTTCGAGTCGCTCCAGGCCGACGAGGCACTGGCCTGCGACCTGCACACGCCGGGCAAGCTGGTGCTCTACCCCACCCAGCAGGCGCTGGATGCCGCCGCGCAGCAGGTGGCACTGCAAGCGGGCCTGGGCGGTGCGCCGCAGCGCATCGTCAACGCCGCCGAAGTGGCGCGCATCGAACCCGCGCTCGCCCGCTACGCGCAGCACATTGCAGGCGCCGTACACACGCCCAGCGAAGCCGCAGCCGACTGCCGCCTGCTGTGCGAGCAACTGGCCGCCCGGCTCACCGCACGCGGCGCCGAACTGCGCTACGGCGTGGAGCTGCAGGGCTTCGAGCGCGAAGGCGACGCCATCACCGGCCTGCGCACCGCCGCAGGCCCGCTGCCGCTGCGCGCCGACCACTACGTGCTGGCCAGCGGCTGGGAAAGCGCGGTCCACGCACGCCAGCTGGGCCTGCGCATTCCCGTCTATCCGCTCAAGGGCTACAGCATCACCGCCGATGCCGCCGCGCAGCTGCCGCACGCCGCGCCCCGGGTCAGCGTCACCGACACCGCACGCAAGGTCGTCTTCGCACGCATCGGCGAACGCCTGCGCGTGGCCGGCATGGTGGAGATCGTGGGCCGGGACACGCGCACCGACCCGCGCCGCATCGCCAGCCTGCGCCGCTCCACGCAGGAGGTCTTCGCCGACCTGCCGCTGGACGGCAACCTCCACCCCTGGACCGGCATGCGCCCCGCCACACCCACCGGCCTGCCCCTCACCGGCCGCCAGCGCGGCGGTCCGCGCAACCTGTGGCTGCAGACAGGGCACGGCGCGCTGGGGCTGACGCTGGCGTTCGGATCGGCGCAGAGGCTGGTGGGGCAGATGGAGCAGGCCTGAAACCCGCAGGCCTCAGCCAGCCAGCAACTCGCGCAAGGCCTTGCGCATTTCCTCGGTCATTGCCCGTGCCAGCACCGACCCTGGCCGCTGGGGCAGGCTCAGGGCATTCACACCCACCGTGATGCGCGGCAGCAGGGGGACGACATGGACCTTGCGGCGGTCGGCGGCCAGGGCGGTGCAGCCGTCCATGATGGCGGCGCCCAGGCCGTACTCGGCCATGGACAGGGCCGCGTGGTAGGTCTGCACGGTGACCACGGGCGACAGGCCCACGCCGTGCTCGCGGCAGGCCTGGCCCAGGCGCATGCCCAGCGGGTCGCGCGCATCAAGCGCGACCACGGGCAGCTCGGCCAGGTCCTTGAGCTCCATCCCCTCTTCGCGCACGCGCGAGGGCGGCAGCAGGCCCTTGGGCAGCACGCAGAACATGTCCACCTCGGCCAGCAGCTCATGCTCCAGCGCGGGCTGGCCCACGGAGCTGATGACGAAGCCCACGTCGGCCTCCTGCAGCAGCAGGGCCGAGACCACCTGGGGCGTGTGCAGCGCCTGCACATGGACCTGCACCTGCGGGTGGCGGCGCCGAAAGCCGGCCACGGCGCGCGGCAGCACCTCGCGGCTGAGCGCGAAGACGGTGAGCACGGTGAGCCGGTCCGCTGCCCGGCCATGGCGCAGGTTGTCGGCCAGGCGCTGGACCTCGTCGAGCTGCTCGAACAGCTTCTCGATGTGGGGGAACAGCGCCAGCGCCTCATTGGTGGGCGTGAGCCGCCCGCGTGCGCGCTGGAACAGCGCAAAGCCCAGCTGCAGCTCCGCATGCTGCAGGGTGCGGCTGACGGCCGGCTGGGTGATGTTGATCAGCCGTGCGGCAGCGCTGACGCTGCCGGTCTGCATGACGGCATTGAAGACCTCGATGTGGCGCAGGCGCATGGGCCGTCCTCAGCACGGTCACTCTTGAGCGGACTGCGCGCGCGCCAGCCGCTCGCTTTTCCAGTACACGTCGTCGCCGCCATCCATGCGGTTGAGCACGCGTGCCAGCACGAACAGCAGGTCGGACAGGCGGTTCAGGTATTGGCGCGGCGCGGGCCGCATGGCCTCGCCCTGCTCCAGCGCCACCACCATGCGCTCGGCACGGCGCGCCACGGTGCGGCAGACATGGGCCTGGGCCGCTGCGCGGCTGCCGGCCGGCAGGATGAATTCCTGCAGCCGGGGCAGCTGCGCGTTGTAGTGGGCCAGCGCTTCATCGAGCTGCAGCAGGGCCTCGTCCTTGAGCAGTTCATAGCCGGGAATGGACAGCTCGCCGCCGAGGTTGAACAGCTGGTGCTGCACATCGACCAGCAGCTCGCGCACGTCGCCGGGCAGGGCCTCGCACAGCAGCAGGCCGATGTGGGAATTGAGCTCGTCCACATCGCCCATGGCGTGCGGGCGGCCGCTGTTCTTGGAGACGCGCGTGTTGTCGCCCAGGCCCGTGCTGCCGTCGTCTCCGGTGCGCGTGGCGATCTGTGTCAAACGGTTGCCCATGGGCGTTCTCCTTGGCGGTGCGGGGGTGGAAAGCCGGACCCGTAACGGCCCAACACCCAATTGTGCGTTACAGGCGGCACGCAAATGTTGTAGCAGGCAACAGCCGGCAAAAGTGCTGGCCCTGCTGCGCTGCAACAGGTGGAATGCAGTCATGTTCCACGTTCGACAAGGAGTTCGACACATGACCTCTCAACTGCGCAAAGTCTCCGGTTTTGAAATCCGCAGCGTGATGTTGTTCGCGGCCATTTCGCTGGGCAGCGTCGCTGCCATGGCGCAGGCTCCGTCCACGGCACCGCAGCCGACGTTTGGCGGCGGCTCGGCAGCAGGCGTGCAATCTGCGCCAGCACCCGTAGCACCAGCGGGCGGCGCCAACGAGGTGCAGGCCGCATTCGACCGCGCCGACACCAACCGGGACGGCAAGCTGAGCAAGAAGGAGGCCGAGGCCCTGCCCGCCGTGAGCAGCAATTTCGCCCAGATCGATGCCGACAAGAACGGATCGCTGTCGCGCGATGAATTCAGCAAGGCTGTCCAGCCGCGCTGACACCCGTATGCCTGGCGGCTGACCTACACGGTTGGGCGACAGGGCCGGTGGTATTCTTTCCGGTTCCCCCTGGAGAACACCGATGAACGCCCCTGTCGCCCCCGTCCGCCTGCAGCCTGACTTCGCTCAGCGCCCCATCCCCGAAGCCTTCCTCCAAGCCCTGGCCCAGCGTTTCGGCGCCCAGTGCTCCACGGCCTTGGCGGTGCGCGAACAGCACGGCCGCGACGAGGGCGCCATCCAGGCGCCCCCGCCTGCGGCCGTGGTCTTTGCCGAAAGCACGCAGGACGTGCAGGACGCGCTGAAGCTGGCCGACCAGCATGCCGTGCCGGTCATCCCCTACGGCGCGGGCTCCTCGCTCGAAGGCCATCTGCTGGCCGTCGAGGGCGGCATCAGCCTGGACCTGAGCCGCATGAACCGCATTCTCTCGGTCAACACCGAGGACCTGACGGTCACCGTGCAGCCCGGCATCACGCGCAAGCAGCTCAACGATGCCATCAAGGACACGGGCTTCTTCTTTCCCATCGATCCCGGCGCCGATGCCTCCATCGGCGGCATGACCGCCACGCGCGCCAGCGGCACCAATGCCGTGCGCTACGGCACCATGCGCGAGAACGTGCTGGCGCTGGAACTGGTCACGGCCAGCGGCGAGCTGATGCGCACCGGCACGCGCGCCAAGAAAAGCAGCGCGGGCTACGACCTCACGCGCCTGATCGTGGGCAGCGAGGGCACGCTGGGCGTGGTCACCGAGATCACGGTGCGCCTGTACCCGCTGCCCGAGGCCGTGAGCGCGGCCATCTGCTCCTTCCCCAGCATCGAGGCCGCCGTGCGCACGGTGATCCAGACCATCCAGATGGGCGTGCCGATTGCCCGCGTGGAGCTGGTGGACGTGAACTCGGTGCGCATGGTCAATGCCTACAGCAAGCTCACGCTGCGCGAGGAGCCCATGCTGCTGATGGAGTTCCACGGCTCGCCCACGGGCGTGAAGGAGCAGGCCGAGATGGTGCAGGACATCGCGGGCGAGTTCGGTGGCAACGCCTTCGAATGGGCCGAGCGTCCCGAGGACCGCACGCGATTGTTCACGGCCCGCCACAACGCCTATTTCGCAGCTGTCTCCAGCCGCCCCGGCTGCCGCTGCATCACCACCGACGCCTGCGTGCCCATCAGCCGCCTGGCCGATGCGCTGCTGGACTCGGTGCGCGAGGCCGACGACAGCGGCATTCCCTACTTCCTCGTCGGCCACGTGGGCGACGGCAACTTCCACTTCGGCTACCTGATCGACCCGGACAACGAGGACGAGCGCTCGCGCGCCGAGCAGCTCAACCACCAGCTGGTGTCGCGCTCCATTGCGCTGGGCGGCACCTGCACGGGCGAGCACGGCGTGGGCATCCACAAGATGGATTTCCTGCGCGAGGAAGCCGGCGACGGCGCGGTGCAGATGATGCGCTCCATCAAGCAGGCGCTGGACCCGAAGAACATCCTGAACCCCGGCAAGATCTTCAGCCTCTGAGTCCCTCCGCCTCGGCTTTCTCGCGCAGGAAGTCGATCAGCGTGGTGATGGCCCGCGTCTGGTAGCGGGACGGCATGTACAGCAGGTATTGGCGCGTGGCCAGAAAGTCCAGGCTGCCCGGCGGCAGCGGCAGGCGCTCAAGCGCGCCGCTGGCCAGTTCGGCCGCCACCATGTAGCGCGGCACCACGGCCACGCCCAGGCCCTGCAGCACGGCATCGCGCAGGAAATGGAAGTTGGGCGACATCAGGCGCGGGCGTATGCGCAGCTCGGTGGGCCGGGCGCCGTTCATGCCGGCCGTGCGCAGCTTCTGGCCCGTGAGCGCCGAGGTGATCAGCGGCACGCGCTTGAGCGCCAGCAGCGAGTCGGGGTGGCCATGCTGCGCCAGGAACTGCGGCGTGGCGCAGGCCTCGTAGAGCACGTCGCCGAGCTTGCAGGCCACCAGGCTTTCGGGCGGCTCGGTCATCACGCGCACGGCGAAGTCCACCGCGCCCTGCATCAGGTCCTCGATGTCGTTGTCGAAGATCACCTCCAGCGTGATGCCCGGGTGCATGCGCATGAACTCCGTCAGCCAGCCCGACATCTGCAGCTGGCCGTAGCCGCTGGGCACGCTCAGCCGCACGGTGCCCTGCAGGCTCTGGCCCAGGCTGTCCACCGACTCGGCCGCCGCCATGACCTCCTGGCGTATCGCGCGGCCATGCGCGTACAGGCGCAGGCCCAGCTCGGTGGGCTCGACCTGGCGCGTGGTGCGGCGCAGCAGCTGCTGGCCGATCTGGCGCTCGAACTGGTTGAGCCGGTGGCTGACGTTGGCGCGGCTCATGCCCAGGCGCACGGCGGCGCGGCTCAGGTTGCCGGCTTCGATGATGTCCACCAGCAGGGACAGTCCGCCCAGATCCATTGTCAAACCTCAGTACACACAATGTCCATTTTTTAGCACGATTGTCAAAGTCCATAAACGAATGAAGAATGCGGGCCTGCCCGGGCATCACCGGCCCGTTGCGGTTTTCGTGGTTCGACAAGGTTTCGCATGAGTGCTCTCCCCTCTTCCCTGCCGCTGGACGGCGTGCGCGTCCTGGATCTTTCGCGCGTGCTGGCCGGCCCCATGTGTGCCATGGCGCTGGCCGACCTGGGCGCCGATGTCGTCAAGGTCGAGCACCCGGGCCGCGGCGACGACACGCGCGACTGGGGCGTGCGCGTGGGCCAGCGCAACACCTCCTACTTCAACAGCGCCAACCGCAACAAGCGCTCGGTCACGCTGGACCTGCAGGCCGAAGAGGGCCTGCGCATCGCACGCGAGCTGGCGGCCGACAGCGATGTGGTCATACAGAACTTCAAGGTCGGCGGCGCCGAGAAGCTGGGCCTGGGCTACGAGCAGCTGTCGCAGCTGAACCCGCGCCTGGTGTACTGCTCCATCTCGGGCTACTCGCGCAGCGGCCCCGAGGCCACGCGGCCCGGCTACGACCTGGTGGTGCAGGGCGAGTCCGGCATCATGGCCATGAACGGCGAGCAGGGCCAGGGCCCGCTGAAGTTCGGCGTGGCCGCCGTGGACATGTTCACGGGCATGTACTCGGCCCAGGCCATCCTGGCCGCGCTCTACGAGCGCGAGCGCAGCGGGCGCGGCCGCCATGTGCAGATGGCCCTGTACGACTGCGGCCTGATGATCACCAGCTACTACGGCATGGAGGCCTTGCTCAAGGCCGGCGACCCGCCCAAGTTCGGCAACGCCCATCCGTCCATCGTGCCCTACGGCGTGTTCGAGGCGGCCGACGGCCCTCTGGTCATCACCGTGGGCAACAACGGCCAGTTCCAGCGCTTTTGCACCGACGTCATCGCCAAGCCCGAGTGGGCCGCCGACGAGCGCTTTGCCACCAATACCGCACGCTCGGCAAACCGCGATCTGCTGATGCCGCTGGTGCAGGCCGAGCTGCTGCGCTTCACGCGCGCCCAGTTGCTCGAATGCCTGGCGGCCGCGCAGATTCCCTGCGGCGAGGTGCTGGGCCTGTTCGAGGCCCTGAACTCGCAGCGCACGGCCGACGCCGGCCTGCTGCACCGCTTCGAGGACAGCGAGGCCGGCAGCCAGTCCGTGCTGGCCCCGCCCTATGCGCTGGACGGCCAGCGCCTGCCCGTGCGCCGCCCGCCGCCGCACCAGGGCGAACACACCGACGAGGTGCTGCAGCAGCGCCTGGGCCTGGACGAACAGGCCCGCGCCGCGCTGCGCGCCAAAAACATCATCTGAGAGCGCGCAGACGTTCCCACCCAGACCGCTCCACGGCTCTCACTTCCACCCCTTCCCGCTTGAGGAGACATATGACTTCCACCCCCTTCCAGGCCTCGCGCCGCCAGATCCTTTCCGCCGCCTGCGCCACCGCCATCGCCACGCTGGCCCCCGCCGCACGGGCCCAGAGCCAGTGGCCCGACAAGCTGATCAAGCTGACCGTGGCCTTCCCGCCCGGCGGCCCCACCGACACGGCCGCGCGCATCGTCGCGCAGCGCCTGACCGAGCGCCTGGGCCAGACCATCGTCATCGACAACCGCCCCGGCGCCTCGGGCTCGGTGGGCACGGCGGCCTTCATCAAGTCGCAGCCCGACGGCTATTCGCTGTCCATGTTCGGCATGCCCGCGCTGCTGGCGCCCATGCTGTTCAACAACAACCTGTACGACGTGCGCAAGGACTTCCTGCCCGTGGCCACGGTCTATGACCTGCCCATGGCCATCGTCATCAACCCGCGCGAGCTGCCGGACGTGACCAACCTGCAGCAGCTGATCGAGCACGCCAGGAAGGCCAAGCCGGCGCTGAACTACACCAGCTCGGGCACGGGCAGCTTCGGCCACCTGTCCATGGAGCAGCTCAAGGACCTGGGCGGCTTCGACATGCAGCACGTGCCGTACCGCGGCAGCGCGCCGGCCGTGACCGACCTGATCGGCGGCCAGATCGCCGTGATGTTCGCCGACGTGGTCGCGGCCCTGCCCCACATCCAGGCCGGCAAGCTGCGCGCCATTGCCGTCAGCTCGCAAAAGGCCAAGCAGCTGCTGCCCAATGTGAAGTCGGTGGCCGAGCAGGGCTTCCCCGGCTTCGACGCCGACACCTGGGGCGGCCTGATCGCCCCGCTGAACACGCCGCCCGCCGTGGTCCAGCGCCTGAACCAGGAGCTCAAGCTCATCCTGGCCGAGCCCGAGCTGCAAAAGAAGATGCTGGCCGCAGGCGCCATCGCCACCTACCAGGACGGCGCGGCCATGAAGGCGCGGCTGAACGCCGACTTCACGCGCTGGAGCAAGATCGCGAAAGACAAGAACATCTCTTCGCAGTAAAGAACACAGAGCGCCCCACGATGCGCCTTCAGGGCATGCCGCAAGGCATGCCCTTTTTTGCTTTTTGACCCCGCCATCCGCAGCGTGCGCCAGGTTTCGCTGCCGGGCCGCCCCAAGGCGAACCGCGGCCCCCTCGGGGGGCGCCCGGCCAGGGGCAGCGGACCATGCGAAGCATGGGGAGCGTGGGGGCTACTTCGACAGATCCATGATCATGCGCGTGGCCAGGTACAGGCGGGGCACGATGGTGTTCAGTTGCACATACTCCGCATCATTGGAGTGCGCGCCGTAGCCGCTCAGGCCAAAGCCCTCGATGACGGCACCCTTGGCCTTGAGCGCCGCAAACGCCGCGTCGGTGCCGCCGCCCGTGGCCTTTTCCATCACGCTCATCTTCAGGCCCAGCTCATCGCTGTAGATGGTCTGCGCCTGTTTGGCCAGGCTGCGCGAGGCCTCGTTGGCCTCCAGCGGCGGGCGGCGCACCTCGAACTTGAGCTGCACCTTGCTGGCGTCCAGCAGCTTGTGGCCCACCTTGGCCTGCATGGCCTGCTCCAGCGCCGTGAAGTCGGCCACGCGCAGCGCGCGGGCGTCGGCCTGGGCCGTGGCCTCGGCGGGAATGACGTTGCGGTTGGTGCCGGCCTTGGCCACGGTCCAGTTGAGCTTGAGGCCGGTCTCGGGCTTGGACAGGTCCTTCATCTGCAGCAGCTGGTGCGACAGCTCGTACAGCGCGTTCACGCCGTCCTCGGGCTTGGCGCCCGCGTGCGAGGCCTTGCCCTCGACCTTGAGGTAGGCCGCGCCGATGCCGCTGGTGGCCAGGCGCACGCCGCCGTCGGTGCCGCCGCCTTCGAACGAGAAGACCGCATCCTGCTCGGCGCCCATGCGCGTGATGGTGCTGCGCGCGCCGGGCGAGCTGATTTCCTCGTCGCTGTTCATCAGCACGGTCAGCGTGCCGTAGTTGTCGAAGCCCAGCTGGCGCAGCATGGCCACGGTGTGCAGGATCAGGGCCACGCCCTGCTTGTCGTCGGCAATGCCCAGGCCGTAGGCGCGCTCGCCGTCGATGCGAAACGGCTGGTCCTTGAGCATGCCGCGCAGGTAGACCGTGTCCATGTGGGCGATCAGCATGATGCGGCTGGTGCCCTTGCCCTTGAACTCGGCATGCACCATGGGGCCGATCTTCTCGGGCGTGTCACCCAGCCGGTAGACGTCGGTGGGCTGCAGGATCTCGACCTTGCCGCCCTGCTCGCGCAGCTTGCCGGCCACGTAGTTGGCGATCTGCTCCACGCCCTCCATGTCCTTGCTGCCCGACTCGATGTGCACCAGGTCGCGCAGCGTGTCCAGCAAGGGCTGCTGGTGCTTTTGCGCCAGCGCCTGGATATCGGCCTTGGGCGCAGCCAGGGCACTGCCGGACAGGCCGGCCATGGCAAGGGCCAGCGCCAGCGGGGCGCTGCGGAACATGAGGGAAAGCGGTGCGAAGGCGGAACGCATGGACAGGTCTCCTGTGTTGAAAAAGTTGTGCCTGCACGATAGCAGGCGCCGCGCAGGGCGCACGCAATTGCCGTGCCTGTTTTGTCCATCTCACTGCCCAAAGCAAAGGCCCCGCAAGCTGTGGCCTGCGGGGCCTTGTGGGGAGTGCGACCCGGTATCAGCCCGCGCTCAGCGCCATGCCGCTTTTCCGGCTCACGCCATCGCCCACGACCACGGCCGACACCACGCTCAGCACCAGGGCAATGGCCGATCCGTAGAACACGCCGTGGCTCATGCCGTGGTCCAGCATGTAGCCGAACACCGGCGCGGCCAGGCAAAAGCCCAGGTCCAGGCCCGAATACACCGTGCCGTAGACGCGGCCCGTGGCGCCGGGCGGGGCGGCGCGCTTGATCAGCATGTCGCGCGAGGGACCGGCCAGGCCCGTGCCCAGGCCCGCGATGGAGGCCACGGCCACGGCCGCCATGGCCGGCAGCCAGCCCGTGCCGACCAGGAACAGCGCAACACCCGAGCCCAGCATGCAGATGGAGATCACCTTCTCCAGCCGCTGCACGCGGCCCACGAGGAAGCCACCGGCCAGCATGCCTGCCGCCCCGCAGAGCATGTAGCCCGTGACGATCAGCGCCGTCACGCTCAGCGGCAGTCCGTACATGGACTGCATGGCGGGGCTGGCAAAGCTCTGGATGGCGCTGAGCGCGCAGGTGCTCCAGAAGAAGAACGAGAAGCACAGCCAGACCGAGGGCAGCTTCAGGAAGGCCATGGGATGCTCCTGCGGCACGGCGGCCGCAGCGGCGCGCGCCGCGGGGGCCTGGGCATCGGCCGCACGGTCGTCCAGCGCTTCGCGGTTGAGCACCATGATGGTGAGGATGACGGCGGCCAGGGCCGCGCCGCACAGGCAGGCCAGGCGCCATGAGCCCGTGGCCGTGGTGATGCCCGCCATGAACAGCGGCGCCAGCGCCCAGCCGATATTGCCCGACAGGCCGTGCACCGAGAACGCATGGCCGATGCGCTTGGCCGACACGCGCTTGTTGAGGATGGTGAAGTCCACCGGGTGGAAGGGCGCATTGCCCAGGCCCGCGAAGAAGGCCGCCAGCAGCAGCATTCCATAGCCCTGCGCCAGGCTGGCGACCACGCCCGCCACGGTGAAGCTGCCCAGCGCCGCAAACAGAATGGGGCGCGCGCCGAAGCGGTCCACGGCAAAGCCGGCCATGGCCTGTCCCACGCCGGAGACCACGAAGAACAGCGACACCATCACGCTGAGCTCGGCATAGCTGTAGCCGAACTCGGCGATCAGCCACGGAAACAGCGGCGGCAGCAGCAGGTGGAAGAAATGCGAGGAACCATGCGCCAGGCCGATCAGGCCGATGGTGCGCACATCGCTGCGCAGCGGGTCCGGCGCCACGGCGTCCGGCATGGAAGAGGAAGAGGCGGTCATGGGCCGCATCTTAGGCAGCAGCGTTTCGTCTTGTATGCGATAGTCTGCCAACTTCTATCGCAAACATGCCAAAGCCTGTCTCCACGCCCGGCACCCCTGCCGACACTCTTGCCGACACCCTGCCCAGCACCTGCCCCGCAGCCGCACTGCGGTCGGTGCGCAGGGCCCGGCCGATGGAGCCGGTGGAGGCCCTGCATCCGCACCTGTTCGTGCCCACGCCCCAGCGCCCCGTGCGCGCCAAGCAGCATCGCCTGTCGGCACGCACGCGCGTCATACCGCACAGCCACAGCTGGGCACAGATCGCCATCTCGCTGGACGGCGTGCTGCACCTGTCGGCCCCCCAGGGCACGCTGATCGCCCCACCCTCCAAGGCCGTGTGGATTCCGCCCGGCCTGGTCCACGCCGTGGCCATGGTCGAGGAAGCCGATCTCGTCTCCATCTACGTGCTGCAGGACGATCCGGCCCAGGGCCCCGTACTGCCGGACCTCCCGCCCTGCGGCGTGGCCTGCAACCCGCAGGACTGGGCACGCTGCCGCGTGCTGGAGGTTTCGCCGCTGATGCGCGAGCTGATCACGGCCCTGCCCAAGCAAAGCGATGACCAGCCCGCCCCGGACGCCGCCACCCTGCAGCGCGAGCACCATCTGAGCGCCCTGCTGCTGGAAGAGCTTCGCCGGGCCAGCGAAGTCCACCTTGGCGTGAACATGCCCCAGGACAAGCGGCTGCGCATGCTCTGCGAGGCCGTCGTGGCCGACCCCACCCAGCACGAGAGCCTGGCCGACTGGGCGGCAGACACCGGCGCCAGCCCGCGCACCGTGGCCCGGCTGTTCCAGCAGCAGCTGGGCTGCAGCTTCACCACCTGGCGCCAGCAAGTGGTGCTGGCCCACGGCCTGAGCCTGGCCGCGCGCGGCCTTCCCATACAGCAGATCGCGGCCGAGCTGGGATACAGCCCCAGCGCCTTCAGCGCCATGGTGCACCGCACGGTGGGCATGCCTCCGGCACGGTTCTTCGGGCAGCAGGCCGGCTCCGCTGCCCACAGGGTCGGATCAGGCGCTGTATCGCGGCCGATCAGGGGATGACAGGGAGCCATCGCCTCTTCGCGATAGCTGATCCGATATAGGGTTTGCCTAAGGCCAGCCCATGGAATAGGGCGGCGCCCTGCGTGCTCTTATGCCGCATGATCTCCACCGCCGAGTCGCGCTACAACCAGTGGGTGCGCGAGCACTACCGATTCCTGCTGCGCAGCGCCTGGGCGCTGACCGGCTCGCGCGCGCTGGCCGAGGACGTGGTGCAGGACTGCTTCACCAGCGCCTGGCGCTTTCGCCACCAGCTGCGCGAGGCCGCGATGGCGCGGGCCTGGCTGTTCCAGATCATGCGCCGCCATGCCTTCCGGCACCTTGCGCCATCGGCCCATCTGGTCAGCGATGACGAGGCGCTGGACCAGCATCCCGCCCCCTCCCCCTCGCCTTCGGCGCTGGATGACCGGCTCGACGTGGTCAAGGCGCTGTCGCGCATCGCTCCCATCCACCGCGAGGTGCTGGTGCTCTACTACTTCGACGACATGCCCACGGCCCAGATGGCCGAGGCCCTGGACATTGCGCCGGGCACGGTGCTGTCGCGCCTGTCACGCGCCCGCGATGCGCTGAAGGCGGCGCTGGAGCAGGCCGCCCCGGCGCCTGCCCCAGAGACTGCCAGCGTGATCCCGCTGCGCCCCACCCCGCTGCGCGCCACCCGATACCAAGGCTTGAAATGACTGCCCCGGACACGACCGACGAATCGGCCTTCGACCTGCGCGCACGCGCCGAACTGGCCCTGGCCTTCGACCCCGGGCCGCACGGCGAGCCGCCCGCCCATCTGCTGCGCCACACGCCCTGGCATGCGCGCAGCGGCGTGCGCCGGCTAATCGCCGCGCTGCTGGTGGGCAGCTCGGCCGCCACCGCCGTGTTCGCCATGCGCCCGCCCGAGCTGGTGCGCGCCGCCATCGAGCATGAGTACTACGAGCGCACGCTGCGCGGCAGCTTCATGGCCGAGGCCGAGGTGGCGCGCCGCCTGGACCTGCCGGCCGGCGAGAAGCTGCCCGGCTACACCCAGCTGATGCGGCCCTGCGATATCGACGGCACGCGCGCCTACCACCTGACCACCTTC
Source organism: Delftia tsuruhatensis NBRC 16741 (assembly GCF_001571325.1). Taxonomy (GTDB): domain Bacteria; phylum Pseudomonadota; class Gammaproteobacteria; order Burkholderiales; family Burkholderiaceae_C; genus Comamonas; species Comamonas tsuruhatensis. Next base: position 22,584 of record NZ_BCTO01000018.1, read on the forward strand.
TTCGAGAAGGGCGGCATCGTCACCGTGCTGGCCTTCGACCAGCCCCAGCGCCTGGCCGATGGCCAGGGCTGGTGGGCCAACATGCACTGGCAGGTCGTTCGCTCGCGCGAAGGCCGGCCGCTGGTGCTGGTAGCCCAGAAGAAACAGGCCCTGGCCGTGGCCAGCAAGGCCCTGGGCACCCCTGCCCCATGAGATGCCCCATGAGACGCCACGACACGCCCCCTGACAACCACCACGAGGAGACACCCATGAACCACTTGCCGACATCGCCCACCTCCCCCGCGCGCCGCAGCCTGCTGGCCGGCAGCGCCAGCGCACTGGCCGCCGCAGGCCTGGCCGGCCTGCACCAGGGCGCGTTGGCCCAAGCATCCGCAGCTGCGGCGGCACCGACAGCCCCGGCGGCCAAGCCCCTGCCCGGCTACGCGGGCTGGAAGAAGGCCGATGCCCTCATCGTCCACAGCTCCACCACCATAGAGACGCGGCGCGGCGCCTTCGGCACCAGCGTGATCACGCCCAGCGACCAGCTCTATGTGCGCAACAACCTGCCCACGCCGCCCGAATCCATCGTGGCCGACCGCGATGCCTGGCAGCTGCAGGTGGAGGGCGTGCGCCAGCCCCGCAGCCTCAGCGTGCGCGAGCTCAAGTCCCTGGGACTGGAGACCGTGGCCATGGTGCTGCAGTGCTCTGGCAATGGCCGGGCCTTCTTTCCCAGCAAGCCCAGCGGCACGGCCTGGACCGTGGGTGCGGCCGGCTGCGTGGTCTGGAGCGGCGTGCCCGTGCGCGAGGTGGTCAAGGCCCTGGGCGGTGTGTCAGACGGCGGTCTCTACATGACCGGCACGGGCGGCGAGGTGCTGCCTGCGGGGCTGGACCCCAAGAGCGTCATCGTCGAGCGCTCGGTGCCGCTGTCGGCCATGGAAGACGCGCTGCTGGCCTGGGAGATGAACGGCGAGCCCATCCCGCTGGCCCATGGCGGGCCGCTGCGCCTGATCGTGCCCGGCTACACCGGCGTGAACAACATCAAGTACATCAAGCAGCTGGCCTTCACGCCGCGCGAGAGCGAGGCCCACATCATGTCCCACGGCTACCGCATCTCGCCGCCCGGCAGCAAGGGTGACCCGAGCCAGCCCTCGGTGCAGGAGATGAGCGTCAAGTCCTGGATCAACTCGCCCCTGCCCGAGGACGGCGGGCAGGCCGCCGGCCTGGTGCAGATCCACGGCGTGGCCTTTGGCGGCATGGACGCCGTCAAGGGCGTGGAGGTGTCCACGGACGGCGGCAAGAGCTGGCAGGCCGCGCGCCTGGTTGGCCCCGACCTGGGCAAGTACGCCTGGCGCCAGTTCGTGCTGCAGGCGCGCCTGCCCAAGGGCACGCATGTGCTGGCCAGCCGCGCCACCGACGCGCGCGGCCGGGTCCAGCCCGAGACGCGCGGCGAAAACCAGAGTGGCTACAACAACACCAGCTGGGCCGACCACGCCGTGACCGTCACCGTGGCCTGAACACGGCCCGCGCGCTCATCCCGCCCCCCCTTCTCTTCACTCCCGTCACCTCCCGCACACGGCGCCAGACCGTGGCGGGCCCGTACCCCCATTGCCATGTTCACGATGAAACACCTGATCCACACCGCCCTGCTGGGCAGCACTTTGCTCGGCAGCGCCCTGCTGTGCGCCCCCGCCTTTGCCGATGAAGCGGCCCAGATGACCCTGGGCAAGAAGCTGTTCGCCACGGCCACGCCCGCCTGCGCGCTGTGCCACACGCTCAAGGACGCGGGTGCCGAGGGCGCCATCGGCCCCGTGCTCGACGAGCTCAAGCCCGACGCCGCGCGCGTGGCGCGCGCACTGCGAGACGGCATAGGCGCCATGCCCTCGTTCAAGGCCACGCTCAGCGAGGCCGATATCGCCGCGCTGTCGCTCTACGTGAGCAAGGCCAGCGCGAAGAAGTAGGCGGCACGGCCCCTCACCGGCGTTCCTGCAGCTCCCGCAGGGCCTTTTCGTAGGGCGTCTCCTCGGGCTCGGGCACATGCACCACGGCCTCGCCGGCACCGCCCAGCGGCATGCGGTAGACCCAGAGGCTGTGCCGGCCCGGTCCCTGGCGCTGCCAGGAGGGCTCCACGCCGGGCAGCGCAAAGTCCAGGCTGACCAGCCAGGCGCCCTCAGGCAGCTCCGTGGCGGCCTTGACGGCTGCACGGCCCATGCTTTCAGGGCGCTGGAACAGGTAGACCATCTGGTAGCCGCTCCAGTCGGCCAGCCAGATATCGGCGCGGCGCACGCGGGCCCAGGGGCAGCGCAGCGCGCACAGCCAGCGCAGCGGCCAGCTCCACTCCATGCCGTTGAGCCGCGCCTGCGGGTACTGCCCGCGCAGCGCGCGCAGGCCGTCACCCAGGCCGCAGCCGGCATCGAGCACGGCCGCGCCGTCCGGCAGCGGCGCGGCATCGGCCAGGCCTTGCAGCGCATCGGCGGGCGTGGGAAACAGCGGCGCATCGCGCCAGGCGTTGAGCGGGTAGACCAGGGCGAGCAGGCCCAGCGCCGCCAGCCACAGCCAGGGGCTGATGGCGGCCAGGCCGCCCGGCCCCCACAGCATCAGGCAGGACAGCGGAAAGCCCGCCGCCACGGCCAGGCGCCGCCACCAGGGCGTGGCCAGCAGGCTGGCGAGCACGCCCAAAAAACAGGCCGCCAGCCAGGCGGCCAGCGGCCCTAGGGTCGATTGCAGCGCGGCGTACACAAGCCAGGCGCCTGCCCAGGCAAGAAGGGCCGGGGCCGGCCAGGGAAGGCGCCGCATCATGCGCGCCCTCCGGCCGGGAGCCGCTTATTGCTGTTGCAGTGCTTGCGAGGTGGCACGGTCGAGGCGGCCGGTCTGCGGCAGGCTCTGGTCGCGCTGGAATTCGCGCAGGGCGTTCTGGGTGTTCTTGCCCATGGCACCGTCAGGCGTGCCTGCGGTGTAGCCCAGGGCATTGAGCTTTTGCTGGGCAGCGCGCAGCGACATGCCGGCGGCATTGGCGCCCGGAGCCGATGTCTGCGACGGTGCAGCACCGCCGTCCACGCCCAGGCGTCCACCGCCGCCCAGGCCCTGGCCCTTGACGGTCTGCGCCTTGTAGTTGCGCAGCGAGCGCACCATCTGGTTGTAGGCGTCCATGAAGGCGGCGGCGATCACCTTGCCTTCGGCCGTGCGCGTGTAGCCGCCCAGCGAGGCGCCGGCGGAGCCGCCGAACAGCGCGCCCATGCCGCCCCAGTCGGTCTTGGAGGACGAGCCTTCGGAAGCCGACACCTGCACGCCCGAACGGTTGTCCACCAGGGCCAGCATGACCGAGGCCTCGCGGGTCTTGGTGGCTGCAGCCAGCGCGCCGAAGATGCCGCCGGCGCGGCCGCCGATGGCCCCGCCCATGCCGCCGGCATCGCTCTGGTTGAAGATCACTTCGGGGGACAGGCCGTAGTCGGAGGCCACCATCTGGCCCTTGCCCAGGTTGCTGCCGCCGCGCATTTCACCCGAGTCCATCAGCGCGCGTTCACGCGCCATGGCGCCCATGCCGGCCGCGCCGCGTTCCACGACGATGAAGCAGTTGGACTGCTGGATCATCAGGCGCAGCAGCTGCGAGGTGGGCGGCAGGCGGTACTGCTGGGTGAGGATGGTGTACCAGCCGGCGGTCTGGTTCTCGACCAGGGAGATGGTGCCCAGCGAGGAATCGCAGCGCTCCAGCTCGGTGTTGGCGTTCTCGGCGCTGGCACCGCCCGCGGCGCCCGTGGCCACGGTCTTGGCTTCCGGCGAACCCATGCGCATGTCGGTGGTCACGCAGCCGGTCAGCGCCACGGCGGCGATGGCAGTCAGGGCAAGATACTTCTTCACGTTGTAATCCTCTTGGTCTGGTCTAGGTGAATCAGCGCCAGGGCAATGGCGTCCACGCACTGGCAGCGTCGCCAGTCAGCGATTACACACAATTACCCCGCATAACAGCGCGCAAATATACCGGGATTCACCCTCGCGAAAAAGCGCTGCTTTGCTGGAGAACGACAGATCACAGACGGTTACAAGCTGTTGTCATCACTCGGGTGCATCGCCGCGCAAACGTTCGATCAGCCCGTTGAGCGCATCGAGCGAGCCGAACTGGATCGCCACTTCGCCCATTTCCTGCAGCTTGCCGCCCCGGCGCACGGACTTCTTGATGCGCACCTCGACATCGGCCATGAGCAGGTCGGACAGCTCTTCCTCCACGCGCTTGATGTCGCGCGTCTTGCCTTCCTTCTTGGACTTCTGGCGCACCAGGCTGAAGTCGGCGCCGATCTTCTTGACCAGGGCCTCGGCCTCGCGCACCGACAGCTTCTTGGCCGCGATCTGGTTGCCGGCCGTGATCTGGGCCGCGCGGTCCAGCGACAGCAGGGCGCGCGCATGGCCCATGTCGATGTCGCCGGCCATGAGCATGGTCTGCACCGGGTCGGCCAGGTTCAGCAGGCGCAGGATGTTGGTGGCCGCGCTGCGCGAGCGTCCCACGGCCTGGGCCGCCTGCTCGTGCGTGAGGCCGAATTCCTTGACCAGGCGCGACAGGCCCTGGGCCTCTTCCAGCGGGTTCAGGTCCTCGCGCTGGATGTTCTCGATCAGCGCCATGGCGGCGGCGGCCTCGTCGGGCACCTCGCGCACCAGCACCGGCACCTCGGCCAGGCCGGCGATGCGGGCTGCGCGAAAGCGCCGCTCGCCCGCGATGATTTCGTATTTGCCGGCGTGTTCGCCCTTGGCCAGGCGGCGCACCAGGATGGGCTGCATGATGCCCTGGGCCTTGATGCTTTCGGCCAGCTCGTAGAGCGCGCCCTCGTCCATGTGGGTGCGCGGCTGGTATTGGCCGGGCACCATCACGTCCAGCTGCAGGATGCTGGGCAGCCCGGTCTCGGCCACGGGGCCGCCGGCCTCTTCCTTGTCGTGGACCTTGGGGCCGAGCAGGGCTTCGAGTCCGCGTCCCAGTCCCTTGGGTTTCTTGGTCACCATGGTGTTGTCCTTGTCAAAGCGACGCCAGCAGCGCGTGTCCGCTGTCCCAGTCGCCCAGCCCGCTGGCCGTGTTGAGATGGCCCGAAGGCCCTGCATCGACAAAGCGCGCGCCCCAGGCATCGGCCAGGGTCTGCACGCGCTGCGCGCTGCAATAGATATCGTTGTTGCTGCCGACCACGATGGAGGCAAACGGCAGGCGCTGCATCATCACGGGCGACCAGCCAGGCAATTGCTCGCGCAGCTGGGGCTGCTCGGTATCGCCGGGGGCGACCAGCAGCGCGCCACGCACCTTGCGGGCGGCCAGCGGCGAATGCGCAGCCCACCACGCCACAAGGATGCAGCCCAGACTGTGGGCCACCAGCACCACCGGGCGCGGCGCGTCGAGCACCGTCTCCTGCAGCCTGGCGCTCCAGTCGCCGCGCAGCGGACGGTCCCAGTCGTTTTGCTCCAGGCGGCGGTAGCCGTGGCGCTGCTCCCAGCGGCTTTGCCAGTGGCCGGCGTCCGAGTTCTGCCAGCCGGGCAGCAGCCAGACGTCCTCGGCAGCCCACCCGGTCGGCACGCCCTGCCCTGCCGTTTCATGTGAACCTTGCATGGCTACATCTTCTTGATGCGGCGCACCATCTCGTGCGCGAAATCGATGAAGGCCTTGCTGCCCTTGGCGCCCGGGTCGAAGACCACGCCGGGCACGCCATAGCTGGGCGCCTCGGCCAGGCGCACGTTGCGCGGGATGACGGTGTCGAATACCTTGTCGCCGAAGTGCTCCTTGAGCTGGTCGCTGACCTGCTGCTGCAGCGTGGTGCGCGGGTCGAACATCACGCGCAGCAGGCCGATGATCTGCAAGTCGGGGTTCATGTTGGCGTGCACCTGCTTGATGGTGTTGACCAGGTCGGTCAGGCCTTCGAGCGCGAAGTACTCGCACTGCATGGGCACGACCACGCCATGGGCCGCGCACAGGCCGTTCAGGGTGAGCATGGACAGGCTGGGCGGGCAGTCCACGAGCACGAAGTCGTAGTCGGCATCGGCCGCCCTGAGGGCGCCCTTCAGGCGCTCGTTGCGGCGCTCCAGCGTGACCAGCTCGATCTCGGCGCCGCTGAGTTCGCGGTTGGCGCCCAGCACGTCATAGCCCACGGCCTCGGAGCGCACGGCGGCTTCCTTGACGCTGGCGTTCTCCAGCAGCACGTCGTAGACCGACAGCTCCAGCGCGCGCTTGTCCACGCCCGAGCCCATGGTGGCATTGCCCTGGGGGTCCAGGTCGATCATCAGCACGCGCTGGCCGATCTTGGCCAGGCCCGCAGCAAGGTTGACGGCGGTGGTGGTCTTGCCGACCCCACCCTTTTGATTGGCGACACAGAAGATTTTGGCCATGGTATTTACACGCTTATTTGGCGATGGCCAGCTTGAGGCCAAAACCGATCAGAAACACGCCCGCAGTCTTTTCGAGAACCCGGGAAACCGCAGGATTGGCGCGCATGCGCTCGGCCAGATGCGCGGTCAACAGCACCACGATCAGGCAATAGAGAAAGGTCAGAGCAGCCACCGTGGCCGCCATCACCGCGAACGTGAGCAGGCCCTGGTGGCTTGCGGGATCCACGAACAGCGGGAAGAAGGCCATGTAGAACACGATGGACTTGGGGTTCATCAGGGTGATCAGGCCGGCCTGGCGAAAGTAGTGGCGCGGCTCGATGTGCAGCACGGGCTTGTCGCCGGGCCTGGCCGTGAGCATCCTGAAACCCAGCCAGCCCAGGTAGGCGGCGCCCAGCCACTGCACGGCATGGAAGGCCGCGGGATAGGAGGCCAGCAGCGCGGCCACGCCCGCCACCGCCATCCAGATCAGCACCTGGTCGGCCGCCAGCACGCCGGCGCAGGCCGCCATTCCGGCGCGTATGCCGCCCTTGCCGGTGGAGGTGATCAGCGCCAGATTGCCCGGCCCCGGAATCAGCAAAAACAGAAGAATGGCAACAACGAATGCGCTGAAATCGGAGATGCCGAACATGCTGACCCCTGAGCGATGAAAGCTGGGAGTTTATGCGAGGGCCATGGCCAGCGCATGGGGAACATGGCCCCGCCGCAACGCGGCAGTGTGCTATTCGGTAAAAAAATCAGGCTGCAGCAGTGCGCAGCCAGAGGATGCAGCGCTCGGCATCCAGGCCCGGCACCTTCAATGGTTCCACGTGAAACACCTGCACGTCGGCAGGCAGCGCGGCGATTTCCTCGTCGGGGTGCTTGCCCTTCATGGCCAGCCATGTGCCGCCCTCCTCCAGCGACTGGCGCGACCAGCTGGTGAAGTCCGCCAGCGAGGCAAAGGCACGGCAGCTGATCAGCGGATAGCGCGTGGTCAGCTGCTCCACGCGGCTGTGGATGCCGCGCAGGTTGGGCAGGCGCAGAGTGGCCGCCGCCTGCTGGATGAAGGCCGCCTTCTTGCCCACCGTGTCCACGCAGTGCACGTCGATCTGCGGGCAGCAGACGGCAAAGACCACGCCGGGCAGGCCGCCGCCCGATCCCACGTCCAGCATGGCGGTGCGCCCTGCGCGCGCAGGCATCTGGGCCAGATGGCGCTGCAGGGGCGGCACGGCGGCCAGGCTGTCGAGCAGGTGGTGGGTCAGCATTTCCTGCGGATCACGCACTGCCGTGAGGTTGTAGACCTTGTTCCACTTGCCCAGCAGGGCCTGGAATTCCATCAGCGTATCGACCTGGGCAGGGGAAAGCTCCAGGCCCAGCGCCCGCAGGCCGGCCTCGAGAGGAGCGCGCAGTTCCTGGCTCATGCGGATGCCTCCTCGCCCTTCGCGTCTGTCACATCAGGGGCAAAGCCGCGGAAGCCCCCCTTCTTCAGGTGCACCATGAGCAGGGAGATCGCCGCTGGCGTCACGCCCGACATGCGCGATGCCTGGCCCAGCGTCTCGGGCCTGTGCTTTTGCAGCGACTGGCGCACCTCGAAGGACAGGGCCGGCACCTGCATATAGTCCAGCTCGGCCGGTAGGCGCAGGTTCTCGAAGTGGGCGGCGCGCTGCACCTCGTCCTTCTGGCGGTCGATGTAGCCTGCGTACTTGGCCGCGATCTCCACCTGCTCGACGACGGAGGCGCTGAGATCGCCCAGCACATCGGGCTGCACATCGGCCGAGGCATAGCGGCCCTCGTTCAGGCTCATCAGCTTGCCGTAGCCCACATCGGGGCGGCGCAGCAGGTCGAACAGGTTGTATTCACGCTCGATGGACTTGCCCAGCACCCGCTCCGATTCCTCGGGCGCGACGATGCGCGGATTGACCCAGGTGGACTTCAGGCGCTCTGTTTCACGTGAAACAGCATCGCGCTTGCGGCTGAAGGCATCCCAGCGCGCATCGTCCACCAGGCCCATGGCGCGGCCCGCTTCGGTCAGGCGCATGTCGGCGTTGTCCTCGCGCAGCTGCAGACGGAACTCGGCGCGGCTGGTGAACATGCGGTAGGGCTCGGTCACGCCCTTGGTGATCAGGTCATCGACCAGCACGCCCAGGTAGGCCTCGTCGCGGCGCGGCAGCCAGGCTTCCTGGCCGCGGCACTGCAGCGCGGCGTTGAGGCCGGCGAACAGGCCCTGGGCCGCCGCTTCCTCGTAGCCGGTCGTGCCATTGATCTGGCCCGCGAAGAACAGGCCCTGGATCTGGCGCGTCTCGAAGCTGCTCTTGAGCGAGCGCGGATCGAAGTAGTCGTACTCGATGGCGTAGCCGGGACGCAGGATGTGCGCGTTCTCCAGCCCCTTCATGCTGCGCACCAGTTCGTACTGGATGTCGAAGGGCAGGCTGGTGGAGATGCCGTTGGGATAGAACTCGTTGGTGGTCAGGCCTTCGGGCTCCAGGAAGATCTGGTGGCTTTCCTTGTCGGCAAAGCGGTTGATCTTGTCCTCGACGCTGGGGCAGTAGCGCGGGCCCACGCCCTCGATCTTGCCCGTGAACATGGGGCTGCGGTCAAAGCCGCTGCGGATGATGTCGTGCGTGCGCTCGTTGGTGTGGGTGATCCAGCAGGGCATCTGGCGCGGGTGCATGGCCGCATTGCCGATGAAGCTGAACACCGGCAGCACGCCTTCGTTGACACCGCCGGGCATGCCGTCGCCGGGCTGCTCCTCGCACTGCGAGAAGTCGATGCTGCGGCCATCCAGGCGCGGCGGCGTGCCGGTCTTCAGGCGCCCCTGGGGCAGCTGCAGCTCCTTGAGCCGCGACGACAGGCTGACGGCCGGCGGGTCGCCCGCGCGGCCTGCCGCGTAGTTGTTCAGGCCCACGTGGATCTTGCCGTCCAGGAAGGTACCCGCCGTGAGCACCACGGTGCGGCTGCGAAAGCGCACGCCGACCTGCGTGACGGCGCCCACCACGCGGTCGCCTTCGACCATGAGGTCGTCCACCGCCTGCTGGAACAGCCACAGGTTGGGCTGGTTCTCCAGCATGTCGCGGATGGCGGCCTTGTAGAGAATGCGGTCGGCCTGGGCGCGCGTGGCACGCACGGCCGGGCCCTTGGAGCTGTTGAGGATGCGGAACTGTATGCCGCCGATATCGGTGGCCAGCGCCATGGCGCCGCCCAGCGCATCCACTTCCTTGACCAGATGGCCCTTGCCGATCCCGCCGATGCTGGGATTGCAGCTCATCTGGCCCAGGGTCTCGATGTTGTGGCTCAGCAGCAGCGTCCTGCAGCCCATGCGCGCAGCGGCCAGCGCGGCCTCGGTGCCGGCGTGGCCGCCACCGACCACGATCACATCAAATTCCTGTGGGTACAACATGCTTATCACTCCGGGGGCCTGCCCGGCCCAAGCCCCCGACACGGAGCACTCACGCTCCGGCGCTCATGGCAGGTGGCCCTCGTTCATGTAGCGAGGGGAACCCAGCGGGGAACCCGCGATTTTCCCACCTTTGCCGCACCAGTGCCTTGCAAGGGGTCGGCCGGCCCTGCCACCGGGCCGGTACTGTGCCGGTGTTCCACGTGAAACAGGGCGGCGGGCGGCCGCATTCTCCGCAGGATGCTGCGCGCCGCCGCCCGCAACGCGGCCCGCTTGCAAGAAACATGTGCAGGGCCTGTGATGCAATGGCGGCCATGCAGATACTCATCTTCGCGGGCAGTACCCGCCAACAATCGCACAACCGGCGCCTGGCCGCCGCCGCCGCCGACATGGCGCGCGAACTGGGCGCCCAGCCCACGCTGCTGGAGCTGTCGGATTTCGACATCCCCATGTACAACGCCGACCTGGAGGCCAGCGGCACGCCGCCCGACGTGCTGCGCTTCAAGGCCGCGCTGCACAGCCACCCGGCCTGGCTGATCTGCTCGCCCGAGTACAACGGCAGCTACCCTGCCCTGCTCAAGAACGCCATCGACTGGGCTTCCAGCCCCGTGGCCGGTGATCCGGTCTGGTCCGATGGCACCCTGCCCTTTCGCGGCAAGGTCGTGGGCATGGCCAGCGCCTCGCCCGGCGGCCTGGGCGGCCTGCGCGCCCAGTCGCACCTGGCGCCGCTGCTGCTGAACCTGCAGTGCTGGCTGGCGCCCGTGAGCCACGCCGTGGGCCAGGCAGGCCAGGCATTCGACGACGCCGGCCGCCTGCAGCGATCACAGGACCAGCAGGGCATGAAGGCCGTGCTGGAACAGGTGCTCTGGGCTGCACAGCGCCTGTCGGCCTGAACCCTGGCGCCAGCGCGGTCCCATCATGCGCAGCCCCGCCACATGGGGTTAGCATGGGCGCTTGTCTTTCTTACCCTGATCGGAAGCCATCCACCATGAAGCTCTACTACAGCCCTGGCGCCTGCTCTCTGTCTCCCCACATCGTCCTGCACGAGGCAGGCCTGGCCTACGAGCCGGTCCTGGCCAGCACCAAGACGCACAAGCTGCAGGACGGCACGGACTACTACGGCATCAACCCGCTGGGCTATGTTCCCTTCCTCGTGCTCGACGACGGCGACACGCTGCATGAAGGCCCGGCCATCGTCCAGTACCTGGCCGATCTGGTCCCCGAGAAGAAGCTGGCCCCGGCCAACGGCACCATGGCCCGCTACCACCTGCAGGAGTGGCTGAACTTCATCGGCACCGAGCTGCACAAGGGCTTCGGTCCCCTGTTCAACCCCGCCACACCCGACGACTACAAGCCCGTGGTGCGCCAGCGCGTGCTGGACCGCCTCAAGTGGGTGGACGGCGAGCTCAATGGCCGCGACTACCTGATGGGCGAGCAGTTCACCGTGGCCGACGCCTACCTGTTCACCGTGACGGGCTGGGCCCAGTTCGTGGGCGTGGACATCTCCGAGCTGACCAACCTCCTGGCCTACCGCGAGCGCGTGCTGGCCCGCCCTGCCGTGCAGGCCGCGATGAAGGCCGAAGGCCTGCTCAAGTAAGCAGCGCCGCGCTGCTGCGCTCAAGGCCTGACGGGGCCGGCTGGTGTGGAACCGGCCGGCCCTTTGTCTTTGGTGCCTGCGGCGCAGGCCTGGCGCCTGCGGATGCGCGGCTGCACCTCGGCGGGTGCCGCGCGCATCTGCCGGGCCATGCGGCATGCGGGCGTCGCCTGCACGACAGCGCGCAAATCCCTGGCCTGCACGATTGACTCCATGGGCGTAATCTGTGCCGTACGCCGCGCCGCCCGCACGGGCGGCGCTTTTGCTTCACGCACAGAAAGCCCCGTTGCATGACCTCTCTGTTCGAACCCATACAGGCTGGCGAACTGCGCCTGCCCAACCGCATCGCCATGGCGCCGCTGACGCGCAACCGCGCACCCCAGGCCCTGCCCAACGACATCATGGTCACCTACTACGCCCAGCGCGCCAGCGCCGGCCTGCTGATCAGCGAAGGCACGGCCATCAGCCACCAGGGCCAGGGCTACGCCCATGTGCCGGGCCTGTACGGCAGCGAGCAGCTCGACGGCTGGAAGCGCGTGACCGACGCCGTGCACAAGGAGGGCGGGCGCATCGTCACCCAGCTGTGGCATGTGGGCCGGGTCTCGCACACCTCCCTGCAGCCCGAAGGCCAGGCGCCCGTGGGACCGTCCCCGGTGGCGGCCAGATCCAAGACCTATGTGATCGACGAGGACTCGGGCAAGGGCCAGTTCGTGCCCACCTCTGCGCCGCGCGCGCTCGCCCAGCAGGAGCTTCCCGCCATCGTCCACAGCTTCGCCGTGGCCGCGCGCAATGCCGTGGAGACGGCCGGTTTCGACGGCGTGGAGCTGCACGGCGCCAACGGCTACCTGCTGGACCAGTTCCTCAAGACCGGAGCCAACCGGCGCGATGACGACTACGGCGGCAGCATCGAGAACCGCGCCCGCCTGCTGCTCGAATGCACGCGCGCCGCCGCCGATGCCGTGGGCGGCGGCCGCGTGGGCATACGCCTGTCGCCCGTGACGCCGGCCAACGACATCGCCGATGCCGATCCCCAGCCGCTGTTCGAATACGTGGTGCGCCAGCTGGCGCCGCTGGGCCTGGCCTACATCCACATCATCGAAGGCTCCACCGGTGGCCCGCGTGAATTGCCGGACCGGCCCTTCGACTACGCGGCCCTCAAATCCGCCTACCGCCAGGCCGGTGGCCAGGGCGCCTGGATGGTCAACAACGGCTATGACCGCGACATGGCCCTGCGCGCCGTGGAAAGCGGCCACGCCGATATCGTGGCCTTCGGCAAGGCCTTCATCTCCAATCCCGACCTGGTCCACCGCCTGCACGACGACCTGCCGCTGAACCCCTGGAACTCCAGCCTGTTCTACGGCGGCGGCGCAGAGGGCTATATCGACTACCCGTTCGCGCGCCAGGCCTGATTGGCGGCCGCACAAACAAAAAGCGGAGTGCATCGCACTCCGCTTTTTTTATCCAGACGATTCATGTGGAACAGGGGCCGGGCCCCTGTCCCTGCGTCCGCTATCTCAGGCGTGTTCCAGCAGCTGGGTCTCGCGCGTGTCACGGCCAGAGGCCAGCGAGGCGCGGCCTGCGGCCGGTGCCAGGCTGGGCTGGCCCTGGGAGGGACGGCCGTAGGAAGCATGCGAGCCCATGGATGCCACGGCCGCACCGGCAATGCGGAACTGGCCCACCACCTGCGCCAGGCGCGCGGCCTGCTCGCGCAGCGACTCGGCAGCGGCGGCTGATTCCTCGACCAGGGCTGCGTTCTGCTGCGTCATGCGGTCGATGTCGCCCACGGCCTGGTTGACCTGGCCGATGCCGCCCGACTGCTCGCTGGAAGCCGCCGTGATCTCGCCAATGATGTCGCCCACGCGCTGCACGCTGTCCACGATCTCCTTCATGGTCTTGCCCGCGTCCTCGACCTGGCGCACGCCCACGTCCACGGCCTGCACGCTGGTCTGGATCAGCGCCTTGATCTCGCTGGCCGCCTGGGCCGAGCGCTGGGCCAGGGATCGCACCTCGGCCGCCACCACGGCAAAGCCGCGGCCCTGCTCGCCGGCGCGCGCCGCTTCCACGGCGGCGTTCAGCGCCAGGATGTTGGTCTGGAAGGCGATGGAGTCGATCAGGCCGATGATGTCGCCGATCTTGCGGCTGGAGGTCGTGATCTCCTGCATGCTCACCACGGCCTGGGCCACCACGTCGCCACCGCGCGTGGCCGTGGTCGAGGCAGAGGCCGCCAGCTGGTTGGCCAGCTGCGAGGACGATGCCGTCTGCTGCACCGTGGCCGTGAGCTGGGACAGCGAGGCCACGGTCTCCTGCACATTGCTGGCCGTCTGCTCTGTGCGCGAGGACAGGTCCTGGTTGCCCGTGGCGATCTCCTGGCTGGCCGTGGCGATGTTGCCGCTGGCATCGCGCACCTGGGTCACCATGGAGCCCAGGCTCTGCTGCATCTGGTCCAGCGCGCGCTGCAGGTCGGCCACCTCGTCCTTGCCCTCCACCTTCACGCTCTGCGACAGGTCGCCCTGGGCGATGGTCAGCGCCGTCTGGCGCGCCTGCACCAGGGGGCGGCAGATGGACAGCATGTTCATCAGCGTCAGCGGCACCACCACCAGCACCGTGAGCACCACGGCGGCGACGAAGATCCACTGCGTCTGCTCGGCCACGCCCTGCTCCTCGGCGGCCATGGCATCGACCTGCTGGCGCAGCAGCTGGTCGAGCTGGGCGATGAGCTTTTCGACCTCGGCCACCTCGGCCATGGCCTTGCCGCTCATGCGGTTGGCCGTGGTGGCCGTGTCGTAGCCACCGGCCTCCAGCTGGCGCGCAATGTGCTCGAACTGCTGGCGGTAGCGGTCCACACGGTCGGAGATGCCGCTGACGATGGCATCGTCGGCAGGGTCCTCGTCCTTCAGAAAACGCCCCGCCACGGCCTTGACGCGCTCGATGGCCGCCAGCCACTGCCCGTGGGCCTTGCGCACCTCGTCGGCACGCTCGTACTGGATGATCATGTCCTTTTCATGGGCGCGCACCGCGCCCAGCTCGGCGCGCAACTCCACCATGTAGCCCATCTTGGCGTACGAGGTATGCATGAACTGCTGACTCATGCCATGGATGCGGAACATGCCCAGCATCCCGGCTCCGCCCAGCAGACCCAGCAGCACCAGCACCATGGCGATGGCACCCAGCATCCGCGTGCGGATCGTGAAAGCCCGCATCATTCCCAACAAGTTCATGACCGTTTTCCTCTCTGTCAGTCAGGGCGCACGCACGGTCTCCAAATGCATAGCGCCAACGTAAATACAAATTGTTGCAGTTTGTCAGATGATCGCCAATGGTCTATGACGGTTTTTGCATATTCACGGCTCTTTTCGATCTATCGGCCATTGCAGCGGATCATTGAGCCGGCCGACTCACATCGAGTTGGGCCAAATCAACCCTTGCCCAGCCAGGCGCTTGACCTTGCCATGGTGTCAGGGTTCAACATGCCGTCCATGGCTTGCGCCACTTCGGCGCGCCCCAACCAGGAGCTAGAAATGCAACATGTTTTCACCGTGCAGGGCATGACCTGCGGCCACTGCGAACGCGCCGTCACCCAGGCCGTGCAGGGCGTGGATGACCAGGCCCAGGTAAAAATCGATCGCGCAGCCCAGCGCGTGGAAGTCGACAGCAGCGCCAGCCGCGAGGCGCTGGGCGCGGCCATCGCCGAAGAAGGCTACAAGGTCGCCTGAGTCCCCGGAGTGACACGCACCATGTCCGCCCAAGCACAGCACTGGCCCGTCTCCATCGGCGAGGCCGCGCGCCGCGCCGGTGTCTCGGCGCGCATGGTGCGCCACTACGAAGCCCAGGGCCTGCTGCCGCCCATGCACCGCACGGACGGCGGCTACCGCCAGTACGCCGAGTCCGACGTGCACGCCCTGCGCTTCATCCGCCGCGCCCGCGACCTCGGTTTCTCCATGGACGAGATCGCCACCTTGCTGGGCCTGTGGCAGGACAAGAGCCGTGCCAGCAGCCAGGTCAAGGACATCGCCCAGCGCCACATCGACGCACTGACCGAGCGCATCGCCGCCATGCAGGCCATGCAGCGCACGCTCAAGACCCTGGTGCAATGCTGCCACGGCGACGACCGGCCGGACTGCCCGATATTGGATGATCTGGCGGCGCCCGACACAGTGGGAAGCGGCGCTTAATTTAAGCTGTGGTCATGCTCACCACGCCCACCCAGCTTCACCAATGGTTGCTTGAGCCTGAAGGTCAGCGGCTTGAGTTCAAGGAAGCCAAGCAGCGTTATGACTTTGAAAAACTGCTCAAGTACTGCGTAGCCCTGGCCAACGAAGGCGGCGGCGCCATCGTGCTGGGTGTGACCGACAAACGACCTCGCCTCATCGTAGGTACGCAGGCGTTCGAAGACCCGGGCCGCACCGAGGCCGGATTGCACCAGAGACTGGGCCACCGTATCCCTGTTGAGGAACTGCGCCTGCCGCAAGGCCGTGTGCTGGTTGTGCGTGTGCCCTCCCGGCTGCCCGGCACGGCATGGCAGATCGACGGCAGCTTTCTCAAACGGGCCGGCGATGATCTGGCGGCAATGAGCGCGCAAGAACTGCGGGCCATCTTCGATGAAACCGGCCCCGACTTCTCGGCACAGCCATGCCCAGGGGCCACGCTGGAGGATCTGGAGCCGTCATCCATTGCATTGTTCCGGGAGCGCTGGGCTCGCAAAGGCAATACCCCTCGCAGACGCGAACTGGGCGACGAACAGACCTTGCGGGATGCAGAGTTGCTCGTAGAAGGCAATCAGGTGAGCTATGCCGCGCTCATCCTGTTCGGCAAAAGAGCGGCTCTGACAAGATGGTTGGCCCAGGCGGAGCTGGTATTTGAATACCGGTCGTCCGAAGCTGCAGGACCGGCTGCCGATCGCGAGGAATTTCGAGAGGGCTTTTTTGCGTGGCAGGACGCGCTCTGGAAAAAGATCAACTTGCGCAATGACCGCCAAAGCTACCAGGACGACTTTTTCCGCATGGACCTGCCGACATTTGCCGAGGTTCCGGTCCGGGAAGCGCTCCTGAACGCGGTTGCCCATCGGGACTATCGCTTGGGTGGCTCGATTTTCGTCAGGCAATTTTCCAAGCGGCTGGAGGTGATCAGCCCGGGAGGGCTGCCTCCCGGAATCACGCCCGAGAACATCATTGATCAACAGAATCCGCGCAATCGCAGACTCGCCGAAGCCCTCGCCCGCTGCGGCTTGATCGAGCGCTCTGGTCAAGGCCTGAACCTGATGGTGGAAAGCGCCGTGCGACAAGGCAAGCCCCTGCCCAGCCTTGCGGGAACATCCGCCCACGAAGTACGGCTGACCCTG
Source organism: Delftia tsuruhatensis NBRC 16741 (assembly GCF_001571325.1). GTDB lineage: Bacteria > Pseudomonadota > Gammaproteobacteria > Burkholderiales > Burkholderiaceae_C > Comamonas > Comamonas tsuruhatensis. The sequence goes on from NZ_BCTO01000018.1 coordinate 39,216, forward strand.
GAAGGTGGGGTGCGCAACCCGGCCTTCGTACGCTTCATGGAGCACCTCGGCGAAGAGAAGCTGAGCAGCTTCTCGACATTGGACTACCTCGCGCTGGAATGCCTGCAACAGGAAAAGCCGCTGTCTGCCCCTTTGAGGGAACGCCTTGCAGGCCTGCTGGCGGCGGGAGCGGTGGAATCCATAGGTCGAGGCAAAGGGACGCGCTACATCCTGTCCGAGGCCTTGTATGCGTCTTTGGGCGCCAAAGGAACGCATACCCGGCAACGCGGCCTGGACAGAGAGACCAACAAGGCGCTGCTGCTCAAACACCTCACAAAGCACAGAGAGCATGGCGCTGCGCTGGCCGAACTGCGGCAGGTGCTGCCGTCCTTGCCAATGAGTGCCGTTCAGGATTTGCTGAAAGAGCTGCGCAATGAGGGGCGCCTCCAGCTGATGGGTGCGCGCCGTTGGGCACGATGGCATTTGTCGGATTGATATCTGCAGCGTTTGGGCCGTGGCATCAAGACCGGTCTATGAGTCCAAAAGATGCCAAGTTCTTTAGCCTCTTTTAGAGAGTGCGAAAAACTGTTTCCCCACAACGACTTATAAAGCGCCCCAAAATTGCCGGAGGCTCTTTTAGGCTCTTGGAAACACCTCTATAGAACCAAAGCTCTGCGGGCATGTGCGGCTTCGGCTCAATCCTTGGAAGGGTTTGCCGCGCGCTTTGCGGGGGCCGCGCGCCGAGCAGGCTCCGCCCTGCGCAACACCCCCCCCATCAAGGTATCAATGCACTGCTGCGCCACTTCCTCGGCCGAGTACTGGCCGCCGGGCTGGTACCAGCGGCCTATCCAGCTGAGCGCGCCGGCAATCACGAAGGCCGTCATCTTGGGGTCGCAGGGGGCCAGGGAGCCCTCCTGCACGCCAGCGGCCACCAGGCGCCGGAAGGCCTGGTCTATGGCGGCCTTCTGGCGGCGCAGTTCGCGGCGGCTGTCGGGGGGGACCTGTTCGTCGCCGACACGGATCAGGCACATGCCGAAGTCCATGGTGACGATGCGCGCATAGACCTGCATGCAGGCGCGCAGCTGGTCCACGGCTTGGCCACCTGCGCGGCGCGAGGCCTCGATGCCTTCCAGCGTCATGGCCAGGCCCTGGTTCACGCACTGCAGCAGGATCTCGTCCTTGTTCTTGACGTAGTAGTACAGCGTGGGCTTGCTCACGCCCAGCCGCGCGGCGATGTCGTCCAGCGAGGTGGCGGAGAAGCCGCGCTCGTTGAACAGCTGCGCGGCGGCCTGCAGCACGGCCTGGCGCTTGGCCTCGCGCTGCTGCTCGCGGTCGGGCGTGCCGCTCCAGGGCGAGTCCACGGCGGGCGCCGCACGGCCTTTGCGGGCGCGGGTTCCGGGGCTGGGGCTGGGGCTGGGTCGGGTCTTGGTTTCAGGGCTCGATGGCTTCATGGCGGCGGTCGCACCGGGGAAATCACCGATGCTGCATGCGGTGGGCGACAACCAGAATCTACTCCAAAGTAAGCAGTCTACGCACCAGTAGGCTCCTGCCCGGCTCGACGAACCAACGCACGAGACAGCCATGGAGACACACCCCGACGGCGGCCCGCCCGCCCCCTTGCTGCAGGTCGATGGCATCACGCTCGCCTTTGGCGGAGTGAAGGCGCTGTCGGGCGTGGGCTTCGATGTGCAGCCCGGCTCGATCACGGCCGTGATCGGTCCCAACGGCGCGGGCAAGACGTCGCTGTTCAACACCATCTCGGGCTTTTACCGGCCCACGGGCGGCTCCATCCGCTTCCAGGGCGAGGACATCACGCGCGTGCCGGCGCCGCGCCGCGCGCGGCTGGGCCTGGGGCGCAGCTTCCAGAACATTGCGCTGTTCCGGGGCATGACGGTGCTGGACAACATCAAGCTGGGCCGCCACGCCCACCTGCGCACCAACGTGTTCGATGCCCTGCTCTACCTGGGCCGCGCTCGCCGCGAAGAGGCCGAGCTGCGCCGCGACATCGAGGAGCGCATCATCGATTTCCTGGAGATAGACCACATCCGACATGCGCCCGTGGCCGCCCTGTCCTACGGCCTGCAAAAGCGCGTGGAGATGGCGCGCGCCCTGGCCATGCAGCCGCGCATCCTGATGCTGGACGAGCCCGTGGCCGGCATGAACCGCGAGGAGACCGAGGACATGGCGCGCTTCATCCTGGACGTGCGCGCCGAATGGGGCGTGACCGTGCTCATGGTGGAGCACGACATGGGCATGGTCATGGACCTGTCCGACCATGTGGTGGTGCTCAACTTCGGCCAGGTCATCGCCCAGGGCACGCCCGCCGTGGTGCAGACCGATCCCGAGGTGAACCGGGCCTACCTGGGCGCCGGTGATGTGGGCGAGCTGCGGCGCCGGCTGCGCGGCGCGTCCGCCCGGCCGGAGCCCGCCACGCCGCAGCCTGCCCTGGCACAGGAAGCCGCATGATGGACTGGGCCTACCTGTTCGAGATTGCCCTCACGGGCCTGGCCGGCGGCGGCCTGTATGCGCTGGCCGCGCTGGCCTTCGTGGTGGTCTACAAGGCCACGCGCGTGGTCAACATCGCCATCGGCGAGCTGCTGATGGTGGGCGCCTACCTGTTCTTCACCTTCGCGGCCATGTTCGCGCTGCCGCTGTGGCTGGCCATTCCCGCCGCCGTGCTGGGCACGGGGCTGCTGGGCGCGCTGATCGAGCGCACCATGATCCGGCCGCTGCTGGGCGAGCCGCCGATCTCGGTGTTCATGGTCACCGTGGGCCTGGCCTCGGTGCTGGTGGGCCTGGTGGAGCTGATCTGGACGGCCGACCAGCGCCGCCTGCCCGAGTTCATGCCCACGCAGCCCGTGATGATCGGCGAGGCCTTTCTCGCGCCCAAGGTGGCCTGGGGCGCAGCCGTGGCCGTGGTCTTCATCGCGGCCGTGCTGCTGGTGTTCCGCTACTGGCGCGGCGGCGTGGCCCTGCGTGCGACGGCCAGCGACCAGGCAGCGGCCTATTCGGTGGGCATCAACGTGCCGCGCGTGTTCTCGCTGGTCTGGGTGGTGTCGGCCATGATCGCCGCCGTGTCGGGAATCATCGTCGGCTCCATCGGCGGCATCTCGTCGAGCATGGGCGTGTTCGGCCTGTCGGTGCTGGTGGTCGTCATCGTGGGCGGGCTGGACAGCGTGCTGGGCGCACTGGTCGGCGGCCTGTTCATCGGCCTGGTGGAGGCGCTGGCCGGCGCCTACCTGGGCGGCGAATACAAGCTGCTGGCCACCTTCATCGTGCTGGTCGTGGTGCTGATGCTCAGGCCCTACGGCCTGTTCGGCACGCACGAGATCGAGCGGCTCTAGACAGTTTCGCAAGGACGGCAGCATGCGCATAGGCACCCTCAAGGAAAGCTACATCGCCGACGCGGCGCTGTTCGACTCCCGCACGCAACGCATCTGGCTGGCCGTGGCCGGCGCGCTGCTGCTGCTGTTCCCCTTCATGGCCAGCGACTACTGGCTGTACCTGGCCTGCCTGGTCAGCATCAACGTGGCCAGCGCCACGGGGCTGAACATCCTCACGGGCTACACGGGCCTGGTGAGCCTGGGCCAGGCTGCCTTCATGGGACTGGGCGCCTACACGGTGGCCATCGTGCAGGCGCGCTGGGGCACGCCCGTGCTGTTCAACCTGCTGGCGGGCGGCTTCGTGGCCATGCTGGGCGGCATCGTGGTGGGCCTGCCCTCGCTGCGCGTCAAGGGCCTGTACCTGGCGATTGCCACCATCGCGGCCTCGTTCATCGCCCATTTCCTGTTCGCCAACCTCAGGCTCACGGGCGGCACGGCGGGCCTGACGCTGCAGCCGGCCACGGTGTTCGGCGTGGCGCTGGATACGTCGTTCCGGCTGTACTGGGTGATCGTGCCGGTCACGCTGCTGATGCTGCTGGGCGCGGCCAACCTGTTTCGCACGCGCACAGGCCGCGCCTTCATCGCCATCCGCGACCGCGACATCTCGGCCGAGGTGCTGGGCATACCGCTGCTGCGCTACAAGCTGCTGTCGTTCGGGCTGTCCTCGTTCTACGCGGGCGTGGCGGGCGGGCTGTGGGCGTACTTCTTCCGCGTGGTCACGCCTGAGAGCTTTCCGCTCTTGATGTCCATCTTCTTTCTGGCAGCCATCATCGTCGGCGGCATGGGCTCCATCCTGGGCTCCATCCTGGGCGCGGTCTTCATGACCATGGTGCCGGAGCTGCTCAAGCTCATCGTGGACCTGCTGCCCGGCGGCTCCGAGCTCACCGTCTTCCTGTCGCCCGTGCGCACCATGGTGTTCGGGCTGCTGATCATCGTCTTTCTGGTCTTCGAGCCGCAGGGGCTCGCACAAATGTGGCGGCGCCTGCGCCGCTTCTTCCACCTGTGGCCCTTCCGCAATTGAGGCGGCGCCGCGCACGACAAGCAAAAGGAGACAAGCATGCAGCAACACACGACTTCCTCGCGCCGCCGCAGCCTGCTGCTGGCGGCCGGCGCCAGCCTGGCCGCGCCGCTGGCCGCCCGCGCCCAGGCTGGCGGCGAAGACATTGTGATCGGCGGCTCCATCCCCATGACGGGCGTGTTCGCCTTCGCGGGCGTGGGCATCAATGCCGGCATGGGCGACTACGTGAAGATCGTCAACGAGGCCGGCGGCATCAAGGGCCGCAAGGTCCGCTACGTGCCCGAGGACACGGGCTACAAGGTCGATGTCTCGGTGGCCGCGTTCAAGAAGATCACCAGCCAGAACAAGGTCAACCTCTACTACGGCGACTCCACGGGCTTTTCCAAGACCATCAATCCGGAGCTGGACCGCAACGGCGCCATCCTCATGGCGGGCGCCTCCTTCGCCACCGAGCTCAACAACCCGGCCAAGTACCCGAACCAGTTCCTCGTGGGGCCCGACTACACGGAGATGTTCGGCATCCTGCTCAAGCACATCGCCAAGGAAAAGCCGGGCGCCAAGGTGGCCTTCGTCTACTCCGACTCCGAATTCGGCCGCGACCCCATCGAGGCCAGCGAAGCGGCCGCCAAGAAGCTGGGCCTGAACATGGTGGCCAAGCTGATGACGCCGCCCGGCAGCGTGGACGTGTCCACCGAAGTCATCAAGCTGCGCCGCGCCCGACTACACCATCTTCCACGGCTACATCCTCGCGCCCATTCCCGAGTTCATCCAGCAGGGCAAGCAGATGGGCATGACCAGCCGATGGATGGGCACCTTCTGGACCATGGACAGCTCCACCGTCATGAAGATGGGCGAGGCCGGCGACGGCTTCATGGGCGTCATGCCCTACCGCTACTACTACGACACCTCGGCCAAGGCGCCCATGCTGGACAAGATCCGCGCGCTGCGCCCCGAGTACCAGAGCACGGCCTATATCCAGGGCTTTCTGGCGGCCATGCTGTTCGTGGAATCGGCCAGGCGTTGCCTGGACGCGGGCAAGCCGCTCACCGGCCCCAACCTCAAGGCAGCGCTCAACTCCATCAAGGACTTCGACACGGGCGGACTGATCGGCGTGCCCATCACCATCAAGGGCAATTCCATCCCCGTGGGCCGCGTCTACAAGGCGGACATGAAGGCGCAGAAGATGCTGCCTGCGTCCGACTGGATCGCACTTTGACCGTCGTCCGAACAGACGCCCGCACATGACCGAGCAGCCCACGGACAAGGTCCTCGAAATCAACAACATCGAGGTCATCTACAACAAGGTCGTGCAGGCCCTGCGGGGCCTGTCGCTGGCCGTGCCGCGCGGCCAGATCGTGGCGCTGCTGGGCAGCAACGGCGCGGGCAAGAGCACCACGCTCAAGGCCGTCTCCGGACTGCTGGCGCTGGAGGACGGCCTGCTGGCCAGCGGCAGCGTGCGCTACAACGGCCAGTCCACCGCGCAGTACGCGCCCCAGCAGCTGGTGCGCCTGGGGCTGTCGCATGTGATGGAGGGCCGGCGCGTGTTCGAGGACCTCACGGTGGAGGAAAACCTCGTGGCCGCGACCTACGCGCTCACGGGCCGCCATCAAGTCAAGCCCGACTTCGACCTGGTCTACAGCTACTTCCCGCGCCTGCATGAGCGACGCAAAGGCCTGGCCGGCTACCTGTCGGGCGGCGAGCAGCAGATGCTGGCCATTGGCCGCGCGCTGATCGCCGAGCCCCAGCTCATGCTGCTGGACGAGCCCTCGCTGGGCCTGGCGCCCAAGCTGGTGGAGGACATCTTCACCATCATCGCGCGCATCAATGCCGAGCGCGGCACCTCCATGCTGCTGGTCGAGCAGAACGCCACCGTGGCCCTGGCCGTGGCGCACAGCGGCTACATCATGGAGAACGGCAAGATCGTCATCGACGGCCCGGCCGAACGCCTGGCCCAGGATGCCGACGTGCGCGAGTTCTACCTGGGCATGGGTGGTGGCGGCGAGGCAAAAAGTTTTCGCGACCTGAAGCACTACAAGCGCCGCAAGCGCTGGTTGTCATGAAGCACCCCCTGAGTCGCTTCGCGCCTTCCCCCTCTCTCCCGCTTCGCGAGGGAGGGGGACAGCACCCTCGGTGCGGGGCGGCCCTTCCTCGGTGCTCCCGTGTGGGGGCACGCCAGTGTCACAGGCAGCGCGATGGGTCATTGATATGAAGAACCTTCCCGAACTCACCCTGCCCCAGATGCTGGCCGAACGCGCGCGCAGCGATGCCCGGCGCGTGGCCATACGGCAAAAGGACTTCGGCATCTGGAAGCCCACCAGCTGGGCGCGCTACCACGAGCGTGCCAGCCACTTCGGGCTGGGCCTGGCGCAGCTGGGCCTGCCGCCAGGCGGCCACATGGGCGTGATCTCCGAGAACCGCATCGAGTGGGTGCTGGCCCAGATGGGCGCGGGCCTGATCGGCGCCATCACCGTGGGCGTCTACCCCACCAGTCCCACGCCCGAGGTCGCCTACGTGGCCGGACACGCGGACATCGCCATCATGGTGTGCGAGGACCAGGAGCAGACCGACAAGCTGCTGGCCGCCCTGCCCGAGCTGCCGCAGCTGCAGAAAATCATCGTCATGGAGACCAAGGGCCTGCGCAGCCTTGCGCCCGAGCTGCGCGCCCTGATCACCACCTTCGACGAGGTCGAGCGCCTGGGCGCCCAGGCCGCCAGCCGCGCCCCCATCGAAGAGGCGCTGGCACGCCAGACGCTGGATGACGTGGGGCTGATGATCTACACCTCGGGCTCCACCGGCAAGCCCAAGGGCGCCATGATCACCTACCGCAACATCCGCGGCGTGGTGCCCGGCATTGCCGAGCGGCTGGGGCTGGATGGCGGCACGCGCCACCTGTCCTACCTGCCGCTGTGCCACGTGGCCGAGCAGATGCTGACCAGCTTCGTGCCGGTCTACCTGGGCTCGCAGGTGCACTTCGGCGAGTCCATCCGCACGGTGCAGGAAGACCTGCGCGAAGTCGCGCCCAACATGTTCCTGGGCGTGCCGCGCATCTGGGAAAAGCTGCATGCGGCCATCAGCATCAAGATGCAGGAGACCGGGCCGCTGCGCCGCACGCTCTACCGGCGTGCCATGGCGGCCTGCGCGCCGCTGGCCGAAAAGCCCCGCAGGCAATGGAGCCTGGCCGAACACCTCACCTGGGCCGCCAGCTACTGGAGCGTGCTGCGCGCACTGCAGAACTTCATCGGCCTGCGCCAGGTGCGCGTGGCACTCACCGGCGCCGCGCCCATACCACCCGACGTGGTGCGTTTTTTCCGCACGCTGGGCGTGCCGCTGATCGAGGTCTACGGCCTGACCGAATCCACGGGCATGGTCACGGGCCACCGGCTGGACGACGTGTCCGTGGGCAGCGTGGGCGTGGCCACCGAAGGCGTGCAATGGCGCATTGCCAGCCTCGGCAGCAGCGCGGGCCACGAGGGTGACGACAGCGGCGAACTGCAGATCAAGGGCGACATGGTCTTCGCGGGCTACTACAAGAACCCCGAGGCCACGGCGCAAAGCATCCAGGACGGCTGGCTGCACACGGGCGACGTGGTGCGCCTGCAGGGCGGCCAGCTGCGCATCGTGGACCGCCTCAAGGACATCATGATCACCGCCGGCGGCAAGAACCTCACGCCCTCGGAGATCGAGAACACCATGAAGGCCAGCCCCTTCATCAAGGAGTGCATCGTCGTGGCCGAGGGCCGCAAGTTCGTGGGCGCGCTGGTTCAGATCGACTACGAGACCGTGGGCCAATGGGCACAGGCGCGGCGCATTGCCTTCACGCATTTCCGCTCCCTGGCCGAGATGCCCGAGGTGCGCGCGCTCATCGAGGCCGAGATCGCGCAGGGCAATGCGCGCCTGGCCCAGGTCTCGCATGTGCGGCGCTTCCATCTGCTGACCAAGGAGCTGGACCACGACGATGGCGAAGTCACGGCCACGATGAAGGTGCGCCGTTCTTCCATCTACAAGACCTACGCCGCCGAAATCGACGCCCTGTACCACTGATCCGCTCCCATGACCGATACGCAAGACACCCCGCTGCGGCTGCAGCGCGAAGGCGCCATCGCCACGCTGACCTTCCACCGCCCCGCCGCCCTCAACGCCATCGACGTGCCCATGGCGCTGGCGCTGCGCGACGCCGTGCGCGCCCTGGCCCAGGACCGCGCGCTGCGCTGCGTGGTGCTGGAAGGCGCGGGCCGCGCCTTCATGGCGGGCGGCGACCTGGACACGCTGGCCGCCGACCCCGTGCGCGGCGCGGCCGAGCTGCTGGCGCCGCTCAACGAGGCCGTGGCGCTGCTGGGCCAGCTTGATGCGCCCGTCATCGCCAAGGTGCATGGCGCGGCGGCAGGCGCAGGCCTGTCGCTGATGCTGCAGGCCGACTTCGTCTGCGCGGCCGAGGGCACACGCTTCAACCTGGCCTACATCAACCTGGGCGCCAGCTGCGACGTGGGCGCCTCCTGGGCGCTGCCGCGCATCGTGGGCCTGCGCAACGCGCTGGAGATCGCCATGCTGGGCGAGACCCTGGACTGCGCCCAAGCGCAGCGCCTGGGCCTCATCAACCGCGTCCTGCCGCGCGCCGAACTCGACGCCGCCGTGCAGCAGCTGGCCCAACGCCTGGCCGCCGGTCCCACGGTGGCGCTGGGCCATATGCGCCGCCTCATGCGCGCGGGCCTGGACCGCAGCCTGCGCGACCAGCTGGCCGCCGAGGCCTGCGCCTTCGATGCCTGTGCGCGCACGGCCGACCTGCCGCGCGGCATTGCGGCGTTCCACGCCAAGCAGGCGCCGCAATTCGAAGGCCGGTAAGGGCCTGTGAGGATCGGCGGGCAGGGGACCATCCATGCCTGACACCGAGGTGGCTGCGCAAGACTGCGCCCGCCCGGCACAATGCAAGCCACCCCCGTGTTCATCGCTTCGAGGAGCTTCACCATGACCCTACGCGACGTCTTCGTCGTCGGCACTGCGCGCACCGCCATCGGCACCTTCGGCGGCAGCCTCAAGGACGTACCCAACACCCAGCTGGCCACCACGGCCGTCAAGGCGGCCATGGAGCGCGCGGGCCTGGCGCCCGACGCCGTCGGCCACGTGGTCATGGGCAATGTGATCCCCACCGATACCAAGGACGCCTACCTCTCGCGCGTGGCCGCCATCGATGCGGGCTGCCCCATCGAGACGCCGGCCTTCAACGTCAACCGGCTGTGCGGCTCCGGCCTGCAGGCCATCGTCTCGGCCGCCCAGGCCATTGCGCTGGGCGATTGCGACGTGGCCATCGGCGGCGGCAGCGAGTCCATGAGCCGCGGCCCCTACTTCGACCAGGCCGCCCGCTGGGGCGCGCGCATGGGCGACGCCAAGAGCATCGACTACATGCTGGGCATCCTGCACGATCCCTGGCAGAAGATGCACATGGGCATCACGGCCGAGAACGTGGCCGAGCGCTACCACATCAGCCGTGAAATGCAGGATGAACTGGCAGCGGCCAGCCACCAGCGCGCGGCCGCTGCCATCGCGGCCGGCCACTTCAAGGAGCAGATCGTTCCCGTGGAAATCGCCACGCGCAAGGGCGTCGTGGTCTTCGACACCGACGAGCATGTGCGCGCGGCCACCACCATCGAAGTGCTCAGCGCCATGAAGCCGGCCTTCCGCAAGGAAGGCGGCACCGTGACGGCCGGCAATGCCTCGGGCATCAACGACGGTGCCGCCGCCGTGGCACTGGCCGCAGGCGATCGCGTGGCTGCCCTGGGACTGAAGCCGCTGGCGCGCCTGGTGGGCTACGCCCATGCCGGCGTGGACCCCGCCTACATGGGCATAGGCCCCGTGCCGGCTACGCAGAAGGTGCTGCAGCGCACGGGCCTGAAGATTGCAGACATGGACGTCATCGAGGCCAACGAGGCCTTTGCGGCCCAGGCCTGCGCCGTGATCCAGCAACTGGCGCTGGACCCGGCCAAGGTCAATCCCAACGGCTCGGGCATCTCGCTGGGCCACCCGGTCGGCGCCACGGGCGCCATCATCACCACCAAGGCCATCGCCGAACTGCAGCGCACGGGCGGCCGCTATGCGCTGGTGACCATGTGCATAGGCGGCGGCCAGGGCATCGCAGCCATCTTCGAAAGGGTCTGAGCGCCCTGGGGGCGTGGCGATGTTTCACATGAAACATTGCCGGCCCGGGTGCCTTGCTGCTGGCTCAGAACGGCGCTTCTTCAGGCGCCGTGTCCACGGGTGCCGTGGCCGGCCCCGTCAGCGCACCACGGCCCGATGCCGCTGCGCGCGGTGCCGTCGCGGGAGCGTGGGCAGCAGGCGTCTGCAGCGATGCGGGAAGATCCTGGCCCAGGCCCGTGCGCCCTTCCCCGCCCAACGCCTCGATCAGATCGGGGATGAGCCTGGACAGCTCGCCCGTGGCAATCGCCACGTCGGCATCGAAGCCGCCGTCGTCCTGCGACTGGCCTTCCATCACGGCATCGAGCAGCGCGATCTTGCGGATCTGCAGGCCCTCGGTCAGCACAAAGCTCACGCGGTCGTCCCAGGTCAGCGCCAGGCGCGTGGGCAGCTTGCCGTGCTCGATGTGCTGGCGCACCTCGTCGATGTCCAGCGGATGGCGCGCATAGCGCACCACGGCCTTGGATTCGTCGGCGGCCTTGAGCTCGCATTCACGGTCAATCGAAAAGCCGGCCGGG
>NZ_BCTO01000019.1 GCF_001571325.1 Delftia tsuruhatensis NBRC 16741
CCCCGCCGGATTCTCGATTGACCGTGAATGCGAGCTCAAGGCCGCCGACGAATCCAAGGCCGTGGTGCGCTACGGACGCCACCCGCTGGACATCGCCGAGGTGCAGCAGCACATCGAGCACGGGAAACTGCCCACGTGCGTCGCCATGACCTGGGACGACCGCGTGAGCTTCGTGCTGACCCATGGCCTGCAGCTGCGCAAGGTTGCGATGCTGGATGTCGTGACCGAATCCAAGGATGGCGATGGCGGTTTCGATGCCGACGTGGCGATCACGACGGGCGAGCTGTCGAAGCTCATCCCCGCCCTGATTGAAGCGCTGGGCGGCGAGGGTCGAACAGGCGTGGGGCAAGCCCTGCCGGCATCGCTCGCTGCGTCGTCCGAGCCAGCCGCGCACTATGAGGCGGACAGCCCGGACCCGATTTATCAGCAGGCGGCGGGACTGGTGCACCAGCACCTCAAACCGTCGATCTCCTTTTTGCAGAGGCACCTGCGCATCGGCTACAACCGCGCGGCCCGTCTGCTGGAGCGCATGGAGAAGGAGGGCGTGGTTTCCGCGCAGGACGCTGATGGCCGTCGGTCTGTTCTCCCAGGACAAGGACATGGCGTGAAAGCCGTTGGAGCTCCTGGCCTGCAGGCAGGTGATGTGCCGTTCTGACATGGCCACCGCCTCCGAAAAGGTCTGCACCACCTGCAGAGAGCCCTGGCCCGCCCACGTGGGCTTCTTCCGCGCCCTGGTCAAAAGCCCCGACGGGCTGGCCGACCAGTGCAACGCCTGCGTGTGTGACAAGTACCGCCGCTATCGCATCCGCAACCCCTCCCGCCCGCGCGCCACCGATGTGCTCGCCAGCATCTGGATGCGGCCGGCGGCCCCAGCCTCAACAGCATGAACCAAGACACAGAACACCAGCCCACGCGCGCCGAGCGCGATCTGCCAGCCGCGCGCCGCGCCGCCGAACGTGCCCGCGCCATCTGGTGGGAAGAGCAGAAGCCCACGCACTGCTTCGGCTGTGGCGCCGAACTGCCCGAAGACCACAACCGCGGCGATGCCCTGCCCTGCGGCCACTGATCACCCCGTCCAAGAAAGGAACCCCTGACATGACCGACTACCAGAACCTGCTGGCCCAGAAAGCCGCCCTCGAAGCCCAGATCGCCCAAGCCCAGGCCGAAGCCAAGGCGAAGGCTGTGACCGAAGCCCGCGCGCTGATCGCAGAGCACGGCCTGACCGCTGCCGATGTCTTCCCGCCCTCCAAGACAAAAGGCAGCGGGGGCACCCCGAAGTACCGCGACCCCGCCACCGGTGCGACCTGGACAGGCCGGGGCAAGCCGCCGAACTGGATCGTGGGCAAGGACCGCGCTCCGTTCCTGATCGCCACCCAGTAGAGGCATGAGCACAGCGCATGGGCGCTGTCCTGATACCTCCCCTCCCCCTTCCAAAGCCTGCCCGGGTAATGCCGCCAGGCTTTTTTCGTTTCTGGAGTCCCATGAACACCATCGAGTTCGGCGACTGCCGAGACACCATGCGCGCCTGGGCGGTCCAGGGCGTCCGCGCCCAGATGTGCGTCACCTCGCCGCCCTACTTCGGCCTGCGCGACTACGGCCATGCCGGCCAGCTGGGCCTGGAGCAGACGCCGGAGCAGTACATCGCGGCCATGGTCGAGGTGTTCCGCTGCGTGCGCGACGTGCTCGCAGACGACGGCACGCTGTGGCTCAACATCGGGGACAGCTATGCCAGCGGTGGCGGCACGGGCGCTCAAGGCGCGCGCGGTCAGCGCTTCGGCCGGCGGCACACGCAGGTGACCCTGGCCGACCAGCGCAAATGGCCTGATCAGGGCATCAAGCCCAAAGACCTCATCGGCATCCCCTGGATGCTGGCCTTCGCGCTCCGGGCCGATGGGTGGTATCTGCGCCAGGACATCATCTGGCACAAGCCGAACCCGATGCCGGAGAGCGTGACGGACCGCTGCACGAAGGCGCATGAGTACCTGTTCCTGCTGTCCAAGGGGCCGCGCTACTTCTTCGACAACGAGGCTGTCAGGGAGGTATCCGCGTGCCCGCGCGGGCCAGGCAACGTGAGGCCTCTCCTGCATCTGCCAGGAGAGCGGGTGAGCGGCACCAACGCCAATGTTCGGGGCTCGCTGCATGAGATTGGCCCGCGCGAGATGCGCAACCGGCGCAGCGTGTGGTCCGTGGCCACCCGGCCATACAAGGGCGCCCACTTCGCCACGTTCCCGCCCGCGCTCATCGAGCCCTGCATTCGCGCCGGCAGCCGGCCAGGTGATGTCGTGCTGGACCCATTCATGGGTAGCGGCACCACGGCCGCCGTCGCGCTACAGCTCGGCCGCCAGTACCTGGGCTGCGAGCTGAATCCCGACTACGAGCCCCTGCAGCGCGAGCGCATCGAGGCCTCTGCTGCACCGCCGCCCACGGCCAGGCCCCAGCGCCGCGCCACACGACCACCCGAACCAGAGCCCGCACAACGCGGGCTTTTTTGATCCCGAAGCCCTCCCGGTATGCCGCGAGGGCTTTCCTGTTTCTGCATCCCGTGAATTCCAAACCAATCCAGGCCGTGTGCCCGCTGCTGCAGCGCGCAGGCCACGTCATCAACACCACTGCCACCTGGTGGCGCATCCCCAAGGAAGTCTCATGACAGCAACGAACCAACAGCCCGTGGCTGAGATCTGCTCAGCAAGCCACGACGACGCGCAGTTCGGCGAGCGCGCGATCAAGCCTCTGTGCGACATCAGCGGCTTTGAGTACGGAACGCCGCTCTACGCCGGGGCAGCTCCTGCCGCTGTGGCGCCCCAGGGCGAGGAGTGGCGCAGGCCGACGACCTACCTGAAGCGATTTGGTGACGCGATCGCTCTGCTGTGCCACGGCCGGCGCCCTGAAGACCAGGTGCTCTCGAGCTGGCTGGACGGGACCAGCGACGTTCTACAGCAGTTCGCCGTTGATAACGGCCCGGCCTGGGCTCAAGGAATCGGGTTGATCGACGCGGCAACCATCGCTGCAGATCAGCCGACCGAGGGCGTTGCTCACGAGATGCGCGCCGCTGCAGCGCCCGCCCTGGAAGCGCCTGCAGCCCCAGAGTCCGCGCCCTGGTGCCCGGATGTGTGCCCGATCACAGGCCGCCCCTTCTTCATGTGGATCACGCATCACGAAACTGGCGTGAAAGTGCCGACCTATGGCGGCCCGTTCGATAGCTACACGCTGCCGGTCAAGGGTTCGGATGGGTCTTTCGAGTGCGAGCGCTACGACCACGACCGTGGGGGCTGGCTGACGGATGAAATCCAGGACGTGGGCCTGACGCTGGTGGACGATCAGTCGTTCATCGTTGCGCCAGACCATCCTCGCTACACCGAGGTCGAGGAATTCGCCAATGGCGCGGCTACTCTCGCCGCCGCGAAGCCCGGCAGCATGATCGCCGTTCCGTTTGACCTGATCGCCTCGGCATGCAGTGCCATCGACAAGAAGCGCGATGCTCCGAAGACCCTTGCAGAGCTGCGCCGGTACACAACCGGCGACCTGTCCCGCGCCCTGGAAGCGCCCCAGGGCGAATACCCGCACGAGCAAATGGATGCCATGGCGCTCGCTCGCTACAAAGTCGTGCCCTCTCACGCAAGCATGCTTTGGAGCCACGCGGTAGTTGCAGGAGACGGCGCGCAGCAGCTCTATGTCGGCCGAGAGGTCGAGTGCCAGAACATGGCGCGCAAGTTTGCAGGGGCGTTCCTTGATGGCGCCTTTGCATTCCACTCGATGGCTGCCGCGCCCACCGCCCCCCAGGCCCCAGCACAGGAAGCGCCTGCAGCCCCGACCTTGGTTGGAGACGAGCAGGCGGATTCGTATTTGGCCGAGCCCGGCCGTCTCGCGACCTTGGCGCGTAGCCACCCTGCAGGCCTTGTTCGCGCCCTGGCTCGTGCCGCGCTGGCAGCAGCGCCCCAGGCACCTGCTGCGCAGGTCATCGAGAACCTACTGCAGCTGGCCCGCATCGTGAACACGGCAGTGGAGGACTGGGGCGAGACGAAGGAAGACGACTCTCTGGAGGTCATCTTCCACAAGGAAGAGGCCGACAAGCTGGAAGAGATCCTCGAATTCTTCGACAGCCTTCCCGACGCACCAGAGTCCGAAGGCGTGATTCTGAGCGGACCGTCCCGGGCGGCGCGTGTGCTACGTGCACAGGCAGCACCTGCTGCGCCTGCAGTGGACGTGGAGACGATCGAGGACGCCGCCCGCTTCCGCGCGATCGTGGATGCTGCTCTCACCGATGACGAGGCATTCGATCTCGCGCTGCGACAGTACCCCGAACTTGGAGACGACGCGACCATCGATGACGTGCGCGCCATGTTCGACGCCGCCCGCGCAGCTGTCGCAGCCCAGGCCAAGGAAGGCGGTGATGCATGAGCGCGCTCGAAATCAGGGTGGGCCGCACCTATCGCGGCAAGCGCCCTGGCAACGCTGGCGGTCTTGTGAACGACCGCACGGTCATCTGGCAGAGTGCGTTCGACGGCTCGGTGCAGTACGACGGGCCAGCCGTGCGCGATGGCGCGCGCTACCCCAAAGCCAGCCTCGCCGACTTCCAGAAGTGGGCCGAGCGCGACGTGACCGACGAACTGCCCGAAGGCGAGTACGCGGCATGGCCTCTGCCCCGTGTCGCAGCCCAGGCAGCAGCCAAGGGGGAACACGATGAGTAAAGCCAACGCATGCAGCGCAACGCTGCCCGGGACGATCTGTCGCAATGGTTTCGTGCAGATCCTCTCTTGCAAAGGCCTGGGCGATGCCATCACCGCCTGCTCCAACTGCGGGCATTCGGACCATGTACCCATGTGCATGCGCGATGAAGTCCTGCCCGAACACCTGTTCGATGAGCGCGGCATGCCCCGCCTCGCCGAGGCACAGCGCCCCACTGGGCACAAGGAGAGCACATGACCTTGCTTGAAATTCTGGCGCAGTACATGACGAAATGGCCCGCAGGCTTTGGCCGGGTGATCCAGGACGAATCCGGGGCTGTCCTGGCGTGCGCTGGCTTTGGAGAACGCTACCCACTCCTGCAACTCCCGGTGATTGCCACCGACCGCGCAACTGCCGTGGCCACCGAGGCCAAGTGGCTTGCACAGCGCGCCCAGGCGCAGCAGAAAGGACCGGCATAGCCATGCCCAGCAAGAAGCCCGAGCACTGGCGCGACAAGCGCGCGCCGCTCCCCGACAACGACGAACCACCCACCTGGCCCGCACCCGCGGGCCTTTTTCATTGAGGACGCCCATGTCCAAGAGCATCACTCTGAACTTTGCACCTGCCGTGCTCGGCCGCGAGCATGCCGCAGCCTACGTGGCGCTGAGCGTCAGTTCCTTCGAACAACTGGTGCGTGAGCGCCAGATACCCCAGCCACGCCAGTTGTCTGCCAGGCGCGTGGGCTGGCTGCGCGCGGAACTCGATGACTGGTCCGCCCGGCGGCCAGCGTCTGAGCTGCTGCCACCAGAGAACACCGGCGCCCCTAAGCCCCGATGAACTCCTCCAACTTCGCATCGAGCGCTGCCAGCCATTGGCGGCGCTCTGCGTCGTACCTGTAGAGGTTGTAGTCGCCGGCCACGCCAGGGAGGACGTGGCCAAGGATCGCCTCTCCAACCTCATGCGGACAGCCCATCGACGCAAGGATGGTGCGCCCCGTCCGCCGAAGATCATGCGGTGACCAATGCGTCACGGTCAGCCGCGCCCGCTTGTGCTCGGGCTTCGTCTTGCTGTAGGGCTGCAGATAATGCACCTTGGTCTGCATGTAGGCCTGGGTCTGCCCTTTCAGCACACCATCGCGCCCGATGCTCGGGAACAGCCATTGCCCCTCATTCGCCAGCAGACGTCGCACGATCTGCTCGGCCCGACCGAACAAAGGCACACGCAGGTCATGCGCGACCTCAACGTGTCGAATCTTCATTGCCTCCTTGGGCACGGTCCACCAAAGCACACCCCCCTCTTCCGACAATTGCTTCTTCTGCATCTGGCAGATCTCCCCGCCGCGCGTGCATGTCCACAGCTGCAGCGTCAGGAAATCCTGAACCTGCTGGCTGAACATCGACAGCTCGCCACCGATCAGCGTCTTGATTTCCGCACCGCTCAGCACACGCTTGCTGGTGCCCTTGTGCTTGCCATCGCGCACCGCGCCTTTGCTGCGTAGCTTGTGGGAAGTGCGTTCCGCCCACCAATTCGGCAGGCCATCCGGGATCTTCCCCGACTCCAACCCTACGCGCCACGCGGCCGCCATCTCCGTCTTCACGGACTTGGCCAGCACGGGCCGGTCAGCCAGGCCTTCAATGACGTCGTACACGAAAGAGCGCCCCACCTCGGCCACGGATGTCGATTCGCGTCCCGATATCGCGTTGCGCAGCCGCTGCTCTATGTTGCGGGCGCCCTTGGCCTCACGATTGACCCTGAGATACCGTGCGGCATAGTCGTCAACCAGCATGCTCAGTGTGTAAACCTGTGCAACCGGTTGCGCCACTGCCTTGCGCGCCAGCTTGCGCTCGTCAGCAGGATCCCGCCCCTGCTCACGCAAGTCCCGTGCTGCCTGCCATTCGGCTGCGGCCTGAGCAGGAGACATGGCCGGCCACTGCCCAAGCTTGACCTGCTTGAGCTTTGCCGAATCCGCCAAGCTTCTGTAACGATAGGTCCATGATTTCGTACTGGCCGATGCCTCGAGCCTCAGGCCCGGACAACCTTGTACGACAATGTGTTCGCCCTGCTTTAGGGCCTTGGCTGCACGCGCGTCAAAGAACATCTGAAGCTATACCTTGAGTGCCGTAAAAACCTACACAAAACCTATACCGAGCGGTGAAGTGTAGACGAGTCCAGGCAAGTGCAGATGAAGCACAAAGGTAAGCGCACGAATGGAATAAATCATTTGCCGACAACCTCTTGCGCGGCAACCCGGAGATAAATCAAAGGCTTATGAGAGATTCACAGGCAATGAACATCATCATTCTTGACGACTACCAGGACGCCGTACGCAAGCTGGACTGTGCGCGGCTGCTGGAGCCGTTCAACGCCAAGGTCTTCACCAATACCGTCAAGGGTGTGGGCCAGCTGTCGGTGCGGTTGCGCGATGCGGACATCATCGTGCTGATCCGCGAACGCACGCAGATCAGCCGGCAGTTGCTGGAAAAACTCCCGCGCCTGAAGCTGATCGCGCAGACCGGCAAGGCCGGCGCCCATATCGATGTGCAGGCCTGCACCGACCAGGGCGTTGCGATTGCCGAGGGCGTGGGCTCACCCATCGCACCGGCCGAGCTGACCTGGTCGCTGATCATGGCGGCAACGCGGCGGCTGCCGCAGTACATCGCCAACCTCAAGCACGGCGCATGGCAGCAATCGGGGTTCAAGGCGGCGTCCATGCCCGCCAATTTCGGGCTAGGCAGCGTGCTGCACGGGCGCACGCTGGGCATCTGGGGGTATGGCCGCATTGGCAGGCTGGTGGGCCACTATGGCCATGCCTTCGGCATGAAGGTTCTGGTCTGGGGCAGCGAGTCCTCGCGCCAGAAGGCACAGGCCGACGGCTTTTCGGCCGCCGCTTCGCGCGAGGATTTCTTTGCCGAATCCGATGTGCTGTCCATGCATCTTCGCCTGCATGAGGCCACACGCGGCATCGTCACCGCCCAGGATCTGGCGCGCATGAGACCCACAGCCCTGTTCGTGAACACCTCGCGCGCCGAACTGGTGGAGGCCGATGCACTGCTGGGCGCGCTCAACCGTGGCCGCCCCGGCCTGGCGGCCGTGGATGTCTTCGAGAGCGAGCCCATTCTCCAGGGCCACGCACTGCTGCGGCTGGAGAACTGCATCTGCACGCCGCACATCGGCTATGTGGAGCAAGACAGCTATGAGCTGTATTTCCGCGCCGCCTTCGACAATGTGGTGAACTTCGCTGCAGGCCAGCCCAGCAACATCCTCAATCCCGAGGTGTTCTCAGGCCCGGCACGCGCAGGCTGAAGGCCGGGTCAGGCGGGCACCTCTCACCCTTCACCCGCCTACCCGATCACGGATCAACGCCCCCCGCCCTGTACAGCATCGCCGCGTGCGGCACTCGCCCGGTGGGCCAGTTCGTCGGCCACGGCCTCGTAGACGGCTTGGCGCACCACCGACTCCACCTCTTCGCGCAGGCGCACGACGATGGATCGCGTCTGCTGCTGCACCACCGTGGCGATGGCATCGCGCAGGCGCTGGTCCAGCACCAGGTCCACGCGCTGCATGAGGCGATGGACCAGATACTCCTCGGTGACCTGCTGCGCGTGGCTGTCCCAGATGGACTCCATGGTGGGCAATGCACAGGCGGGTGATGCCCCAGGTGCTCCAGGTGCCGCAGATGCCGGATCCGGCTCGACCCCTTGCGTGGCAGCGTCGGCCTGCACCACCGGCGCGGCAGGAATAACGTCCTCGATCGGTGCGGCCGGGGCCACCTCTGGCACATCGGCCGGTTCGGCAACTTCGGCCACTTCGAGCAGACGGCTCTCCTGGGCCAGCTGCATTTCCACGGACGGCGCACTGGGCGGCAGATAGTCGGAATGCACGGGCTGCACTGCAGGCCGCGGGCCCTGTCCAGGCGGCGCAGGCTCGGCGACCATGGACCGCTGGGGTTGCAGATCCAGGGGCAGCGGCGGCAGGGACGCGGGCATGGAAACCAGGCCGCGGCGTGGCGCAAGCATGCCTTCGCTCGCCCAGGAATCGGTCTCGCCGCTGTGCGGCAGTTCGGACGCAGCGACAGCAGGCGGTTCTGCCACCGGCGACTGCACTGCATCGACCGGCACGACATCGGTGAGCGTGGGAACAAAGCGTGGCGGGGTTTTGGAGGGAGCACTCATGGCTTACTCCTTGAGGACCAGGTCATGGCGCTTGATGGAGATCCCCTGCGCCACGTAATGCTTCCAGCGCTGCCGGGCCAGATGCCGGTCTTCCTCATCGGTGGCAGACACCACTTCAACGACACGCGCAAAGCGCTCGAATCCTTCTGGCACATCGCCGCCCAGATTGACCAGCATGTCGTGGTGCGGCGCGCTGTCCAGCCGCTCCAGCAGCACAATGGGCGAGAAGGCCACAATGCCGGCCCCATCGCCTTCGACGGCGTGGGCAAGGAAATCGGTGGGCGAGACACTCCAGAGCCTGGGCGACAAGGTCTTGAGCGACGCGGAAGATCCCAGCACCACCAGTTGCGTGCGATGCCGCAGTGCCTTGCGCGCAAGACGGCACACATAGGCCAGCTTGTCGGGCGCGTTGAAATGGAACGCCACTTCAGTCAAGCGACGCTCCTTTCGCGCAGGCCCGTGCGGATGGGGACGATGCCATCAGGCCTGCTCCGGCTGGACTGCTGCGGCTGCCTTGCGGCGGCTGGCAGAGCCGGCCTTGGGCGCCGCAACCGACTTGGGCGCGCCGGCCCTGGATGGCGCCTTGCCGGCATCGACGCTGGCCAGCAGGTAGTGCAGCAGCAGGCCCACGGGGCGGCCCGTGCCGCCCTTGGCGGCGCCGCTCTTCCAGGCCGTGCCGGCGATGTCCAGATGAGCCCAGGGAATGTCTCCCACGAAGCGCTGCAGGAACTTGGCCGCCGTGACCGCACCACCTGCGCGGCCTGCCACATTGCCCATGTCGGCGAAATTGCTCTTGAGGCCTTCGCCATACTCCTCGTCCAGCGGCATGCGCCAGCACGGGTCGAGCGCGGCATCGCCCGCCTGCTCCAGCGCACGGGCCAGCTCGTCGCTGGGCGAGAACATGCCGCTGCGCAGCCCGCCCAGGGCGATGACGCAGGCACCGGTCAGCGTGGCGATGTCCACCATGGCGCGGGGCTTGAAGCGGGCGGCGTAGGTCAGCGCATCGCAGAGCACGAGGCGGCCTTCGGCATCGGTGTTGAGGATTTCTATGGTCTGGCCACTCATGCTGGTGACCACGTCGCCCGGCTTGACGGCTGCGCCTCCGGGCATGTTCTCGGAGGCCGGAATGAGCCCGACCACGTTGATGGCCGGCTGCAGCTGGGCCAGCGCCTGGAACACGCCCAGCACGCTGGCGGCACCGCCCATGTCGAACTTCATCTCGTCCATTTCGGCGGCAGGCTTGAGCGAGATGCCGCCGGTATCGAAGGTAATGCCCTTGCCCACCAGCACCACGGGCGCGGCGCCCTTGGCGCCGCCGTTGTAGTGCAGCTCGATGAAGCGCAGCGGCTGCTCCGACCCCTGGGCCACGGCCATGAAGGCGCCCATGCCGAGCTTGGCGACTTCGGCGGGGCCGTGGATCTTGCAGCTGATGCCGGGCAGCTTGGCCAGGGCACGGGCTGCGTCGGCCAGCAGCATGGGAGTGGCGTGGTTGGCCGGGCGATTGGCCCATTCGCGCGCCAGGGCCATGCCTTCGGCCTGGGCCACGGCGATCTTGAAAGCGGCGGCGATGCCGCCCTTGTCCCCGCCCTTGTCCCCGCTCTTGTCGCCGGACTTGCCGGACGCGGCACTGGCGCCCGTCGCCGCGATCACCAGCTTCTTGAGCGCCACAGGCTTGGCCTGGGGCTTGGTGTGGGTATAGCTGTAGCAGGCATCGGCCGCGGCCACCACCGCTGCTGCAACAGCGCCACCCGTGGCCTCGAAGCCGAAGCACAGCACGGCCTTGCCAACGCCGCTTGCCTTGAGGGCCGAGCCTGCGCCTGCCACCGCCTGGCGCACGTCGCGGGCCGAGCCGCTGCCCGCGCCCAGCAGCACGACGCGGCGGGCGGCCACGGCCGGCAGGCCGTACAGTGCCAACTGCTTGCCGGCTGCCGTTTCGAAATCTCCGGCCTTGACCGCGTGAGCGACCAGGGTGGACAGCGCGTCGCTGCCCGTGGCCGTGGCTTCGGTCACCAGCACCAACAACAGGTCACACTTTTCACGTACTGCAGCGGCAGTCGTCAACGGCTTCAGTTCAAAGTTCATAATCGGCGTTTTCCTTTCAGCCAATGTTATTCGATTCATCCATACGCAAAGAGCTGGCCCGCAGCTTCGGTGCCACGGTCGTGGTGCTGATCACGGTCGTCATGACCATGATGCTGATCCGCACGTTGGGTCAGGCTTACAAGGGCAATGTCAGCCCTTCCGACGTTCTGCTGGTCATGGGATATACGGTGCTTGGCCAGTTGCCCACCATCCTGGGCCTGGGACTTTTCGTGGCCGTGGTCGGCTCGCTGTCGCGCATGTACCGCGACAGCGAGATGGTGATCTGGTTCGCCGCAGGCCAGGGACTGGCCAGCCTGCTGCGCCCGCTGCTGCGCTTTGCCTGGCCGGTACTGGCCGTGATCGCCGTGCTGGGCCTGGGCATCCTGCCCTGGGCCAATCAGCAGATCGAGCAGATCAAGACCCAGTTCGAGCAGCGCAGCGACATCGACCGCATCGCTCCCGGTGAGTTCCAGGAGTCTGCCGGCGGCTCGCGCGTGTTCTTCATCGACAAGGACGTGCCCAGCGCCACCGCTGCCAACAATGTGTTCATCGTGGCCAATGAGCGCGGGCGCGAGTCCGTGACCTCGGCGCGCGGGGCGCGGCTGGAAGTGGTCAAGGGCGAACGCATGGCCGTGCTGACCGACGGCCAGCGCATGGAGACGCAGACCAGCGACGGCTCGGTGAAGATCAGCGAGTTCAAGGAATACGGCACGCAGCTCGGCAGCGGCAACAATCTGGCCGCCGCCGAGGAAATGGCCGCGCGCAGCACGTACACGCATGAGCTGCTGCCGCGCACCGAACCCATCTACCGCGCCGAACTGGGCTGGCGCATAGGCCTGCCTCTGGCGGCGCTGAATTTCGTGATCCTGGGCCTGGCCGTGGCCAGCGTGAACCCGCGTGCCGGTGGCAGCGGCAGCCTCATGCTCGCGCTGTTCGCCTTCATCGTGTACTACAACCTCATGACGCTGGGCGAGAACTGGGTGGCCTCGGGCAAGCTGAGCATGCCCGCCATGACGGCCTTGCTGCACGGCGGCACGTTGCTGCTGGCGCTGCTGGTGCTGCTGGTGCGGCACAGGCGCTGGTCGCCGCGCGATCTGTGGCGCAGGCCCTGCAAGCCGACTGCCCTGGACGACGCGAAGGCGGTGCCATGATGAGAGTTCTGAGAAACCTGCTGTACCGCGACATCATCGCGGCCGTCGGCTATGTGACGCTGGCCTTCCTGGCGCTGTTCTTCTTCTTCGATCTGGTCGATGAGTTGCGATGGGTCGGGCGCGGCGGCGACAACGGCTACAAGATCACGCACGCGCTGCTTTTCGTGGTGCTGCGCATTCCCAGCCACCTGTACGAGCTGATGCCCATCACCGTGCTGATCGGCACCATCTACGTGATGGCGCGCTTTGCCCAGAGTTCGGAATTCACCATCATGCGCACCAGCGGCATGGGCCCCTGGCTGGCGCTGCGCACGCTGATGGTGCTGGGCCTGGGCTTTGTGCTGGTCACCTTCGGCACCGGCGACTACCTGGCACCTGCGGCCGAGAACGCGGGCCAGAACATACGCGCCATCCACCTGGCCCAGCTGTCACGCGGGGCCACGGGTGCCTGGCTCAAGGAGCGCCAGGGCGATCATTCCATTGCCATCAACGTGCGTGCCATTCGCGGGCCGGGCGATTTCTCGAATGTGCGCATCTTCGACTTTGACGGCCAGGGCCGCATCTCTGCCCAGATCCATGCGGAATCGGCGCAGGTGAGCGAAGACGGAGAATCCTGGATGCTCCAGGGCGTGCAGGCCAGCCGCCTGACGGCCAAGCCCGACGGCGGCATGGTGCTGCAGCGCGAGAAAGAAGACAGCATGAACTGGAAGACGGGCATCAGCGCCGAGATGGTCTCGGCCGCTTTGCTCAAGCCCGATCGCATGTCCACCATCTCGCTGTTCCAGTATGTGCGCCACCTGGAAGCCAACGGCCAGGCTGCGCAGAAGTACGAGATCGAGTTCTGGCGCAAGGTCTTCTACCCGATGAGCTGCCTGGTGATGGTGGTGCTGGCCCTGCCTTTCGCCTACCTGCATTTCCGCTCGGGCGGCATCGCGGCCTATGTGTTCGGCGGCGTCATGGCCGGCATCAGCTTCTTCCTGCTGAACAACGTGTTCGGCTACATCGGCACGCTGCAGACCTGGTCGCCCTGGCTGACCGCTGCGGCGCCGGGCCTGCTCTACAGCCTTCTTTCATTGACGGCCTTCACCTGGCTGGTGCTGCGCCGCTAGGACCGTTGCCGTGCAAAACGAGACAACATCTGCCGGCAGGACCGGACTGATCCTGCTGGCACACGGCTCGCGCGACGCCTTGTGGCGCCAACCCATCGAGGCCGTGCTGAAGGCCGTTCAGCAGACGCATCCCCAATCCCTGGCCGCCTGCGCCTACCTGGAGGCCTGCGCGCCCGACCTGCCCACTGCCGCGCGCGGGCTGGTCGAGGCCGGCGCCACGCACATCACCGTGCTGCCCCTGTTCCTTGGCACGGGCAAGCATGCGCGCGAGGACATCCCGAAGCTGGTGCAGGAGATAAGCGATACCCATCCGCAGGTGGCCGTGGACCTGCAGCCGGCCGTGGGCGAGCATCCGCGTGTCACGGCCCTGCTGGCAGAACTGGCACTGGTGGCCACGGAGCCCCGTGGCGCACCGGGAAGCTGAAATAACGAATCGCTTCTTTATATAAATGCAGCATAATGGCGCGCAGCACCCTGCTGTCACCGCCATGAACCTGCACCAATTCCGATTCGTCCAAGAAGCGGCGCGCCGCAACCTCAACCTCACCGAGGCGGCCAAGGCCCTGCATACCTCGCAGCCCGGCGTCTCCAAGGCCATCATCGAGCTGGAGGAAGAGCTGGGCATCGACATCTTTGCGCGCCACGGCAAGCGCCTCAAGCGCATCACCGAACCCGGCCTGGAGGTGCTCAAGAGCATCGAGCTCATCATGCGCGAGATCGGAAATCTCAAGCGCATCGGCGAGCAGTACAGCGCCCAGGACAGCGGCACGCTGTCGATTGCCACCACCCACACACAGGCCCGTTACGTGCTTCCGCCTGCCGTGGCACGGCTGCGCGACCTGTATCCCAAGGTCACGATCAGCCTGCACCAGGCCACTCCGGCAGAGGTGGCGCGCATGGTCATCGACGAGGTGGCCGACATCGGCATGGCCACCGAATCCCTGGCCGACTACCCCGATCTCGTCACCCTGCCCTGCTACGAATGGCAGCACGTGCTGGTCATGCCCACAGGCCACCCGCTGGCGCAGAAAGAGCGCATCACGCTGGACGACATCGCCCACGAATCGCTGATCACCTACCACCCTTCGTTCACGGGTCGCGGCAAGATCGACCAGGCCTTTGCCACGCGCCGCCTGCGTCCGCGCATCGTGCTGGAGGCCATTGACTCCGACGTGATCAAGACCTATGTGCGCCTGGGCCTGGGCATCGGCATCGTGGCCGAAATGGCCATGCGCGACGACCCGGTCAATGACCTGGTCGTGCGCCCCATGGGCCACCTGTTCGGCCAGAGCGTGGCACGCGTGGCCATCAAGCGCGGCGCCTACCTGCGCAATTTCGTCTACCGATTCGCCGAACTGCTCAGCGACCGCCTGACGCGCGATCTCATCATGCGCGCCATGAACGGCCACGTGCACGACTACGAACTCTGATCCTCCGCCCCACCGGACCTGCAGTGCGGGTCCGCTCCCGCTGTCCGCTGTTTCCGCCATGACTTCTGCCACGCCCCGCACGCCCGCCTTCCCCAGCCGCCTGCCCCATGTGGGCACGACCATCTTCACCACCATGTCGGCCCTGGCCGCCGAGCACCAAGCGGTGAACCTGGGCCAGGGCTTTCCCGATTTCGGCTGCGACCCCAGGCTGGTCGATGCCGTCACGGCCGCCATGCAGGCCGGCCACAACCAGTACCCGCCCATGCCCGGCCTGCCCCAGCTGCGCCAGGCCATGGCCGACAAGATGCAGGCGCTGTACGGCCGCAGCTACGATGCGGGCACCGAGATCACGGTCACGGCCGGCGCCACGCAGGCCATCCTCACCGCCATCCTGGCCACCGTGCATGCTGGCGACGAGGTCATCGTGCTCGACCCCTGCTACGACAGCTACGTGCCCAACATCGAGCTGGCCGGCGGCGTGCCCGTGCGCGTACCGTTGACGCCGGGCAGCTTCAAGCCCGACTTCGCCAAAATTGCCGCCGCCATCACGCCGCGCACCCGGCTTTTGATCATCAACAGCCCGCACAACCCCAGCGCCACCATCTGGAGCGATGCCGAGATGCTGCAGCTGCAGGAGCTGCTGGCGCCCACCGACGTGCTGCTGATCAGCGACGAGGTCTACGAGCACATGGTCTACGACGGCCGCCAGCACCAGAGCGCCGCGCGCTTTGCCGGCCTGGCGGCGCGCGCCTTCATCGTCTCCAGCTTCGGCAAGACCTACCATGTCACGGGCTGGAAGGTGGGCACCGTCGCCGCGCCGGCCGCACTCACGGCCGAGTTCCGCAAGGTCCACCAGTTCAACGTCTTCACCGTCAACACGCCCATGCAGGCGGGCTTGGCCAGCTACATGGCCGACCCCGCGCCCTATCTTCAGCTGCCCGCCTTCTACCAGGCCAAGCGCGACCTGTTCCGCCAGGGCCTGGAAGGCTCGCGCCTGCGCCTGCTGCCCACGGCGGGAACCTACTTCGTCTGCGCCGACATCTCGGCCGTGTCGGACCTGGACGAAGCCGCGTTCTGCCAGTGGCTGGTCAAGGAACACGGCGTGGCCGCCATCCCGCTGTCGGCCTTCTATGGCGACGGCTTCGACCAGCGCGTGGTGCGCTTTTGCTTTGCCAAGCAGGACAGCACGCTGCGCGCGGCACTGGATCGGCTGCGCAAACTCTGAGGTTTGTGGGCGAGCGGGCCTGCAGCCCCGGATAATGAGAAGCATTCTCGAATCCAGCTGCGGGCCTTTTGTTCCGCTCACCCATGCCCTCCTCCTCCCAGCGCTACACCACCGCGCAGCTCGACGCCATGCGCCAGCGCCACGGTTTCAGCGTGCGCTTTCTCTCTGCCGTCTCCGAAAGCGATTGCATCTTCGAGGGGCAGGTGCAGGAGCACCAGCTGCCCTCGGGCCTGCAAATGGTCAGCTCCGACATCCGCATCGACCACGGCTATGAATCCACATCCGAGCACCCGCGGCGCTTCACCGCCGTGGTCCTGCTGGACGGCCAGGCCGAGCTGCAGTTGCCGGGCGCCCGCCGTGCACTGAGCGTGACGCGCCATGCGGCGGCGGCATTCTCGTGCGGCGACACCGAGATTCTCAAGGCCACCCATGCCGCAGGCCAGACGGTGCGCGGCTTCAACCTGTCCATCGAGGCGCCCGAGGCCTGCGCCGATGCCGAACTGGCCGAGCTGCTGCACCAGGCCCTGCGGCAACCCGGCCCGCCGCTGCATGCCTGGTCGCTGCCCGAGCACCTGGCCGTCTCGCTGCGCCAGCTGCTCGATGGCGTCTGGAGCGGCAGCCTGGCCCGGCTGCACCGCGAAGGCATTGCGCTGCAGCTGCTGGCCTGCGCACTGCAGGCACATGCGCAGCCGCGGCCTGCGCCCTTGCCGCGCATCCATCCCCGGGACAGGCGCGGCCTGGAGCGCGTACGCGAGTGCATGGATGCAGCGCCGGGCCAGGCGCACAGCCTGGACGACCTGGCGCGCCTGGCCTGCATGAGCCCGACCACGCTGCGCGAGAAATTCCAGGCCGCCTACGGCCAGACCGTGTTCGGCTGGCTGCGCGAGCGCCGCATGCAGCTGGCGCGCGAGCGGCTGGCACAGGGCTGGAGCGTGCAGGAAGCGGCCGACTGCGTGGGCTTTCAGCACGCCAGCAATTTCGCCACGGCCTTTCGCCAGCGCTTCGGCCACGCGCCCAGCCAAGGCAGCCTGCGTCGCAAACCATAGGTCTGGCGTCGCCGGGAACAGGCGGCGGCGGCGCACATTTCCCACAATCCGGGCTCACGCCCAGGACCATGGAAATGATGAGCATTCGCATTCAAAACCCCGCCCCGCGACACCCCAAAGGCGCGCGGACCCCGCTGTCCCTGCTGATCTGCGCCCTTTGTGCAGCCCCTGCGCCAGCAGTCTGGGCCGCCGACGAGGACAGGCCCCCTGCCAGGAAAGGCGACACCGAACTGGGCACCGTCACCGTGCGCGCCGCCGCCGATGCCGGCACCACCGAAGGCACGGCGCGCTACACCAGCGGCGCCACAGGCACGGCCACGGGCCTGCAACTGTCGGCGCGTGAAACTCCGCAGTCGGTCAGCGTGATCACGCGCCAGCTCATGGACGATGCAGGCCAGCTCACGGTCTCGCAGACGCTGGAGGCCTCCGCCCCCGGCCTGTCGGTCAGCCGCAGCGACAGCAACCGCTACCAGTTTTCCTCGCGCGGCTTTGGCGTCAGCAACTTCCAGTTCGACGGTCTGGCCTCGCCCATCAACAGCCTGTGGAACTTCGGCGCCACCGACATGGACACGGCCTTCTACGACCGCGTGGAAATCGTGCGCGGCGCCACGGGCCTGCTCAATGGCTCGGGCGATCCGTCGGCCACGGTGAACTTCGTGCGCAAGCAGCCGCGCGAGACGGCGGGGGGCCATGCATCGCTGACGCTGGGCCGCTGGAACCTGCGCCGCGCCGAGGCCGATCTGTCCCTGCCGCTGGACCGCGAAGGCCGCGTGCATGGCCGCGTCGTGGCTGTGCAATCGGACAGCGACAGCTACGTCAGCCACTTCGGCCAGCGCAGGCAGGGCCTGTACGCCGTGGTCAGCGCGGCCCTGACGCCCGCCACCCGGCTCGTCACCAGCCTCGAATACCAGAAGAACACCAGTCCCGGCATGGGCGCCGGCTTTCCGCTGTTCCATGCGGACGGCAGCCGCACGGCCTTCGACCGCTCGGTGTCCAACAACACGCGCTGGTCGCATTTCGGCACAGAGAACACCACGGCCACGCTGGACCTGACGCACCGGCTGGACAACCGCTGGCTGCTGCGCGCCGCCTACAGCCGCAACGACGGCAACTACGACATGCGCTACGTCTACCGGGGCGGCGCGCCGGACGCCAGCACCGGCCTGGGCATGGCCAACTCCTTCATCAAGTACCGGGGCGACCGCTCGCGCGACAGCCTGCACCTCACGGCCAGCGGCCCGGTCGCGCTGTTCGGGCGCCAGCACGAGATTGCCGTGGGCTGGAACCATGTGCGCGACGACATCGACATCCGCCGCTACGCACCGCTGGGCACGCCGCTTGCCACGGACAACTTCCTCGACTGGCGCAACGGCAGCCTGGCCGAGCCCGGCTGGTCCGACGTCTCCAACGGCGGCGACGACAGCCGCATGCGCCAAAGCGGCGGCTATGCCGTGGGGCGCCTGTCGCTGGCCGATGGCTGGACGGCCGTGGCCGGTGCCCGGCTGAGCCGCTGGTCCACGCGCCAGAACTACTTCGGCAGCCTGCGCGACTACCGCTACAGCAACGAAATCACGCCCTACGCCGGCCTGCTGTGGGACATCGATGCCCGGCACACGGCCTACCTGAGCTACACGGAAATCTTCACACCCCAGAACTACCGCGACAAGCAAGGCAGCATCCTGGACCCCGTCACCGGCCAGGCCTTCGAGCTGGGCCTCAAGGGCTCCTGGCTGCAGGACCGGCTGCAGGGTTCTGCCGCGCTGTTCCAGACCCGCCAGGACAACCTGGCGCAGGACACGGGCGAATTCATCGACGGCACCACGGACCAGAAGGCCTACCGGCGAGTCAAGGGCGCCCAGGTGCGCGGCATCGACCTGGAACTCAGCGGCGAGCCGGCCCGGGGCTGGCGCATGGGCGCCAGCTACACGCACTACACGGCACGCAGCGCCAGCGGCGCCGCCTTCAACACCACGCACCCGCGCAGCCTGGTCAAGCTCACGGCCATGCGCAGCTTCGAGGGTGCGCTGCAAGGCCTGAGCCTGGGCGGCAACCTGCGCTGGCAAAGCCGCATCTGGCAGAACGTGACCAACCCGCTGCGCCAGAGCGTGCAGGTAGGCCAGGGCAGCTACCTGGTGGTCAACCTCTCGGCCCACTACCGCCTCGACCCCACCTGGTCGGCCAGCGTGCAGCTCAACAACCTGCTGGACCGCCAGTACTACAGCCAGATCGGCTTCTACAACCAGGGCTGGTGGGGCGAGCCGCGCAACCTGACGGTGAGCCTGAAGGCGGATTTCTGAGCTGCATCGGCATTGGCGTCGACATGGACATCGGCAATGCCCGCCCCACCCCGGCGCCGTAACGGGCGCCGGCCCATGCCATGGGGCGCATCGTGCACGTCCACGCAGGCGCCGCAAAGCCGCATGTTCGCGGGCAGTTGCACGGCAGCGCCGGAGGCGGATTCAGCAGCGGTGCGGTCCTTGCCACAGGCGAGTCCAGGAGCCTTGCGCCGTGATGGCAGGCGCAATGACGGGCGCATGTCAACGCAATCCTTCTCATTTGCCGAGCAAGGCCGGACAGGTCATTCGCCCGCCGCATGACGTCCTGCCAAAACATTGATTGACGTCAAGACAGCCACCGCCCAGCATTGGCCCGCCTGAAAAATCCGCCGCTGGCCCCAGCCGCTGCGCCACCAGAACATCGACAAGGAGACATCCCCCATGCCCCGTACCCTTTCACGCAAGCAATTCCTGCGCGCGGCCGCGCTGCTTGGCGCCACTACGCTGCTGCCCCTGCCCCAGGCCTGGGCGGATGCCTATCCCACCCGGCCGGTCAAGCTGGTCGTGCCCTTCGCCCCTGGCGGCAATACCGATGTGCTGGCGCGCATGGTGGCGCAGGGCCTGTCCGAATCGCTGGGCCAGCCCGTGATCGTGGAAAACATCTCCGGCGCCAACGGCTCCATCGGCGCCAGCCGCGTGGCTTCGGCGGCCAATGATGGCTATACCCTGCTGTTCGGCACGGCCGGCACCCAGGCCATCAACCAGAGCCTGTACAAGAACCTGAGCGAGAAGAACCTGGGCGATTTCGAATACGTGGCCCTGGTCACCACCATCCCCAACGTGCTGGTGGTCAACGAGGCGCGCACGCCCGCCAGGACGGTGAAGGACCTGGTGGCACGCGCCGCCGCGCAAAAGACCGGCATGAGCTATGGCTCGCCGGGCAGCGGCTCCACGGTCCACCTGTCGGGCGAGCTGTTCAAGAGCGCCACCCAGCTGGACATGGTGCATGTGCCCTACAAGGGCAGCGCGCCGGCCCTGACCGACCTGCTGGGCGGCCAGATCGATTTCATCTTCGAGAACGTGACGCCCGCCCTGCCCTTCGTGCAGTCGGGCAAGCTCAAGGCCCTGGCCGTGACCTCGGAGCAGCGCCTGCCCGCCCTGCCCGATGTGCCGACCATGAAGGAAAGCGGCTACCCCGCCTTCGTGACCGGCACCTGGAACGGCGTGCTGGCGCCCAAGGGCACGCCGGCAGCCATCGTCAAGCGGCTGGAGGATGCCACGCTCAAGGTGGCGGGCCATGCCGACTTCAAGTCCAAGGTGACGGCGCTGGGCGGCGAAGTGCGCCTGCTGGACTCCAAGGCCTTCCGCGAATTCACGCGGGCCGAGTACCAGCGCTGGAATGCCATCGTTCAGACGGCGAAGCTGGAGCGGCAATAACGCCGGCTCCGGTCTCCGCCTCCGGCGCCCGCTGGCGGCGGGCCCAGAACGTCTCGTTCGCCCAGCGCGGCTCCAGCGCATAGTAGTGCTCGTGATGGCTGCGGTACGCGGCGCGTATCGACCGGATCCACGCATCCCAGGCAGGCAACGCACCGGCGTCGCCCGCCAGGCTGCGGCGCACGGCCAGGGCGGCCTCGCTGCCGGTGACCAGGCTGTTGAGCAGGCCCTGCGATGCCAGCGGATCGAAGGACAGGCAGGCATCGCCCACGGCCAGCCAATCCTGCCCGCTGGCTGCATCCAGCCATTGCTCGTGGGCGGCGGCCACCCGCAACGGCTCCAGCACCTGGCTGCCCACGCTGCGCGCGCCCACCAGGGCCGTGCGATCGGCCATGTCCAGCAGATCCGCCGTGCTGCGCAGGCGGCGGGCTTCGGGCAGGTCGATATCGGTCTGCCAGGCAATCACGCAACTGCCATCAGGCAGATCGGCGCTGTACCACCAGCCTTCGGCATCCGACTCGATCATGGTGGTGCCTGCATGCTCATGCGATGGCGGCTCCACCCAGGCGTGAAAACAGACCAGGCGGCCGTCGCGGCGGACCTCGGCACCCGCCTGCCGGGCCACCCGGGCCGCGCGGCCCGTGGCATCGACCACGATGCGGCAGGACAGCTCCAACGGGCCGTGCGCCGGGTCGCCCTGCGCCCTATCGATCAGGCAGCGCCAGCGCATGGGCGCGCCCGGTGGCTGGCGCTGCAGGCTGCGCAGCGTGGCGGGCACCAGGCAGGGCACGCCACGGCTGCGCGCAGCCTCCAGCAGCATGGCGTCGAAGCGCTTGCGGTCCAGGTGCCAGCCCGCGCCATGCGGGTCGAACAGTGCGTCCTGAAAGATGACCTCGGAGCTTCCCCACAGTGACCGCCGCGACCAGGCAGGACGGTGGCCCTGTGCCGCGAACGCATCCCACACGCCCAGGTCGGACAGAATCACCCGGGCCGCAGCGGGCAGGGTTTCGCCAATGGCCCGCCCTGCCTGCACGGCGCGTCCTACCAGCGCCACGCGGCAATGCCCTGCCAGTTGCGCGGCAACGGCCGCGCCCGCCGGTCCCGCGCCCACGACGAGCACATCCAGTTCATCCGGCAGCGGCGCGGTGGCCATGGCATGCGCAGACATAGACATGGCCGCCATTCAGCGCGGCAGCACCGGGCCGCGCTGCGTCAGGGCGCGCAGCTGCTCTTCGTTGTCTGCGTCGAAGGGCTCGATGCGGGGAGGCGCTTCCTGCCCGGCCGGTTGCACGGCAGTCTTGAGCATGTGCGACGGCGCCGGGGCGATGCGGTTTTCCACCTGCATCACCGGCGGGAAGTCCTTGTCGCCACGCGGGCCCGGCCGATTCTCGATGACGCCCATGTCACCGAAGTGGCTGATCATGCGGTTGATCTCGCTCTCATAGCCTCCCTCGCCCAGGGTGCGGAACCACGACTCGCGCCGGTTGAAGGCGGCGACACGCTGCTCGCGCGGCAGTTCGGTATCGATGACCTTTTCATAGGCCTCCTGCGTCAGCACCTGGTTGGGCACGCGGGCCGGCCAGAACGTGGGCAGGTAGGGGTCGTAGCGCGGGCCGTAGCCGGCGTAGTAGCCGCTGCGGCAGCTGGCGGTGTCGGTCTGCCAGGGAACGGCCATCCAGCGCGTGAGGTCACCGGCCACCTGTGCATACAGCGGCCCGCTCTCGGACAGCGCCACGGCGGGGGTGAGCCGCGAGCCGTAGAGCTGCAGCTCGGGCGGGTTCTCGGCCGCCTCGCGGATGCGAAATGGCGCCCGGTACATGCTGGCGTGGCGCATGGGCCAGGTGATCTCGCAACCCGGGTGAAAGGCATCGGCCAGGCAGTCGTCCATGGCGGCATGGTCGAGCATGGTGGGCTGCTCCTGCAGCGGCACATCGGACAGCTGGGCCGGGTACTTCTGGCCGGGCGTCCAGTCGGAGAGAAAGTGGCCTGCGGCCCACAGGTCCAGCATCCTCAGCTGCGTGGCCGTCAGCGCCGCATGCTGGCGCGGCGTGTCGGCCGGCGGCACGGCCATGGCGTCGCCATACAGCCAGGGCCAGGGCTGGGGGGATGCGCCGTCCCGGTCAAAGCGCCGGAAGGCATTGGCCACCTGCTGGCGCAGCTCGGCCCAGGTCGTGCCCGGGCTGTTGAGCCTGGCGATCCACGCCTCGTCATCCGCACTGGCGGCGGCACCCCAGCCGAACTGGGCGGCAAAGCCCTTGTTCGCCCACTGCAGGCTGCTCTGGCGCTGGAGTATGGGCAGGATGTGCCGGCTGAAGGAGACCTGCAGCGGAAACGCAGCCATACCCGAGCGGATGAAAACATCCTCCATCAGGTCCTTCATGGTGCGCACCGACTTCATCTGCGGGCCATAGTTGGGCGGCGCAACCGTGACCCATGCCGCATCCACCGGCACGGAAACGCCGTCCACGACGACCTTCGCGCGCACCGGGCCGTCGGCCACATCGTCATGCCAGCCCTCGTTGTTCGCAAACGTGGTGGCCTTGGAGCCATCCACGGAGGCAGAGACGCCACGGCCTCCCAGCACGAGAAGCTGGCCCGTCTTTTCAATGCGCAATTCGCCCAGATAAACCGGCTTGCCGCAGAAACTACCGCTATCGAATGCCACCGGGGCCGAGCCTTTGGCAATTCGGCGGGCTCCCGGCCGAATTGCCAGGCTTTTCCGGTCCTTCACCTTGGCATTGCGCAAAATCGTGGGATCGGCCGCTGCGGCTTCAGGCACGTCCAGCGCCAATTGAAATTGATACCAGGCAGCCTTGGTATTGGCAAGTTCGACTTCCCATTCGATTTCGTCCTGGTCGGCCGTGAGTTCACGCACCACCTCGCCCGCGGCGTTGTAGCCGTAGATGCGAAAGCGCGCAGCCTGGCGCTTGAGCGCGCCCTGCGCATCACGCAGGCTGCCCGGCGCCATGGGCGGCACATGCATCAGCTCGGGGCCGACATAGTACTCATCCGGGCTATTGCCAATACGCGCCACACCAATTCCCGGGTGTATGGCAGCACGCACAATGGTGGAGTCGATTCCCATTTGTCGCCCTTTCAGTTGCTGAGGCACTGATTGCAACAAACGGTATCAAAAATGCCGAGACAAAGTTAATTATCGGGAATCGACAATCCATAGCAGGGCGCAAATCGATTCATATGAACCCATTTGCGCAAAAGATGCCGAATCGCTATTGATAATGAATTGGCAAGATAAATACCGGTTCACAGCAGCACGATGTCGTACTGCTCCTGTGCCATGGCGGTCTCGGCCTGCAGCGAGATGGGTTTCTTGATGAAGTCGGACAGGCCGGCCAGGTGCTGGCTTTCCTCGTCCAGGAACATCTCGACCACCTTGGGCGAGGCCACGATGCGGAACTCGCGCGGGTTGAACTGGCGCGCCTCGCGCAGGATTTCGCGCAGCACCTCGTAGCAGACGCTGCGCACGGTCTTCACATGGCCCTTGCCCTGGCAGACAGGGCAGGATTCGCACAGCATGTGGGCCAGCGATTCGCGCGTGCGCTTGCGCGTCATCTCCACCAGGCCCAGCTGCGAGAAGCCACCTGCCATGGTCTTGACCCGGTCGCGCCCGAGCTGGCGCTTGAATTCGGACAGCACCTCGGCCTGGTGGTCGTCGCGCACCATGTCGATGAAATCCACGATGATGATGCCGCCCAGGTTGCGCAGGCGCAGCTGGCGCGCGATCTGATGGGCGGCTTCCAGGTTGGTCTTGAAGATGGTGTCGTCGAAGTTGCGCGCGCCCACGTAGCCGCCGGTATTGACGTCCACCGTGGTCAGCGCCTCTGTCTGGTCCACGATCAAGTAGCCGCCCGACTTGAGGTCCACGCGCCGGCCCAGCGCGCGGGCGATTTCCTCGTCGATGGCGAACAGATCGAAGATGGGCCGCTCGCCGCGGTAATGCTGCAGCTTGGGCACGGCCGCCGGCATGTACTCCTGCCCGAAGGTCATGAGCAGGGCGAACTGCTCCTTGGAGTCGATGCGGATGCTCTGGGTGCCTTCGCCCACCAGATCGCGCAGCACGCGCTGCAGCAGGTTCAGGTCCTGGTGCAGCAGCGACATGGGCGGCAGGCGCACCGAGGCCTCCTTGATGCGGCTCCAGGTCTTGCGCAGGTAGCGGATGTCGTCGGCCAGCTCGGCGTCGCTGGAGTCCTCGCCATTGGTGCGCAGGATGAAGCCGCCGCCCCCGCCGGTTTCCTTGGTGCCGACCAGGCCCTGCAGCCGGGCGCGCAGCGCGTCGCGCTCGCCCTGCGGGATTTTCTGCGAGATGCCGATGTGGTCGTCCTGCGGCAGCAGCACCAGCAGGCGTCCCGCAATGCTGATCTGCGTGGACAGGCGCGCGCCCTTGGTGCCGATCGGATCCTTGATGACCTGCACCATGATGGTCTGGCCCTCGAAAACCTGCTTTTCGATGGGCACGACAGGCATGTCCTTGCGCGCGAACATGGGGGCCTCGCCCCCTTCCTGCCGCTGCCAGACATCGGCCACGTGCAGGAAGGCCGCGCGCTCCAGGCCGATGTCGATGAAGGCCGACTGCATGCCCGGCAGCACACGCGAGACCTTGCCCAGGTACACGTTGCCGACCAGGCCGCGCTCCAGCGGGCGCTCCATGTGCAGTTCCTGGACGGCGCCGTTCTCGATGATGGCCACGCGCGTTTCCTGTGGCGACCAATTGATCAGAATGTCTTGCTGCATGCTGTGCCTGTGGTGTGCTTTGTCGTTTGTATTTCTCGGCCGGAGCGGCCCGGCAGACATCTTGCCGTGCCGCGCGCTGCCATCGGCCGTGCGCGCCTGCCTGCACGCCCCTCGGGGCCCAGGTCGGGGAGCTGGCCTACAGCGCCCAGCCCAGCTCGCGCAACAGCGCCGCCGTCTCGAACAGCGGCAGGCCCATGATGCCCGAGTAGCTGCCTTGCAGCCACTGCACATGGGCCGCCGCACGGCCCTGTATGCCATAGGCACCGGCCTTGCCCATGGGCTCGCCCGAGGCCACGTAGGCATCGATCTGCTGAGCGCTCATGGCCGCAAAGCGAACCCGGGAGACCGACAGCGCAGCCAGGCGCCGCGCGCCATGCTGTATGGCCACGGCTGTCAGCACCTCATGCTCTCGGCCGGCAAGCCCCGTCAGCATGCGGCGTGCATTGTCGGCATCGGCGGGCTTGCCCAGAATGCGGCCGTCGAGCGCCACCGTGGTGTCCGAGCAGAGCACGGGAGCGGCAGCCAGCGCACGGCGCGCGTGGCGGGCCACGGCAGCGTCGAGCTTGAGTGCGGTCACGCGCTGCACGTAGTCGCGCGCTGCCTCGCCGGCCAGCTCGGCTTCCATGGCCTCGGCATCTTCGGCGATGTCGCCATCCGCATTGGGCAGCAAAAGCTCATGGGCCACGCCCAGCTGCTCCAGCAGTTGGCGGCGGCGGGGGCTTTGGGAGGCTAGGTAGATGAAGGGCGGCATGATGAAAATGAGAAATGCCTTCAGCCCTTTGTATCAAAGCGCCGAAGGCTATCAAAATCATAGTATCACGAGATCTTCCGATCCGCATGACACCG
Source organism: Delftia tsuruhatensis NBRC 16741 (assembly GCF_001571325.1). Classification (GTDB taxonomy): domain Bacteria; phylum Pseudomonadota; class Gammaproteobacteria; order Burkholderiales; family Burkholderiaceae_C; genus Comamonas; species Comamonas tsuruhatensis. Next base: position 26,189 of record NZ_BCTO01000019.1, read on the forward strand.
CCGCTGCCGCTATTCCCGGTGGTAGGGATGGCCGGCGTTGACCGACCAGGCACGGTACAGCTGCTCGATAAGGAGCACCCGCACCATGGCATGCGGCAGGGTCAGGTCCGACAGGCGTATGCGCTCGTGTGCGGCCTGCCTGAAGGCGGGGTCCAGACCGTCCGGGCCTCCGATGATGAGGGCCACGTCATCGCCCTCCAGCTGCCAGCCCTGCAGGCGCTGGGCCAGGGCCTTGGTCGTCAGATTGGTGCCGCGCTCATCGAGCACGACGATGCGCGTGCCGCGCGGAATGGCGGCCTCGATGCGCTTGCGCTCGGCCGCGTACAGGGTCTCGACCGTCTTGGAGCCGCGTGGCTCCGTCTTGACGGCCTTGAGCTCCACCTTGAGTTCCGGAGGAAAACGCTTGGCGTAGTCGTCGTAGGCTGTCTGCGCCCAGTCGGGCACATGCTGGCCCACGGCCACGATCAACAGCTTCATGCAGCGTCAGCCCTGAACCGCTCAGGCCTTGGCGCGGGGAGCGCGCTTGGCTGCCGGCTTGGCGACAGGCTTGGCAGCGGCGCCAGCCTTGGCCTTGGCGGGGGCGCGGTTGACCACCACGGTCTTGATGGCCTTGGGCGCCGCCGTCTTGCCGGCCGGCGACTTGGCTGCGGCCGACTTCACAGCAGCCGACTTTGCGGCGGCCGGCTTTGCCGCTGCGGAACGGGGTGCAGCGGCCTTGGCAGGGGCCGCCTTCTTGGCAGCGGGCTTCTTGGCGGCGGCGGAGGCTGCGCCAGAAGCGGCCTTCTTGGCTGCAGGCTTGGCAGCGGTTGCCGCCGCCTTCTTGGTTGCAGCCTTCTTGGCCTTTTCTTCCGCCTTGTCGGTGGCAGCCGAGCGCGTGGGCTTGGGAGCGCCCAGCTTCAGGCGCACAGGCGTCTCGCCCCAGATCTCTTCCAGGCGGTAGTACTGGCGGATGGCCGGCTGCATGACATGGACCACGGCCTGGCCGCAGTCCACGATGATCCACTCGCCGTTTTCTTCGCCTTCCTGGCGCGGCACGGGGAACCCGGCCTGCTTGACGGCGTCGCGCACGCTGGAGGCCAGCGCCTTGGTCTGGCGGTTGGAGGTGCCCGCAGCCACGATCACGCGCTCGAACAGCGGCGAGAGCTTTTCGGTATTGAAGACCTGGATGTCTTGGGCCTTGACGTTTTCGAGGCCGTCAACAATGGCGCGTTGCAGCTTGGTCACGTCGCGCTTGGCTGCGGAATCCGATTTGGTGGAAGTGGTCATCAGGCGGTGATCAATGGAATAGGAATGGGATCAATATAGCGCGAGCGCCGTGCGGCCCGTAGAGGGCTGGGCTGTAGCGGCGCTCCAAAATGCATGGAGTTCGCCCACAGATCGCCGGAAGATTTCGCGCCGAAGAAAGTGGAGAACGCAGCCAACGCTGCGCCTCAAGCTATTGAAATTATAGTTTTGCCGCCTATTCCCTTGCACGCGCGGATTTCGCCACGCCGCTCGGGAGGGCGGCTCTCGGGCTCAAAGCCAGTCGCGGGGCACCAGGAATTGCTCCAGCAAAGCGCGCTCGGGGGTGCCGGGCGCGTCCTCGCGCTGGTAGCTCCAGCTCGCATGCGGTGGCATGGACAGCAAGATGGACTCCGTACGCCCGCCGGACTGCAGGCCGAAGTGCGTGCCCCGGTCCCAGACCAGGTTGAACTCCACATAGCGGCCGCGGCGGTAGCGCTGGAAATCGACCTGCTGCTGCCCGTAGTCCATGGCCTGGCGGCGCTCGACGATGGGAAGGTAGGACTCCAGAAAGGCATCGCCCACCGAACGCAGCATGTCGAAACTGCGCGCCTGGCCCAGTTCCGAGAAGTCGTCGAAGAAGATGCCGCCGATGCCGCGCTGCTCGTTGCGGTGCTTCAGGCGGAAGTACTCGTCGCACCAGGTCTTGAAGCGCGGGTAGAGCGTGTCGCCAAAAGGCGCCAGCGCATCGCGGCAGACGCGGTGAAAGTGCTGTGCATCTTCCTCGAAGCCGTAGACCGGCGTCAGGTCCATGCCGCCGCCGAACCAGCAGGTGGGTTCGTTGCCCGGCTGCCCTGCCGCACCTGAGCCGGCCGCACCTGAGCCGGCTGCAATCATTCGCACATTCATGTGCACCGTAGGCACAAAAGGATTGCGCGGATGGAAGACCAGGGACACGCCCATGGCCTCGAACGGCGCACCGGCCAGCTCAGGCCGGTGCTGCGTGGCCGAGGGCGGCAGCTGCGGCCCGCGCACATGCGAGAAGCCGCAGCCCGCGCGCTCGAACACGCGGCCGCCTTCCATGATGCGGGTGATGCCATCGCCCTGCAGGCGCTCGCCGGGGCCCTTGCTCCAGGCGTCGGACAGAAAGCGTGCACCGCCCTCGCCTTCCACCTGTTCCAGCGCCTGCGTGATGCGGGCCTGCAGGCCCGTCAGGTACTCGCGCACCTGGGCCACGGGCAGCGCCTGCCCGGTCGATTGCTCTGCCATGGACTCAGTTCTTCACGGCACGGAAGCCGATGTCGCGGCGGTACTGGGCACCATCGAAATGGATGCCGCGCGCCACGTCATAGACCTTTTGCTGGGCCTGCTTGACGCTGTCGGCCAGCACGGTGACGCACAGTACGCGGCCACCGCTGGTGACGGGAACGCCATCCTTGAGCTGGGTGCCGGCATGGAAGACCATGGCATCGGCGGCGTCCTGCGGCAGCCCGCTGATGGCATCGCCCTTGCGCGGGTCCTCGGGGTAGCCTGCTGCGGCCATGACCACGCCCAGCGCCGTGCGGCGGTCCCATTGCAGCTCGACCTGGTCGAGCTTGGCATCGGTGGCCGCCAGCATGACGTCCACCAGATCGCTCTTGAGACGCATCATGATGGGCTGGGTCTCGGGGTCGCCCATGCGGCAGTTGAACTCCAGCGTCTTGGGATGGCCGGATGCATCGATCATCAGGCCCGCATACAGGAAGCCGGTGTAGGGAATGCCGTCCTTTTCCATGCCGCGGATGGTCGGCAGGATGATCTCGCGCATGGCGCGGGCATGCACGTCGGCCGTGACCACGGGCGCGGGCGAGTAGGCGCCCATGCCGCCCGTGTTCGGGCCCTGGTCGCCGTCCTTCAGGCGCTTGTGGTCCTGGCTGGTCGCCAGGGCCAGGACGTTCTTGCCGTCGCACAGCACGATGAAGCTGGCTTCCTCGCCGGCGAGGAATTCCTCGATCACCACGCGGGCACCGCCGTCGTTGTGGGCCACGCCGTACTTGTTGTCCACGAGCATGAAGTCCACGGCGTCGTGGGCTTCCTGCAGCGTTGTCGCAACGACCACGCCCTTGCCTGCGGCCAAGCCATCGGCCTTGACCACGATGGGCGCACCCAGGCGATCCACATAGGCGTGGGCAGCAACCGGGTCGGTGAAAGTCTCGTAGAGCGCCGTGGGGATGCCGTGGCGCGCCATGAAGTCCTTGGAAAACGCCTTGGAGCTTTCCAGCTGGGCGGCCGCCTTGGAGGGGCCGAAGATGCGTAGGCCATGGGCACGGAACTCATCGACCACGCCGGCCGCCAAAGGCGCCTCGGGGCCGACCACGGTCAGCGCGACCTTCTCGGCCTGCGCCCACTCGCGCAGCGCCTGCGGGTCGGTGATGTTGAGGTTCTCCACCTTGCCGCCGGCCAGGCCCGTGCCACCGTTGCCGGGGGCCACATAGACCTTGGTCGATTTCGGCGATTCAGCCAGTTTCCACGCCAGGGCGTGCTCGCGGCCTCCGCCACCAATCACAAGAATTTTCATAGTTCAGCGTTGTGGTAGACGTCCTGTACGTCATCCAGGTCTTCGATCATGTCCAGCAGCTTTTGCATGCGGGCTGCGTCATCGCCTTGCAGGGCGATGGTGTTTTCCGGGCGCATGGTGACTTCAGCCACCTCCGGCGTCAGGCCCTTGGCCTGCAGCGCGTCGCGCACGGTTTCGAACTCTGCGGGTGCGGTCAGCACCTCGATGGCCCCCTCATCATCGGTGATCACGTCCTCGGCACCGGCCTCCAGCGCCACTTCCATGATCTGGTCCTCGTCGCTTCCGGGAGCGAAGATCAGTTGTCCGACATGCTTGAACTGGAAGGACACGGAACCCTCCGTGCCCATGTTGCCACCGTACTTGCTGAAGGCATGACGCACATCCGCCACAGTGCGCACGCGATTGTCGGTCATGGTGTCCACGATGATCGCCGCTCCGCCAATGCCGTAGCCTTCGTAGCGGATTTCCTCGTAGGTCACGCCTTCGAGATTGCCCGTGGCCTTGTCGATGTTGCGCTTGATGTTGTCGGCCGGCATGTTGGCCGCCTTGGCCTTTTCCACCGCCAGGCGCAGGCGCGGGTTGGCGCTGAGATCGCCCCCTCCCGTGCGTGCCGCCACCATGATTTCACGGATGATGCGAGTCCAGACCTTGCCGCGCTTTTCGTCCTGGCGGCCTTTGCGGTGCTGGATATTGGCCCATTTACTGTGTCCTGCCACAGGCTGTCCTTTGATATTGATTTAACCTTGCGGCTGGGATTTTACTTTTGACCGCATGCTCCCCCGAGGAAACCCGAAATGGCCGCTCCACTTCTGATCGCTCGCCACTCTGCCACAGAATGCCTGCTGCTGCCCGCACTGGCCAATCGACATGGCCTGATCACCGGCGCCACGGGCACCGGAAAGACCGTGACGCTGCAGAAAATGGCGGAAGGCTTCTCCGAAATCGGCGTGCCGGTGTTCATGGCCGACATCAAGGGCGACCTGTCGGGCATCAGCCAAAGCGGCAGCACGGGCGCCAAGATGGCGGCTTCGCTGCAGGAGCGCGGCATCGAGATTCCCCAGCCCCTGGCCTGCCCCACCACGCTGTGGGACGTGTTCGGCGAGCTGGGCCATCCGGTGCGCGCCACGGTTTCGGACATGGGGCCGCTGCTGATCGGGCGCATGCTGGCCCTGAACGACACGCAGATGGGCGTGCTCAACCTGGTCTTCAAGATTGCCGACGACAACGGACTGCTGCTGCTGGACCTCAAGGACCTGCGGTCCATGCTCCAGCACGTGGGCGACAACGCCAAGCAGTTCACCACCGAGTACGGCAACATCAGTGCCGCCAGCGTGGGGGCCATACAGCGCGGGCTGGTGGCCATCGAGTCGCAGGGCGGCGACAAATTCTTTGGCGAGCCCATGCTCGACATCAACGACCTGATGCAGACCGATGCAGGCGGCAAGGGCGTGGTCAACATCCTGGCGGCCGAGAAGCTGATGAATTCGCCGCGCCTGTACTCCACCTTCCTGCTGTGGATGCTGTCCGAGCTGTTCGAGCGCCTGCCCGAGATCGGCGACCCCGACAAGCCCAAGCTGGTCTTCTTCTTCGACGAGGCCCACCTGCTGTTCAACGATGCACCCAAGGTGCTGCTCGAACGCATCGAGCTGGTGGTGCGCCTGGTGCGCTCCAAGGGCGTGGGCGTGTATTTCGTCACGCAAAACCCGATGGACGTGCCCGACACCGTGCTGGCCCAGCTGGGCAATCGCGTGCAGCATGCGCTGCGCGCCTTCACGCCGCGCGACCAGAAGGCCGTCAAGGCCACGGCCACCACGATGCGGCCCAAGCCGGGGCTGGACATCGAGGCCGCCATCACGGAGCTGGCCGTGGGCGAGGCCCTGGTGAGCTTCCTCGATGAAAAGGGCCGCCCCGGCATCACCGAACGCGCCTATGTCATTCCACCGGGCAGCCAGATCGGTCCGATCAGCGAGGAGCAGCGCAAGGTCTTGCTGGCGCAATCGCTGGTGGCAGGTGTCTATGAAAAGGCGGTGGACCGCGAATCGGCCTACGAAGTGCTGCGCGGACGCACGGCAGCATCCGGCGACGGGGCCTCGCCGGCAGGCCCTGCCGGAGCCGCACCCGCCGCCAGCGAAGGCGGCGGCGCCATGATGGACGGGCTCAAGGACCTTCTGTTCGGCACCACAGGCCCGCGCGGAGGCAAGCACGACGGCCTGGTTCAGACCATGGCCAAGTCCACCATGCGCACCATGGGCAATTCGCTGGGCAAGGAAATCCTGCGCGGCGTGCTCGGCGGCATCCTGGGCAACAAGAAGCGCTGAAGCGCTGGCGCACCGGCACTGCGCCGCATCAAACACCATAGCACCCAGCCGTTGCCATGCAACGGCTGGCGCATTTCAGGGCGCTGAAAGCCTGCGCATGCGGCTATGATCGAAACCGCCTCCATCCACTTTGCGGAACCGCACGCCATGACGACGAACAGCCCTCCCTCGCTGCCCACCTATGACGACGTTGCCGCCGCAGCCGGCCGGCTGGAGGGCGTGGCCCACCGCACCCCCATACTGCGCAGCCGCACCGCCGACGAGCTGCTGGGCGCCCAGCTGTTCTTCAAGTGCGAGAACCTGCAGCGCACGGGTGCCTTCAAGATACGCGGCGCCTACAACGCGCTGTCGCAGTTCACGCCCGAGCAGCGCAAGCGCGGCGCCCTGGCCTTCTCTTCGGGCAACCATGCCCAGGCCGTGGCCCTGGCCGCGCAGATGCTGGACATGCCCGCGCTCATCGTCATGCCCGAGGATGCGCCTGCCTCCAAGATGGCGGCCACCCGCTCCTACGGCGCCCAGGTCGTGACCTATGACCGCTTCACCGAGGACCGCGAAGCCATCTCCCGGCGCCTGGCCGACGAGCGCGGCATGACGCTGATCCCGCCGTTCAACCACCGCGACGTGATTGCCGGCCAGGGCACGGCGGCCAAGGAATTGTTCGAGGAGGTGCCCGATCTGGACTACCTGTTCGTCTGCCTGGGCGGCGGCGGCCTGCTGTCGGGCAGCCTGCTGGCAGCCGGACAGCTCTCCCCGCGCTGCAAGGTCTATGGCGTCGAGCCCCAGGCCGGCGACGATGCCCGCCAGTCGCTGCGCGCAGGCCGGATCGTGCAGATTCCCACGCCCCACACCATTGCCGACGGCGCGCAGACCCAGTCCATCGGCGATATCACATTCGCCATCATCCGCGAGCATGTCGAAGATATCCTGGCCGTGGCGGACGAGCATCTGGTGCAGGCCATGCGCTTTTACGCGGAACGCAAGAAAATCGTGGTCGAACCCACGGGTGCGCTCTCGCTGGCGGGCGCCCTGCATGGCGGGGTTGCGCTGTCGGGCGCACGCGTGGGCATTCTCATCAGCGGCGGCAATGTGGACCTGGCGCGCTACGCGCGCTTTCTGCACGACTGAACCGACCCCTGGCGCCGGCCCCAAAATACCGGCGCCCTTTTTTCCAGAAGAAAACCATGAGTACTCTGCACCTGATCGACCACCCGCTGGTCCAACACAAGCTCACGCTGATGCGCCGCAAGGAAGCCAGCACCAACAGCTTCCGCCGCATGCTGGGCGAGCTGTCCACGCTGATGGCCTACGAGATCACGCGTGACATGCCGCTGCAGGACATCGAGATCGAGACCCCGCTGGAGACCATGACCGGCAAGGTCATCGACGGCAAGAAGCTGGTGCTGGTGTCCATCCTGCGCGCCGGCAACGGTTTCCTCGACGGCATGCTCAACGTCGTGCCCGGCGCGCGCATCGGCCACATCGGCCTGTACCGCGACCCCGAGACGCTGCAGCCCGTCGAGTACTACTTCAAAATGCCCTCCGAGATGGAAGAGCGCGACGTGCTGGTCGTCGATCCCATGCTGGCCACGGGCAATTCGGCCGCCGCCGCCGTGGCGCGCCTGAAGCAGCTGAACCCGAAGTCCATCAAGTTCATGTGCCTGCTGGCCGCGCCCGAAGGCGTGGCCACCATGCAGAAGGCCCATCCCGACGTGGACATCTACACGGCCGCCGTGGACCGCCAGCTGGACGCCCACGGCTACATCCTGCCGGGCCTGGGCGACGCGGGCGACCGAATCTTCGGCACCAAGTGAGCCGCCGGGCGCTGGGCGCCTGCACCCACAAAAAAGCCGCACGATGTGCGGCTTTTTTGCTTGGCAGCGGGGACAGCGTCATCAATCCACCAGGCCCGCGTAGACGTTCTGCACGTCATCGTCGTTCTCGATGCCGGCCAGGAAGTCCTGCACTTCCTCCTGCTGCTCAGCCGACAGGCTGGCCATGCTGACCGGCGTCTTGGCCTTGTAGCCCAGCTTGGCCGACAGCACCTTGAAGCCCTGGGCCGGCAGCGCCTTGCTCACGGTATCGAGGTCGGTGGGGTCGGTGATGAACAGCGTCGTGCCCTCTTCCTCGCCGGGCTCGAAATCCTGTGCACCGGCCTCGATGGCGGCCAGTTCGGCATCGGCGCCGCCTTCGGGCTCGCCTTCGATCATGCCCACATGGTCGAAGTCCCAGGCCACGGCCGTCATCTGGCCCTTGCGGAAACACACGCGCATGTTGGGCGCCGTGCGGTTCACGTTGTCGGTCAGGCACTCGATCATCACCGGCACGCGGTTGGGGCCGTAGCCTTCATAGACCACGCGCTCGTAGTTGACGGCATCGGCACCCACGCCCGAGCCCTTCTTGATGGCACGCTCGAGCGTGTCCTTGGGCATGGAGGCCTTGCGTGCGGCTTCCACCGCCATGCGCAGGCGCGAGTTGCCTGCCGGATCGGCGCCGGCGCGCGCCGCGACGATGATTTCCTTGACAAGCTTGCCAAACAGCTTTCCCTTGGCGTCGGCGACCAGCGCCTTGCCCTTTGCTTTCCATTGCGCGCCCATGGCTGCTTTTCCCTTGCGGATTCTCTGGTGGGTAGGAGGCGCCGCCGCCCGCCCCCGCAGGGACCCGGCCCGGCGCCGAAAGAGCGCTGTTTATACACCCGCGCAAGTGGCTGCGCGGGCTTTTTGCGCAGTGGTTGACAGGTCGCCGCAGGCTCTGGTGGCGTCGTGCATGATGCTGGCTTGTGCGAAGCCCCCTGCCTGCGCTGCACCGCCGCCGACGTCAACTGCGGTGCATCCGGCTTCCCGTCTTGTCCCCTCATCACAGGAGCATCGGCATGCCGCCATCCCTATCCGCCGCCCTCGCCATCAGCACCCTGGGCCTGTCCGGCGCACTGTGGGCCGCCAGCCCCAACCTCTCCACAGAAATCGTCGCCGAAGGCCTGGAGCACCCCTGGGCCATGGCTTTCCTGCCGGATGGGCGCTACCTGGTGACCGAGCGGCCGGGCCGCATGCGCATCGTGCAGGGCGACGGAAGGCTGGGCGCTCCCCTGGCGGGCCTTCCGGCCGTGGAGGCCGCAGGCCAGGGCGGCCTGCTGGACGTGGTGCTGGACAGCGACTTCGCGCGCAACCGCCAGCTGTACTTCTGCTACTCCGAGCCCGGCAGCGGCGCCGACAGCGGCAAGAACAGCACGGCGCTGGCCAGCGCCCGGCTGTCCGACGATGCCAGCCGGCTGGAGCAGGTGAAAATGCTGTTCTCGCAGCGCCCCAGGTACGCTAGCGCATTGCATTTCGGCTGCCGCATCGTGGAGCGTAGGGTGGACGGCAAGAGCGATGGCACGCTGTTCCTGGCGCTGGGCGAGCGCTCGCGCTACAAGGAAGAGGCCCAGAACCTGCAAAGCCACCTGGGCAAGATCGTGCGCATTGCCAAGGACGGCAGCGTACCCAGGGACAACCCCTTTGTCGGCCGCGCGGATGCCTGGCCCGAGATCTGGAGCTACGGCCACCGCAACGCCCAGGGCGCGGCGCTGGCGCCCGATGGCAGCCTGTGGATGCATGAGCACGGCCCGCAGGGCGGCGACGAGGTCAACCGGCCCGAGCCCGGCAAGAACTACGGCTGGCCCGCGATCACCTACGGCGAGAACTATGGCGGCGGCAAGATCGGCGCCGGCATCACGCGCAAGGAGGGCATGGAGCAGCCGCTGCACTACTGGGTGCCGTCGATCGCCCCCTCAGGCATGGCCTTTGTGACCAGTGACCGGTATGGGGCGCAATGGAAGGGATCGCTGGTCGTGGGCTCGCTCAAGTTCCAGCGGCTGGAGCGCCTGACGATCAGGTCCGGCAAGGTGACGGCCAGCGAGCAGGTGCTGCCGCGCCTGGGCCAGCGCGTGCGCGATGTGCGCCAGGGACCGGACGGCTGGCTTTACCTGCTGACGGACGCCCAGGGCGGGCAGTTGCTGCGCGTCACCGCCACGCCCTGAGTCCCGTCACGCGCGGCGGCTCACTGCACGGTGATGCCGTTGGCCTTGACCACGGCATCCCAGCGCTCGCGCTCGGCGGCCACGAAGCCCGTGAAGGCGGCGGAGGAACTGCCCACGGGCGTCAGGCCCAGTTTCTCCAGGCTGGCGCGCGTGGCCGGCAGGGCCAGGGCCTTTTGCACCAGGTCCTGCAGCTTCTGCACGGTCTCGGGCGCGGTGCCGGCGGGCAGGAAGAAGCCGTTCCACTCCGTGACCTCGAAGCCCTTGATGCCGCTTTCCGCCACCGTGGGCACGTCGGGCAGGTCCGGCATGCGCTTGGCCGAGGACACGGCCAGCGCCTTGAGCTTGCCGCCCTTGACATAGTTGATGCTGGAGGCGGCGTTGGCAAAGTACACATCGACCTGGCCGCCCATGACATCGACGATGGCGGGCGCCCCGCCCTTGTAGGGAACGTGGACGGCATCGAACTTGGCGTCTGCCTTGAGCAGTTCCGTCGCCATCTGGGCCAGGCTGCCCGGGCCGTAGGAGGCATAGGTGAGCCTGCCGGGCTTTTGCCGCGCGGCATTCATGAAGTCGGCCAGGCTGTTGTAGGGCGAGGACGGCGCCGCCACGAGGATGTTGGGCACGCTGATGGCCTGGGACACGGCAATGAAGTCCTTGGCCGGGTCATAGGGCAGCTTGCGCAACGCGGGGTTGATGGCGAAGGACGATGCGTCATACAGCACCGTATAGCCGTCGGCCTTGGCACGCGCCACGAGGGCGGCGCCGATGGCGCCGCTGGCGCCGGCCTTGTTGTCCACCACCACGGTCTGGCCCGAGACCTCGCCCAGCGCCTTGGCGATGATGCGCGCCGCATTGTCCGCACCGCCGCCGGCCGAGAACGGCACGACGACCGTGATGGCCTGCGCGGCCGGATAGTCGGCCGCATGCAGCGTGCCCTGGAAAAGTCCCAGTCCCAGGCCCAGCCCCAAGGCCAGCACCGTCATGGCGGGCCGCAATGTCTTGATCTTCTTCACGTTTCTGTCTCCTGTTGCTCCATGGTGAAAACCTGGGCTGCGAGGCTTGCGTGCCCCGCGCCCTCAATCGAATCCGTACAGCTCGGCGGCGTTGTCCACCAGCACGCGGGCGCGCAGCGCCGCATCGGAAATCCAGCGTGACAACAAGGCCAGCAGCATCGGGGTCTGCGGCGGATGGGCAGCTTCGGTGACATGGGGCCAGTCGCTGCCCCAGACCAGGCGCTGCGGGGCCTCGGCCACCCAGGCCTGCGCCAGCGCGTCGCAGTCGGCATAGCCTGCGGCCAGGCCCGCCCGGCTGTTCAGATACGGGCCCGAGAGCTTGACCCAGGCCCTGCCCTGCTGCACCAGCCCACGGACCACACCGAAGGCGGGCTGGTGCACGCCTGCGCCGTCAGTGCTGTCAGCCAGCCGCGCCATGTGGTCGAACACCAGGGTGCATGGCAGCCGCTGCAGCAGCGCCGCATGGGCCTCGATCTGGCTGGCCAGCCAGTGCAGCTGCACATGCCAGCCCAGCGCGGCAATGCGCTCGGCCAACGGCTCCAGCATGTCCAGCCGCACGGCTGCATCGTGCTCGGTATGCAGCGAAAAGCGGATGCCGCGAATGCCGCCGTCATGCAGCGCCTGCAACTGGGCGTCGGTGATCTCGGGGTGCACTACGGCAATGCCGCGCGTGCTTGCTGCGCCCAGCGACTGGATGGCGTGCAGCGTGGCCCGGTTGTCCGTGCCATGCGCACGCGGCTGGACGATGACGGCGCGCTCCAGCCCCATGGCGCCGCGCAGCTGCGCATAGTCGGCCGCCGTGGCATGGGCGCGCATGGCCTGCGGAGCCTCGGCCCAAAAACGCGTACCAAAGCGCGGATCGAAGACGTGCAGATGGGCGTCGCAGGCGCCTGCGGGCAGTGCCTGCATCAACAGCCCTCTTGCGCGGCGGCCTTCAGGGCCTCGGTATGCTGGCCCAGCGTGGGCGCGGCAAAGGCCGGCGGGCCGGGCGTGCGGTCGAACTCCACGGCGCCGGCAAAGCCCCGGTAGCTGCCCAGGGTCGGGTGCTCGAAGCGGGTGACCATGCCCTCGGCCTGCACCTGCGGGTCGTCGAACATGTCTTCCACCGTGCGCGCCGCCGCGCAGGGCACTTCCTCACCGAACAAGGCCTCCCATTCCAGCGCGCTGCGCCCTGCCAATGCCTGGCGCAGCAGCGGCACCAGCACGTCGCGGTGCTGGGCGCGCTTGCGCACGGAGTCGTAGCGCTCGTCGCCGGCCAGCTCGGGCAGCCCCAGCTTGCGGCACAGCGCCTCCCAGAAATGTGCGGTATTGGCCGAGATGTAGAGATGTCCTTCACGCGTCGGGTGGATGCCCGTGATGCCGCCGGAGCGCATGTCGCGCCCTACCTCGCGCGGCTCGCCCTCGGCCCAGACCATGCGTGCGGACTGCATGGTCAGTGCCGCGCGCAGCAGCGACACGCCCACATGCTGGCCCAGCCCGCTTTTCTCGCGCTCGTACAGCGCCGACGACACGCCGCCCGCCACCAGGGCCGAGGCGTAGTAGTCCACCACGGAGCCGTAGAGAATCTCGGGCGGCCCGCCAGCCTTGCCCTGCATGGCGCACATCCCGGTCATGGTCTGCAGCACCTGGTCGTAACCCGCCTTGGCCTTGAGCGGACCCCGGCTGCCGTAGCCGGTGACGCTGCAATAGACGAGGCGTGGGTTGATGGCGGCCAACTGCGCAAAACCGATGCCCAGCCGCTCGGGCACGCCGGGCCGGAAGTTGTGGACCAGCACATCGGCCTCGCGCACCAGGCGCAGCAGCACGGCGTGGTCGGCCTCGTTCTTCAGGTCCAGCACCATGCCCCACTTGCTGCGGTTCACGCCCAGGAAGGCGCGGCTTTCGGCCTCCAGCGTGGACGGGTACTTGCGCAGGTTGTCGCCCACGGGCGGCTCGACCTTGATCACCTCGGCGCCCTGGTCCGCCAGCAGCGAGCAGCCATACGGCCCCGCGATATAGGCGCTCAGGTCCAGCACGCGCACGCCGCTGAGCGGGCCTTTCGGCCCCTGGCGTTCACCGGGCACAAAACTCATTCGTTTCTCCTGATAGGGAAGCGGGAACGCCTGGGGCGCCTCCCGCGAGCGGCCGGGTTCAATCGGCCTGGATATTGCGGTCCTTGGCGAGCTGCTTCCAGCGCGCCACGTCGCTGCGGATCACCTGTGCGAACTGCTGCGGCGTCACGGGGTTGGCAATGGCGCCTTCGCGCAGGAAGCTGGCCTGGATGGTCGGCTTGGCCAGCACCTGGTTCACGGCCTGGTTGAGGCGGTCCACGATGTCGGCTGGCGTGCCCGCAGGCGCCAGCAGCCCCCACCACAGATCGAATTCGTAGCCCGGGATGGCCGTTGCCATGGGCGTCAGGTCCGGCGCAATGGGGCTGGGCTTGAGACTGGTGATGCCGATGGCGCGCAGCTTGCCGTTGCGCACCATGGGCAGGATGGACGGGCCACTGGAGACCAGCATCTGCACCTGGTTGCCGATCACATCGGTCACGGCCGGACCCTGGCCCTTGTAGGGCACATGCATGATGTCCATGCCCGGCACCATGGAGCGCATCATCTCGGTCGCGAAGTGGTTGATGCTGCCGGTGCCCGAGGTGGCGTAGTTGAACTGGCCCGGGCTGGCCTTGATGGCGCGCACCAGATCCTGCGGCGTCCTGGCCGGGAATTCGTTGTTCACGGCCACCACCAGCGGGCCCTTGGCAAACATGGCCACGGGCGCCAGGTCCTTGACGGGATCGAAGGGCATCTTGGCCTGCACCGCGGCATTCGTGGTCACGCTCGACGACACCGCCACCAGCGTGTAGCCGTCTGCCGCCGCCTTGGCCACCGAGGCCGTGCCGGTGTTGCCGCTGGCACCGGGCCGGTTGTCCACGATCACGGTCTGCTTGAGCAGATCGCCCATTTCCTTGGCCACCTGGCGTGCGAACACATCGTTGGAGCCTCCCGGCGGATAGGGAACCACCATGGTGATGGCCTTGGACGGGAAGGCGCCCTGCGCCATCAATCCCGGCGAAGCCAGCCCGGCCAGCGTGGCCACCGTTGCCGTGGCCGCCAGCGCCGCCAGCTTGCGCCGCGTGCGGCAATGCGAAATGCTCATGTCTTTGTCTCCTGTACTGCTTCTTGTCGTTGTGGTGCCCGGCATGCAGGACGCCGGTACACCGGAATGCCAGAACCCTATTCAGGCCACCAGCAGCCCCTGTGCATGCGCCGCAGCCACGATGGCCTGGGCACGCAGCACAAAGGGCTTGTCCACCATCTTTCCGTCCACCACATAGGCGCCCAGCGCATTGGCGTCAGCCTCGCGGGCCGCCTGGACCACCTTCAGCGAGTGGGAAATCTCCTGCTCGGTCGGCTGGTAGACCGCATTGGCCAGCGCAACCTGGCTGGGGTGTATGCACGTCTTGCCCAGAAAGCCCAGGCCGCGCGACAGCCGCGCCTCGGCGCTGAAGCCGTCGCTGTCGCGGATGTCGGCAAAGGCGCCGTCATAGGCATAGATGCCTGCCTCGGCAGCGGCCATGCGCACGGCAAGCAGCACCTGGGCAATGGCGGCGGGCTCGCGCCGGTTCACGCCAAAGGGCTCGAACAGGTCGCCCAGCCCCATCTGCAGGCCGGCCACGCTGGCGTGGGCGCTGGCCAGTTCGGCAGCGCAGCGCAGGGCGCGGGGTGTTTCGATGTTGAGCAGCAGGCCAGGCGCCTGGGGCACGCCGTTGGCATCTGCCGCCTCGGCAATGCGCTGTGCGGCCTCGCGCACCTGCTGCACGGTCTCGGGCTTGGGCAGGTTGATGAGGTGCACGCCGTCGCGCACCATCTCGGCGATGTCGGCGCCGAAATGCGGCGTATCCATGGCGTTGACACGCACGATCAGCGTCTTGCCGTGGCCCCGGCTTTCAGGGCTGAGCAGGAAGCTGCGCAGCAGGCCGCGCGCCTCGTCCTTGCGGGCTTCGGCCACCGCGTCCTCCAGGTCGAAGGACAGCGCGTCGGCCTCGCCGGCCAGTGCCTTGGCGAACAGCTCGGGACGCGATGCGGGAACAAACAGTTTGCTTCTCATGGCCCGCATTGTGGGCGGCAGAAAGCCAAGAGAAACACATGTAATATTTGTTCAAACCACACAAATTCTTTGTTTATGGAAACCAGCTACCTGCACAGCTTCCTGCTTGTGGTGGAGACCGGCTCCATGGCCGAGGCCGCGCGGCGCCTGGATATCACGGCCGCCGCCGTGGCCCAGCAGATCCGCATCCTCGAGCGCGAGTTCGACGCACCCCTGCTGGCCCGCGCAGGCCGCACCGTGCTGCCCACCCCGGCCGGCCACCGCCTGGCCCAATCCGCGCCGCAGTTGCTGCGCGAACTGGCCAATGCCAAGACCCATGTCAGCCAGGAAGGCACGGCCGGGGAACTGGTCATAGGCACCATCAACACGGCGCTGCACAGCCTGCTGCCCGACATCCTGGCCGGCTTCGTGAAGAAGTGCCCTGACGCCAAGGTGTTCCTGCGGTCGGCCACCACGCGCGAGCTGTACGAGGCCGTGCGGCAGGGCGAGCTGGATGCGGCGGTCTGCCTGCACCCCTCGTTCGCCCTGGCCAAGACCTTCGACTGGACACTGCTGCGCGAGGAGCCGCTGGTGCTGCTGGTGCCGCGCCAGCTGGCGCACCTGGACCCGCACACGCTGCTGCGCACCCAGCCGCTGATCCGCTATGACCGCAGCCTGGGCGGCGGCCAGATGGTGGAGCGCTACCTGCGCGCCGCGCAGATCGCTCCACAGGAGCGCTTTGAACTGAGCTCGCTGGTGGCGATTGCCATGATGGTGGACAGGGGCCTGGGCGTCTCCCTGGTGCCCGACACGGCCCTGAACCTGCCCGATGGCCAGGGCGTGGTGCGGCTGGCCCTGCCCGAGGAATCGCAGTCGCGGCGCTTCGGTGTGATGTGGCTGCGCTCTTCGGCACGCCTGCCGCTGATCCACAAGCTGGTGGAATGCGCGCGCACCGTGGTCAGGCAGCGCGGCGGTCCTCGCGCTGCCGCACGCGCAGCAACCAGGTCACCATAGTCCGCACCTTCAGGACTCCGCCACGGCCGCCGTGGCAACCAGGTCCTGGAACCTGCGCAGCACCGCAGAAGCATCGCCCACGCGCGTGGCCAGATGCAGCGGAGCGGCCAGCCCCGGGCATTGCGACAGCGTGCGGTAGGCAATGCCGTCGCTGCGCAGGCGCCGCATGGAGGCCGGCACGATGGACAGCCCCAGCCCTGCCGAGACCAGGCTCAGCGTCGCCGTCATGCGCGGCGCCTCCTGCACCACGCGCGGGCTGAAACCGGCCTCCAGGCAGGCCTTGAGAATGGCGTCGTACAGGCCCTGCCCTACCCTGCGCCGGTACAGCACGAAATCCTCCGAGGCGAGCTGCGGCAAAGGCACGGGCCGGCGCAATGGGCGTGCCAGCGCATGCCCTGCAGGCAGGGCCAGCAGCATGGGCTCCTCCAGAATCGGCACAGCCTGCAGCCCCTGGCTGCCATGCAGGGGCGAGCGCACAAAGGCCGCGTCCAGCCGCTCTTGCAGCAATGCATCCATGAGCTCGCCCGTGCCCGCCTCCTCCAGCGCCACCGCGACGCCGGGCACCTGCTGGCGGAACATGCGCAGCACGCCGGGCACAAAGGGATGCAGTGCGGCAGAGCTGGTGAAACCCACGGCCAGCCGGCCCGTCTCGCCGCGGGCGGCACGGCCCACCACTTCGGCCAGCCCATCGGAGCGGGCAAGCAGCGCCCTGGCCTCTTCCAGCAGCGCCAGCCCCGCCGCCGTGGGCCGCACGCCGCGCGGCAGGCGCTGCACCAGCTCCACGCCCAATTCGTGCTCAAGGCCCTGCAGCAATCGCGTCAGCGGCGGCTGCTGCATGCCCAGGCGCTCGGCCGCACGCGTGATGTGGCCTTCCTCGGCGATGGCGACAAAGGCGCGCAGTTGGCGAAGCTCGGGCACATCAATACTTTCAAGGTATGGGAAGGCTTCGATTGTGGCATTTGCAATCATGAATGGACGGATTTACGCTCGCGCCCCACAAACACACCTACCTGAAAGGCAACACGATGACCTGGTCCGCAAAGCAGTACACAACGTTCGAGCAGGAACGCACCCGCCCCGTGCGCGACCTGGTGGCCGCCATTCCCGATCTGCCTGGCCACGCCGTGCGGCTGGCCGTGGACCTGGGCTGCGGCCCCGGCAACTCCACCGAGGTCCTGGCCCAGCGCTTCCCCGGCGCCACCGTGACGGGACTGGACAATTCCGAGGACATGCTGGATGCCGCACGCAAGCGGCTGCCGGGCACGGCCTTCTGCCTGGCCGACATCGCCACCTGGCAGCCCGACCAGCCGCAGGACGTGATCCTGGCCAATGCCTCGCTGCAGTGGCTGCCCGACCACCAGCAGCTTTACCCGCGCCTTGTCAGCCACCTGGCACCCGGTGGCAGCCTGGCCGTGCAGACACCGGACAACCTGGAAGAACCGGCCCACCGGCTGGCGCGCGAAGTGGCTGCCAGCGGCCCCTGGGCCGCCACGATTGGCGATGTGCGCCACCCCGCACGTCACAGCGCGGACTTCTACTACGCCCTGCTTCGCCCGCACTGCAGCAACGTCGATGTCTGGCGCACCACCTACTTCCACCCGCTGGCGGGCGGCCATGCCGCGGTGGTTGAGTGGTTCAAGGGTTCGGCGCTGCGTCCCTTCGTCGCGCCGCTGGACGAGGAGCAAAAGGCCGGCTTCTACGCAGCGTATCTGCAGGCCATCTCCCAGGCCTACCCCGCGCTGGACGATGGCACGGTGCTGCTGCCCTTCCCCAGGCTGTTCATCGTGGCCAGCCGCTGAAGCAGCGCGCCTTCGGCCCTCAGCGCGCCGGATGCAACTCGATGAGATCCCACAGATTGCCGTAGAGGTCTTCGAACACGGCCACGGTGCCGTGGGGCTTGCGCTGGGGATCCTGCACAAAGCGCACGCCGCGCGAGCGGTAGGCCTCGAAGTCGCGCAGGCAGTCGTCTGTCTGCAGGAACAGGAACACGCGCCCGCCCGCCTGGTTGCCCACGCGCGCGGCCTGTTCCTCATTCGTGGCGCGGGCCAGCAGCAGGCGCACACCGCCGCCACCGGGAGCCACGGTGACCCAGCGCTTGCCCTCGGACAGGGCGGCGTCCTCGATCAGCACGAAGCCCAGCGCGCCCACATAAAAGCGCAGCGCCTCGTCATAGTCGCGCACGGCGACGCTCACCTGTCCTATCACCTGGGGCATGGAATCCTTTGCAGCAATGGTGCGGTCCTCGGACCGCGGGGCCGCGAGGATAACGGAGCCCTGTCAATGCCCTGCCGCCCTGGCCCGTAAGCCCTGCGGCTGGCCCCACAATGGCGGCTTGCAATTGCCTCGTGAGGGACGGGAATCCATGCTGAATGCCTTGTGGCTGGGCTTTTTTCTGGTGGCGGCCGTGGCTGCGCTGGCCCAATGGCTGGTCGGTGGCCAGGCCGGGATTTTCTCGGCCATGGTGCAGGCGCTGTTTGCCATGGCCAGGCTGTCGGTCGAGGTCATGGTGCTGCTGTTCGGCACGCTGACGCTGTGGCTGGGCTTTCTGCGCATCGCAGAGAAGGCCGGCGTGGTGGAGTGGCTGGCGCGCGTGCTGGGCCCGTTGTTCGCCAGGCTCATGCCCGAGGTGCCGCGCGGCCATCCGGCCCTGGGCCTGATCACGCTGAACTTCGCGGCCAACGGGCTGGGACTGGACAACGCGGCCACGCCCATGGGCCTGAAGGCCATGCGCTCGCTGCAGGAGCTCAATCCCCGGCCCGACACCGCCACCAATGCGCAGATCCTGTTCCTGGTGCTCAATGCGTCGTCGCTGACCTTGCTGCCCGTGACCATCTTCATGTACCGCATGCAGCAGGGTGCGCCCGATCCCACCCTGGTCTTTCTGCCGATCTTGCTGGCCACCTCGGCCTCGACCCTGGTCGGCCTGCTGGCCGTGGCCGCCGTGCAGAGGCTGCCGCTGTGGAGCCCCGTGGTGCTGGGCTATCTGCTGCCGCTGGGCCTGGCGCTGGCGGGCTTCATGGCCTTTCTGGCCACGCTGTCGGCGGCCGCACTGGCCCAGCTGTCATCGCTGCTGGGCAACCTGACGCTGTTTGCCCTGATCGTGCTGTTCGTCACCCTGGGCGCCTGGCGCAAGGTCGCGGTCTACGACAGCTTCATCGAGGGCGCCAAGGAAGGCTTTGACGTGGCCAAGGGCCTGCTGCCCTACCTGGTGGCCATGCTCTGCGCCGTGGGCGTGTTCCGCGCATCGGGCGCGCTGGAGTATGCGCTGTCGGGCATACGCTGGGTGGTCGATGCCATGGGCATGGACGCCCGCTTCGTGGACGCCCTGCCCACGGCCCTGGTCAAACCCTTCTCGGGCAGCGCGGCGCGCGCCATGCTGATCGAGACCATGCAGACCCAGGGCGTGGACAGCTTCGCCGCCCTGGTGGCCGCCACCATCCAGGGCAGCACCGAAACCACCTTCTACGTCCTGGCCGTCTACTTCGGCGCCGTGGGCATACAGCGTGCCCGCCACGCCGTGCCCTGCGCCCTCATCGCCGAACTGGCCGGCGTGGTGGCGGCCATCGTGGTCTGCTACAAGTTCTTTGGCTGAAGGCACAAATGGGCGCTGCGCCTGAAGCCGACGCGGCCCAAGGCGAGGAAGACCGAGCAAGTGCCTACGCCGGCCGCCCCGCCGCGAGGGTGTCGCACCTCTCGGGAGAAGCCGCGCAGCGGCTCAGGGGGAACTAAAGTTCCGGCATGATCGCCTCGGCATAGTCATACAGCGCCCCCAGGATCTCCTCGCCGCGCTCGTCGGCAGTTTCCGATAGCTGATCGACCATGGCAAACATCTGCTCGGCCGTGCGTGCGCCGCCCTTGCCTTCGATCAGGCAGGCCGCGCAGTGCTGCAGCCAGCGCTGGCGCTCGGCCGGGTTCAGGCTGGCGGGGAAATTGCGGGCGCGGTAGCGGAACAGCAGCTCGGTCAGGCGTGCATCGTCGAAGCCCGTGCGGTCCAGCGCCAGCTCCTGCGCGGACAGGCTGCGCAGGTGGTTCAGGCGGCGCCGGTCCTCATTGCCCACGAAACCGCCGTACAGGTCCTGGTCGGCATCCAGCCCTTCCTGCGCAGGGCGCTGGTGAACGGCACGCCACAGCGCGCTCATGTCGGGCAGGTCCCGTGCAATGGCCGCATGGCCCATGCACTGCTCCACATCGATGCCCCATTGCGCGGCCATGGCCGGGCTCAGCGTCTTGAGGCTGCCGACCACCATGGGCGACTTGTTGACGTGGATGCTCTTGATGGGCAGGCGCTGCATGCCTTCGGGCAGGTCGGCCGCGCGCGAGAACAGGCGCAGGCGCAGCGTGTCCACGTCGATGGAGGCCAGCTCGGACGGGTCCTGCGCCAGATCCCAGCAGATGATCTCGTTCTTGTTGGTGGGGTGCGTGGCCAGCGGCCACATGACGGCGATGCAGCCGCGCTCGGGCCGGATCATGCCGCTGACGTGCAGGAAGGGCCTGGCATGCGCCGGCTCGGCCGGCAGGCCCATTTCCTGCAGCACACGGTCCTTCTTGTGCAGCGAGAAGGCGAAGTCGAACAATCTGGGCTGGACCTTGCGGATCAATCGGGCCAGCCCGATGGTGGCACGCACGTCGGACAGGGCATCGTGCGCCTTCTCGTGCAGCAGGCCGTTGGCGCGGGCCAGGTCCTCGAGCTTGAAGCTTGGAGATCCATCCTCCTTTTTCGGCCAGACAATGCCTTCTGGGCGCAGCGCATAGACCATGCGCACCACGTCGAGCAGATCCCAGCGCCCGCAGCCGTTTTGCCATTCGCGCGCATAGGGGTCGATGAGGTTGCGCCAGAACATGAAGCGCGTGATCTCGTCGTCAAAACGGATGGTGTTGTAGCCCACGCCCACGGTGCCGGCCTGGGCCAGTTCTGCCTCGATGCGGGCGGCGAACTGGGCCTCGGGCATGCCCTGCTCCAGGCATTGCTGGGGCGTGATGCCGGTGATCAGGCAGGACTGCGGATCGGGCAGGTAGTCGCCTGCCGGCTGGCAATACCACATGACGGGCTCGCCGATTTCATTGAGTTCCGCATCCGTGCGGATGCCCGCGAATTGCGCGGGCCGGTCATAGCGCGGCTGGGCGCCGAAGGTCTCGTAGTCGTGCCAGAAGAAGGTATGGGCCATCGGGCGAGTATGCCTGCGAAAAAAGTGCGTCCGGACATCACAGCAAGGGTGAGCAAAGGCGCGCGCCGGAGTCGAACAGGCGCAGTGCGAAGCCCAGGTCGCGCTTGAAATGCACGCGCTGCGCCTGCTCCAAGTCCAGCTCGAACTGGCGCGCCAGGTCGCCATTGAGCTGGGGCCCGTAGGCGATGGCGCAGACTTCGTAGTTCAGGAAGAAGCTGCGGTAGTCGAAGTTGGCCGTGCCGATGATGGAGATGCTGCCGTCCACCACCAGCGTCTTGGAGTGCAGCATGCGCGCCTTGTATTCGTAGACGCGCACGCCGCAGCGGATCAGTTCGTCGTAGTAGGAGCGCGCGGCCGCCGTAACAAGGGCCGAATCGGAGCGGCGCGGCACCAGCAGCTGCACATCCACGCCGCGCAGCGATGCATTGGTGAGCGCGGCCAGCGCGGCCTCCGTGGGAACGAAGTACGGCGTGGTCAGCCAGACACGCTCCTCGGCCGCGTTGATGGCCGCAAGATGGGCGCGGTAGATGGCCTGCAGGCCGTTGTCGGGGCCGGAGGTGATGACCTGCACGGGCAGCGGGCCCTCGGGCGCGTCCGGCAGCAGCAGGTCGATGTCGGCGGGCTCGCTCTTGGGGTCCTTTTCGAGGGCGTAGGCCCAGTCCTCGAGGAACACGGTCTGCAGCCAGTTGACGATGGCGCCCTCCAGGCGCAGGTGCACGTCGTGGTAGGCATCGGGCATGACACGCGCGTTCTCTTCGTCGGTCACGTTGACGCCGCCCGTGAAGCCCACCTTGCCGTCGCACACCAGGATCTTGCGGTGGGTGCGGAAGTTGATGACCGGGCGCAGCCGCCGGCCGATCTTGGTGCCATGGAACAGCGCGACCTCGGCGCCCGCATCCTCCAGCGGCTGCAGAAAGCGCCGCCCCAGCTTCTTGGAGCCCAGGGCATCCACCAGCAGGCGCACCTGTATGCCTGCGCGGGCCCGCTGTATCAGCAGGTCGCGCAGGGCCGTGCCGGTCTGGTCGGGCTCGAAGATGTAGTACTCGAGGTGGATGTGGTGGCGTGCGGCATTCACCGCATCGATGATGGCGTCGAAGGTGGCCGCGCCACCGACCAGCAGCCGCAGGTCGGTGGCCGTGCTCACCGGAAAGTCGCTGGTGGCGGCCACCAGACGCGCGACCTGGTGCAGGCGCTCGGGACTGCCGGGCATGCGCTCGCGCAGCCGCTGCACGCCTGTTCGCACACGCGATGTCTTTCGCGCACGCAGCCGCTTGATGCGCTGGCGCTTGAGCCGCTGCGGGCCGAAGAAATAGTAGATGGCCAGCCCGCCCACGGGAATCGCCGCCATGGACAGCAGCCAGCTCAGCGTGGCCACGGGTGCGCTGCGCTGCAAAAGGATCCACACCGCGACGATCACCACATAGACCGACCAGGTCACCGACAGCAGCAGCAGCGCATTCTCATGGGTCAGGTACTGACGAAGCCACTCCACAAAGACTCCTTCGGGCGGATCAAAGAAAAAGCCGGCAGCCCGGGGGGCTGTCGGCTTGCGCGATGGGCATCAGGCGATGCACATCAGTCGGCGGTGGCCTCTTTGGGCTCGGCCGGCTCGGAAGCCGGGTCCTGCTTGGGCTGGGGCGTGATGTCGAGCTTGACTTCGCCCTTGTCGGCATCGTCGGCATCGGCCACCCAGTCCACTTCCAGGCGGCCACCGTCGACCAGCTGCCCGAACAGCAGCTCGTCGGCCAGCGAGCGCCGGATGGTGTCCTGGATCAGGCGCTGCATGGGACGGGCGCCCATGAGCGGATCGAAGCCCTTCCTGGCCAGGTGCTTGCGCAGCGCGTCGGTGAAGGTGACCTCCACGCGCTTTTCGGCAAGCTGCTGCTCCAGCTGCAGCAGGAACTTGTCGACCACGCGCAGGATGACCTGCTCGTCCAGCGGCTTGAAGCTGACGATGGCGTCCAGACGGTTGCGGAACTCCGGCGTGAACAGGCGCTTGATGTCGCCCATTTCGTCGCCGGCTTGGCGCGGGTTGGTGAAGCCGATCGAGGCCTTGTTGATGGTCTCTGCACCCGCGTTCGTGGTCATGATGAGGATCACGTTGCGGAAATCGGCCTTGCGCCCGTTGTTGTCCGTCAGCGTGCCGTGGTCCATGACCTGCAGCAGCACGTTGAAGATGTCCGGATGCGCCTTCTCGATTTCGTCGAGCAGCAGCACCGAATGCGGCTTCTTGGTCACGGCCTCGGTCAGCAGGCCGCCCTGGTCAAAGCCCACATAGCCCGGAGGCGCGCCGATCAGGCGGCTGACGGCATGGCGCTCCATGTACTCCGACATGTCGAAGCGGATCAGGTCCACGCCCAAAATGTAGGCCAGCTGCTTGGCCGCTTCCGTCTTGCCCACGCCGGTGGGGCCCGAGAACAGGAAGGAGCCGATCGGCTTGTCCGGCTTGCCCAGGCCCGAGCGCGCCATCTTGACCGAGGAGGCCAGCGCTTCCAGCGCCTTGTCCTGGCCGAAGACCACGCTCTTGAGGTCGCGCTCCAGCGTCTGCAGCTTGCTGCGGTCGTCGTTGGACACGTTGGCAGGCGGAATGCGCGCGATCTTGGCCACGATGGCCTCGATCTCGGCCTTGTCGATGGTCTGCTTGCGCTGCTCCACCGGAATGATGCGCTGCGCGGCGCCGGCCTCGTCGATCACGTCGATGGCCTTGTCGGGCAGGTGGCGGTCATTGATGTACTTGGCCGACAGCTCGGCCGCAGCCTGCAGGGCGGCAGCGGCGTACTGCACGCTGTGGTGTTCCTCGAAGCGCGACTTCAGGCCCTTGAGGATGTCAACGGTCTCGGCCACCGTGGGCTCGACCACATCCACCTTCTGGAAGCGCCGCGACAGGGCCGCGTCCTTCTCGAAGATGCCGCGGTACTCGGTGAACGTGGTGGCGCCGATGCACTTGAGCTGGCCGCTGGACAGCGCCGGCTTGAGCAGGTTGGACGCGTCCAGCGTGCCGCCCGAAGCGGCGCCCGCGCCGATCAGCGTGTGGATCTCGTCGATGAACAGGATGGCGTTGGGCTTGTCCTTCAGCGACTTGAGCACGCCCTTGAGGCGCTGCTCGAAATCGCCACGGTACTTGGTGCCTGCCAGCAGCGCGCCCATGTCCAGCGAATAGACCACGGCCTCGGTCAGCACCTCGGGCACCTTGCCTTCGGTGATGCGCCAGGCCAGGCCCTCGGCGATCGCGGTCTTGCCCACGCCGGCCTCGCCGACCAGCAGCGGGTTGTTCTTGCGGCGGCGGCACAGGATCTGGATGGTGCGCTCGACCTCGTAGTCGCGCCCGATCAGCGGATCGATCTTGCCGTCCTTGGCCGCCTGGTTGAGGTTCAGCGTGAACTGCTCCAGGGGCGAAGCCTTTTCGTTGCGTTCGCCACCGGCACCCTCTTCGGATTCCGCAGGGTTCTCCGCCTTCGCAGGCTCGGGCGGCTCGCCCTTCTTGATGCCGTGGGCGATGAAATTGACAACGTCCAGGCGCGTCACGCCCTGCTGGTGCAGGTAGTAGACGGCATGCGAGTCCTTTTCACCGAAGATGGCCACGAGCACGTTGGCGCCCGTGACTTCCTTCTTGCCGTTGCCGGTCGATTGCACATGCATGATGGCGCGCTGAATCACACGCTGGAAACCCAGCGTGGGCTGCGTGTCCACTTCGTCGGTGCCCGCGACCTGGGGCGTGTTGTCCTTGATGAAGTTGGACAGGGCCGAGCGCAGGTCATCGATGTTGGCTGAGCAGGCGCGCAGCACTTCCGCTGCACTGGGGTTGTCCAGCAGGGCCAGCAGCAGGTGTTCCACGGTGATGAACTCGTGGCGCTGCTGGCGTGCTTCGACAAAGGCCATGTGCAAGCTGACTTCCAGTTCCTGGGCGATCATTGATGACTCCTTTTCGCTTGCTGGGGATTATTGACTGCAACCATAAATCAGGGCGGCCCGGGTTTATTCAACAGGCTCGAACATGGCCTGCAACGGATGGCCCGCTTTCTGGGCGGCCTGCAGCACCTGCTCGACCTTGGTGGCCGCCACATCGCGCGAGTACACGCCGCAGACGCCGCGGCCGTCGAGATGGATCTTGAGCATGATCTGGGTGGCCGTTTCGCGGTCCTTGCCGAAGAGTTCCTGCAGGACGATGATGACGAATTCCATGGGCGTGAAGTCATCGTTGAGCATCACGACCTGGTACATCTGCGGCGGCTGCACGCGCTGGCGCCGCCGCTCCAGCACCACGGCGCCGTCGTCATCGGACACGGGCCGCACTGTGGGAATGGCAGGAGGGGTCGAAGGGGGTTGGGTTGCCATGAAAATCATTCTAGCCATCGGAGCCACTGTTTTCCGGAAGGGATATGCGAGGCGTGCCTGAAGAATTCAAGCGCGGCGCCTGCCCGGGCTGGCCAGCACGCACCAAAGCAGTGCCTGTCTGCCGCCACCGGGCGCTGCGCCACCTTGCGCGTCATTCGTAGACCACCTTGACCTGGGCGCTGCCCGCCTGGGCATACCAGGCGGCCAGGGCTGCGTCGCTGGGATAGAAGCGGCTGCCGTCGCCCAGGGCCAGCTCGCAGCTGGCCGAGCCGCGCTCGTCCTCGCAGACCAGTCCCAGGCGCACTTTCATGCCGCGCTGCAGCTCGCCATGCTCACCCTGCTCCACCACGGCGGGAAACTGGCGCAGCAGGCCGACCACGTCGGGCATCTTCTCGCCCACGCTGACCTGCAGGTAGCGCGCGAAGCGGCAGCGCGCATCGGCCAGGTTGAACAGCTGCTGTGCCTTCATGCGCAGGCCACCGCTGAAGTGGTCCAGCTGCAGGCGCCCGGTGATGACGACGAATTCGTCGTCCTTGAGCAGATCGCGATAGGTATTGAGCGTGTTCTCGTCCACCGAGGCCTCGATCACGCCCGAGCCGTCATCGATCTTGAACAGGCCCAGCCGCCCGCGCTGGCCATTGATGGCGCGGAAGTCGCTGATGATGCCGGCCAGGGTCTGGGGCTCGCGGCTGTCGCGCAGCTCGGCCAGCGGCGTGCGCACGAAGCGGCGCACCTCCTTTTCGACCTCGTCGAACAGATGGCCCGACAGGTAAAAGCCCACGGCGGTCTTTTCCTGGGTCAGCCTCTCCTTCACGCCCCAGGGCAAGGCATCGGCCAGGGGCGGCTCCTGGGTGCTGGAGCCCACGGCGTCCTCGCCCATCATGTCGAACAGCCCGCCCTGGTTGGCATTGGCCAGCGTCTTGTTGGCGAACTCGAAGGCATGGTCGATGGAGGCCACCAGGGCCGCGCGGTTCAGTTCGATGGCATCGAAGGCACCGCCCTTGATCAGGGCTTCCAGCGTGCGCTTGTTCAGGCGCGTGCGGTCCACGCGCACGCAGAAGTCGGCCAGGCTCTTGAACGGCCCCTTGTCAGCGCCGCGCGGGCCCACACCGCGGCCTTCACGGGCCGCGATGATGGCCTCGATGGCCTGCTGGCCCGTGCCCTTGATGGCACCCAGGCCATAGCGTATGACCTTGTCGGTGACGGGCTCGAAGCGGTACATGCCGCGGTTGACATCCGGCGGCTCGAAGCTGATGCCCATCTTGAGCGCGTCTTCGTACAGCACCTTGAGCTTGTCGGTGTTGTCCATTTCCACGGTCATGTTCCCGCAGTAGAACTCGGCCGTGTAGTGCACCTTCAGCCAGGCCGTGTGATAGGCCAGCAGCGAGTAGGCGGCGGCGTGCGACTTGTTGAAGCCGTAGCCCGCGAACTTCTCCATCAGGTCGAAGACCTCGTCGGCCTTTTCCTCGCTGATGCCCTGCTTGGCCGCGCCCTCGCGGAAGATCCCGCGGTGCATGACCATTTCCTCGACCTTCTTTTTGCCCATGGCACGGCGCAAGAGGTCGGCGCCGCCCAGCGAGTAGCCGCCCAGCACCTGGGCCGTCTGCATCACCTGCTCCTGGTAGACCATGATCCCGTAGGTTTCGGCCAGCACCTTTTCGACCAGCGGATGCGGATACTCCACCACTTCCTTGCCGTGCTTGCGCGCCACGAAGCTGGGAATCAGGTCCATGGGTCCCGGGCGGTACAGGGCGTTCAGGGCGATCAGGTCTTCCAGCCGGCTGGGCTTGGCGTCGCGCAGCATGCCCTGCATGCCGCGCGATTCAAACTGGAACACGGCCTCGGTCTTGCCCTCGGAAAACAGCTGGTAGGTGCGCGCATCGTCCAGCGGGATGTTCTCGAATGCGAAGTTCTCCTGGCCCTTGTGGCGCTTGATGATGAACTCGCGCGCAATCTCCAGGATGGTCAGCGTGGCCAGGCCCAGAAAGTCGAACTTCACCAGGCCCACGGCCTCCACATCGTCCTTGTCGTACATGGCCACGGCCGAGTCGCTGCCCGGCTGCTGGTACAGCGGGCAGAAATCGGCCAGCTTGCCCGGGGCAATCACCACGCCGCCCGCGTGCATGCCGATGTTGCGTGTCATGCCTTCGAGCTTCTGGGCCATTTCAATCAGTGTCTTGACGTCTTCTTCTTTGTCGATGCGCTCGGCCAACATGGGCTCGGCCTCGATGGCGTAGGTGTACTTGTCGCCCTCCTTCTTGGGGTTGGGCGGGTACTTGAGCGTGACGTGCAGGCCAGGCTTGTTGGGAATGAGCTTGGAGATGCCATCGCAGAAGGTGTAGCTCATGTCCAGCACGCGGCCCACGTCGCGGATGGCCGCGCGCGCGGCCATGGTGCCGAAGGTGGCGATCTGGCTGACGGCGTCGCGGCCGTACAGCTGCTTCACATAGTCGATGACGCGGTCGCGGTTGGCCTGGCAGAAGTCCACGTCGAAGTCGGGCATGGACACACGCTCGGGATTGAGGAAACGCTCGAACAGCAGGTTGTATTCCAGCGGGTCCAGGTCCGTGATCTTGAGCACGTAGGCCACCAGCGAGCCGGCGCCCGATCCGCGGCCCGGACCCACGGGACAGCCGTTGAGCTTGGCCCACTTGATGAAGTCACCCACGATGAGGAAGTAGCCCGGAAAGCCCATCTTGAGGATGGTGCCGATCTCGAACTCCAGTCGCTCGACATAGCGTTCGCGCTGGGCCTCGCGCTTGGCGGGGTCGGGATAGAGATGGACCAGGCGTTCCTCCAGTCCCGCAAAGGACTCCTGGCGGAAGAACTCGTCCATGGTCATGCCTTCGGGCACGGGGAAGTTGGGCAGCTGCGGCTTGCCCAGCACCAGCGTCAGGCTGCAGCGACGCGCGATTTCCACGGTGTTGGCGATGGCGCTGGGAATGTCGGCGAACAGCGCCTGCATCTGCGCGACGGTCTTGAAATGCTGGTCGCGCGTGAAGCGGCGCACACGCTTGGGGTTGGCCAGGATCTCGCCCTCGGCGATGCACACGCGCGCCTCGTGCGCTTCGTAGTCGTCGGGGCCGAAGAACTGTATGGGGTGCGTGGCGACCACGGGCAGGTTCAGGCGATCGGCCAGTTGCACGGCGGCCAGCACATGGGCTTCGTCGTCAGGCCGGCCTGCGCGCTGCAGCTCGATGAAGAAGCGGTGCGGGAACATGCTCGCCAGCCGCTGGGCGACGGCTGCTGCGCCGGCCTCGTCACCGCGCATCAGTGCCTGGCCCACCGGGCCGGCCTGGGCGCCGGCCAGCACGATCAGACCTTCGCCCAGCTCCTGCAGCCAGGCCCATGTGTGCACGGCCTGGCCCTTGACCACATTGCGGGTCCAGCCCCGGGCCAGCAGCTCGGACAGGTTGTGGTAGCCCAGCGGGCTTTGCACCAGCACGATGATGCGCGAGATCGCGGCGCCGTTTTCGCCCTCGATCTGGATTTCCGCGCCCAGCACGGGCTTGACGCCCTTGGCCCGGCCTTCGCGATAGAACTTGACGCCGCCAAACAGGTTGTTGAAGTCTGTGACGGCCAGTGCGACCTGCCCATCCTCGGCGGCGGCCTTGACGATGGCGTTGATGCGGTTGGTTCCGTCCACGACGGAAAATTCGGTGTGCAGGCGCAAATGGACAAACATATGGGCGCCATTGTAGAAAGCTCCGCAATGCCGGGACCCGTTCGCGGCCATGCCTTTGCCGCCGCCCCCGCCTGCGGGGCGGGCATCGCAGGCCGTTACAATGCCTCGGCCCGGTTGCGGGAAAATCAGGCTTCATGCGGCCCCTCAGCGCGGCCCGCGTCCCTGCCCGCCAACCCTCTCACCGCCCTTCGATTGCCCGAGAAACGTCCACCATGCAGCGTATTCCCCTGTCCATCGTTCCCGCCGTGCTGGTCGCAGGCGTCCTGACAGCCTGCTCCAGTACGCAACAAGACCCTACTGCCAAGTGGACCCCGGACCGCATCTATACCGAGGCGCGCGACGAAGCCGCGTCCGGTGCGTTCGACAAGGCCGTTCCGCTGTTCGAGAAGCTCGAAGGCCGTGCCGCCGGCACGCCCCTGGCCCAACAGGCCCAGCTCGACAAGGCCTATGCCCAGTACAAGAGCGGCGACAAGGTCCAGGCCACGGCCACGCTGGACCGCTTCCTGAAGCTGCACCCGGCCAGCCCCGCCACCGACTACGCCCTGTACCTCAAGGGCCTGGTCAACTTCAATGACAACCTGGGCATGTTCTCCTGGCTGTCGCGCCAGGATCTGTCCGAGCGCGACCAGAAGGCCGCCAAGGACTCCTTCGAGTCATTCCGCGAGCTGGTGACGCGCTTCCCCGAGTCGCGCTACGCCGAAGACTCGCGGCTGCGCATGCAGTACATCGTCAACTCGCTGGCGCAGTACGAAGTCCACGTGGCCCGCTACTACTACGGACGCGGCGCCTACGTGGCCGCCATCGCACGTGCGCAGACCGCCGTCAAGGACTACCAGGGCGTGCCCGCCGTGCGCGAAGCCATGCAGATCCTGGTGAACTCATACGATGCACTGGGCATGACCCAGCTGCGTGACGATGCGCAGCGCGTGCTGACCGCCTCGTACGGCCAGGACTCCGACAAGGACGTCACGGCAAAGCAGAAGTCGTGGTGGAAACTGTGGTGACCTGCGGCGCAGGCTGCGCCAGCGCCTGCAGGGCCTGAACAAAGGCCGCCTCGTCCTCCAGAGTCCGCATGGGCGGCAGCGCAGCGCGCAGCCGCCGCCCATAACCCTTGGCGGTCAATCTGGGATCGCAGACCACAAGCACGCCGCGATCCGTCTCGCGCCGGATCAGGCGCCCGGCGCCCTGCTTGAGCGCCATCGCGGCCTCGGGCAGCATGTAGTCGGCAAAGGCCTGCCGGCCCACGGATTCCAGACTGCGCGAACGCGCCTCGACCAGCGGATCGTCGGGCGGCGGAAACGGCAGCTTGTCGATGACCACCAGCTGCAGCGCATCGCCAGGCAAATCCACCCCTTCCCAGAAAGTGGCCGATGCCACGAGAATGCAGCCGCGCCCCGCGCTGGCGCCCTTGCCTTCGCCTGCCGCAACAAAGCGCTCGATCAAGGTCAGCTTGGGCGCCTGCCCCTGGACCAGCACATCAAGTTCACCGAACAGCCCCAGCGACTGCTGCAGCGTGTCGCCTATGGCGTGCAGGGCACGCAGCGTGGTGGTCAGCACCAGAGTGCGGCCGCCCAGGCGCTGGGCCGCATCCAGCGCCAGGCGTGCCACCTCGGCGCTGTGGGCCGGGCTTCCTGCCTCGGCAAAAGGCCGCGGCACATAAAGCGCCGCCTGCCGCGCATAGTCGAAGGGGCTGTCCACGCGCAGCACCTGGGCCTCTCGCAGTCCGCAGGGCTCGGTGAACCAGCTCAGCCGCTCGTCGTCGCCCAGCGTGGCAGAGGTGAAGATCCAGGCGGTGCCCGCTGGCGACTCGTACGGGGCGGTGGGTGCGTTTTCCTGCGGCTCGGCGTCTTGCCCGCTTCCTTCCTGATGCTCTTGGTCTTGCTCTTGCGCTTGCGCTTGCGTCGGACCCAGCAGCCGCGTGCGCATGATGTGTGCAATGGTCAGCGGAGACTCCAGCATGCGCATCTGCTGGCTGCCCAGTTCCAGCCAGCGCACCGTGTCTTGCACGGCCGCCGCCGCGAAGGTGGCCAGGCGCCGCAGCAGTTCGCTGCCGCGCTCGAGCAGCCTGCGCAGTTCGGGATCGCTGACCTGCAATTGCACCAGCGGCTCCACCAGCGCCCGCAGGCTGCGCCCCAGCGTGACCAGGGCCGTGCGCCAGCTCTGGGCGTCCAGTCCCTGCGGCGTCACGCCCTGCCAGGACAGACGTCCGCCCACAGGGGGCTTGCCTGCGGCCAGGCGCAGCTCGCGCAGTGCCTGCTCCACACGCGCCGAGAGCATCATCCAGTCGGCCATGCCGCGTGCCAGTTCCTGGCCGGCGCGCAGCACATCGCGGGCATAGCCCGTCAATTGCTGGCCCGACAGGCTCAGGCCAGCGAACTGCACGCCGGTGTCGTTGAGCTGGTGGGCCTCGTCCACCACCACCACACCCGCGCTGGGCAGCAGTTGGGCCACACCCGAATCGCGCACGTCGAGGTCGGCAAACATCAGATGGTGGTTGATGACCACCACGTCGGCGTCCAGCGCGGTGCGGCGGGCCACGTTGACATGGCAGTCCTGCCAATGCGGGCAGTCCGAGCCCAGGCAGTTGTCGCGAGTGGAAGTGACCAGGGGCAGCGCGGGCGAGCGCTCGTCCAGCGCGGGCAGCTCGCCCAGGTCACCTGTGCGCGTGGTGCGCGCCCAGCGCTCGACCAGGGCCACGCTGCGCAGCACCTGCGGGTCCTGCGGCGCCGTGCGGCCCTGGCGCACGCGCTCCAGCCGCTCCAGGCACAGGTAGGCGCTGCGACCCTTGAGGCGCGCCATGCGCAGCGGCATGCCCAGGGCAGCCACCAGACGCGGCAGATCCCGTGCGAACAATTGGTCCTGCAGCGCACGCGTGGCCGTGGACACCAGCACGCGCTGGCCGCTGAGCAGGGCCGGCACCAGATAGGCATAGGTCTTGCCCACGCCCGTGCCGGCCTCCACGACCAGGGTCTGGCGCTCTTCGATGGCCTGGGCCACGGCCATGGCCATGCGGGTCTGGCCTTCACGCGGCAGGAACTGCGCCTCGGCGCGCGACAGCAGGCCTTGCGGGGCGAAGGCCGCCTGCACGGCGGCGGTCAGGGAATGCACAGGACAGGTCCGGTTGTTGAAAAAGACAGCGCCACGGGAGCCGGGCGAGCCGGCACCGGGGGCAGCGCTCCGATAATATGCGCCATGCCACTGGTGTGCCCATCCGCCGCCCCAAGAGCCCACCAAACCAGAGACCATGCAGCCAGCGTACCGACTCCAAGCCGCCACAGGCATCCATCGCGGTGACAGGCAATACCAGCAAGACCAGGTGATGCTCATGGCCCACCCGTATGTCCACGGCTGCCTGCTGGGCGTTCTGGCCGACGGCATGGGCGGGCGCAGCGGCGGGCGCAAGGCCTCCGACCAGGTCATGCTCACGGCGCGCCAGCTGTTCGAGCGCTTCGAGCCGGGCAAGGAGGACTGCACAGCGCTGCTGGAGAGCATCGTGCGCGAGTCGCACACGGTGATCCGTCTGACCGCCATTTCGGCCGAGCAGGAGCCGCACAGCACCATCGCCGCCTTCGTCCTGCTGCCCCAGGGCCGCTGCCACTGGGTGCATTCGGGCGATTCGCGCATCTACCACTACCAGGACGCGACCATGGTCCACCGCACCAAGGACCATTCCTATGTGCAGTCGCTGGTGGACCGGGGAGAGCTCACCGAATTCGAGGCCCACGTGCACCCCAAGTCCAACATCCTGCTGGGCTGCCTGGGCACCGAGGCCGAACCGCCCATGAGCCACCATGTGATCGAGCGCGTGTATCCGGGCACCACCCTCATGGCCTGCAGCGATGGCGTCTGGCACTACTACACGGCCGAGGAACTGGGCACCGTGCTCAACGCGCTCACTCCGCGCGAGGCCACGGAGTTCCTCATCGACAAGGCCCGCGTGCGCGCCCAGGGCGGGGGCGACAACCTGTCCTTGGTGGTGCTCAAGCTCGAGGCGCTGGAGTCGGCCCAGACGGCTTGAACCGGGGTTGGAGCATCCAGGCCCTCACGCCAGCCCCCACCCGGTTGGCCTGTTGGCGCGTGGCAGAGAAAAAAAGGATCAGGGAGCAGGCGGCACCGGCAGCGGCGCAGCCTGGGGACCGCGCTCGCGGGCCGCTTCGGCGGCACGGGCCTTGCGCTCGGCCGCTTCCTTCTGCTTGGCTTCGAACTGCGCACGCGATGCCGCGCGCCGCTCCTGCTCCTGGGCGGACTGGCGCTGCTCCATCTGGGCCTGCCGTTCGCGCTGGTGGCTGGCCTGCTGGGCGGCGCGCTGCTGCGCCTCCTGGGCGCGCTGCGCGCGCAGGGCCTGGGTATCGCGCTGCACGGCCGGCGGCCGTTCCTTGGCCTCCATGGTGGAGGCTGCCTTCTGCGCCTTCTTGGCCTCGATGTCTTCCAGGCGCTGGACGGCGCGCTCCTTGCGCTCCTCGTCGTTGATCTGAAGCTCGCGTTCGCGCAGCGGACGATCCTGCTCACGGGCCTCTTCGCGCGCCTGCTTGAGGCAGTCTTCCACGGCAAAGCGCTGGTAGCACTCGGACTCCAGGGCCGTGCGCCGGCGCTCGATGACGGCGCGCTGGGCTGCGATGTCGGCACGCGCGGCCTTGCGTTCGGCCTGGGCCTGCCTGGCCGCCTGGCCAGGCTCCCGCGCGGCATCGGCCGCCACGGCCGGGCCCGCCAAGGCCAGGCAGGCCAGCGCGGCGCCCAAAGGAACGGGCAGTTTCTTCACAAGGACAAAAGCAGAGGTGGGCAGTTTCAGCATGTACAGGTCCGGCAAACGACGCCAGGCGCGGCCACCTGCCTCAGGTCAGGCTGGTATCCACCACGCGGCGCTCCAGCGCCAGGAACTCCTTGGACTGCATCTCGTTCAGGCGCGAGACGGTGCGGGGGAACTCATGGGCCAGCGGGCCCTCAGTGTAAAGCTGCTCGGGCGGCACGGCGGCCGAGATGACCAGCTTGACCCTGCGGTCGTACAGCACGTCCACCAACCAGGTGAAGCGCCGCGCGGGCGACGCCATGTTGACCGGCATATAGGGCACGTCGGACAGCAGCACGGTGTGGAACTGGCTTGCGATCTCCAGGTAGTCGTTCTGCGAGCGCGGGCCGCCGCACAGCTCGCGGAAGTCGAACCAGACCACGCCACCGGCGCGGCGGCGCGCACGGATCTCGCGCGCCTCGATGTGCAGCACCGGGTCCTCGTCCTTGACCTCGGCCAGCTTGTCGAAGGTCTCGGTCATGGCCGCATCGGCCTCGGCGCCCAGCGGCGTGTGGTAGAGCCTGGCGTTTTCCAGCGTGCGGCGGCGGTAGTCCGTGCCGTTGTCCACGTTGACGACTTCCATGCGCTCGTTGAGCAGGTCGATGGCCGGCAGGATGCGGTCGCGGTGCAGGCCGCCCGGGTACAGCTCGTCGGGCTTGAAGTTGGAGGTGGTGACAAAGCCCACGCCGTTGGCGAACAGCGACACCAGCAGCCGGTGCAGGATCATCGCGTCCGTGATGTCGGCCACGTGGAATTCATCGAAGCAGATCAGCTTGTACTTCTTGGAGATGCGCGCACCCAGCACGTCCAGCGGGTTCTGGGTGCCCTGCAGCACGGCGAGTTCACGGTGGACCTCGCGCATGAATTCATGGAAATGCAGGCGCACCTTGCGCCTGAGCGGCACGGCGTTGAAGAAGCAATCCATGAGAAAGCTCTTGCCGCGCCCCACCCCGCCGTACATGTAGACGCCACGGGGAATCTCGGGATGGTTGATGAGCTTCTTGAAGGCGTTGGAGCGGCGCTGGCGGTAGACCGTCCAGTCGTCGGCACAGCGCTGCAGCGCCTCGACGGCGCGCAGTTGCGCAGGATCACTGTGAAAGCCCTTGGCTACCAGTTCGGCCTCGTAGGCCTCTCGCACTGAAACGCTCATGCAGCATCAACCATTTGCTATGTATTCAGAAGCTGAAAGCGCTTGCAGAGCAAGCGCTTTCAGGTCTCGGATTGGCTAGATGGCTAGCCTGGCACTCAGAAGTTCAGAGTACGCTTGTCGACTGCCAGGGCAGCCTCCTTGGTGGCTTCGGACAGCGAGGGGTGGGCATGGCAGATGCGGGCGATGTCTTCGCTCGATGCCTTGAACTCCATGGCAACCACGGCTTCGGAGATCAGCTCCGAGACCATGGGGCCGACCATGTGCACGCCCAGGATCTCGTCGGTTTCGGCATCGGCCAGGAACTTGACCATGCCGGTGGTGTCGCCCAGGGCGCGCGCACGGCCGTTGGCCAGGAAGGGGAAGCTGCCGGCCTTGTACTTGACGCCCTGCTCCTTCAGTTGCTGCTCGGTGCGGCCCACCCAGGCGATTTCGGGGCTGGTGTAGATCACCCAGGGGATGGTGCCGAAGTTCACATGGCCATGCTGGCCGGCGATGCGCTCGGCCACGGCCACGGCCTCTTCCTCGGCCTTGTGCGCCAGCATCGGGCCGCGCACCACGTCGCCCACGGCCCAGACGCCGGGCAGGCTGGTCTTGCAGTCGTCATCGACCACGATGCAGCCGCGCTCGTCCAGGGCCAGGCCCACCGCCTCGGCATTGAGGCCGGCGGTGTTGGCCGTGCGGCCAATGGAGATGATGAGCTTGTCAGCCTCCAGCGCCTGGGCTTCACCCTTGGCGTTGGTGTAGGCGATGGACACGCCCTTCTTGCCGGACTTGACTTCGCCGATCTTCACGCCCAGCTCGATCTTCAGGCCCTGCTTGTCGAATGCCTTCTTGGCTTCCTTGGCGATTTGCTCATCCACGGCGGGCAGGAACTTGTCCATGCCTTCGAGCACGATGACTTCGGTGCCAAGACGGCGCCAGACCGAGCCCATTTCCAGGCCGATCACGCCGGCGCCGATCAGCGCCAGCTTCTTGGGGGCCTTGCCCAGGCGCAGGGCGCCATCGTTGGAGAGGATGTTTTCCTCGTCAAAGGGCACGCCGGGCAGAGCGCGGGCGTTGGAGCCGGTGGCCACCACGATCTGCTTGCCCGTCAGCACTTCCTCTTCCTTGCCGGCGACCTTGATCTCGTAGCCGCCTTCGACGGCCTTGACGAAGGAGCCACGGCCGTGGAAGAACGTGACCTTGTTCTTCTTGAACAGGTACAGGATGCCGTCGTTGTTCTGCTTCACGACCGCATCCTTGCGGGCGATCATCTTGGCCACGTCCATCTCGACCTTGCCGGTGGAGATGCCATGGTCGGCAAAGTGCAGGTTGGCGTGCTCGAAGTGCTCGGACGACTGCAGCAGGGCCTTGGAGGGAATGCAGCCCACGTTGGTGCAGGTGCCGCCCGGAGCGGCGCCGCCGGCGGCGTTCTTCCACTCGTCGATACAGGCCACGTTGAAGCCCAGTTGCGCGGCACGGATGGCGGCGATGTAGCCGCCAGGGCCCGCGCCGATGACGATGACGTCGAATTGCTTGCTCATTTCAGGAATCTCTTGTCTGTGATGCATGAAAAAACCCACCGCAGGGCGCGCGGCCAAGGGTGGGTTTTCGTCGTGTCGAACCCTGTGGAATTACAGGTCGAACAGCAGGCGCGAAGGATCTTCCAGCGCGTCCTTCATGGCCACCAGGCCCAGCACGGCTTCGCGGCCGTCGATGATGCGGTGGTCATAGGACATGGCCAGATAGTTCATCGGGCGCACCACGACCTGGCCGTTCTCGACCATGGCACGGTCCTTGGTGGCGTGCACGCCCAG
Organism: Delftia tsuruhatensis NBRC 16741; assembly: GCF_001571325.1. GTDB lineage: Bacteria > Pseudomonadota > Gammaproteobacteria > Burkholderiales > Burkholderiaceae_C > Comamonas > Comamonas tsuruhatensis. Next base: position 63,306 of record NZ_BCTO01000019.1, read on the forward strand.
GATGGCCGACTGGGGCGGGTTGATGATGGGGGTGGACATCATCGAGCCGAAGGTGCCGCCATTGGAGATGGAGAAGGTGCCGCCGGTCATTTCTTCAATGCCCAGCTTGCCTTCGGCAGCCTTCTTGCCGAATTCGGCAATCTTCTTTTCGATGTCGGCGAAGCTCATCTGGTCTGCATTGCGCAGGATGGGCACCACCAGGCCACGGGGCGAACCCACGGCGATACCGATGTCGAAGTAGCCGTGGTAGACGATGTCGTTGCCGTCCACGGATGCGTTGAGCACCGGGTACTTCTTCAGGGCGTGCACGGCCGCCTTGACGAAGAAGGACATGAAGCCCAGCTTGGTGCCGTGTTCCTTGGTGAAGGCGTCCTGGAACTTCTTGCGCAGATCCATCACCGGGGCCATGTTCACTTCATTGAACGTGGTCAGGATGGCGTTGGTGGACTGCGACTGCAGCAGACGCTCGGCCACGCGGGCACGCAGGCGGCTCATGGGCACGCGCTGCTCGGGACGGCCGCTGAGGTCTTCCTTGGCGGACGGAGCCGACACCTGGGGCAGCGCCTTGGTGGGCACGCCGGTGGGAATGACGGCAGCGGTGGACTGCACGCCGCCCTTGATGGCGGCCAGGGCGTCGCCCTTGGTCACGCGGCCATCCTTGCCGGAGCCAGCCACGTTGGCGGCCGACAGGTTGTTCTCGGCCAGCAGCTTGGCAGCGGCGGGCATGGCGACATCGCCCTTGCTGCCGCCAGTGGCAGCAGCAGCGGCGGGAGCAGCAGCAGGCGCTGCGGCAGCGGGAGCTGCGGCAGGAGCGGCAGCGGCCACGCCGGCCACGCCTTCGGTGTCGATCTTGGCGATCAGCTGCTCGGCCACCACGGTGGCGCCGTCACCTTGCACGATCTCGGCCAGCACGCCAGCGGCGGGCGCGGGCACTTCGAGCACGACCTTGTCGGTTTCGATCTCGATGAGGATCTCATCGACTGCAACCGCTTCGCCGGCCTTCTTCTTCCAGGTCAGCATGGTGGCCTCAGCGATGGACTCGGACAGCTGGGGAACTTTGACTTCAACGATAGCCATTTGTGATTCTTTCCAAAAGTGTTCTGTACTGATACGTAGCGGGTGGGGGCTGCCTTACTTGTTCAGGACAAAACCCTTGAGCTTGGAGAACGCGCCTTCCACCAGGGCCTTTTGCTGCTCCTGGTGCAGGTGGGCGTAACCCACGGCGGGCGATGCCGAGGCAGCGCGGCCGGAGTAGCCCAGCTTCTGGCCATCGAGCATGTTCTCGTGGATGTAGTGCTGCACGAAGAACCAGGCGCCCTGGTTCTGCGGCTCGTCCTGGCACCAGACGATGTCGGTGGCGTTGCCGAACTTCTTCAGTTCAGCGGCGAAAGCCTTGTGCGGGAAGGGGTACAGCTGCTCGACGCGGATGATGGCGACGTCCTTGCTTTCCTTCTCGGTGCGCTTCTTGACCAGGTCGTAGTACACCTTGCCGGAGCATGCGATCACGCGCTTGACCTTGGCCGCGTTCTTCACGACGGCTTCGTCCTGCTCGGGGATCACGGTCTGGAAACCGCCGCTGGTGAACTCGGACAGCGGCGAGGTGGCGTCCTTGTTGCGCAGCAGCGACTTGGGGGTCATGATGACCAGCGGCTTGCGCAGCGGGCGCACCATCTGGCGGCGCAGCACGTGGAAGATCTGGCTGGCCGTGGTCGGCTGCACGATCTGCATGTTGGCGTCGGCGGCCAGCTGCATGAAGCGCTCCAGGCGGGCCGAGCTGTGCTCGGGGCCCTGGCCTTCGTAGCCGTGCGGCAGCATCAGCGTCAGGCCGTTGATGCGGCCCCACTTGACTTCACCGGAGGCGATGAACTGGTCGATCACGACCTGGGCGCCGTTGGCGAAGTCGCCGAACTGGGCTTCCCAGATCACCAGGGTGTTGGGGTCGTTCGACGCATAGCCGTACTCGAAGCCCAGCACGGCTTCTTCGGACAGGATGGAGTCGATGACGGTGAACGGAGCCTGGCTGTCGGCCACGTTCTGCAGCGGGATGTAGGTGCCTTCGCTCCACTTCTCGCGCTTTTGGTCATGGATGACCGAGTGGCGGTGCGTGAAGGTGCCGCGGCCGCAGTCCTCGCCCGACAGGCGCACGGGATAGCCCGATGCGACCAGCGATGCGAAGGCCATGTGCTCGCCCATGCCCCAGTCCACGTTGACTTCGCCGCGGCCCATCGCTGCGCGGTCGTCATAGACCTTCTTGACCAGCGCGTGCGGCGTCACGGTCTCGGGGATGGTGGTGATGCGTTCGGCCAGGCGCTTCCATTCCGTCAGCGGGATGGCGGTGTCGCCGGCGTCCGTCCAGGTCTTGCCCAGGAACGGGCTCCAGTCCACGGCGTACTTGCTCTTGAAGTTGGTCAGCACCGGGTCCACGGTGTGGCGGCCTTCGTCCATGGCGGCGCGGTAGGCCTTGGCCATGTCGTCGCCCAGCGATTCGCCCAGGCCCTGTGCGGCCAGCTTGTCGGCGTACAGCTTGCGGGTGCCGGGGTGGGCGCCGATCTTCTTGTACATCAGCGGCTGGGTCAGCGCGGGGGTGTCCTGCTCGTTGTGGCCCAGCTTGCGGAAGCAGACGATGTCCACGACCACGTCCTTGGAGAATTCCATGCGGAACTCCAGGGCCAGCTGCACGGCCAGCGCCACGGCTTCCGGATCATCGCCGTTGACGTGCAGCACGGGCGACTCGATCATCTTGACGATGTCGGTGCAGTACAGCGTGGAGCGGGTGTCGCGCGGATCGGAGGTGGTGAAGCCGATCTGGTTGTTGATGATGATGTGCACCGTGCCGCCCGTGGTGTAGCCACGGGTCTGGGCCAGCGCCAGGGTTTCCTGGTTCACGCCCTGGCCGGCGAAGGCTGCATCGCCGTGCACCAGCACGGGCAGCACCTGCTTGCCGTGCGGGTCGTCGCGGCGGTCCATGCGCGAGCGCACCGAACCTTCGACCACGGGGTTGACGATTTCCAGGTGCGAGGGGTTGAAGGCCAGCGACAGGTGGACGGGGCCGCCTGCGGTGGACACGTCGGAGCTGAAGCCCTGGTGGTACTTCACGTCACCGGCGGGCAGGTCCTCGGGGGCGGTGTGGTCGAACTCGGCGAACAGGTCCTTGGGCATCTTGCCCAGGGTGTTGACCAGCACGTTCAGGCGGCCGCGGTGGGCCATGCCGATCACGACTTCCTGCACGCCCTTCTGGCCGGCAGCGTTGATCAGCTCGTCCATGGCGACGATGAAGCTCTCGCCACCTTCCAGCGAGAAGCGCTTTTGGCCGACGTACTTGGTGTGCAGGTAGCGTTCCAGGCCTTCGGCAGCCGTCAGGCGGTCGAGGATGCGCTTTTTCCGGCTGGCATCAAAGCTGGGCTTGGTACGGCTGGTTTCCAGCTTTTGCTGCCACCAGCGCTTTTGCGTCTGGTCCGTGGCATACATGTACTCGGAGCCGATGGTGCCGCAGTAGGTTTCGCGCAGAGCGTTCATCAGCTCGCGCAGGGACATGCTTTCCTTGCCGAAGAAGGTGTTGCTCGTGTTGAACACCGTTTCCTGGTCGGCATCGGTGAAGCCGTAGAACGACGGCTCCAGCTCGGGAATTTCAGGGCGCTCGGTGCGCTTGAGGGGGTCCAGATCGGCCCAGCGTGCGCCGACATTGCGGTAGGCGGCGATCAGTTGCTGGACGGCGGTGCGCTTGCGGCCCAGCTCGGAGTCGGCGCCGGAGGCCACGACCACCTTGGTGCCGCCTTGCTTGGCGCGCTCGGCGAAAGCGTTGATGACGGGCTGGTGCGGAACGTCCTTGGCGTCGGTGCCATCGACTGCGGGCACATGTTGCAGTGCATCAAAGTACTCGCGCCAGGAATCCGGCACGCTACCGGGATTGGCCAGGTAGTTTTCGTACATTTCTTCGACGTAGGGGGCATTGCCGCCGAAGAGGTAGGTATTGCCTTGGTAGGCTTGGTAGACCGACGTCTGATCGCTCATATTGCGCTGACCTCAGCCTCCCTGAGGGAGGCATTAGCTGGTTTGTGGAACCTTCCGCGACACGGCTGTACCGATTGGCGGATGCGACTGTGGCTGGGGAAGGGCCTGGTTGCGACCGCCATTGTGCCACCGTTCAAACATCGCAGCAGGGCAGTTACCAAGTGATTACCTGAACTCTCCGGGAGTTCCCGCAGTCGCGTACATTGGCGCATCTTCCGAACGGACCGCCAGATGAACCTGCTGCCCCTACACAAACGCACTTTCATGCTGCTGCTGATTGCGGCAACCATAGGCTTCGGTGCCGTGCTCTGGGAGTTCATGGGGGCCATCTTCTGGGGCGTCGCCCTGGCCATCCTGTTTTCGCCGCTGCACCGGCGCCTGCTGGCGCGCATGCCACGGCGCACCAATCTCGCCGCCCTGTCCACCCTGCTGCTGTGCCTGGTGGTGGCCATCCTGCCGCTGGCGCTGATCGGCGCCTCGCTGGTGCGCGAGGCCTCGTTGATCTATGAGCGCGTCAACAGCGGCAACCTGGATGCAGGCACCTATGTGCAACAGATCATGGACGCCCTGCCCTCCTGGGTCACACCCTGGCTGGAGCGGTTGCACCTGGGTTCGCTGGCCGAGCTGCAGGACAAGCTGTCCAGCATCGCCATGCAGGCCTCCAAGCTGGCCGCCACCAAGGCGCTGGGCATAGGCCAGAACACCTTCGGGTTTCTGGTCGGCTTCTGCGTGATGCTGTACCTGCTGTTCTTCCTGCTGCGTGACGGCCGCGACCTGACACAGCGCATCCGCATGGCCATCCCGCTGCAGTCCGATCACAAGGCCGAGCTGTCGAGCAAGTTCACCACCGTGATCCGCGCCACCGTCAAGGGCAACCTGGCCGTGGCGGCCGCCCAGGGCGCGCTGGGCGGGCTGATCTTCTGGATTCTGGGCATCCAGGGGCCCGTGCTGTGGGGCGTGGTGATGGCGTTCCTGTCGCTGCTGCCCGCCGTGGGCGCCGGCCTGATCTGGGCACCGGTGGCCATCTACTTCCTGGCCACCGGTGACATGGGCAAGGGCCTGATCCTGATCGCCTACGGCGTGCTGGTGATCGGACTGGTGGACAACGTGCTGCGCCCGCTGCTGGTGGGCAAGGACACCAAGATGCCCGACTACATCGTGCTGATCTCGACACTGGGCGGCATGGCTCTCTTCGGACTGACGGGTTTTGTGATAGGACCCGTGATCGCGGCGCTGTTCATGGCAATCTGGGACATGTTCACGCGCATGCAGCTGCAGGATGAGGAAAGGCGCCGCCAAATGGCCCAAACGGTGAACCCATCGGTGAACAAGACGGGTTTGGCGCATGCTGAATATCAGACGTCGGATGATCTGGGCCTCAAGCATGCCCCGCGCGATCCAGGCCCGCCGGCACGCTGATCCACCCCGGCCTCCGCTCCCGGGGGAGGCCAAAAACCCCATTCGGCAATTCAATCGGCGCAAATGGTTCGCATTCACCCAATAGACTGGATTGATCGACGCCATTCAGCCAGCCAATGAATGCCGGATTGATATAAAACAAAATATCCGAAGCCTTCAAACCAGATAATCAATTCAACTGATGAATCAGCCGGACACCGGGCCGGCAAGCCCCGCGCAGCAAGGTGCAGCGGGGAGGCCGCGCATGAATGCCGCACAGGCCGACTCGGGATTAAGGGTTATTTCCCGGATTGTTTTCGGGGTGCACTCGTAGAATTTGCTTACAAGCGTCAATTTCTATTAGAAGGTACCCCACATGGTCCAATTCTCCAGACGCCAGTTCATGAAAGTGACTGGTTCGACTCTGGCCGGATCCAGCCTGGCGTTGATGGGTTTCTCGCCCACGGCCGCCCTGGCTGAAGTGCGCCAGTTCAAGCTGGCCGCCACCACGGTCACCCGCCAGACCTGCACCTACTGTTCGGTAGGCTGCGGCATCCTGATGTATTCGCTGAGCGATGGCGTCAAGAACGCCAAGCTGTCGGTGATCCACGTCGAGGGAGATCCCGACCACCCCGTCAACCGCGGAACGCTGTGCCCAAAGGGCGCATCGCTGCTGGACTTCGTCCACAGCCCGCACCGCCTGAAGTATCCCGAGTACCGCGCGCCCGGCTCCACCGAGTGGAAGCGCATGTCCTGGGATGAGGCGCTGACCCGCATCACCAAGCTGCTCAAGGACGACCGCGACGCGAACTTCGTCGAGCAAAACGACAAGGGCCAGACGGTGAACCGCTGGCTGACCACCGGCATGCTGGCCGCCTCGGCCTCCAGCAACGAAGCCGGCTACGTCACACACAAGGTGGCCCGCTCCTGGGGCCTGCTCGCACTCGATAACCAAGCACGTGTCTGACACGGCCCGACGGTGGCAGGTCTTGCCCCGACGTTTGGCCGTGGAGCGATGACGAACCATTGGGTCGACATCAAGAACGCGGACGTTATCCTGATCATGGGCGGCAATGCCGCTGAAGCACATCCCTGCGGTTTCAAGTGGGTGACCGAAGCGAAGGAGCACAACGGTGCGCACTTCATGGTGGTCGATCCGCGCTTCAACCGCTCCGCCTCCGTGGCCGATTTCTACGCCCCCATCCGGTCGGGCTCGGACATCGTGTTCCTGGGTGGCGTGATCAACTATCTGCTGACGAACGACAAGATCCATCACGAGTACGTGAGGAACTACACCGACTTCTCGTACATCGTGAAGGAGGAGTTTGCGTTCGACGAGGGCATCTTCTCGGGCTACGACCCACAGACCCGCAAGTACGACAAGTCCAGCTGGGACTATGAACTCGACGCCGACGGCTACGTGAAGGTGGACGCCAGCCTGCAGCATCCGCGCTGCGTGTACCAATGGCTCAAGCGCCACTACGCCAGCTATACGCCCGAGAAGGTGGAGAGCGCCTGCGGCACGCCCAAGGAAAAATTCCTGCATGTGTGCGAGAAGCTGGCCTCGACGGCAGTGCCGGGCCGCGCCGCAACCATCCTGTACGCACTGGGCTGGACACAGCACACCACGGGTGCGCAGATCCTGCGCACGGGCGCCATGGTGCAGCTTCTGCTGGGCAACATCGGCGTGGCCGGCGGCGGCATGAATGCGCTGCGCGGGCACTCCAACATCCAGGGCCTGACGGACCTGGGGATTCTGTCGGCTTCGCTGCCAGGCTATCTGACGCTGCCCAACGAAGGCGAGCAGGACTACCAGAAGTACATCGACGCGCGCACGCCCAAGGCCATGCGCCCGGGCCAGATGAACTACTGGTCGAACACGCCCAAGTTCCACGTGAGCCTCATGAAGGCCTGGTGGGGACCGGCGGCCACGGCCGAGAACAACTGGGCCTTCAACTACCTGCCCAAGCTGGACAAGCAGTACGACATGCTGCAGGTGTTCGACATGATGGCGCAGGGCAAGATCAACGGCTACATCGCCCAGGGCTTCAACCCGCTGGCGGCTCTTGCGAACAGCAACAATGTGCGCGAAGGCCTCAAGAAGCTGAAGTTCCTGGTGATCATGGACCCGCTGGTCACCGAAACGTCGGAGTTCTGGAAGAACCACGGCGAGTTCAACGACGTGGATTCGGCATCCATCCAGACCGAGGTGTTCCGCCTGCCCACGACCTGCTTTGCCGAGGAGGACGGCGCCGTCGTCAGTTCCTCGCGTGTGCTGCAGTGGCACTGGAAGGCGGCCGAGCCCCCGGGCGAAGCCAAGACCGACATCGCCATCATGTCGGCCCTGCACCTGCGCCTGAAGCAGGCCTACGAGAAGGACGGCGGCAAGTTCCCCGAGCCGATCACCAAGCTGTGGTGGCCGTATGCCCATGCCGATCATCCGACTTCGGAAGAGATCGCCAAGGAGTACAACGGCCGCGCGCTGGTGGACCTGTTCGACCCCAAGGACCCGACCAAGCTCATCCGCAAGGCAGGCGAGCAGCTCGCCGGCTTCGGCGAGATGCGCGACGACGGCACGACGATGGGCGGCTGCTGGATCTGGGCTGGCTGCTGGACCTCGTCCGGCAACCAGATGGCCCGACGCGACAACAGCGACCCTACGGGTATAGGCAATACGCTGAACTGGGCCTGGGCCTGGCCGGCCAACCGCCGCGTGCTCTACAACCGTGCCTCGTGCGACCGCAACGGCCAGCCGTTCAATCCCCAGCGCACGCTGATCCGCTGGAACGGCAAGGCCTGGGGCGGCGCCGACGTGCCCGACATGGGTCCGACCATGCCGCCGGAGACCACCGATCCGTTCATCATGAACCCCGAGGGCGTAGCGCGCTTCTTCGCCCGCAAGGGCATGAACGAGGGACCGTTCCCCACCCACTACGAGGCCTTCGACAACCCGCTGGGATACAACCCCATGTATCCCGACAACAAGCTGGCTGTCATCAACCCGGCCGCCCGCATCTTCGACTCCGCCAAGGATTCGGCAGGCTCGCCCAGCGAGTTCCCGCATGTGGGCACGACGTACCGCCTGACCGAGCACTTCCACTATTGGACCAAGCACGTTCAGTTGAACAACATCGTTCAGCCCGAGCAGTTCGTGGAAATCGGCGAGGCGCTGGCCAAGGAACTGGGCATCGAGACGGGCCAGCATGTGAAGGTCAGCTCCAAGCGCGGCTTCGTCAAGGCGGCCGCCGTGGTGACCAAGCGCATCAAGCCCATGAAGATCGATGGCAAGACCATCCACCACGTGGGCGTGCCCATTCACTGGGGCTTCTCGTCGACGGGCCGCAAGGGCTACATGGCCAACAACCTGACGGCATCGGTGGGCGATGGCAACAGCCTTACCCCGGAATCCAAGACCTTCCTCGTGAAGGTGGAAAAGGTTTAAGGAGCAGCTGATGTCATCAACCATGTCTCTCGATATCAAGCGTCGCTCGGCCACGACGACGCCTGCCCCCAGTGCGCGCGAAACGCACAGCGGCGAGGTGGCCAAGCTCATCGATGTCTCCAAGTGCATCGGGTGCAAGGCCTGCCAGACCGCCTGCATGGAGTGGAACGACCTGCGCGACGAAATCGGCACCTGCGCGGCCGGCGTCTATGACAACCCGACCGATCTGACGGATCAGTCGTGGACCGTCATGCGCTTTACCGAGTACGAGAACGAAGCGACCGGCAACCTGGAGTGGCTGATCCGCAAGGACGGCTGCATGCACTGCGAGGACCCGGGCTGCCTGAAGGCCTGCCCCTCGCCGGGCGCCATCGTGCAGTACAGCAACGGCATCGTGGACTTCCAGCAGGACCAATGCGTGGGCTGCGGCTACTGCGTCACGGGCTGCCCGTTCAACATCCCGCGCATCTCCAAGAAGGACCACAAGGCCTACAAGTGCACGCTGTGCTCGGACCGCGTGGCCGTCGGCCGGGAGCCTGCCTGTGTCAAGACCTGCCCCACCGGCGCCATCATGTTCGGCACCAAGGAGGCGATGAAGGACCAGGCCGAGCACCGCATCGGCGACCTCAAGCGGCGCGGCTATGCCGAGGCGGGCCTGTATGACCCGCAGGGCGTGGGCGGCACCCATGTGATGTACGTGCTGCATCACGCGGACAAGCCTTCGCTGTACAAGGGCCTGCCCGACGACCCGAAGATCAGCCCCATGGTGTCCCTGTGGAAGGGCGTGGCCAAGCCATTGGCCATGGCCGCGCTGGGCGCAGCTGCCGTCGGCAGCCTGTTCCACTACATCACCAAGGGCCCGAACGACGTGTCCAAGGAACTGGAAGACGAAATGGACCGCAAGGACCAGGAAGCCGCTGAAAAGGAGGCCCGCCGATGAAACGCAACCCACGTGACCTGGTGCGCTACAACGCATCGGAGCGTGCCAACCACTGGGTGGTCGGCATCTGCTTCATCCTGCTGGCACTGTCGGGCCTGGCGTTCTTCCACCCGGCCTTCTTCCCGCTCACGCAACTGTTCGGCGGCGGGCCGTGGACACGCATCCTGCACCCCTACATCGGGGTGGTGATGGCGCTGTTCTTCATCATCATGGCGCTGCGCTTCTGGCGCCTGAACGTGGTCGAGCCGCGCGACATCGAGTGGCTCAAGAACGTCAACAAGATGATCGACGGCGACGACCACGACATGCCCGAGCAGGGCAAGTACAACGGCGGCCAGAAGCTGCTGTTCTGGGGCCTGGTCATCGGCATGCTGGCGATCACCGTGACCGGCGCGCTCATGTGGCGCGCCTGGTGGACGCTGCCCGTCAACGTGGTGCGCGCCGCCTCGGTGGTGCACGCCATCGCGGGCGTGTGGATGATCGGCCTGATCATCATGCACGTGTACGCGGCCATCTGGACCCGGGGCACCATCCGCGCCATGCTGTACGGCACGGTGACACGGGCCTGGGCCAAGCAGCACCACCGGGGGTGGTATCGCAAGATGACCGGTGATAATGACTGACACCCCCTGAGCGGCTTACGCCGCTTCCCCCTCTCTACTCGCCGCGCGAGGGAGGGGGACGGCACCCTCGGTGCGGGACGGCCCTTCCTCGGTGCCCCTCGCCTTGGGCCGCGCCAGTTTTCACAGACATGGCGTCATACTAGGCATCAGCCTGAGCACCCAGCCGCCCAGCGATCCGGGCGGCTGTTTTTTTGGGATTCATTCCAATGCAACGCATTCTTCAACCCGGCGATATCGAGTCGCTGGACCACACCAGTTTTCCGCGCGTGCTGCTGCCGCAGTTGCCGGCGCTGTTCGTCGAGCGGGCGGCGCGGCTGCGGCAGCTGGCCGAGGGCAATCCGATTGCCGACTACCTGCGGTTTGTGGCGCAGATCGTGGACGCGCAGGCCAAGGCGGCCGGGCAGCTGACGCTGGCCGAGCCCGATGCGGCGCTGATCGCGCGGGCGCAGGAGCATTCCATGCCGCTGCTGCCTGCCGCCGACCATATCGATGCCGCCTGGCATGGCGTGCTGGACCGCATGCTCGATGCCCTGTCGGGCGCCGACGGCTTGCCAGCGCCGCTGCAGCCGCTGCTGCAGGAGCTGCGCGCGCTGGACACGGCCGGGCGTGACGAGATCGCGCAGCGGCTGCTGCAAAAGGAAGTGGCGGCCCGCCACGTGGGCATGGCGCCCTTTGTGATGGCTGCGCTGCAGGTGGTGTTTGCCACGCGCGCCAGCGGCCTGAACGCACGCGACGTGCCCTATACCGATCCCGCCTCGATCTGTCCCGTCTGCGCCAGCGAGCCCGTGGCCAGCGTGTTGCGCATTGGCGGCAAGGCCGCAGGCCATCGCTACCTGCACTGCGGCACCTGCTGCACGGAGTGGCACATGGTGCGCGTCAAGTGCTCCCACTGCGAGTCGACCAAGGGCGTCGAGTACCAGGGCATCGATGGCGCAGGCGATACCGTGCTGGCCGAGACCTGCGAGGAATGCGGCAGCTACCGCAAGGTGGTCAACCAGGAAAAGGACCCGATGGCCGAGCCCCTGGCCGACGACCTGGCCTCGCTGATGCTGGACCTGCTGATGGGCGAGGAGACGCGCTTTCAGCGCGCCAGCGCCAATCCCCTGCTCTACGTGGCCTTTGCCGAGGAGCAGGACGAGGCCGGCGACGCGCTGATCGACCCCGCCACGCCTGCTGCCTGACCCTTTCGCACACCATGACCGATACCGCCGCCACCTCTGCCGCTTCCTCCACCCCGTCCGCGCTGCGCCTGCCTGCCGTGGACAAGGTGCTGCTGAGCGCCGACATGCTCGCGCTGCGCGAGCGCCACGGCCTTGATGCCTGCACCCAGGCCGTGCGCGAGACACTGGCACAGATGCGGGCCGATGCGCAGCAGCGGCTGCGGTCCGGCGAGCCCGATGCAGGCGCGCCCGGCATCACTGAGGTGATCCAGGCGGCCGGCCTGCGCCTGGCGCGGCGCTTTGCACCCCGTCTGCGCACGGTCTTCAACCTCACGGGCACGGTGCTGCACACCAACCTGGGCCGCGCCCTGCTGCCGCAGGAGGCCGTGGACGCCGTGGTGGCCGCCATGACGGCGCCGGCCAACCTGGAGTACGACCTGGAGGACGGCGGCCGTGGCGACCGCGACGACCTGATCGAATCCCTGGTCTGCGAACTCACGGGCGCCGAGGCCTGCACCGTGGTCAACAACAACGCCGCCGCCGTGCTGCTGACCCTGGCCACGCTGGCGGGCGGGCGCGAGGTCATCGTCTCGCGCGGCGAGCTGGTGGAGATCGGCGGGGCCTTCCGCATCCCCGACGTGATGACGCGCGCGGGCGCCACCCTGGTCGAGGTGGGCACCACCAACCGCACCCATGCGCGCGACTACGAAGGCGCTGTCGGCGAACACACCGGCCTGCTCATGAAGGTGCATTGCAGCAACTACGCCATCACCGGCTTCACCAAGGCCGTGAGCGACGCCGAGGTGGCAGCCATTGCCCATGCGCACGGCCTGCAGATGGTGGTGGACCTGGGCAGCGGCACCCTGCTCGATCTGCGCGAATGGGGCCTGCCCTACGAGGTCACGGTGCGCGAGACCATCGAGTCGGGCGCCGACATCGTCACCTTCAGTGGCGACAAGCTGCTGGGCGGTCCGCAGGCCGGCCTGATCGTGGGCCGCAAGGACCTGATCGCCCGCATCAAGAAACACCCGCTCAAGCGCGCGCTGCGCGTGAGCAAGCTCACCCTGGCCGCGCTGGAGCCCACGCTGCGCCTGTACCTGCACCCAGAAAAGCTGGCCGAGCGCCTGACCACGCTGCGCCTGTTCACGCGCCCCCAGGCCGACATGCAGGCCCGCGCGCAGGCGCTGCAGCCGCTGGTGCAGCAGGCGCTGGGCAGCCGCTATGTGGTGGAAACCGCCGAGATGAACAGCCAGATCGGCAGCGGCGCCCTGCCCGTGGAGAACCTGCCCAGCTGGGGCCTGCGACTGCATCCGGCCGACGGTCGCCAGGCCGGCCGCCAGCTCACCCGGCTTGAAGCGGGCCTGCGCGGCCTGCCCCGCCCCGTCATCGGCCGGCTGCATGACGACGCGCTGTGGCTGGACCTGCGCTGCCTGGAGGCAGCCGACGAGCCGGCCTTCACCGAACAGCTGCCGCTGCTGCACATCGCCTGAGGACGAACGCATGATCATTGGCACCGCCGGCCACATCGACCACGGCAAGACCACCCTGGTGCGCGCGCTCACGGGCGTGGACACCGACCGCCTCAAGGAAGAGAAGGCGCGCGGCATCTCCATCGAGCTGGGCTATGCCTACACGCCGCTGCCCAATGGCGAGGTACTGGGCATCATCGACGTGCCCGGCCACGAAAAATTCGTGCACACCATGGCCGCAGGCGCCGTGGGCATAGACCACGCCCTGCTGGTGGTGGCGGCCGACGACGGCGTCATGCCGCAGACGCGCGAGCACCTGGACATCCTGCAGCTGCTGGGCGTGCGCGAAGCCACCGTGGCCCTGACCAAGGCCGACCGCGCCACGCCCGAGCGCCTGCAGCAGGTGCGTGCCGAGATCGAGTCCCTGCTGGCGCCCACGGCGCTGGCCGGCGCCCCGGTCTTTCCCACCGCCGCCGCCCAGCCCGGTGACGCGGGCGTGGCGCAGCTGCGCGAGCACCTCATGGCGCGCGCCCAGTCCATTCCCGCGCGGGCCAGCGACGGACTGTTCCGCCTGGCCGTGGACCGCAGCTTCACGCTGCCGGGCCAGGGCACCGTGGTCACGGGCACCGTGTTCGGCGGGCAGGTGAAAGTCGGCGACACGCTGGTGCACTCGGCCTCGGGCACCGAGGTGCGCGTGCGCAGCCTGCATGCCCAGAACCAGGCCAGCGAGCGGGGCCTGGCCGGACAGCGCTGCGCGCTCAACCTGCCGGGCATTGCCAAGGAAGCCATCACGCGCGGCGACTGGATCGCCGACGCACGGCTGCTGCAGGCCAGCGACCGGATCGACGTGCGCCTGCAACTGCTGGCCGATGCGCCATCACTGGCCCAATGGACGCCTGTGCATGTGCACATCGGTACGGCGCGCTGCACGGCCCACGTGGCCCTGCTGCAGGACCAGCCGCTGGGTCCCGGCGAGCAGGCCATCGTCCAACTGGTGCTGGACATGCCCGTACATGCCCAACCCGGCGACCGGCTCATCGTGCGCAATGCCCAGGCCAACCGTACGATTGCGGGCGGCAGCGTCATCGACCCCTTTGCTCCCGCACGCAAGCGCCGCAGCCCCGAGCGCACGGCCTATCTGCAGGCGCTGGAATCGCTGATTGCCACCGGGGACGCCAGCGCGCTGGTGCAAGGCGCGGCGCACGGCATTGCCACGTCGCAGCTCATGCGCCTGACAGGCCGCGCATCCGTGGCCACGGACAACGTGGGGCACCGGCTGCACCGACTTCCACTGGCCGAGGGCGACACGCTGTTGCTGGGTGACGCACGCTGGACGCAGCTGCGCGGCCAGGTGCTGGACAGCATGGCGCGCTTTCACGAAAAAAACCCCGACGAGCCCGGTGTGAACGCGGCACGCCTGCGCCGCATGGCACTGTCCGGCCTGGTCCATGCAGGACATGACGCGCTGTGGAAAGGCCTGCTGCAAACGCTGCTGCAGGATGGCAGCCTGGCCGCCAGCGGCGCCTGGCTGCACCTGCCCGGCCACAGCGTGCAACTGTCGGACAGCGAAACACAGATCGCCCAGAAACTGCTGCCGGCCATCGAAGCCGGCCGCTACGACCCGCCCTGGGTGCGCGACCTGGCACGCGACAACGCCATCGGCGAGGAAACCGTGCGCCAGCTGCTGCGCAAGCTCGCGCGCCAGGGACTGCTGTTTCAGGTGACCAAGGACCTGTTCTACTCCGCCGCCCGCACGGACGAACTCGCCGCCCTGGTGCGCGAACTGGCCGCCGCCACCCCCAACGGCGAAATCCAGGCCCACGCCTTTCGCGATGCCACAGGCCTGGGCCGCAAGCGCGCCATCCAGATCCTCGAATTCTTCGACCGCATCGGCTACACCCGCCGCCTGCGCGACGCCCACCTGCTGCGCCCCGATGTGCAGTGGACCACTGGCGGAAATTCGCTCACCCCACCCAAAAGCTGAGCCATAACGCTCCCATGGGACCGCTACAATAGCCGGTTTTGGGCATAGCACCTGCAATGGCGCGGCCCAACCCAGGGACGCCGAGCAAGAGCCGCCTCGCGGCGGGGGCGCCTAGCCGATGGCGTCGTCCCCCTCCCTCGCGCAGCGAGTAGAGAGGGGGAAGCGGCGCCAGCCGCTCAGGGGGTGCCTAACATCCTGGAAAGCATACGCACCCGGTGGTGCGCCCGGGCTTCAAACCCGGTCAGGGGCGTCAGCCGCTCCTGGGTAGGTTCGACTCCTGCTGCTTTCCGCCAATCCCCCCGACTCTGATCCCAGCCAGGTTCCGGCTATTGCAAGGGCACGACGATGGCCACGCGGCGGTTCTCCGCCGCATCGCTGGGCACCACGGGCATGGCGCGGCCCAGGCCCTTGACCTCGATATCCTGGCGCGCCAGGCCGGCTTCGGCAAGCACATCGGCCACGGCTTCGGCGCGGCGCAGCGACAGGCGCATGTTGTAGGCATCGCTGCCGCGATCGTCCGTATGGCCTTCCACGCGCAGCCGCTCTATGCCCACGCCCTTGAGCGCCCGCCCCAGTTCCAGCACCTTGGTGCGCGCCTGGGCGCCGACTTCGGCCGAGTCAAAGCCGAACAGCAGCTTGCCCGACATCTGCAGCTCCCAGCCCTGCTCCGCCTGTGCAAAGCCCTGGCTGCGCAGCACTTGCTGCTGCTGCTCGGTCAGGCCCTGCGGCGTAGGCGGCGCCTCGGGCGCCGCCTTGCAGCCCGCCAGCGCAAGGGCCAGCACAGCGGCCGCACCTGCGCCGCACATCCGGGTCCAGCTCCGTCGTTTCAACATGTCATCCTCCTGTGACTCGTTCGGCCTGGCGCATGGCCTTGGCCTGGTACATGGCCTGGTCGGCATGGCGCATCAGCGTCTCCATGCTCTGGCCATGCTTGGGAAAAAGGGCCACGCCCGCACTGACCGAAGGCTGCAGCACCACGCCTTCGCTGACCACCAAAGGCTCATGCATGGCGGCCTCTATCTTGTCCCGCACCATCTGCGCATCGCCGCCCCCGCCCACGGGATAGAGCAGGATGGCGAACTCATCGCCGCCCAGCCGCGCGACCAGATCGCTCTCGCGCACCTGCGAGCGCAGTCTTGCGCCTACGGCCTTGAGCAGCACATCGCCCACGGCATGGCCGTACGCGTCGTTGACCTGCTTGAAGCGGTCGTTGTCCAGAAACAGCACGGCCAGCTTCTGCCCGGTTTCGGCCGCGTTGTCCAGCGCCTGCTGCAGGCGCTGCTCGAAATGCAGGCGGTTGGCCAGCCCCGTGAGGCTGTCTCGCGAAGCCTGGCGCTCCAGGGCCGAATTTTGCTGCTGCAGCCGCTCGTGGCGTGTCTGCAGCTCGGCCAGCAGGGCATTGAAGTTGTCTCCCAACTCGCGCAGTTCGGCAATGCGCGCCAGCGGCACGCGCTGGTCCATGGACCGGTCATGGCGCACGGCGTGCGCCACGCGCGCCAACTGCTGCAGCGGTTCGGCAATGTCGCGCAGCATGCGGCGCGATTGGCGCAGCCCCACATAGCCGCTCACGCCCACGCACAGCACCAGCACGATGAAGCCTGCGCCCAGAAAGCGGACCAGGCCCACGCCATCGCTGGACAGCTGCACGCTCCCGACCAGGCGGCCATCCTGGCGCACATCGGCCTCGGCGCGCGGCAGGCCTATGCCTATGGCCAGCAGTTCACCCACGCTGGACAGCGCCGAGCCGCCATGGCCCGACCACTGCACGAACGGGCGCTGCTCGGCATCGAAAACCTCGGCATGGGCCACGCCTTCGCCGCGCAGCAATTGGTCCAGCACGCGGGCAGCCTCGTCACGGTCACCGAAGACCAGCGATGCCTCGACCGTATAGGCCAGCGAACGTGCCACCAGATGCAGGTTGTTGGACAGGTAAAGACGCAGGGTGGCCACGCCGACGATGAGCAGCAGCGCGCCCGCCAGCGCAATGGCCACCGCCGCCATGCGCATGTGCGCGCGGCGGATCACGTTGCGCAGGGAGGCGCTGCCGGACAGGAACAACTTCATGGCAACGTCCTGTGGCGCGCAAGCTGCAGCACCTTGGGATTGACGCGCAGGCCGCTGCGTGCCACGGAGTCGAGGCTGACCTCGAAGCCCGCGCCCTCGCCACGGCGGCGCAGGCAGAACATGGCGCCGATGCGGCACAGCTCGCCCCGCTCGCTGATGGTCAGCAGCGGCCGTCCGGCCAGTTGCTCCATGAGCTTGCGCCAGGCCGCTTCATCGAGCTGGCCGGCATAGATGCCTTCGCATTCGGCCAGGATGCGCGCATCGGAAAGCACGACGCGCCGGACTTCCAGCCGCTGGCTGCCCACGGTCTGCGGGGCACCATTGAGCAGGTCATCGGCATATTCGGTGGAGCCCACCACGCACAGCCGCAGCACCGCGCTTTCCGTGGGCCAGCGCGTGTAGCCCAGGATGCCTAAGACTGTGCGTGTCACGCCCAGCTCATGCTCGTCGGCCGATGGTTCGGCGTGCGCCTGCCCCACCAGCCCCACCCAACCCGTTTGCAGCGCCAGCAGGCACACGGCCACCCAGGCCCAGGCTGGCGGCAGGCCCTTGATCCTGCCACCCATGCACCACCTGCGGGATGGGAGAAGTGAGCGCTGCGAGCGCTGTGAGCGATTTATGCGAACAGCCAACCAAGGCTCCTTGAACGGGAAATCCATGCATTGCACCACGACGGCGCATCGAAGCATTTTTTCACATATCGCCCGCCTCGGAGCACCCGGAGTGTCGCGCTGGGTCATCATCCTTTCTTAGTCGCTGCGGCACATCAAGGCGCCGCGGCAGGCAGGCGGTAGTGATAGGCGTAGAGCGGATGAAAGCCCAGGCTTTCATACAGCCCGCGCGCCACCCGGTTGGGAGCCCTCACCTGCAGCTCGGCCCATTGCGCCCCCTGCGTCCGTCCCCAGTGCAGCAGGCCGCACACCAGCGCACGGCCCAGCCCCCGCCCGCGCATTGCAGGTGCGATGACGATGTCATACAGGCCCACGCAGCCGCGCTCCAGCACGGCCAGGCCGAACCCGGCCACCTCGCCCCCGACGCGCAGCGTGGCAAAGGCGGCGGGCCAGGCAATGGACTGCAGCATGTGGTGATGCGCCTGCCTGTGCCGGGGCGGCACGGCGCTGGCCTCGGCAAAGCCTTGCAGCCAGGCCGCACCGGGCCGGGCATCCATGGCGAGGGTCCAGCCTTTTCCGTCCGCCGGCTGCGCCATGTCCGCCAAGGCTGCGCGCATCACGAGCGAAGGATCGGCCAGCAGGTAGCCGGCCTGCGCCAGCTGGGCATCGGCCTCGGGGCTGGCCAGGGGCGAGAGGCGGAAGACGGGCGGCAGGCCCTGGCGTTGGTAGAAGGCTTCGATCTGCGCCAGCAAGGCGCCAAGGCGGGCGCCGGGCTGATGGGCATTGGCCGAGTTGGCCCGCTTGGTATGGCCCTGCGCGGCGCGCAGCAGCCAGTCTCCGCAGAGCACGGTGCGCTGGGCCGGCCAGGCGTTGAAGCCGCGCTGCTCCACGCCGACCACCGTCTCGGGATCGCAGTCCACGGATGCGCGGTCATGAGCGAAAGACTTGGACATGCCCGCTTGTACCATGGCCGCCCGCCGTGCCCGCCCATAATATGGCGCGCCGCCTCGCTGGCGGCAGGCACACTTTTTCCACTACTGCGATCGCCCCCGTTCGCCGGATTGCTCCATGACCACAGACACCTCCCAAGCTCCCCGACTCACCTCGCTGTCCCATGGCGGCGGCTGCGGCTGCAAGATCGCGCCGGGCCTGCTGGCGGAGCTGATCGGCAAGAGCGCGCTGCCCAAGCAGTTCTTCCCGGACCTGCTGGTGGGCACGGAGACCGCCGACGACGCCGCCGTCTACCGCATCAACGACGAGCAGGCCATCGTGGCGACCACGGATTTCTTCATGCCCATCGTGGACGATCCGTATGACTTCGGCCGCATCGCCGCAACGAATGCGCTGTCCGACATCTACGCCATGGGCGGCCAGCCGCTGATGGCCCTGGCCATCGTGGGCATGCCCATCAATGTGCTGCCGCACGACACCATTGCCAAGATCTTGGAAGGCGGCGAATCGGTCTGCCGCGATGCCGGCATTCCGCTGGCCGGCGGCCACTCCATCGACTCGGTCGAGCCCATCTACGGCCTGGTCGGCATCGGCATCGTCAACCCCCGCCAGATGAAGCGCAATGCCGACGCCCGGGCCGGCGACGTGCTGATCCTGGGCAAGCCGCTGGGCGTGGGCATTCTGTCGGCCGCGCTCAAGAAGAACCTGCTGGACGAAGCCGGCTACCGCGCCATGGTGGAGGCAACCACCTTGCTCAACCGCCCCGGCACGGCGCTGGGCAAGATGGACGGCGTGCACGCGCTGACCGATGTGACGGGCTTCGGCCTGCTGGGCCACGGCCTGGAACTGGCACGCGGCGCGGGCCTGACGGCGCGCATCGACAGCCGCAGCCTGCCCGTGCTGCCCACGGTGCAGGGCTTTGCCGAGCAGGGCGTCATTACGGGCGCCTCGGGCCGCAACTGGGCCTCATATGGCACGCAGGTGGTGCTGGGCGCCGGCATCACCGATGCCCAGCGCGCGCTGCTGACCGATCCGCAGACCTCGGGCGGCCTGCTCGTATCGTGCACGCCCGATGTGGCGGACCAGGTGCTTGCGCTGTTTGCCGAACAGGGCTTTGGCGATGCAGCCATCGTCGGCCGCATGGAAGCGGGCCAGGCCCGCGTCGTGGTGGACTGAGCCAGGCAACCAGTCAAGCGAAACGGGGACCTGGGCCCCCGTTTGCATTGCATGCCTGATGCAGCCCCTTCAGGCGGGCACTGCATCACGCCGGACAGCGGATGTCACTCGCTCACGGTCTGCGTCTTGTAGGCCGGGCTGGCCTGGATGGCGCTGTCGGTGAACGGCAGCTTGAGCCACTGGCGCGCACCGTAGGCCTTGGTGTAGTCCGCATAGTGGGCCGAGGCAGGATCGTCCGACAGCGAGAAGGTCAGGAAGGTATGGGCCTCCACTCCGGCCGCCGGGAAGCTCACCACCTGCATGTAGCTGTTGCCGTGCGGCTGCCCGTCCATGCTGTAGCCGCCCTGCTCTATCTTGTTTTCCGAGCAGGTGATGGTGAAGTAGCCCACCTCGCCGCATCCGCCATACAGCGCCGTCTTCTCTCCGCCACGCTGCGAGAACAGCACGGTGCCACGCGCCGCATCCATGGCAAAGCCGCTGGCCTGCACGGCCTTCACTGCTTCGGCGAACGCCTTTTGCAGCGCCGCCTTGGCCGTGGGCTTGATGCCGCGCGGCGTGTTGACGGGGTCGGCCGCATCGAAGGGCACGGCATACAGGTCGGCCGATTTGATCTGGCTGGCCACGCGCTTCCAGAACTCGTCCCAGACATGGGAGCCCCTGGATGCCGCCGTGCCCGTGCCGTCCCAGGCCTGCAGCGCCGTGCAGGCAGCCGATACGTCCACCGTTTCACCCGCCGAGGACACGGGGCCTGGACAGACCTGGGCCAATGCCTCGTCCTTGAAACGCGCGCTGTACACACGGCTGTCCAGCACCATCTGGCGAACGATGTCGCTGGTGGCCAGCTTGCCCGGATAGCCGTCCGTGCCCGCCAGCCGCTGCAGCGCCATGGTGTGGCCCAGGCGCGTGCGCAGGCTCTGGGCAGAAGAGGTGGAGCCGAAGATGGCCGGATAGCCGGTCAGCGGTGCCGAGGCATTGGACAGCCAGTAGCTGTCGTTCATGTTGCCCACGTAGTCGCCACGCAGCAGGCTGGGCATGCGTGCCGGGCCGATGGCGCCGGCCTGCACCGAATCCGCATCCGAGCCCCAGTCGCACTGGCTGCTGCCGCCGGCCAGCACCGGCACCTGGGGCAGCGCCGCGTTGATGGCCGCCGAGGCCGGCGTGGCGCAGGCCTGCAGCTGCGCGGGCGGCACGTTGGGCACGGCGCCTATGTCGGCATACCAGACCTGGGCGTTGCCGCGTCCCGCAGCGACGGTGTTGACCCAGGGAATGGCCGACTCCTCCTTCTGGATGCGGATGAACTCGTCCAGCGACTTGGCCTGGTTCCAGCGCAGCCAGTTGCGGAAGGTGCGGTAGTTGTAGGCGTTGATGTCGCGGATGGCGAACACGCTCTGCGTGGTCCAGCCCAGCGCCGGGTCCATGGCGCCCAGGTTGACCACGGGGCCGTGCACGGTCTTGTACAGCGTGCGCGTGACCTGGTCCTGCCCGCCGGAGGCATTGCGCACGCTCACGGTGATCCTGCTGGCCTGCATGGCCTCGGTCTTGCCGTCGCGCACATAGCGGGTCGGATCATTGGGGGCCAGCTGGTACATGAACAGGCCGAAGCGCCGCGCCGTGGACACGGTGTGGCTCCAGGCCACGTCGTTGTTGAAGCCGATCAGCACCATCGGGATACCCAGGAAGCTGGCGCCACTGACGTCGATCTCGCCCGGAATCGTGAGCTGCGATTGGTAGAAGCGGTCCGGCCCCTTCCAGTACCAGTGCGGATTGCCGAACAGCACGCTGCTGCCGCCCGTGGCCTGCTGGCCGAAGCCGTACATGTTGCTGCCTATGCCCGTGGTGCCGCCCACCTGCAATGATGGCGCCACCACCTGGCCCGGCTTGAGCGCGGCCAGCTGCGTCGCGGCCGACCGGCCCTTCGCCGGCTTGGCCGAGGCCGTTGCCGCCGCAGCCGCTGCAGGTGGCACGGCATTGGCGATCTGGGCCACGAAATTGCTGTAGCCGCCGGCAAGATTGGCCGTATACATGCGCCGCCAGATGTCCTGGGCCGTGATGGCCTGCACCCAAGGCTGGCCCGCGCAGGCCGCATTGGTCTTGGCCCCGGCCGGGGTCTCGCGCACCACGCGGTTGTAGCCTGCCACGAAGCCATCGACCAGTTGCTTGAGCTTGTCGGGCTGGGCCTGGATCATGGCGGCCACGGCGTCATCGGAGACGACATGGCGGAAGAAGAAGTCCGAATCGATGTTGCGCGGCCGGTCGATGGTGCTGTCATAGACGGCCTGGGCATCGCCGCCGAAGTGGCGCGAACGCTCCCCGCGGTAGGTCAGGAAGGAGTCGGCCATGGTGCACAGGTTGTCCTGCGCCTGGGCATAGCCCGCACCATAGCCCAGGCCCGTCCAGTCCTTGGCCTTGATGTGCGGAATGCCCATCTCCGTGCGGCGGATCTCCGCGCTGTACTTGCTGCCGGAGCCGTCTCCCGAACCGCCGCAGGCCGCCAAGGCGGCCAGGGCTATCAATGACAAGGGTTTCCATCCACTGCGAAGCGCTGGGTGCATGCTTTGTCTCCTGGTGTTATGCGTACACAAAGGCCCCGGTCTGCCACGGGGCCCGCATCAGCATAGGAGCGAGGCAATGCACTGCCTACCCGGCAGTTTCACTAGGAAATGTCTGATGCCCGACAGTCGATGCGGACAGCCACCCGGCTCTCCATCGGCCGGCACGGGCAGAAGACTCAGGCGGCAGATTCAGCCAGCTGGCTCAGCGCCGCCGTCATGCGCCGGTCGATCTTGCGGCTGAGCACCACCGAGGTATAGGTCTGCTGTATGCCGTCGATCAGGCCTATGCGGTCCAGCAGCGCGTCGAGCTTTTCGTTGCTCTCGCAGCGCACGAACACCATGTAGTCGTACTGGCCGCTGACGGCGGAGACCTCCTCGACTTCGGTGAAACGGTTGAGCGCCTGCATCACCGAAGTGGCCGTCTTGGGCTGCACGCGAATGCCGCAGTACGCACGCACCGCAGACTGCTCCACGCGCGCACCCAGGCGAACGCCGTATCCGGCGATCACGCCTTCCTGCTCCAGCCGGGCAATGCGGGCCACCACCGTCGTGCGCGCCAGATTCATCTGCCGGGCCAGATGCGCGGTGGAAGCCCGCGCATTGGTCTGCAGCAGGCGCAGCAGTTGGCGGTCGGTTTCATCAAGACGGTATTCCATGCAGCTCCCTGGACGTCAACGGCAAGAGCCAATGGCTGCGGCTCGGACGTGTTCAACATTTCGGCAGATATATCCACCAATCCGGCAATTCTATGCGCTGCAAATCGTCGCTTTCATCAACAAGATCCTCGTTTCATCCGAAACCGCCGCATCTGGAGTGCTTCCCCATCCCGCATCGCCCAGCAGCGACGGCACATGGGCACCACCAGGCAAGAGTAATGGCTATCAGAAACAAAAGTAACAAATTACAAATCCCCCGACACACCCCGATGCTCCGCCGCTGCATGTCACCCGGCTGGGATCTCGCATAAATACTTAGCATGCATCCCATCCTTCCTTTGGCGACGCTGCTCCGCGGGCAGGGCTGCCGCCTGCGGCCGTATTGGCCGGGCTCGATGGAACACGGCAAACCGCTTGGGAAGGCGCAGCACGCATGATGGATCAGTACTTGCAAATACATGCATTTCCGCTAGATTGGCCCCGCAGGCGTAAATTTTGTGAACTCAAGTTACCCCGCATCCGTCGGCTTCCGACGCATGGCCTGCCCGCAGTTACGCGGCTTGCCGCAGCACGCCAAAGGAGGGTTTTCCGATTTTCCGCTGCCCGCCGGACCGCTCGTTCCCCATGACAAGGGCATGCCCGGCATGCCCGACGAACGCGCGCAGTGTCCGGTGCCTCCATTCAGTCTCCACAGGGGAGACATATGTCATATCGCGCCGTATCTGGAGATCCGTGGATTTCACAAGCTGCAACGCCCTGGCGGGACAGCTTTGTGCTGGGCGGGGTGCTGTTTCTGTGCTCGGCCGTGGCGCTGGGCCTGCGCTCTCCGGGGCATCTGTCATCTCTGTGGCTGTCCAACGCCCTGCTCCTGGGCTGGATGCTGCGCAGCCCCGCCTACAGCCATAGACACTGCTGGACGGCGGCCGCCGTGGCCATGGCGTTGGCCGAATGGTTGTCGGGCAGCCCGCTTGACCAGACCCTGTGGCTGACTTTCGCCGATCTGGCAGCCGTGGCCTGCGGCTGGGTGATGATGCGGCGCCTGCCGCTGCGGGTGCGGCAGATGCGCTCCCCCTCATCGGTGCTGCACCTGGTGATGTGCAGCCTGCTTGTGAGCGTGGTCGGCGCCGTGCTGGGCTCGGTGGGCATGCACCAGCTGATGCATTGGCCCTGGCAGCCCATGATGGCCATGTGGTTCAGCAGCGAGCTGATGCACATGACCCTGTTGCTGCCCGTTCTGTTGAGCTTTCCCGCAAGCCTGGAGCCGCTGTCCTGGCGTGGCCAGCCGTTCAGGCAGATCGTGCAGGCCCTGCTGCCGCTGTTGGCCCTGGTGATCTCCGAGGCCATTGCCATCTACCTGGGCGGGCCGGGCGCGCTGTCCCTGAGCATGCCGGCCATGCTGCTGTGTGCCATGCGCTACCGGCTGTTCGTGGTCGCCCTGCTCAACCTCGCCAGCTGTGCCATCAAGCTGGCCACGTTTTCAGATGTACTGCTCACCTCGCCCAGTTCCGAACTGGAGACCACGTTCTCGTTCCGCCTGGGCCTGGCCATGCTGTCCATAGGCCCGCTGGCCGTGGCCTGCACGCTCATGGCCTTCAAGGACATGCTCAGCAAACTGCGCCATGCAGTGAACCACGATGCGCTGACTGGCCTGCTGGCACGCACCAGCTTTCTGGAGCGCGCTCAGCGCACGCTGGAGCGCCTGCAGCGCGAGCACCAGTCGGGCGCCATGCTGATGCTGGACCTGGATCACTTCAAGCACACCAACGACCGCCACGGCCATGCCGCTGGCGACCGGGTGCTGCAGGAAGTCTCGGCCCGCCTGTCGCAGGCGCTGCGCCCGCATGAACTCATAGGCCGCCTGGGCGGCGAGGAATTTGCCGTGCTGCTGCCTGGCGCCGACTGCACCACGGCCAGCGCCGTGGCCCAGCGGCTGTGCGAAGCCACGCGCGAAATCCGCATCGAGACAAGCGATGGCGCAACCATCTGCCCCACGCTGAGCATTGGCATCGCCTGCACGAACATGGCCCAGCCTCCGCTGGGTTTGAGCGCCTTGCTGCGCACGGCCGACACGGCGCTGTACCAGGCCAAGGCCAGCGGCCGGGACCGGTATTTCGTGGCGGGCGAGCGGCCGGGCGAGGCCGGTACACCGGCCTTTGCCTGCGAGCATTCCGGGGGCGCCAAGGCGGCCTGACACCAGGCGCCGCCTCGGCGTTTTGCCCGCGCTCAGCGCAGGCGGCGGGCGCCGTTTCCTTCGTCGAGCTTGAAGCCCGCCACGGCCTGGGCCAGCTGCAAGGCCTGTTGCTGCAGCGATTGCGCAGCCGCCGTGACCTCTTCCACCAGGGCGGCGTTCTGCTGCGTGACCTGGTCCATCTGTCCAATGGCGCTACCCACCTCGGCAATGCCACGGCTTTGCTCCTGGCTGGCATTGCTGATCTCGGCCACCAGCGTACTGAGCTTGCGCACGCCGTCCACGGCCTGGTCGATGGTGGTGCCCGCATTGCGCACCAGCCGGCTGCCCGTGTCGATCTGGCCCACGGAATCGTCGATCAGCGCCTTGATCTCCCGCGCCGCCGTGGCGCTGCGCTGGGCCAGCGTGCGCACCTCGCTGGCGACCACCGCAAAGCCACGGCCCTGCTCGCCGGCACGGGCCGCTTCGACGGCAGCATTGAGCGCGAGGATGTTGGTCTGGAAGGCGATGGAGTCGATCACGCCGATGATGCTTTCGATCTTGCGTGCCGACGCCTCGATGCCACCCATGGTCTGCACCACCTGGCCCACGGCCTCACCGCCCTGCGTGGCGATCTGCGAGGCGCTGGTGGCCAGCTCGCTGGCCTGGCGGGCATTGGCCGCGTTTTGCTGCACGGTTGCCGTGATCTGCTCCATGGCGGCTGCCGTCTGCTCCAGCGAGCTGGCCTGCTGCTCGGTGCGTGACGACAGGTCCTGGTTGCCGCCCGCGATCTCGGCCGACGCCATGCGCACCGATTCCGACGATTCGCGAATGCGCAGCAGCACCGTGGCGATCTTGTCCACGAACTGATTGAAGGACTGGCCGATCTGCGCCAGTTCGTCCCGGCCTGCCGCCGTGAGGCGGCGGGTCAGATCGCCCTCGCCGGAAGCAATGTCCTGCAATGCATCGCGTGCCACGGCCAGGCGCATGAGCATCCGGCGCAGCACCACGGTCAACAGCACGGCCGTACCCAGCACGGAAAGCGCGGTGATGAAGGCGGCCACCTGCAGCAGCGCGCTTACGGAATGCGTGGCCTGTGCGCGGTCGATCACCACGGCCAGCGTCCAGGGCGTGCCCTCCACCTTGGCGGCATAGACCATCTGCGGCTCTCCATCGAGCACCAGGTCGGCACGTCCGCCCTGCTCGGCCAGGCGCTTGATCAGGGCCGCATCGAGCTCCGGTGCAATCGCCGAAGCGGGCTTGAGCGCCAGCTCGGGCCTGGCGTAGGCCAGCAGACGGCCTTCGCCGTCCATCAGAAAGGCGAAGCTCTTTTCCTGGGGGCGTATGGCCGCCACTTTCCTGGACATGGCCGCCAGCCGCACATCGGTGCCGACGACGGCCGTGATCGCGCCCGAGGCCCCGACCGGATCGACAAAGCTGATCGTCAGCTCACCCGTGCTGGCGTCCACGTAGGCTGGCGTGACGCCCGGACGGCCTTCCCGCACGGCCTGCTTGAACCAGTCGCGCTGGGTGCCGTCGTAGTTCTCCGGCATGGGATGGGTGAACACGGCACGCTTGTCCGCATGCACGAAGTAGGCGTCATCGAAGCCGCCGGCCTGCTGGCCTGCCAGCAGGAAAGGAATCGGGTCCGGCTGTTGCACCGCCGTTTTCAGCGAGCCGGTGATGCGCTGCTTGTCCTGGACCCAGTCGGTCAATGCGGCTGCATGGGCCTGCGTGAGCTGGCCGATGTTTTCGTCGATGCCGGACAGCGTGCTGCCGCGCGCCGTCCAGAAGGTGGCCATGGACAGCGCGAACAGCGCGGCCACTGTGATTGCCACGCAGATGAGGATCAGGCGGGCACGAAGTGTTTGAAACATGATGCGTAGTAAAGGCAAAAACGAGGGCTGTGGATGCCCACCGAGCCTATCCGAGACACACCGGCCGCCAGAGCTCAAAGAGTGCGTACTTGCCCTTGCAATTGCACGCTTCCTGGCTGCAGGTGATCCGCTGCCCCCTTCGAGCAAGCAGCGCTTTGCTCGCAACGCCATCGGGGCCTGAGTCGTCAGGTTTTTGCAAGTTATCGTCACATCCTGGACGGATGCATGCTATAGTGTCAATTTGTAACACAGACATTTCCCGCCCTGCAGGCGGGATCTTTTTGTCGCAAACGCCAGTGCCTTGCACCAGGGTCCTGCCGTTTGCGCCGCGCACCCTGTGTTTTTCCCTCCCTCATATTTTTGGGGTGCACCATGCGGCCTTTTCTTGCCCTTCCTGGACTGCCATGGATCCATGAAGGCCCCTGACCAGGATCGGCAGGGAGCAGGATACAAAATGTTTCATCTTGATGCAAAGATGCCGATAAGCAGGCAGACCTGTCATTCAAGGGGAGAGAAACATGAAGCGATGCATCATCAAAGTGGCCGGCGCCTGCTACACGGCCCTGTTTCCCAGCACCTGCGCAGCGGTGGCAGATGCGATGACCCGGTTTCCATACGCCACAAAAATCAGCGTCAGACTCGCCTAGACTCAGGCAACATGGGAACCTGTTCTCAAACAGGCTCTCTGACAATACGCCTGTCGTCATCCGGGTGTTGCGCGGCAGTGTAGGCTCACTTTGCCAAAAGCTCTCCCGGATTCCTTTATATTGGCAGATCAACATTCATTGATATACATGACCACAGACTACAAGACACTGCTGCAGCAGAAAGCCCAGCTCGAAGCCCAGATCGCCGAAGTGCTCAAGACCGAAAAGTCCGGAGCCATTGCCCAGGTGCGCACCATCATCGACCAATACGGATTGACCGAGGCCGATGTCTTTCCCTCGTCCAAAGCCAAGACTGGCGCTGGTTTCCGCGTGGTCGGCGTTCCCAAGTACCGCGATCCCGCCACCGGTGCGACCTGGACCGGCCGCGGCAAGCAGCCCCGCTGGATTGAAGGCAAGGACCGCACTCCCTTCGCCATATGAGATGCGGCCTGCCACGCCCTCCGGCAGCCACTAAGCTGCGACAGAGCCCGCCAAGTGCGGGCTTTTTGTTGCCAGAAGCAAGGGGTTAACCCTATTGCCCAGAAGTTACAAATTCTTCAATGTAGTGCCGATGCGTGAGCCGAAAGGTGCCTGCATGTTTCGGTACCCAAGCAATCACAACAAGGGAAACAGCAGGTATCGCACAGGGAACTGTCCTACACCTGCACTCTCCAAAATCATGATGCCCATGTCATTGCAGCACCCGCAAGCCATGGGCATCCCGTCACGCAACGGCAAGGCCCCAACGGCCACTGGAGCAATCCGCCACCACCACGAACCATTTTCCAGCCGAGCCAGGGAGACTATCTCCTCCCTCCCCTCTCACTGACTTACCCTGGCAGGCCCGCAAGGGCCACGGCTTTTCTCTGCAACAGGACCGCCCCCGGCGGTCCTTTTTTTCTGCACGCGCTATCGCAGGGCTGGCACAGCGTTGCCAACCTTGAATACGGCCACCATGCCCGACAGGCGCTGCGCCTGGTCGCTCAGTGCGGCCGCTGCCGCTGCGGACTCCTCCACCAGGGCAGCGTTTTGCTGCGTCATCTGGTCCAGATGGCTGACGGCCTGGTTGACCTGGCCAATGCCGTCGCGCTGCTCGGTGGAAGACGCCGTGATCTCGCCAATCATGTCCGAGACCTTGCGCACGCTGCCCACGATGTCATCCATCACCTGGCCGGCCTGGGCGACCTGGGCAGAGCCTTCCTGCGCGGCATCGACCGAGGTGCTGATCAGCCCCTTGATCTCCTTGGCGGCCTCTGCGCTGCGATGGGCCAGGGCCCGCACTTCGCCAGCCACGACAGCGAAGCCACGGCCCTGCTCACCCGCGCGGGCCGCTTCCACGGCGGCATTGAGCGCGAGGATGTTGGTCTGGAAAGCAATGGAGTCGATCACGCCGATGATGTCGGAGATGCGGCGTGCGCTGTCGCTGATGCGGTCCATGCTGGCCACCACATGGCCCACCACGGCGCCCCCGCGCTCGGCCGCCTGGGCGGCGCTGCCGGCCAGGTGATTGGCCTGGCGCGCGGTGTCGGCGGCCTGGCCCACGGTCGCGGTCAGTTGCTCCATGCTGGCGGCCGTTTCCTCCAGGTTCGACGCCGTCTGCTCGGTGCGCGAAGACAGGTTGTGATTCCCGGCGGCAATCTCGGTGGATGCAGTGGAGATCGAGTGCACGCTGTCACGCACCTCCGTCACCAGGCCACGCAGCCGTGCCGCCATGCCCGAGACCGAGCGCAGCAGATGACCGAATTCGTCCTTGCGGCTGTCCTCGGCCGACACGGTAAGGTCGCCCTGCGCAATGGCATCGGTCAGTTGCACGGCTCGCTCCAGCGGACGCGTGATGGCACGCGTCAGCACGAAGGCCAGCGCCAGTCCAGCCAGGAGCACCACGCCCTGGACAATCCAGGCCAGCACACTGGCCTGTTGGCGCGCGGCCTGGGCCTGCTCCATGGCCGCATCGCGCTGGCTGCGCTGCAGCTGCACGAAGACTTCCAGCGAGTCCACATAGCGGCCGATGGCACCCAGGTACTGTTGCTGGACGAACTCGCGGAACGCCGCGGCATCGCCCGTCAACTTGATCTCGCGGGCCCGCTTGTTCAGCGCCAGCACCTCGGCACGGATGCTGGCGATGCGCTCCAGCGCAGCCTTGTCGGCCTCGCTGGCACCCTTGACGATCTCGGCCTGCAGCTTGGTGATCAGGCCAGAGCCCTCCTTGACCCGGCCGTCGAGCAGGCGCGTCAATTCCTCATCGGTGGAGGCATTGCTGGCCAGCACCCGCTCGCCCGTGGTTTCCGTTGCGCCCTTCCATTGAATGGCCAGACCGATGCGGTTCTCATATTCGGACAGCGTCTGCATGCCCTGGTCCATGGCGCGGGCCGCCGCAAACTGTGCCCACAGCGATACCGCAAGCATCATCGCCAACAAGCCGCCCAGCGTGCCCCAAAGCTTGGCGGACACGCTCCATTGATCAAATTTCATTCGTAGAACTCTCGTCGGAAAAACTGAACAGAGGAAAGGTGAAACAACAGGCCACGCGCACTAGCGCCGGCCGTCTTCCGGTGAAAAGCCCCGCCATATCGACATGGCCCATCAATCCGGAAAAGATGACTTGCTTTTTCGTCAGAAATACCGGGAACTTGAGGCTGCGCGCGGGCAGACCCGATATCACCCGCTGTGCACAACGCGGAACAGTGCATATGCAGTGGCAAGCGCCGGTGACATCGGATGCAAAATGCAATGACGCTTGCGGCTGCCGCGCCATTGAATGCCTGGGCTTGGAAGCTGCCAGCCGCCGTCTTTCGCACCTGCAAGTGCATAACACGCTGTGGATGTGTCACTCGATACCGATCGCCTCTATGTACTGATTGCGCCACTGAGCATTTTGCTGCTCAGCTGCACGCTGGCCGTGTGCTGGCTGGTGCAGCGTCGCCAGCGCTATCTGCTGTGGATTGCCGGCGGCTATGCCCTGGTTTCCCTGGCGCTTGCATGGCAGAGCATTGCCCCCCGCGAACAACTCCACCATTGGGCCGTGTACACAGGCGCCATGTACCTGTTTGGCACCTGGTGCTTTGCGCGCTGCATGGCGGGGCGTTACGGGGTCTCGGCCCATCCCGTGCTGGGTTTGCTCATAGGTGCGGTGGTTCTGGCCGCGCTGTACTACTACAGCCGGATCCAGGTCGATCTGTGGGTACGCGTGCATTGGCTCAACACAGGCCTGGGCCTGCTGCAGTTGCTGCCGGCGCCCGCCATGCTGCGGCGCCGGCCACCGCAGGATTGGCTGGAGAGAATGCTCTACTGGTCCTACGTGGTGTTTGCCGGCTACACCGCCGCCCGGCCGCTGCTGGTGCTGGCCCTGGGCAGCACCGACCTCAATGAGATTGCTCGCTCCACCTACTGGCTGGTGACTCTGGTCAGCACGCTGTCGTTTGCTCTGCTGTTCACCCTGATGCTGCTGGCCTGCACGGTGCGCGATGTCTTCACCGCGCTGCGCCAGGAGCGCAACCACGACTCGCTGACCAACCTGCTCAACCGTCGCGCCTTCCAGGAGGCCGCCGAGCTGCGCCTGGCCGATTCGCACATGGCGCCGGTTTCCGTGCTGATCGGCGACATAGACCACTTCAAGCGCATCAACGACAGCTGGGGCCATGACTGTGGCGACCGCGTTCTGCAGGCCGTGGCCAGGACCTTGCAGCAGCATGTGCGCAGCGACGATCTGGTCTCACGCTTTGGCGGCGAGGAATTCGTGCTGCTGCTGATGCGCACCACGCCCGAGGAGGCCGAGCGCGTGGCCGAGCGCATACGCGCTCAGCTCAGCGCGGACGGCTATGTGCTGGCAGCCGGCCAGCGGATCACCATCAGCTTCGGCATCGCCCCCGTGGCCGCCAACACCGCCCTGACCGATGCGCTGACGCGCGCCGACGCCCTGCTCTACTCCGCCAAGCAGGCAGGCCGTGACCGTGTGCACGTGGCCGCGGACCCCGGCCGCAAGCTGCCCCAGACCACCTGAGACAGGAAGCAAGGAACGCCTTGCTCGCGCTTCCGCCCGTCAAAACTCGCTGAAAAGAAAAGAAAAGCCCGCCAGGGAGTGGCGGGCTTGTTCGTCATCAAGGCAGCGTGGGCGCCTTACTTTTTCGCATCCTTCAGGGCTTCCTTCACATCGCCCAGCTTTTTCTGAGCCGTGCCTTCGACCTGCTTGGCAATGCCCTTGGCCTGCTGTTCGGGGCTGTCGATCAACTCGCCAGCCTTTTGCTGCACCTTGCCTGCGGCATCCTTGAGCGTGCCCTTGATCTGATCCGTGTTCATAGCTGCGTCCTTTGCTGCAAGAGCTTCTAAAAAAGGGATGGATCCTTGCAGACCCGACGCAACGATAAGCGCGCCCCGCAAGGACAAGCGCCAGCGCTCGGCAACGATGAGCGTGGTCTCAGGCCTACAGCCTCATCTCTTCCCCGGAGCGCGGCCTGCCGCCATGCCTGTTTCGGAGCGCAGGCGTTTCAGTGCCTCGTCCACCACCGCTTCCTTGTGCGCCTCGAACAGGCCTGCCGCAGCGTCCTTGTGCTCTTGCAGCAACTGGCACAGGCGCGAAATTTCCTCTCTCAATCCCGCCGCACCCTGCTCGATCTCGGCCTGGTCGGCATCGCCGGCTTCGTCCAATTCGAAGCTGCGCCGTATGCGCGCAACGATTTCTGCATTCATGGAACGGTGGCCGGCCTTTGCCGCTTCCGAGATGCGATCACGCATGCCATCCGGAAAACGGACGATGAAGCGCTCCTGGGTTTCGCTGGGAAAGGGTTTGCGTTGCATTGCGCGATGGTACCTGCCGGATGCAAATTCAGATTCATGCCTAGTTGACATGATTCCAAGTTGGCATAAAACTCGAAACGACCCGCCCGGGGGCTGTGCAAGCCCACATCCACGCCCTCGAACCACCAGCCCTGAATCCAGGACACATTGCGCAAGGACAGAACCATGCCGGACACAGACATGCCAGCCTCCGTGCATCCTGCGCAGGCCGTCGCCAGCCCGCCCGACCCGGAGACCCTGGCAACAGACGCGCTATGCCACATCAGCGCAGCGCTGAGCGTGCTGGAAATGCATGTGGAAAGATCCAGCCGCGCCATGGTGATCGGTGTCCGCGACCTGCTGCGCGGCTATCACCTCAAGGCGGACCGCGCCGCTGCCGAGCAGCCGGTGGAGGCCCTGGCCAGCAGCGTGCTGCCACAAATGTCCGCCGACCTTCAGGGCCTGCTGGAAATCATTGACCGCGTGAACGACGACGAGACGGACGACCCCATCCTCTATGCCGTGAGCTACCTGCTCAGGGCGGCCAAGAGATTCTCGGATGCGGCGGCGCAGGCCTAGCAGCCTGCGCATCGCCGCTTTCCATCACTCCTCGTTGGTCCACTCCACCCGAGCGCCCAGACTGCGCAGGTTCTCCACGAAGTGCGGATGCGCCCGGCGGATCGGCGTGGCGTTGCGGATCTCCGAGCGGCCCTCGATGCTGCTGGCAACCATGAACAGCGCAATCGCCACGCGGATGATGTAGGGGCTCTCCACCACGGCCGGCGTCAGCGGATTGCCGCCGAAGGTGACCACACGATGCGGGTCCGAAGAAAACACATGGGCGCCGAACTTGGACAGCTCGCCCGTCCAGCCCAGCGCGCCGTCGTAGATCTTGTTCCAGAACAGCGCATTGCCCTGCGCATGCACGCCCAGCGCAATGAAGATGGGCAGCAGATCCACCGGAAAGTACGGCCAGGGAGCGGCTTCCACCTTGGTAAGCACATTGCTGGTGAACGGCGTCTGCACCTTCAGCGGCCCCGAGCGCAGCGCGCGTGACCAGCCGTTCTTGTGCTCCACCTGCACGCCAAACTTGGCGAAGGTGCGGTCGATCAGCGGAAAGTTGTCCGGCGTGCTGTTGCGCACCTCCACATCGCCGCCCGTGATCGCGCCCAGCGCGAGAAAGGTGGTGATCTCGTGGAAGTCTTCCTCGAAGGTGAACTCGCCGCCGCTCAGCGGCGCGCCGCCACGCACCGTCAGCCGCGAGGTGCCGATGCCGTCGATGTCGGCGCCCATCATCACCATGAAGCGGCAGAACTCCTGCACATGCGGCTCGCAGGCCGCATTGGTCAGCATGGACTCGCCCTGCGCGGCCACGGCGCACAGCACGAAATTCTCTGTCGCCGTGACGGAGGCGTAGTCCAGCCAGTGGCGCACGGCCTTGAGCGGCTGTGCGCTGTGGATCAGCAGCGAGCCGCTGGCGCGCTCCACCTCACCTCCGAAGGAGCGGAAGATGTCCACGTGCGGATCGATCTCGCGCACGCCCAGCGTGCAGCCCTTGACGTTGTCCTCCAGCCGCGCCACGCCAAAGCGCGCCAGCAGCGGCGGCACCAGCATGATGGAAGAGCGCATCTCCTCCGGCAGACGATGCGACGATGCATCAAAGCGCGTATCGCGATGATGCAACTGCAGCGTGCGTGTGGTTTCGTCCAGTTCCACCTCGCTGCCCAGCGTGCGGAAGATGTCCAGGATCTTGCGCACATCGGTGATGTCCGGCACGCCATGCAGCCGCAGCGGCTGATCGGTCAATAGCGTGGCGCACAGGATCGGCAACACGGCATTCTTGTTGGCGGAAGGAACGACGCGGCCGCGCAAGGGCGTGCCGCCGTGGACGATGAGATTGGACATGGGGGTGCAGCGCAAGCAGCGAAAGGACAACGCGTGATTCTAGGGTTGCCAAGCCCCCCGGCGGACCTGCATCGGCTGCGCGCACCCGCTGTTTCAACAGGTTTCTTCTCTGGATCGCCAACCCGACAACAAAGCGTCAGGCTCTGCCCTGGAGTTCGTGCCCGTAGACGATGAAGCCACGATGCTCGGCCACCTGGTCATACAGCGCACGGCCCGCTTCGTTGGAAGACTGCGTCTGCCAGTAGACACGGCGCGCTCCCGCCAGGGATGCCTGCTCGTAGACCGCGCGGATGAGCGACTTGCCTATGCCTTGCTTGCGCCGGCGTGCATCGGCAAACAGATCCTGCAAATAGCACACGGGCTCCAGCCGCGTCGTGCTGCGGTGGAACAGGTAGTGCGCCAGGCCCACCAGCTCACCCTCGCTCTCTGCCACCAGCGCAAACACCGGCTCCAGCGGATTGAGAAAGCGCTCCCAGGTCGCCTGCGTGATGTCATCGGGCAGCGCCGTCTCGCCAGCGCGCCCGTAAAAGGCGTTGTAGCCCTGCCAAAGAGGAAGCCATTGCTGATGGTCCGCCTGTGCAACGGGCCGGATCTGAAGCGTGGGAACGGAGGACATGGAACTCCTGGCAAATGAGATGGGAATCCCGAATTCTAGGGACTGCCAGCCGCCGCAAAGCCGTTGCCGACGCGCTGCTCACACCTGTGAAGACCTGCGGACAGGCTGCACAGCGCGTGCGCAAAACACATACGCAGCGTACAGACCCGGCCTACATGCGGCCACAAACTTGACCCGCACGGAAACGCCGCGAAACCAATTGAAATAGATCCCGTCAGAGGCCGCGCTCCCCAAAGGCTTCCGAAATCACATGACGGAGATACAAGATGCATCGAGTCGTTCCCACAGAAAGCTTCAACCCGGACCCGGATGCCCGCTACCACCGCAGCCTGCTGGAAGCCTTTCCCGTGCGCGGCGGCCAGCAGCTGTTGCTGCTGCGCATGGAGCCACGGCCTCTGCTGGAACGCCTTTCAATGCTCGGGCTGCGCATTCTGAACCGCATCCGCAATTGAACTGGCAAGAACCACCAAACACTCCCGAGAGCTGCACGATGCGCCACCTCTTCCTCGTCTTCCTGTGGTCTGCAATCTGCGCCATCTCCTTTGCGGTGGCGATGCTGGCCAGCCCCATGTTCAGCCACTCCATCTGACAGCGGTGCCCTCTGCACCCGCATGCGCGCAGGCCCATGCGCGGCATCTCCAATGACCGCCAGTTTGCCGGCCCGCCTTTTCACAAGGCGGCCATTTCTGACCTGGGTACGAATGACGCACTACACTGCGCCAGTCCATTTGCCTGCAAAGGAGTTGCTATGAAGAAACGCAGACTGCAGATTCACCCCGTAGTGGGCGCATTGCTGATGGGAATTGCCGGCCTTACGGCCCTGCCCAGCACCTGGGCCTGCACCCGCCTTGTCTTTCTTGGTGCGAATGGCCAGGTCGTCACCGCGCGCTCCATGGATTGGAAAAGCGACATCGTCAGCAATCTCTGGGTGCTCCCGCGTGGAATGGAGCGCTCAGGCAAGGCAGGCCCCAACTCGTTGCGCTGGACGTCCAAATACGGAAGCGTCATCACCTCGGGCTATGACGTCTCCACCACCGATGGAGTCAATGAAGCCGGCCTCAACGCCAACCTGCTCTGGCTGGTGGAGTCCCAATACCCGGCCTTCGGTGCGGGCAGCAAGCCTGGCCTGACCATTGCAGCCTGGGCGCAATACGTGCTGGACAACTTCGCCACCGTCCAGGAAGCCGTTGCGGCGCTGGAGAAAGAACCTTTCACCATCGTCTCCGACAACGTTCCCGGAGAGAACCGGCTGACGACGCTGCATCTCTCGATGTCCGACGCCAGCGGCGACAGCGCCATCGTCGAGTACATCAATGGCCGGCAGGTGATACATCACGGCCGGCAATACCAGGTCATGACCAATTCACCGACGTTTGATCAGCAGTTGGCTCTCAACACCTATTGGCAGCAAGTGGGCGGCACCACCATGCTGCCCGGCACCAATCGCGCCGCCGATCGATTTGCCCGCGCATCCTTCTACGTCAACGCCATCCCCAAAAGTCAGGACCCCAACAAGGCGCTGGCCAGCGTCTTCAGCGTGATCCGCAACGCCTCGGTGCCCTACGGCCTGAATACGCCGGAGGAGCCCAATATCTCGTCAACCCGCTGGAGAACCGTTTTCGACCACCAGCGCAAGCTCTACTTCTTCGAATCAGCGTTGACGCCAAATACCTTCTGGATAGACCTCAAGGCACTCGACTTCAGCCAGAAAACCGGCAAGGTTCTCAAGCTGGATCTGGGCCCAGACCAGAACCACACCTTCTCGGGCGATGCCACGCGGCAGTTTCAGGAATCATTACCGTTTCAATTTCTAGGCATCTAGGGAAGAGGAAAAATGCGACCAGAAACACCAAATCAACAACGGCCGCTGGCGGCCCCCAACTTTGCACGGTGCCTGCAGGCATCACAACCATGACCGTTACCGTCATCGGCGGGGGCGGCGCGACGGGAGGACCTGTCAATGCAGGCCTCGGCACCGATCGGAGTTCTTCCTGCAAACCACGCCCGTCGGGTGCGCCCAAGCGGAAAATCATCTGGTAGCCTGCATGCAAGCGAGGCGATCAGTGCCTCTTAGAAAGGATCAGCATGCTTTCCAGAATTTGCGCAGCTGCATTTTTCGCTGCCATCACGCTTGTACAAATGCCGGCGATCGCCCAGGCGGACGTTCCGTCCACTGCGGTGACCTTCAAGAAAGGCACGTCGGGCGCGACTGTCCAAGGCAAGCTCCAAGGCAACAAGGAGCAGGCGCACGACTACATAGTGCGTGCGGTTGCCGGGCAGAAGATGACCGTGCACATGGAGACGAAATCCACCTCCACCTACTTCAACGTGCTGCCGCCCGGCAGCGAGGAAGCGCTGTACCGGGGCGAGGTGGCAGACGGCCCCACATGGACCGGTGCATTGCCCGCCAGCGGTGACTACCGTGTGCGTGTCTTCCTCAACCGCGCAGCCGCCCGCCAGGGCAAGTCATCGGCGTACGCGCTCAAGATTTCCGTAGTGGATTGACGTAGCGCGGTGTCCAGACGGTCCACAACCTGCTCGTCCCGCAGACACGCGCAACACATGCTCGTTCGCGCCCAGCATCCTGGCCAGCTGGCGTAAGCCCTTTACGCCGCTCGCCGCCAGTTGGCTGGTCTACGTGCCCGGCATTGAGCGTAGTGAGGCGCGCCAGCGCACGCTCGCCTTGTTCGAAATCTTGCCCGTCCAGCGCCACCTGGACTGCTTTCACTCTAGAACACCCCCAACGCCAGCCCCGCCCCCATCGCCTCCCCCAGCGCCCGGCACTGCTCCAGCTCAGCTGCGGCAATCCGCTTGGGTGCCAGGATGGCTTCGGTGGTCTGGGCGTGGGTGCAGATGATCAGGGGCTCGGCCACGGGCTTGAGGCGCCAGCCGGTGGCGATGCGGGCGATCTGGCGGGCCGCATTCTGGCCGTCGCTGCCGGCGCAGATGAGGCTGGCATAGGGCCGGCCGTTGATGCGGTCCAGCGCCGCGTAGTAGCTGCGGTCGAAGAAGTCCTTGAGCTGGCCGCTGATGGCGGCCAGGTTTTCCGGGGTGGCGAAGAGGTAGCCGTCGGCGGACAGCACATCGTCGGGGTCGGCCTCGCAGGCGTGCAGCAGGCGCACCTGCACGCCCTGGCCTTCGGCCGCTGCGCCGTCGCGCGCGGCCTCGGCCATCTGGCGGGTGCCGCCGGTCATGGAGTGGTAGACGATCAGCAGGGTCTTGCTTGCGTTCATGCCTCAAGCATAGAGCGCGGCCCGCCCAGCCACCGCGGCGACCTCAGAAATCCATCGATGCCGACACCACGAAGGTGCGCGGAATCATCGGCGAGACGGCACCCCAGGACGTGACACCGGCCCAGGCCTTGCGGTCGGCCACGTTCTGCACTGTGGCGCGCAGCGTGGTCTTGCGGCCCGCGATGCGGGTGGCATAGCGCAGGCCCAGGTCGGTGCGTGTCCAACCCGGGATGCGCAGGCGGTTGGCCTGGTCCACGAACTGGGCGCCGGTGTAGGCCAGGTCGCCGACCAGGGTCAGGCCCTCAAGGGCGGGCACATCCCATTCCACGCCCAGGTTGGCCAGCAGGCGCGAGGTACCAATGGGCCGGTTGCCCACCAGCGCAGGCGTGGCCGAGCGCGTGATCTCGGGCTTGAGCCAGGTCACGCCACCGAGCAGGCGCAGGCCGCGCGCGGCCTCGCCGTAGGCATACAGCTCCATGCCCAGGTTGCGCTGCTCGCCGTTGGTCTTGTAGACGCCCTGGTCCAGGCCACCGCTGGGTTTTTCAATGCTGAACAGGGCGGCCGTGGCCATGAAGCTGCCGAAGTCGTACTTGCTGCCCACTTCGTACTGGCGGCTCTTGTAGGGGCGCAACACCTCGCCGTAGTTGCTGGCTGCGGGCGGCGCAATGTCGCCCTTGCTCAGGCCTTCGATGTAGTTGGCGTAGAGGCTCCAGTTGGGCGCCTGGCGCCAGACCACGCCCACGGCGGGCGTGGTCACGCTCTCGTCGTAGACATTGGCGGCGCCGCCCGTGAGCACGTTGTAGTTGGTGGACTTGATGGCCTGGTGGCGCAGGCCCAGCGACAGTTGCAGCCTGTCCTGCAGCAGCGAGAGCGTGTCCACCAGGGCCAGGCTGGTGTTGCGGTTGTCATGAATGCGCGGAATGGCCGAAGGCCGCGCAATGCTTTGCGGCGCATGGGCAACAGGCGCATAGATGTTGGACGCCACCGCCGAGCCCGCCTGCAGCGCACGGTGGAAATCCTCGCGGTAGCTGGCCAGCTGCAGCGTGACCGAATGCTTGACACCGGCCAGCGCAAAGCGCGAGCGCAGGCCAGCGTCGATGGTGCTGCGGTCCACGTCGAACACCGCATAGGTGGGCGTGATGCTGGTGGCACCCGCAGCACTGGTCAGGCGCGGGGCGGAGTCATAGATGCGGTCCACATTGGCGCGCGACTGGCCGATGTTGGCGAACAGCGTGAGCTGCTGCGTGAGGTCCAGCTCGGTGCGCAGCAGCACGGCGCGCTCGCGGTTCCTGGACCATTCCCAGGGCTGGGTCACGTTGAGTGTGCCGTCGGGCGCAGCAGGCATGGAGGAGAGCCCCGTGGGCATGATGGGCCGGCCCACGCCGTCGATGCGCTCGTCCTGCGAGAGCAGGTCCAATGTGGCGCGGAAGCGCTCCACCTCGTAGTCCAGCGCCACGGCCAGCACATGGCCGTCGGTGCTTTGATGGTCCATGGACGTATCGCCGCCGTACTTGCTGGCGTTCACACGGATGCCGTACTGGGCCTCGTCGCCAAAGCGCCGGCCCACGTCGGCATGGGCACGCCAGAGGCTGTCCGAAGTCCAGCCCGTGGTCAGCCGCGCCACATCTTCATTGGCGCGCTTGGGAGCGATGTTGATCACGCCGCCCGCCGAGCCGTTGGGCGACATGCCGAACAGCAGCGCGCCCGGCCCCTTGACCACCTCGATACGGTCCACGTACTCGGTGCGCACGCGGTAGTTGGGGGCAATGCCGTAGATGCCGTCAAAGGCGATCTCGCCCGAGTTGCCCTCCCAGATCGGAAAGCCCCGGATATAGAGGTTGTCCACGTTGCCGCCCGGCAGCACGGTGTAGCGCACGGAAGGGTCGCGGTTCACCGCCTCGGCAATGGTGCCGGCCTGCTGGTTGCGCACGGCCTCGGACGTGTAGCTGGTGGTGCTGAACGGCGCCTGCATGTTGCCGGTATTGCCCAGCACGCCCAGGCGCACGCCCTTGGCCACCTGCCCGCCGGCGTAGGGTGCGGGCAGCAGGCTCACATACTGGTCACCGGCCGTCACGGTGATCTCGGACAGGCGGTGTGCATTCTCAGGCGCGTTGGCCGCAGCGGGAAGCAGCGTCAGCGTGCCGCCCTCGATGCGGCCCTGCAGGCCGCTGCCCTGCAGCAATGCCGCCAGGCCCTGGCGCACATCGTGGCTGCCGTTGAGCGCCGGGGCCTGCCGGCCCTGCACCAGTTCGGAGGAGTAGGTGAGCTGCAGCCCCGCCTGGCGCGCAAACTGGCTCAGCGCCTGGGCCAGCGGCTGGGCCGGCACGTCGAAGGACACCGATTGCGCGGCGGCCAACTGCAGTTGCAGGCCCAGCACCAGGCCTGCACATGCATGAAAAACCGCTGTGCGGCGGAGGCGGAGGCGGAATCGGAATCGGGAGGACTTGGGAGCGGACATAAGGACTTTCTGGAAGACAGGCTCATTGCGAATCGCCGGCACAGGCAGGGCGCCCGGCCTTTCATATGCAAATACGAGTCACTCCCAAAAACCCTGAAAAAAACTTCACGACTCCGCGCGCCCGCCGCGCCGCGCAATCCGCAGGCCGCCGTCGTCCAGCACGCTGACCTGCACCGGGGCGAACTGCGGCAGCCCGCGCAGCCAGCGCTCGGTCTGGGCAATGCGCACATGGCCGCTGATGGCCAGTTGCGCCGCGCCCTCCTCCACCACCAGGCGGCGCCGCGTGTAGCGGCCCAGACGGTGCACGACGCGGCCCAGCGGTTCCTGCTCGAAGTCCAGCTCGCCCTCGCGCCAGGCCGCGGGCCGTTGCTGGAGCTGCGGCTGCCAGGCAGCGCCGTCGGTATCTCCTGCCCCGCCGTCCAGGGGAATGCGCAGCGACTGGCTGTCCTGCAGCAACTGGCTGCGCCCGGTGGCCGCGTGCTCCACCCGCACCTGGCCCGACTCCACCTGCACGCGCACCGCATCGGGCTCCAGTTCCACACCAAAGCGCGTTCCCAGCACGGTCACGCGCAAGGGGCCGGCCTCCACCACAAAGGGCCGTGCCGCATCGCGGGCCACGGCAAAGAAGGCGGCGCCTTCCTGCAGCCGTGCCTGTCGCAGGTCGGCACGGTAGGTCAGCGCCACGCGGCTGGCGGCGTCCACGCGCAGCACGCTGCCATCGGGCAGTTCCAGGCTGCGCTGCACGCCCGTGGCGCTGGCCAGTTCACCTTGCCACAGCACGCGGCGGCTCCACATCTGCCAGGCAGGCCAGGCCGCGCAGGCCATGCCAGCCACGCCCAGCAGTGCGCCAAGGGCACGCCGCCGCCGCTTTCTGGAAGAGGCCTGCAAGCCCGCCTCCACCCCGCCGCGCCAGCGCAGCAAGGCGGCTTCCAGGCAGGCATCGGCCTGCATCAGGTCACGCTCCACGGTGTTCAGGGAGACCTGCAGACGCCGGGCGATGTCGGCCTGCCGCTCGCCATGCAGGCGGTGGGCCAGCAAGGCGGCCTGCATGCGCTCGGGCAGGTCTGCAATCGTGCGCTCCACCACGGCCAGTGCCTGCCGGTACATGGCGCGGTCGGCCACATCGCCTTCGGCCTCGGGCTGCAATTGCGCCCAGTCGTCCATGCAGCGCTGCTGCGCACCGCGCTGGCGCAGCCTGTCTATCGCCAGGTGCTTGGCCGTGGCAAACAGGTAGGCCCGCGCGGCTTCGAGCGTGGGCGAGCTGCCATCGGGCAGCTGCGGCGGCGCATCGGCCAGGCGCAGCCAGGTTTCCTGGGCCAGTTCCTGCGCCTCATCACGGCTGCCGGTCTTGCCGGCCAGATAGGCCACCAGTTGCTGCTGGCAGGCACAGAAAAGCTGGTGCCAGCGCGCAGCGGTCCAGGAGGCGGAAGGGGTGGGCATGGCCGGGGGGGATGTGAGAAATCGACAACGAGAATGACTATCATTCTAGTTTTGTTTGCCAATGGCCCCTGGCGCCACAGCCCCATGCGATGCACTCCTGAAGCACAGTTCCAGCTCGCAATGGGGACTGCCCAGAAAGCGGATCTCCCCGCCTGCATTGCGCAATATCTTGCGGGTGATGGCCAGTCCCAGGCCGGCGCCCCTGCTGCCAGGCCGCGCCTTGCTGAAGCGGGTGAACATGGCTTCCTGCCGGTCGGGCGGAACGCCAGGCCCCTGGTCGGCCACCGTCAGGCGGATCACGTCACCTTCAACCGCCGTCATGGCCACCAAGACATCTCCCTGGCCATGGTGAAAGGCGTTCTCGAGCACGTTGTAGATGGCGGTGTGCAGCAGGCTTGCGTCGCCCTGGCAGTGCACGCCATCGATGAGGTCCACCTGCATGCTGCGCGAGCCGGCCTCGAACAACGGCAGCATTGCGGCGATGACCTCCCTCACCAGCCGCGTGAGATGCGTGGACGCTGCTGCGGGGGCAGCCTCGCCTGCGCCCAGGTCCTGCTCCTGGCGCGCCAGCAGCAACAGCTGCTCGGCCACCCGGCGCAGGTAGCGCACGTCGCCGTCCACGGCCTGCCAATCGGGGCTGGGGTCCGTGCGCGCCTTTTGCAGGCGAAGGTCCAGCACGGTCAGGGGCGTGCGCAGTTCATGCGCCGCGTCGGCGACCAGGCGCTTTTCGTTGGCCAGCGACTGCGCCAGATTCTCCAGTGCGCGGTTGACGGCTTCGGCCAGCGGCAGCAGTTCGCGCGGCAGCCGGGCGGTCGGAATGGGCTGGACCTGACCTGGCTTCATGCCCTGCACAAAACGTGCGGCCTGCTGCACGGGCCTGAGCGTCCAGCGCATCATCCAGTAGATGAGCAGCAGCGCCAGCAGGCCTACAGGCACCAGCATGACCAGGCTTTGCAGCAGCTTGGCGTGCAGCAGATCACCAATGGCCTGGCGCTCCAGCACATCGCGCTTGGCCACCATCAGGGTGGCTCCATCGGCCAGCGGTGCGGCCACGTTGACAATCTGGCCGCTGTAGATGGGCAGCCGCAACAGCGGCGCCCGCGCACCGTCGGGCGGCAGGCGCAGGCGGCGCGGGGATTGGAGGTTGTCGGAGAACCAGAGCACCCTCCCCTCGGGCGAATACAGCGTGTACGACAGCTCGCCGCCCGCATGGCTTTTGGGCAGGCGGCCCGGATCGCTTTGCATGGTGAAGCCTTCGGCGATCTCCCGCGCCTGGATCACCATCGCCACGCGGCGCAGCTGGTCGCGCGTGTCGTACAGCGACAGCGACAGTGCTCCGGCGCCAGCCGCAAAGGCCAGCGCCAGCCCCAACAGCACGCGCCGCTCAAGACTGGTGCTCTTCATGCGCGACCGCGGGCAAGACCATGCGATAGCCCACGCCACGCACGGTATCTATCAGCACATTGGCGCCGCCGTCGCGCAGCTTGCGGCGCAGGCGCGAGATCAGCGCCTCCACGGCATTCAGGGTCACGCTCTCGCGCGAGGCGTACAGGTGCTCTTCCATGCGTTCCTTGACCACGATGCGGGGCCACACGCGCAGCATCTCCTCCAGCAGCATGGCCTCGCGCCGGAGCAGATCGATGTGCCTGCCATCCACGGTCGCATGGCGGGAATCGGTTTCAAAGGCCAGATTGCCCAGGCTCAGCCGAGGCTCGCGGCCGCTCTGGGCACGGCGCAGCACGGCGCGTACGCGCGCTTGCAGCTCGGAGATGTCAAAGGGCTTGAGCACATAGTCATCGGCGCCGCAATTGAGCCCGGCCAGACGGCTTTCCAGCGCGTCGCGTGCCGTGAGGATGATGCAGGGGGTTCTGCGGCGGCGGTCATCACAGCGGGCCAGCACCTGCATGCCATCCATATCAGGCAGCCCCAGGTCCAGGATCAGGGCCTCATAGTTGGTGACGGCAAGCGCGTCCAGCGCCTGCCGTCCGGTGGCGGCCACATCCACCGCGAATCCCATGCGCTCCAGATGGGCCTGCAACAGCGCTCGCAAATCTTGGTGGTCTTCAACAACGAGCAGCTTCATCGGTCAGACGTTGATCAGGAATGTCAGATACAAATACGAATCAGACGTATTTTAAATTTGAAAGCTGCAAGGCCAGCGCCATGACGCCGCAAGATCCAGAACCTGCGCCCCCCGCAAGCCCTGAGCCGGCTTAGGCAGCCGCCTGCAGCGCAGCCCCCGCCTCGCCGTTGCCTTGGCGAGGGCGCCCCACCCCAACCCATCACCCGCACCGCCTGCCCGGCGGCGCGTGCCGTCGTGTACGGACAACCCCATTTTCAATAGCGACCGGAGCCAACCAGTGATCGACTCTTTCCTGCAGCCGGCCAGGGCCTGCACCCCTGCCCACCCGCTCACCCTCATCGGCAAAGGCCTAGCCTGTCTGCTGACCGGCAGCACCGTGCTGCTGGCCCATGCACAGCAGGCGGCCGGCGAAGGCAAGCTGTCCGAAGTGGTGGTGACCGCCACAGGCTTCGAGCAATCGCTGGCCGACGCGCCTGCATCCATCACCGTGGTGACAGCCAAGGAGCTGGAAGGCAAGCGCTACCGCGACGTGACCGATGCCCTGCTCGACATTCCAGGCGTCA
This sequence comes from Delftia tsuruhatensis NBRC 16741, assembly GCF_001571325.1. Classification (GTDB taxonomy): domain Bacteria; phylum Pseudomonadota; class Gammaproteobacteria; order Burkholderiales; family Burkholderiaceae_C; genus Comamonas; species Comamonas tsuruhatensis. The sequence continues at coordinate 108,105 of NZ_BCTO01000019.1, forward strand.
CCATCGAGGGCGGTGCGGGCGGCAAGATCGAATCCACGCAGATCTATATCCGCGGCCTGGGCGAGGACTACACCCTGTTCCTGGTGGACGGCAAGCCCCTGGGCAGCTCCTCCCAGGCCTACTACAACGGCTTTGGCGGCGCGCAGCAGACAAGTTGGCTGCCACCCATGTCGGCCATCGAACGCATCGAGGTCATTCGCGGCCCCATGTCGTCGCTGTACGGATCCAGCGCGCTGGGCGGGGTGATCAACATCATCACCAAGAAGGTGTCCACGCAATGGACCGGCAGCGTCACCGTGGACGGAACGATGCAGGAAAACCCACAGGCCGGCAGCGAGGGCCAGCAGCGCTTCTACCTCAGCGGCCCGCTGGTACAGGACCGGCTGGGCCTGACGCTGTACGGCTCGCGCTTCAAGCGCCATGAGGACCGGTTCACCGGCGGCTACGCCGCCCGCGAGAACCGCGACATCACCGCCAAGCTGGCCTGGAAACTCACCGGCAACCAGACCCTGGGCCTGCAGGCCACGCGCGGCACCGGGGACAACGAGCGCACGGCCCGCACGGGCGCCGCAGGCTCGGTGCAGAACGAACGCAACTACTACGCGCTGACGCATGACATCGAATGGGGCTCGCGCATCCGCACCAGCTCCTTCATCACGCGGGAGAACGTGCAGATCACCAATGGCGCCTACCAGTCCGAATACCGGGCCACCTACCTGCAGTCCAAGACCGTCGTGCCGCTGGACCGGCACATGGTCTCGTTCGGTGCCGAGTACAAGAACGAAGAGACTGCGCATGACGGCAGCCGCTTTCCGGGATCGCGCAACATCAACCTCGAACGCTGGCAGATGGCCCTGTTTGCCGAGGACGAATACTTCCTGACCGACCGCTTCTCCGTCGTGGGCGGCATACGCTACGACCGCAACCAGCACTACGGCAGCGAATGGATTCCGCGCCTGTACGGCATCTACCGACTGAGCAATGCACTGACCCTCAAGGGCGGCATCAGCGGCGGCTACAAGGCACCCACCCTCAAGCAGGCCGACGACAACATCGTGGAAATCGCTGCGCGTGGCGCGGCCTGGGACATGGGCAACAAAAACCTCAAGCCCGAGAAAAGCACCAACTACGAAATCGGCCTGAACTGGACGCCCGCGCAGGACGTGAACGCCAGCATCACCGCCTACCAAACCGACTTCAAGGACAAGATCAGCACGCAGACCATCTGCACCAGCCCCACCTCCGCCCCAGCCTGCGAATACAACGGCGAAGTGCGCTCGCGCATCAACCAGTACGTCAATGTCAGCTCGGCCACCATCAAGGGACTGGAGCTGGCCTACGGCATGCCCATCGCCCTGCCGCTGGGCCGAGGTCGGTTCAACACCTCGTACACCTTCACCTCCAGCGACGTGGCCAGCGGACCGGATGCCGGCAGGCCTCTCAACAACCTGCCCCGCCACATGCTCAATCTGGGCGCGGACTGGAACATCACAGGCCAGATCAAGCTCTGGGGCAAGGCCCGCTACAAAAGCAGGAGCATCGACGGTGGCACGGCCCAGCTACCCGCCTACACCCTGGTGGACATCGGCGCCAGCTACCAGGCAACGCCCAACATCCAGCTGTTCACAGGCCTGTACAACCTGCTGGACAAGACGGTGAACCTCGCCGACTACGGCAAGACGCTGGATGGACGGCGCTTGTATTTGGGGGTGACGGCGCAGTTTTGAGGGTACCGGCATAGAAGACCGAGCGATTTCACCGCATCAGGTGGAGAAAGCTACGGGCACGAGTATTAATCAGTCCCAGACACTGGGAACGTGCAGGGTCTCGGCCTTTCGCGCCCTGGGAACCGGAATATATTTAGACAAGGCATCTTTTTCGCGCCGGACTTCATTGCAAGTGATTTCAGCGCTGCGGAAGATGCGCTTTCCCTGCGGACCACCGCTGGAGAAGGGCCTCACTTCAATGCGCACGCTTACGGTTTCAGGCAGAGGAGACCCGTTTGCCGCTTCAGCGCCGCATAGCAGGTTCAGTTTTCTCTGAGCATTACTGTGAGATGAGTGACGAGAACTCTTGGTGGGATTGCCCTGGGCATCGAATCCGAGAACATTCCAGTCCAAAACCGGTTCAGCACGAACAAGGCATGCGCTGCCCGCCACTAAAACAAAAGCAACAAGGGATTTCATGGATCTATCAAAAAATTGCACCGGCTCTTACCGCCCACTCATCAATGCTCATTGAATGAAAGTGCCTGCCTGTAGAAAGATGACTAGCCGTCCGGATTATGCAGTGACTTCAATAGGCAGACTTGCCGGCAGTGTGCCGAGGACAACCCAGCCTGGCCTCGCTACCACTTCAACGCCGCCACCCTCAGCGCATCCACCGCCATGTCGATGAACGCCCTCACGCGGTGCGCGGCATGGCGCCCTTCCCGGTGCACCACATGAATCGGTAGCGGCGGCCGCTCGAAGGGCTCCAGCACCAGGCGCAGTGCGCCGTCCTGCACGGGCTTGGCGATCTGGTAGAGCGGCAGGCGCGTGATGCCTTGCCCGGCCAGGGCGCAGTCTGCCGCAGCCTCGTTGGTCATGGACATGAGGCGCGGCTGCAGGCGCACGGCCAGGGCCTTGTCGCCTTCGAGAAACCGCCATTCGGGCGTGGAGGTGAGGCCGGATGCGGTGATGGTGGTGTGCTGCGCAAGCTCCTCGGGCCGCTGGGGCACGCCGTGGCTGGCCAGGTATGCGGGCGAAGCGCACAGCACCTGCCGCACGCTGCCCACGCGGATGGCCTGCAGCGAGGAGTCGGGCAGATCGCCGATGCGCACGGCCACGTCCACGCCCTCGTCCACCAGGCTGACCACGCGGTCCACAAACCAGCAGTTGACGTCCACCTCGGGAAACCGGCCCAGGTAGTCGTGCACCACGGGCAGCACGTGCATGCGCCCGAAGTTGACCGGCGCCGTGAGCGTGAGCCGGCCGCGCGGTGCGGCATGGGCGCTGGCGGCATGCTCGTCGGCCTCTTCCAGCTCGGCCAGGATGCGGCGGCAGCTGTCGGCGTAGGCCGTGCCGGCCTCGGTCACGCGCACGAAGCGTGTGGTGCGCGTGAGCAAGCGCACGCCCAGGCGCTCCTCCAGGTCGGAAACCGCGCGCGTCACCACCGAAGGCGAGACCTTGAGCCGACGTGCAGCCGAGGCGAAGCCGCCCGTGTCCACCACTGCGAGAAATGCCGTCATGGACTGGAAGCGATCCATCTGTGCCTGCCTTGTCTGTGTCGTGTATCTGCCCGGCTGCGAGCGGCCCGCGCAGGACTGCCCAGGTTTGCCCAGGTTTGCGCCGGCGCTTTGTTCGCGTTCCCGCAAGAGTGACTTGCCGCCGCCAGGGATTCTAAAGATGCGGGCGGAGAAGGAGGATACGTCCCGTGGCGCCGACAACCGGCGCCTTCACCAGCCCCAAGGAACCGCAATGAAGCTCTACCACTTCCCCCTGTCCGGCCACGCCCACCGCGTCCGCCTCTTCCTCGGCCTGCTGGGCGTGGAGCATGAGCTGGTCCATGTGGACCTGGCCAACGGCGCGCAGAAGAAACCCGAATTCCTGGCGCTGAACCCGCTGGGCCAGGTGCCGGTGCTGGATGACAACGGCACGGTGATTGCCGACTCCAACGCCATCCTGGTCTACCTGGCGCGCAAGCTGGACCGCCAGGACTGGATGCCCCTGGGCGCCCGGGCCGAGGCCGAGATCCAGAAATGGCTGAGCATCGCCGCCGGCCCCATTGCCTTCGGCCCGGCGGCGGCCCGGCTGGTCACGGTGTTCAAGGCCCCCTTCCAGGCCGAGGAAGTGATAGCCCGCGCCCACGCCATCCTCGGCAAGATCGAGGCGCAATTGACCATCCGCCCCTTCCTCACCGGCAGCGCGCCCACGATTGCCGACGTGGCCCTGTACAGCTACATCGCCAGCGCGCCCGAGGGCAATGTGGACCTGCAGCCCTACCGCGAAGTGCGCGCCTGGCTGGGCCGCATCGAGGCGCTGCCGGGCTTCGTGGCATTCGCCCAGACACCGGCCGGCCTGCGGGCCTGAGTGCCTGAGCCACACCTCCCCTGAACCCCCGGCAAAGGAGCGCACCATGCACCCGCAACCCCTGCAAAACCCCGCCTCGCCCTGGCATGCGGGCGAACTGGCGATCCAGCAAAGCGTTGGCGTCGTGGGCCGCATGGACATGCCGGGCCGCAAGTTCCTGCGCCCCTTCCTGCTGGACCAGCACCGCGAGTTCTATCCGCTGCTGCATTTCGTGGTGCTGGGCAGCGTGGATGCGCAAGGCGACGCCTGGGCCACGGTACGGGCCGGCGAGCCGGGCTTCCTGCACTCTCCCGATCCATCGACCCTGCATGTGGCGGCGGGCCGCGATGCGGCCGACCCGGCCGAGCCGGGCCTGGGCGACGGCCATGCCGTGGGCCTGCTGGGCATGGACCCCATGACGCGCCGGCGCAACCGACTCAACGGCACGGTGCGGCGCAAGGCGGGCGTTGATGGGGCGGGCGCCTTCGACATCGGCGTGGTCCAGAGCTTCGGCAACTGCCCGCGCTATATCCAGAACCGCAGCGTCCGGTTTGTCCGGCCTGCCGGGGAGCCTACGCAGGTGCCGGCGGTCGAACTGGCATCGCTGGACCCGCGCGCACAGGCCCTGATTACGCAGGCGGATACGTTCTACGTGGCGTCCTACGTTGATGGGGATGATGGCCTGCGCCAGGTCGATGTCTCCCACCGTGGCGGCAAGCCGGGCTTTGTGCGGATCGACGCCGATGGAACGCTGACCATCCCCGACTTCTCGGGCAACCTGTTCTTCATGACGTTGGGCAACTTCCTGGTCAATCCCAAGGCGGGCCTGCTGTTCATCGACTCCGAAACCGGGGAAATGCTGCAGATGACGGGCGAGGCCAGCGTCATCCTCGATTCCCCGGAAATCGCCGCCTTCGAGGGCGCCGAGCGCCTGTGGACCTTCAAGCCCCGCCGCATCGTGCGCCGGCCCGACGCCCTGCCGCTGCGCTGGAGCATGGCCGCCGACGGCTGGTCGCCCCACCTGCAGATGACCGGAAGCTGGGCCGATGCCAGCCAGCGCCTGGCCGCCGCCCGGCTGGGGCGGCAGTGGCGACCGTTCCGGGTGGCGCAGGCCGTGGATGAGAGTTCCACCATCCGCTCGCTCTACCTGGAGCCGGCCGATGGCATGGCCACGGTGGCCCCCCTGGCCGGCCAGCACCTGCCGCTGCGCCTCACGCCGGCGGACGGCAGCCATCTGCAGCGCACCTATACGCTGTCGCTGGCGCCTTCGGACGGGCGCTTGCGCATCAGCGTCAAGAGGCAAGGCCGCGCATCCAGCCATCTGCATGGCCTGAAGCCCGGCGATCTGGTCGAGGCCCGCCCGCCCGCTGGAAGCTTCACCGCCGATGCGGCCCTGCGCCGCCCCGCCGTGCTGCTGGCCGCGGGCATAGGCATCACGCCCTTGCTGGCCATGCTGCGCCACATCGTCCACGAAGGCCGGCGCACCCGCAGCCTGCGGCCCACCTGGCTGTTCCAGGCGGCTCGCACGCGCAGCGAACGGGCCTTTGACACGGAGATTGCCGAATTGGTGAAGGCCGGCAATGCCGAGGTGCACTGGGTGCGAACGCTCAGCCAGCCCGGCACGGCAAAGGCCGGCCGCGACTACGACCATGAGGGCCACATCGACATGGCCCTGCTGAAAGCCACCCTGCCCTGGGACGACTACGACTTCTACCTCTGCGGCCCGGACGCCTTCATGCAGGCCACCTATGACGGCCTGCGCGAACGCAACGTGCCCGACGAGCGCATCCACGCAGAAGCCTTCGGTCCCTCGGCCCTGAAGCGCTCCATGGCCGGTGCCCCCCCCGCCGCCGAACTGCCGGCACCCGCCACACAGCCTGTCCGCATCATCTTTGCCGACTCGGCCAAGGAAGCGCGCTGGAAGCCCGGCGACGGCAGCCTGCTCGAAGTGGCCGAGGCCCGGGGGCTGGAGCCCGCCTTCGGCTGCCGGGGCGGCAGCTGCGGCGACTGCCGCACGCGTGTGCTGCAGGGCGGGGTGACCTATGCCTCGCCACCCTCCTTCGCCGTGCCAGCAGGCGAGGCCCTGATCTGCTGCGCCGTGCCTGCGCAGGGGACGGGGGAGGCTTTGCATCTGGGGTTGTGAAGAGCCTGTCTCTGCGCGCTTTCCACATCAGGACATACCGACGGCAAAAGGCACATCAGCGATTGCTGCCCAATGCCTCGCTGCATCTAGCTTTCTATCTGGACGAGTATCGATTCATCAAGCTCTATGACTTCAAACAGGCCCTGACCCCGCTCATAGACCTCCCCTGACAGGAACCGAACCACTTTCTGGCCGATGTGCATGCACATCTCCACGACAAAGCCATCTGCATCCCGGCGCATGTCTTTTATCCGCACAAGACCCAAGGGCAACTCAGCCAGCAGTCGGTCACGGTAACCAATGGATGCAGGCACGCCGGGACCCGACTCAGAGGCCTCTGGAGTCACAAGGTACAGGCCGTGAAACCCGCTGCCATCGTCGATACGGGAAAGCATTGACCAGACACGTCCTTCCATCAGTTGGAGCCAAATCTCGATGAACTGGAGATAGGGCACCTGCGGATGGCTCCAGACTGCTTCGCCAGGTACCCAGTGCTGCCGACCTGATTCATCCATATCCCAGCGGCCGCCTACGGCCAACGCCATCTCGCAAGCTCGCCAGCCCACAATCACCTGCTGGTCGAGATCCTGAAGGGACGGGAACTGGCGCGGCCCCATGGGCTGGATGGAGCTCCCGGGGGCCGGCTCGGTGTCGTCGATATGGACTACCGCGAACCCTTCCTGCTCACTCGGCGGCTCGAACATGGCAAACACGCTGCGAATGGCCTGCTCCGGCACTTGGTGATCGGCCCGCCGCTGCGCGTTTCTCTGCAAGGACGTCTGCAAATCGGCTTTGAGCCAAATACAGACTACGGGCACGCCATGTGATCTGGCAATCTGGATGGCACGCTCACGATGCACCGTCTTCGGAAGGGCGGCATCAAAGAACACCGCATCACCACCCAAAGCTGCGGCGTTCTGTTGAATCCAGCTGCTCTTGCCTGCAGCTTGCACCCCCACCACCACATAGAGCTTGGTCGCGGGCGAGCTGACAGACAGTGCTTTGTCCAAGTCCCGGTACGCCAACTCCCATGCGGCAGCACTGCGTTCCGTGGTGAACAGGCGACCTTGTTCTGTTTCCAGATAGTGGTCTGGATTGATGTGCTTTGTAGTGTCCATGGTGAGCTGCAAGATTCTGGATCACTGTAGCTGGGCACTGCGCCGTACCGTCCGCAGACAAACGAACCCGCCATGCAAAACGGCCTTGATCGATACACTCGCTGCAATTCCTGCGCCCTCGTACACGCCGCAAATCCAAAGCCCTGCCCATGCAACTCACCAACTGCCTGCTCCGCCTGTCGCCCTTGGTCCTCACCTGCCACATAGGCCTGGCCTGCGCACAGATCACCACGCCCTCAGCAGGCACCTATGTGCGCAAGGGCGGGGGTGGCGATCTGGTGGTGCGGGCCAATGGCAAGTTCCATATCCAGACCGTCGGTGCCAACGGCCATACCTGTGAGCTGGAAGGCACCATCACCAACGGCCGGGCCAGGATGGCGAATTCGGCCTGCGCCGTGGACTTCACGCCTGCCGGTCAGCGCGTCGGGGTCGACACGGCCACCGTCGAGGCATGCCGGGACTTCTGCGGCATGCGGGCCTGGTTTGGCGGCGATTACCTTCGGCCCACACCCGGCTGCACGGACAAGGCCATTGCCGCATCGCGCAGAAACTTCAAGCGCGCGTACGACGCCAAGGACTACCGCCTGGCGCTGACCACGCTGGCGCCGGTGCTGCAGGACTGCGATGAGGTGCTGACCGGCGTTACCAAGGGCTGGCTGCGCAACGACCTGGCGCTGGCGCAGCTTCGCTCGGGCGATGCAGCCGCCTGCCGCCAGACCCTGGCCCCGCTGGCCGAGGAAGCCGGCAAGACGGATCAGGAACTGCGCGAGGCCTATCCACCCACCGATGCCGATGTGGTGCTGCCCATGCTCAAGGCTGCGCGCACCAATCTGCGCTTGTGCAGTTGAGGCGGTGCCATCGCCATGAAAGATCCCGCATCGCCCAACGCAGGAATCTCCGGGCATTTCCGGCGTGAGGCGAAGTGGATGCTGTGGGTGCTGGTGGTGCTGCCCTTGGCGCTGACAGCATTGGCGGTTTGGCTGGGTCCGCTGGTCCTGAACCATGTGGAGAGAAGCAAGTGCTTGGATGCGGGCATGCAGGCTTCCCAGGAAAAGCGCAAGTGCGAGCAACGATAGAGAGAAGGAGCTGCCGCTCAAAGCCTGATCGAACCAAATCCCTGAAATACTGGCCTACTCTTGGCCCCTTTTTTGTTTGCACGACAGGGCCCTTCATCAGGGCCATGCACACGCCTTTACATGACCGATATCCGCCCCGCCCACTTTCCCGAAGACCTCGACGCCGTGGTCCGCATCTTCCGGGAATACGTGGCCAGCCCCACCGTGAGCCTGGACTTCCAGGACTTCGAGACCGAGTTCGCCGCCCTGCCCGGCAAGTACGCCGCACCCGAAGGCTGCGTGCTGCTGGCCTGGAAAGACGGCCAGCCCGTGGGCTGCGCCGCCCTGCGCCAGGTGGATGCGCAGACAGGCGAAATGAAGCGTGTCTACGTGCGCCCCACGGTACGCGGCGAGAACCTGGGGCGGCGACTGGTGGAAGGCATCCTGGACGCTGCGCGCCACGCAGGCTACAGCCGCATCTGCCTGGACGTGCTGCCCGAGTTCCAGGCTGCGCAGCGGCTGTATGAAAACCTGGGTTTTGTGGATGCGGAACCGGTGAGCTTCAATCCCGTGCCGGGCACGCGTTATCTCGGACTGGATCTTTGAGGCATGCACCCTCCGGCAGGCGGCCTTCAGCGCCTGCACGGCTTCCGATGCGCTGACACCCGGTCCCTGAGTCCTCGTCTGCAAGCATTCAGCACGGTGAGACCGTAGCCCATACCCCGGTCCAACAGCCTGCCCGCAAGCGCAGCGGCGGTACGGACCACCCTCTCCCCGCATCCTTCATCCGCAAATGCCCGTGGCCGAGCCGGGCAGCCTGTGCTTGTGCCCCGTGAATACCGCCCATGGCGAATGGCGCTGCCTGGGACCAAACGCTCATTGGCAGCATATCTATTCACCTGGCATTTCAAACCTGATTTTAGGAATTGTCCTAAGGATAATTCTGAAAATGATCTGCGGGCGACTTCTTTGATTGACCTCGTGCAGGCCATGAAATCAAATGAGGACTCTTGGCACAGCAAACATCAGAAACCCGCTTGGACACTGACAGCGGATTATTCGCCTGCTTGCAACCACTCATTTCCGTCAAATTGCCTTTATTGATCAAGGCGCATTGGCTGGAATCATCGATTCCGCTTCCGATCCAGCGTCTCCATACACCATGCCAGCCTCCATTGCCGCCACCTTCTATCAGATCGGCTATGCCGACATGCTTGCTCGCCAAATGGAGCAAAAACAGATCGATGCCATTGTGCTCACGCCACAGGAATACGCAGACATACTGAGCGACAAGGCGCGCAACAATCCTCGCCTGGCGGCCACGCTGCATGCGATGCTGGCCCACAGTGCGCTTGGGCGATACTGGACACACACCGCCAGCCCCAATGCAGGCAAACCCTGGGTCGCTCCCGCCTCCCTGATGGTCAGCGACGCGTACCTGATCACCAAAACGCTGATTGCATTGGGCCTGGCCGGTGCCCGCTCCTATATCAAGACAACCGCCACAGGCACCTATATCATCATCACGGGCTACGCGGGACTTCGCCGCCAACTGCTGCAAGGCACGCGATTCCTTGCCGCCAATCCACGCATGGTCCAGATGGGCCTGGGTATTCGCGGTCTGCAGAATGTGGCCAAGGGTGGGTTCCTTCTGAGCCTGGTGGTGGGCGCCGGGATAGAGACACTGGACTTCATCTTCAATGACGAGAAGACAATGCATGATCTTGTGGGCGGGATTGGAGTGGAGGCGGTCAAGGCGGGATTGGCGACGATGATTGCAATAAGCGCGGGAGCCTTAACTGCAAGCGTTACTACTTTGGTCATTTTTCCGCTAGGAGCGATGGCGTTAGCCATATTTGCCACTGGAGCACTTCTCAACTACACAGATCAGCGATGGAAAATAAAACAAAACGTTATTACAGCCCTAAAGTCTGTAAACAATGAAAAAGCACCAGGCATATATAAGTTAGATCAAAACCCAATTCAATAAAGTCAGCTACCATCTATCAGCACGCAAGCATCACCCAAGGATCACGATTCAACCAAAAAATCAACTTCACAAGATACTTCGCGACAAATCAAAAGAAAATCAGTTCATTAAAATAAATATGAGAGATGTAAAAAATATTCGGAAATCTGCAATATTTGGAATACCCATCAGCATTCTACTATCCGTCGGATGTTTATGGTTTTCCTTTGCGGAAACAATCCCGATGCTGAAAGACATAAATGCTCTCGCGCCAACCATAAGAATCATGCCGGGCGCACCAACAATCTTCATGACTCCTTTCGTTTTTATTACGTTAGCACTGGTATCGGTGCTGAATTCCATCCCCTGCAACGACAGTATTCTACGAAAATTCGATAAAGCACTATCAATAATTTTCACCCTTGCAATTTCTTCAGCACTGGTTTCTTTGATATTTATTACTCCGCTGCAGTACTATGCGATGCCTAAGCTGGGCTATACACGTTGCAATATTCTGGAAGGGCATCCCACCATATATTTCACAGACTGGGTCAAAAAGCCCGAATGGTGCGTTCGCGGAAAATCCAGGGAGTGGGTCATGGAGCAAGCCAGGCTCGCCAGCGGTCCTGAAAATCCCTGAAATAAAAAAACGCAGACCACATGGTCCGCGCTTTTTTGCATCCTCCGGCAGCCGTGCTGCCAATTCCCTCAGAACGCCTCTTCACTCATCTGCGCGCAAGTCATGTCGCGCTCACGCACGACTTTGAGCCAGGCGCCGATCTTCGGCAGTTCGTAGCCGAAGAAGTAGCGCATGGCGGCCATGCGGCCAGCGTTGGCGGGTTCGGCCAGGGTGGCGTCCTTGGCGAGTACGGCCAGGGACACGTCCAGCCAGGTCCAGGCCAGCACCGTGTGGCCAAAGGCCTGCATGTAGGGCACGGCATTGGCCAGGGCCTGCTGAGGATCGTCGGTGGCCCATGCGGCCTTGGTGGTGGCGCCGACTTCCTGCAGCGCCTTGGCCAGTTCATTGGCATGGCCGGCCAGTTCGGGCCGGGCCATGGCGCGCTGGATGGTGTCGTTGATGCGCGTGGCCAGCAGCTGCAGGCCCTTGCCGCCTTCCATGAGCACCTTGCGGCCCAGCAGGTCCATGGCCTGGATGCCGTGCGTGCCTTCGTGGATCATGTTCAGGCGGTTGTCGCGCCAGTATTGCTCCACGGGGAAGTCGCGCGTATAGCCGTAGCCGCCGTGGATCTGGATGGCCAGGGAGTTGGCCTCCAGGCAGAACTCGCTGGGCCAGCTCTTGGAGATGGGGGTCAGCACTTCCAGCAGCAGCCGGGCCTCGGCCACGGATTCGGGCGTGCCGGTGTGCTGCTCATCGACCAGGCGCGCGCAAAACAGGTTCAGCGCCAGCGCGCCTTCGCAATAGGACTTTTGCGCCAGCAGCATGCGCTTGACGTCGGCGTGCTCGATGATGCGCGACTGGGGGCGCGTGGCATCCTTGCCGGCTGCACCCGGCGCCCCCTTGATCGGCCGGCCCTGCGGGCGGTTCTGCGCGTAGTCCAGGCTGGCGTGGTAGCCCGCAATGCCCAGCATGGTGGCGGCCATGCCGATGGAGATGCGGGCCTCGTTCATCATGTGGAACATGCATTTGAGGCCCTCGCCGGGCTTGCCGACCAGGTAGCCCACGGCCCCGGCGCCGCCGCGCACGGGAAAGCGCCCTTCCCCGAAGTTCAGCAGCGTGTTGGTGGTGCCGCGCCAACCCAGCTTGTGGTTGAGGCCGGCCAGGGCCACGTCGTTGCGCTCGCCGGTGAGTTGGCCTTCGGTGTCCACGAGCTTCTTGGGCACGATGAACAGCGAGATGCCCTTGACGCCGGGCACGGGCTTGCCGTCCGGCCCCGGGATCTTGGCCAGCACGAGGTGAACGATGTTCTCGGTCAGCTCATGGTCGCCCGCGCTGATCCACATCTTGTTGCCCTTGAGGCGGTAGCGCGGGCCCAGCGCATCGCTCTCGAAGTCGGCGCCATCGGGCTCGGCGCGGGTGGCGATATCGCTCAGCGAGGAACCGGCCTGGGGCTCGGACAGGCACATGGTGCCGGCCCAGCGGCCGTTGAATTCGTTGGCGGCGAAGACCTGTTTTTGCATGTCCGTGCCGTGGGCCATGATGGCGTTGGCATTGCCCGAGGTCAGCATGTTGGAGCCGATGCTGATGGAGGCCGCCGCGAAGAAGCTGTTGGCGGCCGCCTCCACCGTATAGGGCAGCTGCATGCCGCCGATGTCGTAGTCCTGGGAGGCGCTGAGCATGCCCGAGTCGGCATAGGCCTGGCGCGCATCGTGGGTGCACCGGGGCAGGATGACTTTCTCGCCATCGAACTGCGGCTCCTGCGTGTCCACGGTGCGGTTGAAGGGGGCGTATTTCTCGCGGGCGATGCGCTCGCAGGTGTCGAGCACGGCATCGAAGGTGTCGCGCGAATGGTCGGCAAAGCGCTCGCGCTCGCCCAGCGCATCGGCGCGCAGCCATTCATAGAGCAGGAAATCGATGGTGGAACGCAGGCGCATGGTGGGGTCCGGAATCAAAAAAGAAGCCGCAGGCGCCGCCAGAGGGAGCGCGTGCGGCCAACAGGAGTAACGGGAACAGGCGGTGGCGGCCGCAGCCGCCACCTGTACTTACAGCACTTCGAACACGCCGGCGGCACCCATGCCGCCGCCGATGCACATGGTCACGCAGACACGCTTGGCACCGCGGCGCTTGCCTTCGATCAGGGCGTGGCCGGTCAGGCGCTGGCCCGAGACGCCGTAGGGATGGCCCAGGGCGATGGCGCCGCCGTTGACATTGAGGCGGTCGTTGGGGATGCCCAGCTTGTCCCGGCAGTACAGCACCTGCACGGCAAAGGCTTCATTGAGCTCCCACAGGTCGATGTCCTGCACCGTCAGGCCCAGCTTCTTGAGCACCTTGGGCACGGCGAAGACGGGGCCGATGCCCATTTCGTCAGGCTCGCAGCCGGCGACGGCAAAGCCCAGGAAGCGGCCGATGGGCTTGAGGTTGTTGCGCGATGCATAGTCCTCGCTCACCACCACGCAGGCGCCTGCGCCGTCGGAGAACTGGCTGGCATTGCCGGCCGAGATCACACCGCCGGGCAGCGCGGGGCGGATGCCCGAGATGCCTTCCTTGGTCGTGCCCTCGCGCACGCCCTCGTCCTTGCTGCAGGTCACTTCCTTGGTGATCAGGCCGCGCACCTTGTCGGCCACGCCCATGGTCACGGTGATGGGGGCGATCTCGGCATCCAGCAGGCCGGCCGCCTGGGCCGCGCAGGCCTTTTGCTGGCTGGCGGCGCCGTATTCGTCCATGGCGTCACGGCCGATGCCGTAGCGCTTGGCGACCTGTTCGGCGGTCTGCAGCATGCTCCAGTAGATCTCGGGCTTTTGCTTGGCCAGGGCCAGGTCCTGGATCATGTGCAGGTTCATTTCCTGCTGCACGCAGGAGATGGATTCCACGCCGCCGGCCACGTAGACATCGCCCTCGCCCGCGATGATGCGCTGCGATGCGGTGGCAATGGTCTGCAGGCCCGAGGAGCAGAAGCGGTTGATGGTCATGCCCGACGCAGTGATGGGCAGGCCGGCCTTGAGCGCGATCTGGCGCGCGATGTTCATGCCGGTGGCGCCTTCGGGGTTGGCGCAGCCCATGATCACGTCATCGACGGCGGCGGGGTCAACGCCTGCGCGCTGCACGGCGTGCTGCACGGCATGGCCGCCCAGCGTGGCGCCATGGGTCATGTTGAAGGCACCCTTCCAGCTCTTGGCCAGGGGGGTGCGGGCGGTGGAAACGATCACGGCGGATGTCATGGATATTCCTTGTATGGCGGGTTTGCGGTGGTTCGCAAAAAGTTCGTGCGCCGCACGTCTCAGCTGAATTGCTTGCCTTCGGCCGCCAGCTTCGCCAGCAGCGGCGCGGGCTGCCAGAACTGGGCATCGTCGTTGGGGTTCTTGGCAAAGCGGTTCATGGCCTGGACCACGTTGAACAGCCCGACCTCGCCCGCGTAGTGCATGGGGCCGCCGCGCCAGATGGGAAAGCCGTAGCCGGTCAGGTAGACCATGTCGATATCGCCCGACTTGCCGGCGATGCCGTCTTCCAGGATGTGGGCGCCTTCGTTGACCAGGGCGAAGACCAGGCGCTGGACGATTTCCTCATCGGAGATCTTGCGCGGGGTGATGCCCAGCTCCTTGCGATGCGACTCGATCATCTGGTTGACCAGCTCGGACGGGATGGCGTCGCGCTTGCCCGCCTGGTAGTCGTACCAGCCCGCACCGGTCTTCTGGCCGAAGCGGCCCAGCTCGCACAGCTTGTCGGCCGTGCGGCTGTACTTCATGTCGGCGCGCTCGACGGCGCGGCGCTTGCGGATGGCCCAGCCGATGTCGTTGCCGGCCAGATCGCCCATGCGGAACGGGCCCATGGCGAAGCCGAACTTCTCGATCGCCTTGTCCACCTGGGCGGGCGTGGCGCCTTCGTCCAGCAGGAATCCGGCCTGGCGCGAGTACTGCTCGATCATGCGGTTGCCGATGAAGCCGTCGCACACGCCCGAGACCACGGCGGTCTTCTTGATCTTCTTGGCCAGCTTCATCACGGTGGCCAGCACGTCCTTGGCGGTGTGCTTGCCGCGCACCACTTCCAGCAGCTTCATCACGTTGGCGGGGCTGAAGAAGTGCATGCCCACCACGTCCTGCGGGCGCTTGGTGAAGGCGGCGATCTTGTCCACGTCCAGCGTGGAGGTGTTGGAGGCCAGGATGGCGCCGGGCTTGGCCACTTCGTCCAGCTGCTTGAACACGGTTTCCTTGACGCCCAGTTCCTCGAACACGGCCTCGATGATGAGGTCGGCATTCTTGAGCGCGTCATACGACAGCGTGGTGCTCAGCAGGGCCATGCGCTGGTCGTACTTTTCCTGGGTGAGCTTGCCCTTCTTGACCTGGGCTTCGTAGTTCTTGCGGATGGTGGCCACGCCACGGTCCAGCGCTTCCTGCTTGGTCTCCAGGATGGTCACGGGGATGCCCGCGTTCAGGAAGTTCATGGAGATGCCGCCGCCCATGGTGCCGGCACCGATGACGCCCACGGTCTTGATCTCGCGCACTGGCGTGTCCGAGGGCACGTCGGCGATCTTGGAGGCCGCGCGCTCGGCCATGAACAGGTGGCGCAGCGCGCGCGACTCGGGCGACCACATCAGTTGCATGAAGGCTTCGCGCTCCAGGGCCATGCCTTCGTCGAACTTCTTGCGCGCGGCGTTCTCCACCGTGTCCACGCAGCGGGCCGGGGCCGGGTAGTTCTTGGCCATGCCCTTGACCATGTTGCGTGCGAACTGGAAGTAGGCGTCGCCCTGAGGATGCTTGCAAGGCAGGTCGCGCACGCGCGGCAGCGGACCACCCGCCGCGTGCTTGTCGGCCACTTCCAGCGCAAAGGCCTTGGCCTCGTCCAGCAGGGACTCGGGCGAGGCGGCCATCTTGTCGAACAGCTTCTGGCCGGGGATGGAGGCCAGCAGCTCGCTCTTGACGGGTTCGCCGCTGACGATCATGTTCAGCGCGGTCTCCACGCCCAGCACGCGCGGCAGGCGCTGCGTGCCGCCTGCACCGGGCAGCAGGCCCAGCTTGACTTCAGGCAGGGCCACCAGGGTGCCGGGAGCGGCCACGCGGTAGTTGCAGCCCAGCGCCAGCTCCAGCCCGCCGCCCATGCAGACGGTATGGATGGCGGCCACCACGGGCTTGCTGCCCTGGTCCAGGGAGTTGATCAGCGAGACCAGGTGCGGCTCGCGATACGCCTCTTCCTTGCCGAACTCGTTGATATCGGCACCGCCCGAAAAAGCCTTGCCGGCACCCGTGATGACGATGGCCTTGACGGCCGGGTCGGAATAGGCCTTGTCCAGCCCCTCGACGATGCCCCGCCGCGTGGATAGTCCCAGGCCGTTGACCGGCGGATTGTTCAAGGTGAGGACGGCGATGGCACCGTCCACTTTGTATTCAGCAGTCATGCTGTTGTCCCCTATGCGATAGAAAAAGAACGATCGTGCGATTTTGATTGTAAAAAAAACGCGGGCCGGCGCCACTGCGGTTTGTCCCAAGCGGGACAAGCGCCGTGGTCCGGGCCGCCTGCCGGGCAGCATGCCCAGCCTTGTACGGCATCAGACCTCCAGCCACTCCTTGCGCACCTTCTGATCGGCGCGCAGCCCGTCGGGCGTGCCGTCGAAGACGATGCGCCCATGACCCATGACCAGGGCCCGGTCCGAGATGCTCATGGCAATGGTGAGCTTTTGCTCGATCAGCAGCACGGACACGCCGCGCTGCTTGATCTTTTGCAGGTACTCGCCCACCAGCTCGACGATCTTGGGCGCCAGGCCCTCGGTGGGCTCGTCGATGATGATCAGGTCCGGGTCGCCCATCAGCGTGCGACACAGGGTCAGCATCTGCTGCTCGCCGCCCGACATCACGCCGGCCTCGGTGTGCTGGCGCTCCTTCAGGCGCGGGAACATGGCGTACATGTCGTCGAAGCCCCAGCGGCTGTCCCGGCCCTTTCCCTTCTGTCCCAGCAGCAGGTTCTGGTGCACGGTGAGATTGGGGAACACGTCGCGGCTCTCGGGCACGTAGCCCAGGCCCAGGTGAGCGATCTCGTAGGCCTTGCGGCCGGTCAGGCTCTGGCCCTTCCAGTCCAGCGAGCCCTCCCAGTGCACCAGGCCCATGATGGCCTTGGCCGTGGTGGAGCGGCCCGAGCCGTTGCGCCCCAGCAGCGCGACGATCTCGCCGGGCTGCACCGAGAAATCCACGCCATGCAGCACATGGCTTTTGCCGTAGTAGGCATGCAGGTTGTTGATGTTCAGCATCCGCGCTTCCTCAATGTGCACCAGCTTGTTGATCCGCCACGGACGAGCCCAGGTAGGCCTCCTGCACGCGCGGATTGGCACGCACGGCCTCGGGCGTGTCGTAGGCGATGACTTCGCCGTAGACCACGACGGCGATCTTGTCGGCCAGGCCGAAGACCACGCCCATGTCGTGCTCCACGGTCAGCAGGGTCTTGCCTTCGGTGACCTTCTTGATCAGCTGGATGAAATGGGCCGTTTCGCTGTTGCTCATGCCGGCCGTGGGTTCGTCCAGCAGGATGACGCCGGCGCCGCCGCCGATGGTGATGCCGATCTCCAGCGCGCGCTGCTCGGCATAGGTCAGGTTCACCGCCAGCGTGTCGCGCTTTCTGTGCAGGCCGATCATCTCCATCAGCTCATCGGCGCGGGCGTTGGCATCGCGCAGCTTGGACAGGAAGCGCCAGCAGCTGTAGCGGTAGCCCAGGCTCCACAGCACGCTGCAGCGCAGGTTCTCGAACACGCTGAGCTTGGGAAAGATGTTGGTGATCTGGAAACTGCGCGACAGCCCCATGCGGTTGATTTCATAGGGCTTCTTGCCGTCGATGCGCTGGCCGTTGAGCAGCACCTGGCCGCTGGTGGGCTCGAAGCGGCCGCTGATCAGGTTGAACAGGGTGCTCTTGCCCGCGCCGTTGGGGCCGATGATGGCCACGCGCTCGCCCGGCTTCACGGCCAGTTGGGCGCCGCGGATGATCTCGGCCTTGCCGAAGCGCTTGTACAGGTCGCGCAGCTCCAGCGCGTAGGTGGCCTCGCCGGTCGCGGCAGGGGCGGCAGTGCCTGGTCGTTCGATTGCAATGCTGGACATGGTTCAGCCCTCCCCGCGCTTGATGGCTTCTTCGATCTCTTCCTGGATACGCTCCCAGCGCCGCAGGCACCAGCGCCGGGCCACTTCCAGCAGGCCCAGGCCCACGACGAAGACGGCAACGGCCAGAGTCCAGGTGGAGGCCGAGCTGGTATCGAGCTGCACGCCCATGAACGAGACCTGGGAACCCAGGGCCGCATTGAGCTGCAGGTGGTAGATCATCTCGACGATGGCGGCGCCGCCCACGATCATGACCAGGGCGCTGGCGGCGATGGCCAGGTAGGGCTGGGCCAGCCGGCGCCACTTGCCGAAGCGCGCCACGCGCAGGTTCATCATGATCAGGCTGGCAACGCCACCGGGCGCATACATGACCATCAGCAGGAACACCAGGCCCAGGTACAGCAGCCAGGCCTTGGTCAGCTCCGACAGCAGCACCGAGGCCAGCACCAGCAGCACGGCGCCGATGATGGGCCCGAAGAAGAAGGTGGCGCCGCCCAGGAAGGTGAACAGCAGGTACGAGCCCGAGCGCATGACGCTCACGCTGTCCATGGCCGTGATGATCTCGAAGTTGATGGCCGCAAGCCCCCCGCCCACGCCCGCGAAGAAGCCCGCGATGATGAAGGCGAAGTAGCGCACGCGCTGCGTGTTGTAGCCCACGAACTCCACGCGCTCGGGGTTGTCGCGCACGGCGTTGAGCATGCGCCCCAGCGGCGTGCCCGTGAAGGCGAACATGGCGGCCGTGCAGACGAAGCAGTAGGCGGCGATCAGGTAGTACACCTCCATGCCCGAGCCGAAGGTCAGCCCGAAGAAGGGCTTGCCGTAGACGCGGTCGGTGGTGATGCCGCCCTCGCCCCCGAAGAACTCGGGGAACATCAGCGCCATGGACGCCACCAGCTCGCCGATGCCCATGGTGATCATGGCGAAGGTGGTGCCCGACTTCTTGGTGGTCACATAGCCCAGCAGGGCCGCGAAGAACATGCCGCCCAGGCCGCCGATGACGGGAATCAGCACCAGCGGAATGCCCCAGTCGCCGGAGCTGGCCCGGTTCATCGCATGGATGGCGATGAACGAGCCCAGCCCCGTGTAGACCGCATGGCCGAAGCTCAGCATGCCGCCCTGCCCCAGCAGGATGTTGTAGGACAGGCAGATGATGATGAGATAGCCGATCTGGCTGAGCATGGTCAGCGCCAGGCTGCTGGTGAACACCAGCGGCGCGACGATCAGCGCCAGGGCGAAGGCGCCCCAGATCAGGATGCGGCCGATGTTGAGCGGCTGGAAGCTGTAGTGGCGCCCCGCGCCCGCAGCCCCTGAAGCGCCCGAAGCGCCTTTTGCGGCAGTGGATGTCATGGCCGTTTTGGTGATCGAGGACATGGTGTCAATCTCCCCGCGTGCCCAGGAGGCCCTTGGGCCGGAAGATGAGGATCAGCACCAGGAACAGGTAGGGCAGGATGGGCGCGACCTGGGAAATGGTGAGCTTGAGCAGCGGCCAGCCGAAGGTCTGCTCGCCGACCGGGCTGCCCAGCGAGGTCAGCAGGCTGGCCAGCGACCAGTCGATGGCCACGGCAAAGGTCTGCACGACGCCGATCAGCAGCGAGGCCACGAAGGCCCCCGCCAGCGAGCCCATGCCGCCGACCACCACCACCACGAAGATGATGGAGCCGACCGACATGGCCATGGCCGGCTCGGTCACATAGGTGTTGCCGCCGATGACGCCGGCCAGCCCCGCCAGCGCGCAGCCGCCGCCGAACACCATCATGAACACGCGCGGCACGTTGTGGCCCAGCGCCTCCACCATCTCGGGGTTCTTGAGCGCGGCCTGGATGACCAGGCCGATGCGCGTGCGCGTCAGCAGCAGCCAGACGGCCACCAGCATCAGCATTGCCACCAGCATCACGAAGGAGCGCGAGCGCGGGAACTGCGTGCCGTACAGCGTGAACAGCGGGCCCTGCAGCGCGGGCGGCAGGCCGTAGGGCACGGTGCCCCGGCCCCAGACCAGCTGCACCACCTCGAGGATGAGGTAGGACAGGCCGAAGGTCACGAGCAGTTCTGGCACATGGCCGTACTTGTGCACGCGGCGCAGGCTGTAGCGCTCGAACATGGCGCCCAGCGCGCCCACCAGCAGGGGCGCGACGAACAGCGCGCCCCAGAAGCCGATGATGCCGCTGAGCGTGTATCCGAAGTACGCGCCCAGCATGTAGAAGCTGGTGTGGGCGAAGTTGAGCACGCCCATCATGCTGAAGATCAGCGTCAGCCCCGAGCTGAGCATGAACAGCAGCAGTCCATAGCTCACGCCGTTGAGCAGCGATATGGTGAAGAACTCAAGCGTCATCGAAAGGCCTTGGTTTCGGTGCGTTGGGGACAGGAGGCGGTGCGTGCCGGTCTCAGGACGGGCGCTTCATCTGGCAGGACGTGGGCGTGCTGGCCACGTAGGGCTCGTAGTACTTCACCGGGGCGAAGGTGTAGCCCGTGTTCTCTGCGTCATAGGGGTTCTTGCCGCCGGCCTTTTCCCAGCGCGTGATGTACAGGCCCTGCTGCAGCTGGTGGTCGGTCTTGCGCATCTCCACTTCGCCGTTGAAGCTCTTGAGCTTCATGCCCTCCAGCGCGGCGGCCACCTTGACGGGGTCGGTGCCGCCGGTCTTGGCAAAGGCCGCATCCAGCAGCGCGAACACGTGGTAGATCGAGCTTTGCGTGAGGTCGTCGTTCATCTTCTTCTTGAACTCGGCCATCAGCGGCTGGATGGCCCCCCCCATGTTGTAGTGGCCGTAGCCCACGGTGTAGACCTTGCCGTCGGACGCCGCGCCCATGGCCGTGGGCGAGCCCGAGCCGAAGGCGTAGTAGGTGTAGAACTTGACGTTGTTCAGGCCCGCGTCATTGGCCGCCTTGAGCAGCAGCGACAGGTCAGAGCCCCAGTTGCCCGTGATCACCGTATCGGCGCCCGATTGCTTGATCTTGGCGATGTAGGGCGCGAAGTCGCGCACCTGGGCCAGCGGCGCGAAGTCATCGCCCACCACCTGCACGTCGGGCCGCTTGGCCTTGAGCATTTCCTTGGCGTACTTGGAGACCTGCTGGCCGTGCGAGTAGTTCTGGTTGATCAGGTAGACCTTCTTGACCTCGGGCACGTCCTTCATATAGGTCGTCAGCGCTTCCATCTTCATGGAGGTGTCCGCATCCAGGCGGAAGTGCCAGTAGCTGCACTTGCTGTTGGTCAGGTCCGGGTCCACCGCCGCATAGTTCAGGTAGACGACTTCCTTGCCCTTGTTGCGCGCGTTGTGCTTTTCCAGTGCGTCCATGATGGCCAGGGCCGGGCCCGAGCCGTTGCCCTGCACCACGTAGCGTGCGCCCTGGTCCATGGCCGAGCGCAGCACGGCCGTGGTCTCCTGCGGGCTGAGCTTGTTGTCCAGCGGGATGATCTCGAACTTCACGCCCGAGGCATTTTTCTTGTTGAACTCCTCGGCCATCAGCTGGAAGGTCTTGAGCTGGTTCGTGCCCACGGCGGCCATCAGGCCCGACAGCGGGTCGATCCAGCCGATCTTCACCGTCTCGCCCTTTTGCGCCCAGGCGCCCGAGGCACAGGCCAGCATGGCCGAGGCGGCCACCGAATGCACGATCCACTTCATTTTTCTGTCTCCTTTTTCCGGTTGATTCGGATATCTGTATTGGCGCCAGACTAACGCCTGAATGACAATTTCCCTTCGGGGAATGCCTTAGAAACTATCGCGCATGCGACTTCGCCGCAGTCCGGGACACATTGGCGACAGATCGCCATCGATCAGCCCATGAACCCGTGTTTTGACCGATTTCAGGCAAAAGAAAGGGGCGCCTCGCGCCCCTTGCGAAGTCAGCCTGCCTGCCTGGGCGTCATGAAGGACGCTTCATCTGGCATGAGGTGGGGGTACTGGCCACATAGGGCTCGTAATATTTCACGGGCACAAAGGTGTAGCCGGTGTTCTCCGAGTCCATCGGGTACTTGCCGCCGGCCTTTTCCCAGCGCGAGATGAACAGGCCCTGCTGCAGCTGGTGGTCGGTCTTGCGCATCTCGACTTCGCCGTTGAGGCTGTTGAACTTCATGCCCTCCATGGTGGCCGCCACCTTGGCCGGGTCCGTGGTCTTGGCGCGCAGGAAGGCCTGGTCCAGCATGGTCAGGCCCGAGTACAGCGAGCCCGTGTACATGTCGTCGTTGAACTTGGCCTTGTAGCCCTTGGTGATGCGGTCCAGCGGGCCGGGCAGGTTCAGGTGGCCGTAGCCCACCATGTAGACCTTGTCGGCGGCGGCCGCGCCCATGGCCGTGGGCGCGCCCGTGGCAATGGCGTAGTAGGTATAGAACTTGACGTTGTTCAGGCCAGCGTCGCTGGCGGCCTTGATCAGCAGCGCCAGGTCCGAGCCCCAGTTGCCCGTGATCACCGAGTCGGCGCCCGATTGCTTGATCTTGGCGATGTAGGGCGCGAAGTCGCGCACCTGGGCCAGCGGCGAGAAGTCGTCGCCCACGATCTCCACATCGGGGCGCTTGCGCTTGAGCATCTCCTTGGCGTACTTGGAGACCTGCTGGCCATGCGAGTAGTTCTGGTTGATCAGGTAGACCTTCTTGACCTCGGGCACGTCCTTCATGTACGTGGTCAGGGCCTCCATCTTCATGGAGGTGTCCGCATCCAGGCGGAAGTGCCAGTAGCTGCACTTGCTGTTGGTCAGGTCCGGGTCCACCGCCGCATAGTTCAGGTAGACGACTTCCTTGCCCTTGTTGCGCGCGTTGTGCTTTTCCAGTGCGTCCATGATGGCCAGGGCCGGGCCCGAGCCATTGCCCTGGAAGACGTAGCGCACGCCCTGGTCCATGGCCGAGCGCAGGGCCGCCGTGGTT
This sequence comes from Delftia tsuruhatensis NBRC 16741, assembly GCF_001571325.1. Taxonomy (GTDB): domain Bacteria; phylum Pseudomonadota; class Gammaproteobacteria; order Burkholderiales; family Burkholderiaceae_C; genus Comamonas; species Comamonas tsuruhatensis. The sequence goes on from NZ_BCTO01000019.1 coordinate 130,980, forward strand.
TCCTGCGGGCTGAGCTTGTTGTCGATGCCGATGATCTCGAACTTCACGCCCGAGGCCGTGCCCTTGTTGAGCTCCTCGGCGATGTACTGCAGGCTCTTGAGCTGGTTGGAACCCAGCGCGGCCATGAGGCCGGACAGCGGGTCGATCCACGCAACCTTCACCGTCTCGCCCTTCTGGGCCATGGCGCCCGTGGCGCAAGCCAGGGCCAGGGATGCCGTCAATGCCTTGATCGCAAACTTCATGAAGCGTCTCCTCTTATGGTGGTTTCTGGGCGAGGCTCAGGGTAATGGTCCCCTTGCCCCGCACCGATCGGTGATTGCCCCTAGCGGCTATCGCCGACGAGACTCGGACCGGCCGCCCCTATCAGCACATGCCCCCGCATGCCCTGGCATGGCGGCTGGCCCGCAGCGGCTCACAGCCCCGGCAGCCGGTAGCCGGCCAGTTGCTCGCGCAGCCGGGTCTTGAGCATTTTTCCGGTGGCGCCCAGCGGAATGGCATCGACGAAGACCACGTCGTCGGGGATCTGCCACTTGGCGGTCTTGCCCTCGTAGAACTTGAGCAGTTCCTCGCGCGTGACCTCGGCACCGGGCCTCTTCGCCACGGCGACGATGGGGCGCTCGTCCCACTTGGGATGCGGCATGCCGATGCAGGCGGCCATGGCCACGGCCGGATGGGCCATGGCGATGTTCTCAATGTCGATGGAGCTGATCCATTCGCCGCCGGACTTGATCACGTCCTTGCTGCGGTCGGTGATCTGCATGAAGCCGTCCGGGTCGATGGTGGCCACGTCACCCGTGGGGAACCAGCCGCGGCCCTGCGCGTCCTTGATGAGCGGGCTTTCGCCCTTGAAGTAGCTGTCCACGATCCAGGGGCCGCGCACCAGCAGGTCGCCGTAGCTCTTGCCGTCCCAGGGCTGGTCCGTTCCATCGCTGCCCACGATGCGCATGTCCACGCCGTAGATGGCGCGGCCCTGCTTTTGCAGGATCTTCATCTGCTCGTCCTTGGGCAGCTGCAGCTGCTTGTTCTTGAGCGTGCACAGCGTGCCCAGCGGGCTCATCTCGGTCATGCCCCAGGCATGCAGCACCTCCACGCCAAACTCGTCCTGGAAGGCCGTGATCATGGCCGGCGGGCAGGCCGAGCCGCCGATGACCGTGCGCTTGAGCGTGGAAAACCGCAGGCCGCCCGGCCTGATGTGGCCCAGCAGCATCTGCCAGACCGTGGGCACGCCGGCCGCGTAGGTGACGCCCTCGGCCTCGATCAGCTCGTACAGCGACTTGCCGTCCAGCGCCGGGCCGGGGAACACCAGCTTGCAGCCCGTGAGCGCGGCCGAGTAGGGAATGCCCCAGGCGTTGACGTGGAACATGGGCACGACGGGCAGCACCGAGTCGCGCGCCGATATGCACATCACATCGGGCAGCGCGGCCGCGTAGGCGTGTAGCGTGGTGGAGCGGTGGCTGTAGAGCACCGCCTTCGGGTTACCCGTGGTGCCGCTGGTGTAGCACATGCTGGAGGCCGTGTTCTCGTCGAATTCGGGCCACTGGTACTGGTCGGACTGGCCGGCAATCCAGGCCTCGTAGCTGACCAGGCCCGGAACGCCGCTGTCGGCAGGCAGGCGGTCCGCATCGCACAGCGCCACCCACTGGCGCACCGTGGGGCACTTGGCATGCACGGCCTGGATGATGGGCAGGAAGGTCAGGTCAAAGCACATGACGCGGTCTTCCGCGTGGTTGATGATCCACGCCACCTGATCGGGGTGCAGGCGAGGATTGACCGTGTGCAGCACGCGGCCCGAGCCGCTGACGCCGAAGTACATCTCCATGTGGCGGTAGCCGTTCCAGGCCAGCGACGCCACGCGGTCGCCAGGCTGCAGGCCCAGGCCGTCCAGCGTGTTCGCCAGCTGGCGCGAGCGCCGTGCCAGGTCGCGGTACGTGTAGCGATGGATATCGCCCTCCACCCTGCGCGAGACGATCTGCGCATCGCCATGGTGGCGGTCGGCGAAATCGATCAGCGACGAGATCAACAGTGGTTGGCTTTGCATCAGACCCAGCATCTATAGGCTCCTAAGGTGATTGAACTTCGTGAACGTCGTGAACTGCGGACCGCGGATTCGCGCAAGGCCAAGGCCCTGGTGCGCGATGCCGCTGCCCGCATGGAGGGTGGCTCAGGCCGGCGCCCTGGGTCCGATCCCCGCAGGGACAGGCGCATCGTTTTTCCGGCATGGTTGACGCATTGTCTTGTCGCAACTCGGCAGCGTCTTCGCATGCTCGTATGGGATATACCCTAGGACGATGCTGGAGGCATGCGCCGCGTCATGCCACAGCGTGTTCGTGGACGGCGTCTTGTCGTTACCGAAGATCCAGTATCCGGTCTGCGATGGCGAATCCACTGTCACGCGAATGCTTGAGCCGGCGCGAAACACATGCGCGAATTTCTGGATCTCTACGCGCAGCAGTTCGGGCTTGCCCGACACCATGGGCACGTCCTTGTCCCGCGTGAACGCGCCCCACGGCCTCAGCGTCGTGGAGCGCGCCGTGTCCAGGGCACGCTTGGACGCACGCAGCCAACCACGCTGCACGAACATCTCCTGCCCGTCCGGCCGCACCTCGGACACGGTGACCTGGATGTCGGTGTTGGCGGCCGTGGCGCTGAGCCACAGGTCGGCCGAGCCTTCGCCATAGAAGCTCAGGTCCTGCGGCAGGGCTGCCGTGGTGAAGACCAGCTGGCCATCCTTTTCCGACGCGGGCACGGCAGGCCAGCCTTCGGCCGCCGGGTTGTTCACCTGCGGACTCAGGGCCGGATAGCGGTAGCTGGACGAAGCCGTGCCTGAGGTGGGTGCACTGTCGCCCAGCGCCTGGCCGGGCTGCATCCACAGGCGCAGGGGCTTGACCTGGACAGGCAGCCGGTCAAACCGTGCCTCGCCCGTGGGCATGAGCTTGGCGCCGCCATTGGGGGCCTTGGCGTCCGTGGTCTGCATCTCCTGCAGCAGGCGCACGCGCGGCTCCTTGTCGAAGCCGTTGTCCTCGCCCTTGACGAAGCGCGCCAGGAAGCGCTTCAGCGTCTGGTCGATATGGTCCGAGGTGATGTTCGTGTGGTGGTCGCCGTTGGAGCTGACCAGCCACATCCTGTCGGGCGCAATGGTGTCCTCGTAGTAGCCCGAGCGCGGGCCGATCTGCTCGTCCTGCCAGGACTGCGTGCCCAGCGTGGGGATATTGATCTTGCCGCTTTGCAGCATGGCGCTGCGCTCCAGGTACAGGCCATCGGCATAGGGGTTGTCCAGCCACTTGATCAGATCCAGCTCGGGCCGCTTGATCTTCTCGATGTTGTCGGCCACGGTCTTGGCGCATTCCGTGTCGCCGCCGTTCTTCGCCGCCAGGTCGGCGGCCGTGCGCCAAATGCGCGGGAAGCCGTTCCACCACTGCGCCGGAAAACCGATGTTGGCAATGCCGCCCGGATAGCCCACGTCGCGGTAGGGATCGCCCACATTCTTGCTGGGCGTGATGGCCATCAGCCCCTTGGGCCGGTGCGCCGCCACCCACAGCTGGTTGTAGCCCGAGTACGAGTAGCCGATCATGCCGATGCGGCCGTTGGACCAGGCCTGCCGCCCGGCCCACTCGATGGCGAAGGCTCCGGCCGCACCTACGCTGGCGTCAAACACCTTGTCATCCCCCGTGGAGCAGCCCGTGCCCGGCACGTTCAGCCCCATGACCGCATAGCCTTCCTTGGTCCAGGGACTGCTGATGTTGGGGTACGAGCCCGAGATATAGCCGTCGTACTCGACCAGCAGCGGGAACGGACCCTGTCCCTCGGGCAGCAGCAGCGAGTAGCGCATCCTGCTGCCGTCCGGCAGGGTGATGTAGCCCGATTGCTGGCCCGGCCCCATGGGCGCGGGCATGCCGGACGATCCCCCTCCGCAGGCGGCCAGGCCCACGGCGGCGGCCGCAATGGCCCCCGCCAGCGGCCAGCGCCAGGCCTGTGTGAAAACGGTCTTGGCTGTCATGGGTACCTGTCTCCTTCGTTGTTGTTGGCTATCTCTCGGGGCTTGCCGCGGCAAGCCCCTGCTCGCTCATCTACTCGCTCACCTGATCGCTCACTGCAGCCGGATGCTGGTCGCGCCCAGTTCGGCGTCGAAGACCAGGCTGGACGGCCAGGGCTTCCATGTCTGGCCCAGGGCCGCGTTCTGCGGGTCGCCCGTCTGCATGAAGGCCTTGAGGCTGGCCATCATGGCGTTCGACAGCGCCAGCCGCCCCGGTGCATTGGCCGTGCTGTTGGTCACGCGGGAGAACACGGATGGCCCGAAGTTGCCGAAGAGAAACGGCAGATCGAACGCATGGGCCGCACCGTAGACCGTGTTCCAGGGCGCGGGCTGGCGCGCCCAGTCGAAGCGGTAGCTCCAGACCTCGGCCTGCCGGGTGCGCAGCGTATTGAGCAACTGGTCGCGGCTGGGATCGGCGAACAGATGGGTCAATTGCGCCATGCGGGCGTTGTAGCCGGTGACCGGCGTGTCGACGGGCAGGTAGGCAGCATCGATGATGTCGGCCAGGCCCGGCGCATTGGGCGACTGCGCGTCGAAGGACTGCATCATGCGAAAGCGCGCCGCATCATCGATCCTGAAGCCCGGCTTGCCGCCCAGCGCAGCCAGCAGGGGCGCGAACAGCTTGCCCTCCTCGGCCGTGTAGCCGGCCATCACGGGCATGCGGTTGTATCGGCCCGCAGCCAGCGCGGCCATGGGGTCGGTGGGCAGCAGCAGGCCGTCGGGAATCGGCCCCGCGCCCGTCAGGCCCTTGGCCACCAGGGTCTGCAGCAGCACGCGCGCATCCTTGCCGCGCAGGTAGGCCGCGATCTGCGCCGGTGTCCAGCCGGCAGCCACCGTGGCCGCAGCCGCCACATCGGCAGCCATCCCATCGGCCACCATCAGATGGGCCAGCAGCAGCGCGGACTGGGTGGCGTAGGCCGAAGCCGGCTTGAGCGTGGCCAGCACGCCGGCCGGCAGGTTGGACGGCAGCGACAGCCCGCCGCTGATGGGCACCAGCCTGTGGAACAGGCCGCGCGCCGACTCGGCCGCCAGCAGCGCCAGCACATTGGTGGCCCCCGCCGACTGGCCCATGAGCGTGACATTGCCCGGATCGCCGCCAAAGCCCGCGATATTGCGCTGCACAAAACGCAACGCCTGCAGGTTGTCCAGCAGCGCGAAGTTGCCCGTGGCCGGCGCGCCGGCCTGCATCTGCGGCATGTGCATGTAGCCCAGGATGTCCAGCCGGTAGTTGGCCGTCACCACCACGGCATTGGCAGCGCGTGCCAGGGCCGCGCCGTCATACAGCGGATCGGCCGTATAGCCCGAGATGGCGCTGCCGCCGTGGATGAACACCAGCACCGGCAGCTTCTCGGCACCGCTGGCCGGGCGCCAGATGTTGAGCGTCAGGCAGTCCTCGCTGCCCACGGGCTGGCCCAGGGTGGAGGCGATGGTGTCATCGAAGCGGTTGTTGGCGCCCGGGCCGTACATGCGCCCGATCTGCAGGCAGGCATTGCCGAACTGGCGCGCCTCGCGCACGCCCTCCCAGGCCTTGGGCTCGGCCGGCGGCTGCCAGCGCAGCGCGCCCACGGGCGCCTGGGCAAAGGGCACGCCCTTCCAGTAATAGGTGCCCGTGGCGGCGCCGTCGTCCACGCCGCGCAAGGGGCCGTAGGCCGTCTCGCGCAACTCGGGGCCGCCGCCGCCCGAGCCGCCGCAGGCCGCGAGCCACAAAGCCATTGAAGCCACGGCCAGGCGTATGCCGCCAGCCATCCACCGCTGTCCTGTGCGCATGCTTGTCTCCTATGATTTTGGGGTTTCCCGTATGGGCCGTGCCCGGCCCTTGGGCCACACTGCGCAGTCGTTCGCCGCGCTGCAAAAATTCTAGGAACAGCGCGCCCGCACGCCGCTATCGCAACCAAGCCAAAAAAGTGACTTCAGAACGCAAAAGGCGCCCCGGACGGCCCAGGAAAACCCGGCCATGACAACGCAGCGCAGCAGCTCCGCCGCATGGGTGCGGGGCATCCTGGACATGATGGCCGCCGAGGGGCTGGCCGTGGAAAGGCTGAGTGAGGAGGCCAACATCGACCTTGCTGCACTGCAGCATTCGCAGACCCGCATCGATGTGGACCGCGTGAGCCGGCTGTGGGAGCTGGCCGTGGCGCAGTCGGCCAATCCCACGCTGGGCCTGGACCGGCAGCTGGCCGCGCGCCACGGCAACATCGACCTGGTGGGCTACTCGCTGGCTTCGAGCCCGCACCTGCTGGCGGGCTTTCGTGACCTGGAGCGCCACATGGCCGTGATCTCGGACGCCACCGCCTTCACGCTGGAGCGCGATGCGCGCGGCCACTGGCTGTCCATACACCACATCGGCGCCACGCGCGCCGTGCCGCGCCAGCGCGTGGAGTTCGCCGTGCTCACGCTGCTGGTGCTGTGCAGCTGGCTGACGCGGCGCGAAGTCCAGCCGCTGGCCGTGGAATTCATGGCCCAGGCGCCCTCGCCCCTGCACGAGGCCCGCTACCGACAGGCCTTCGGCCTGCTGCCGCGCTTTGGCGAGCGCGCCAACCGCTTCCTGCTGTCGCAAGACGACCTGCTCGCGCCCATCCCGACGCACAACCCCGAACTGCTGGCCCTGCACGAAAAACTGGTCGAGTCCGAGCTGGACCAGCTGGGCCAGGCCGGCGTGGGCGCCCGCGTGCGCCATGAGATTGCGCGCCTGCTGCCCCAGGGCGAGCCGCGCCGCGAGGAAGTGGCCGCAGTGCTGGGCCTGACCGACCGTACCTTGCAGCGCCGCCTGCAGGCCGAGAGCACCAGCTACCAGCAATTGCTGGATGACACCCGCCGCGAGCTGGCCCGGCAGTACCTGGGCGAGCCGCGCCACAGCCTGGCCGAGGTGGCCGACCTGCTGGGCTTCGTGGACCAGAGCAACCTCTTTCGCGCCTGCCGCCGATGGTTCGGCATGCCGCCGGGCCAGTACCGGCAGCAACTGCGTGCGTGAATGCATGCGGTGAATGCGCGCATGAACCTTGCGCCCCACGGGGCATAGGCGCTGGGGGACAATTCCCGCATGAACCTGCACGCTGCCGCCGAAGGCCGGGCTCCGGCGACCTCCCCGCGCCTTCCCATCTCCTGGCAGGATGGCTTTGCCGCCCTGGGCCCCGACTTCTTCACCCATCTGCGCCCCACGCCGCTGCCCGAGCCGCACTGGATCGCCACCAGCACCGGCACTGCCGAGCTGCTGGGCCTGGACCCGCAATGGCTGGCCTCCGATGAGGCCCTGCAGGCGCTCACCGGCAATACCGTGCTGCCCGGCAGCCATCCGCTGGCCAGCGTCTACAGCGGCCACCAGTTCGGTGTCTGGGCCGGCCAGCTCGGCGACGGCCGTGCCATCTTGCTGGGCGAGACCGCCTCGGGCCAGGAAATCCAGCTCAAGGGCGCGGGCCGCACGCCCTACTCGCGCATGGGCGACGGACGCGCCGTGCTGCGTTCGTCCATCCGTGAATTCCTGTGCAGCGAAGCCATGCACGCCCTGGGCATTCCCACCACGCGCGCGCTGAGCGTGACCGGATCGCCCGCCCCCATTCGCCGCGAAGAGATCGAGACCGCCGCCGTGGTGGCGCGCGTGGCGCCCAGCTTCATACGCTTTGGCCACTTCGAGCACTTTGCGGCGCGCGACCAGATGGCGCCGCTGCGCCAGCTGGCCGACTACGTGATCGACCGCTACTACCCCGAATGCCGCACGGCCGAGGCACTGGCCGGCAACGCCTACGCCAACTTCCTGCAGGCCGTGAGTGAGCGCACGGCGCGGCTGCTGGCGCACTGGCAGGCGGTGGGCTTTTGCCATGGCGTGATGAACACGGACAACATGAGCATCCTGGGCCTGACCATCGACTACGGTCCCTTCCAGTTCCTCGACGCCTTCGACCCCGGCCATATCTGCAACCACAGCGACACCCAGGGCCGCTACGCCTTCAACCGCCAGCCCCAGGTCGCGTACTGGAACCTGTACTGCCTGGGCCAAGCCCTGCTGCCGCTGATCGGCGAAGAGGAGCTGACCATTGCGGCGCTGGAGTCGTACAAGCAGGTGTTTCCGCAGGCCTATGGCTCTCTCATGCTGCGCAAGCTGGGCCTGCCCGAAGATGCTCCCGGCACGCCGCCTGCCGAGGCGCGCTTTGCCGCCCTGGTGAACCCGCTGCTGCAGCTCATGGCCGACAACGCCGTGGACTACACCATCTTCTTCAGCCGCCTGACCGATGCCGTGGCCACTGCCGGCGGCACCGAGCCCGACCTGGCGCCCGTGCGCGACCTGGTGCTGGACCGGCCCGCCTTCGACGCCTGGGCGGCAGGCTACGTACGGCAGCTTGCGACCGTGGATGGCACGGCAGCGGCCGCGCTGATGCAAGAATCGAATCCGCGCTTCGTGCTGCGCAACCACCTGGGAGAAATCACCATCCGCGCAGCCAAGGCGGGCGACTTCACCGCGGTGCGCCAGCTGCTGGCCGTGCTGCAGACCCCGTTCGCACCCCACGCCGAGCATGCCGAATGGGCAGGCTTCCCGCCCGACTGGGCTTCCTCCATCGAGATCAGCTGTTCATCATGAGCTTTCCCATCCACAAGACCGAGCAGGAATGGCAGGCCGAGCTGCAGGCCAAGGGCGCCGAGCCCGCCGCCTTCCAGGTGACGCGCCACGCGGCCACCGAGCGCCCCTTCACAGGCCGCTATGAGCAGTTCTGGGCCGATGGCAGCTACCACTGCATCTGCTGCGGCGCCAAGCTGTTCGACTCCGATAGCAAGTTCGACGCCGGCTGCGGCTGGCCCAGCTTCGACCGCGCCATCCCAGGCGCTATCACCGAAATCGTGGACCGCAGCCATGGCATGGTGCGCACCGAGACTGTCTGCAGCCAGTGCGGCGCCCACCTCGGCCATGTGTTCCCCGATGGTCCCTCCGACACAGGGCTGCGCTACTGCATGAATTCCGCGTCGCTGGAATTCGAGCCGCCCAAGGCCTAGGCCCCAGGCCCGCAAAAACCCCAGCCGGCGCGGCCCTGCACCGATGCCGGGCCGCGCCGGCTGCGCCACAATGCGCCTGCCAAGCGCTCAGGCACCATGCCTGACTCCAAGCCCATCGAAATCTTCCAATGAAGTTACTGATCGACTTTTTCCCCATCATCCTGTTCTTCGTCGCCTTCAAGGTCTGGGGCATCTACACGGCCACGGCCGTGGCCATCGTCGCCACCATCGCGCAGATTGCCTATCTGCGCGTGCGCCATGGCAAGGTCGAGCCCATGCAATGGGTCAGCCTGGGCGTGATCGTGCTGTTCGGCGGCGCCACCTTGCTCGCCCACAACGACACCTTCATCAAGTGGAAACCCACGGTGCTGTACTGGCTCATGGGCGGCGCCCTGGTGATTGGCCAGCTGGTATTTCGCAAGAACCTGCTGCGCTCCGTCATGGGCGCGCAACTGCAACTGCCGGACAACGCCTGGCGCACCATGAACTGGAGCTGGGCAGCCTTCTTCGCGGTGATGGGCGCGCTCAACCTGGTCATCGCCTACCGCTTCGACACCGACACCTGGGTCAACTTCAAGCTGTTCGGCGGCATGGGGCTGATGCTGGTCTTCTTGATCGGACAGGCCATCTACATGAGCCGCTTCATGCAGGAAGACAAGGGCGAGGCAGCCGCCGCCACGCCCGACGCCCTGCCCCCGTCCGGCGTGCAACAGGACAAGCAGCCATGAGCGCACCCGCCCATCCACTGCCCATCACCGCCGAAGCCATGCAGGCCGTGCTGCGCGAGCGCCTCGCCCCCGATCACCTGGAAGTGATCGACGAAAGCCACCAGCACGCCGGCCATGTGGGAGCCAACGGCACCGGCTTCGGCACGCATTTCCGCGTGCGCATTGCGTCACCTTTGTTTCAAGGCAAGCCGCGCGTGGCACGCCACCGCCTTGTGTATGATGCGCTGCAAGAATTCATTGACCAGGGCGCTCACGCCATCGCCATCGAGGTTCTTTGAACTTTTACAGGCTCCGAAGATTCGGAGCCTGTTGCGTATCCACGCTATAGAATCAATTTTTCCTTCATCTCTGGAATTCGCATGAAAAAACAGCTTCTGACCAGCCTGGTGACTGCCGCCGTGCTGAGCACCGCAGCCCTGTCCGCCTCGGCCCAGAACATCGCCGTCGTCAACGGCAAGGCTGTGCCCAAGGCACGCGCCGAAGTGCTCAAGCAGCAGATCGAGCAAAGCGGCCGCCCCGTCACGCCCGAGATGGAAGGGCAGATCAAGGAAGAAGTCATCGCCCGCGAGATCTTCATGCAGGAAGCCAACAAGCGCGGCCTGGCCAACAGCGAAGCCTACAAGCAGCAGATGGAACTGGCCCGCCAGACCATCCTGATCCGCTCGCTGTTCGAAGACTTCCAGAAGAAGAACCCCGTGACCGACGCCGAAGCCAAGGCCGAGTACGACAAGGCCGTCGCTGCCAACAGCGGCAAGGAATACAAGGCCAGCCACATCCTGGTCGAGTCGGAAGACCGCGCCAAGGCCATCATTGCCGAGATCAAGGCCGGCAAGAAGTTCGAAGACATCGCCAAGAAGGAGTCCAAGGACCCCGGATCCGGCGCCCGTGGCGGTGACCTCGACTGGGCCAACCCCGGCAACTACGTGCCCGAGTTCTCCGAAGCCCTGATCAAGCTCGAAAAGGGCGGCATGACCCAGGAGCCGGTCAAGAGCCAGTTCGGCTACCACATCATCCGCCAGGACGACGTGCGCCAGGCAGAACTGCCCAAGTTCGAGGAAGTCAAGCCCCAGATCGTGCAGCAGCTGCAACAGCAAAAGCTGGCGCAATTCCAGGAATCGCTGCGCGAAAAGGCCAAGATCCAGTAAGATGCTTGCGTGTCGGCGGTTTTTGCCGTCGGCCTGACCATCACCAGCCCGCCTTGTGCGGGCTCTTTTTTTGCCCCAGGCAAGGTGGCCGCCAAAGAAAAAAGCTGCCCCTGGGGGCAGCCCGATTCAAGCCTGATTCATCCTGTCCCGGCGTCCAGGCGCCCACGGCACCGGAGACCAGGCCATCGTGCTTCTCAGAACTGGTAGAGCGCGGTCAATCTGACCGTGCGACCCTCTCCGTACTCCACGGCCGAAGAACGCGACTGCTCGCCCAGGCGCTGGCGCACGCCGGCCACATAGGCCTTGTTGCCGATGTTGTCGAGATTGAGCCTGAGCTTCCATTGCCGGTTGAGTTCATAGCCGACCATGGCGCTGTGCACCCAGTAAGCGGACAGCTTGCCGTCGCCGGCCGAGGTAACATTGCGCGTGCCCACGAAGCGCGCGCCATAGCCCACCGTCCAGCCCTGCGGCAGCGCATAGGTGGTCCACAGGTTCAGCGAATGGCGCGGCGTATTGCCCAGCGCCTGGCCCACACGCGCAGGCTCGTTCAATGACTTGAGGGTCTTGCTGGCCATGAAGGTGTAGTTGGCGAAGAGGTCCCATTGCGGAGTCACCTTGCCTGCAGCCCCGAGTTCCAGCCCGCGCACGCGCTGCTCACCGGCCAGCAGATAGCTGCCATCGGCCATCTGCTCTCGGGCATTGGTCTTGTCCACCTGGAACAGCGCGGCTGTCAGCGCCAGCTGGCGGTCCCGCACATCCCACTTGGTTCCCAGCTCCAGGCTGGTGTTCTTCTCGGGCGCCAGCGAGGCCGTGGCCGCATCCAGGCCGGAACCATTGGAGACCAGGAATTCCGCGGAGGGGTTGAAGGCCGTGCCATAGGCCAGGTAGATGCGGCCGTTGTCGGCGGGCTTGAAGCTCAGGGCCGTGCGGCCGCTGAGCTGGCCGTCGGAACTGTCCACCGAGGTGCGCACGCCAGCGGCCGTTGTGGCGTTGGAGCGCCCGTCGATCCAGTCATAGCGCAGGCCCAGGTTCAGATCCCAGCGCGGACCCAGCGCAATGGAGTCGGTGGCATACAGCGCGCGGGTGTCCAGGCGGGTTTCGTTCCTTCCGCTGTTTTGCAAGTCCGTGGTGCCCGTCCAGTATCCGGGCGGGCGGGCCAGCGGATAGCCGCCGGCCGGGAACTGCCGGTTGATGTTGTAGGAAGAGGTGGTGCGGTCATAGGTCTCGCGCGCGATCTCGAAGCCTGTGACCAGCGTATGCTCCAGCACGCCTGTGTCGAAGCGCTGGGTCAGGTTGGTCTGGTTGATCCACAGGGTGGTGGCCGCATCGCGGCCATAGGCCTGCGGACCTGCGGGCCGGTAGTAGCCAGGCTGCATGCCCCGGAGATCGACATGCGAGGCCGAGATCACGGTATCGCGGCTCAGCCGCGAGTAGCGCGAGAGGTTCTGCAGCTTGGCGCCCGAGGCGAAGTCATGCTCGATCTTCGCGGTCAGGGCATCCTGGCCGATCTTTTCCCGATCAAGGTTGCGCCAGCCGAAATAGGCATTGCGCGAGACGCCATCGAGCATCTTGCCGCGAAAGGCCGGCACGCCATAGTCGGGAAGATTGTCATCGCTCTGATGGAAGAAGCCGAGGGTCAGGCGCGTGGGCGAACTCAGCCCCAGGGCCAGCGAGGGCGCCACGCCCCAGCGCCGCTTGAAGATGGCATTGCGCCCCGCCACGTCGCTGTCATGGCCCATGAGGTTCAGGCGCATGGCAGCCTTGCCGCCAGCCAGCACCCTGTTGGCGTCGAGCGTGACGCGCCGGTAGCTGGCCGTGCCCAGGCCAGCGTCGGCCTCGGTGAAGTCATGGGCCTTGGGCTGCTTGCTGATCATGTTGATGCTGCCGCCCGAGGTGCCCGCGCCGCCGAAGACCGAGTTGGGTCCCTTGATGACCTCGACGGATTGCGTGTTGAAGAGATCGCTTCGGCTCTTCTGCCCGCTGTCGCGCAGCCCGTCGACCTGCAGGTTGGCGTTGGCGCTGAAGCCGCGGATGTTGATGCTGTCGCCCGAGCCTGCACCGCCCTCGCCCGCATTGAAGGTAATGCCGGACACATTGGACAGCGCCTGCTGCAGGCTCAGGGCGTTTTGCTCCTGCAGCACCTGCCCGGGCACCACGGTGATGGTCTGCGGCACATCCAGCAGCGGCTTGGCGTATTTGGCCGATTCGGATGCCTCGGTGCGCGAGCCGGTGGAGCGCTGCCCGGAGACGGTCAAGGGCGCCAACTGCACCTGACGCTCATCGGCAGTGGCGTCCTGCGCATAAGCGGGCGTGACCAGCGCCGCAGCGAACACCGAAAAAAGGCACGACTGGGGGCCGGAGACGAAGGGTCGAGATAGCAAATGTGCTGTGCGCATGGCAAAGATCCACGTTGAAAATGGGAATCATTTGCAACGCAGCCTTTCCAAAGCAATCAGACCCGTCTGAATCTGGCGCATCACCCCTGGTTTCAGGCGTTTTCGCTTGCGCCGATCAGCGCGCTCCAGCCTCCTGCAGCAGGCGCTCCACCTCATGCTGGCTGCGCTGTCGGGCGTGGACGACGGCGGTCACGCCATCCTTGTCGGGCAGATTGAGATCGGCCCTGGCCGCGATCAGCTGGCGGACGATGTCCTGGTAGCGCGGGCCTCCGTCGCCCAGCAAAACGGCTTCGAGCAGGCAGGTCCAGCCCAGCCGGTTCACATGGTCGGCCCGTACACCGGCGGCCAGCAGGGCCTGCACGGTATCGACATGGCCGCGCTCGCAGGCCGGGATCAGCGCCGTGCCGCCGTAGCGGTTGGTGCTTTGCAGATCGGCGCCGTACGACAGCGTCATGCGCAGTATCTCCAGGCGGCCCAGGGCACCGGCCAGCAGATAGGCACTGTCCTGCAGGTCATTCTTGAGATTGGGGTTGGCCCCATGGACCAGCAGCGAGCGCGCGACCTCGACATGGTTGCCGCGCACGGCCAGCAGCAGCGGCGTATTGCCCTGCCGGTCACGCACATCGACAGGTGCGCCGCGCTTGAGCCAGTCGCGTACCTGCAGCGCTTCGCCGGCCTGGGCGGCCGCCAGCAGCGCGGGACCGAATTCTGGGCGATTCACCGCACCCTCCTGCGCCCTGGCCGCATCGCGGCCCTCGGCGGCTGTGGCCACAGCCTGCGCCTCCTGCGCCTGCGTCTCTGGTCCCTGCGCATCCGCCAGTCCCGCGGCAAGACAGGCCGTCAGGATTGCAGCGTGCCGGACATGGGCGCCGGATCGGGAAACAGCATGGTGCATACAAGCCCTCCTGGAAAACACGGTTGTGCGGCAAGCGTAAGGCAAGCTTGCCCGGTTGCGCATGAAGCCGGGGCGTCGCACGTCAGTTTCATTCAGGAACTATAGCTACATCGCCTGATCCCACGCGCTTTCCCCGGGCTCGCGCCGGAAAGTCTTCGCGCGCCAGCCTTTCTCAAACGAAAGGAGACCTGTTCCCGTGTCTTGCAACAAAAGCCGTGCCGCCCGCTGGCTGGCCACAGCCGCCACCGCCCTCGCCGTCCTCACCACCACCCTGGCCCCGGCCGCCGCCCATGCGCGCGAGTTCGTCAGCGTCAAGGGATCCAGCGTCAATGTGCGGCAGCAGCCCACCACGCGCTCGGCCACGCTGTGGGAACTGGGCAAGGGCTATCCGCTGCAGGTGGTGCAGCGCAAGGGCCAGTGGCTGCGCGTCAGGGACAACGAGAGCACGCTGGGCTGGGTGCATGCGCCGCTGACCGGCAAGACCCCGCACATGGTGGTGACCGGGCGCACCGCCAATCTGCGCGCAGGCCCGGGCCAGAAACACCGCGTGGTGGGCAAGCTGGCTGAGCTGGAGGTGGTGCGCACGCTCAAGAAGCAGGGCTCCTGGGCCCATGTCCAGCGCGACAACGGCCAAAAGGGCTGGGTGGCGCGCAGCCTGACCTGGGGCTGGTGACCTGGGCTGATTACCTGGACGTCTGGCTGGACGTTCAGCCGTTGACCACGACCTGCGCGCGCGGCGCATAGCCGTGGTTCAGCGGACCGTGGCCGGCGCCCGTGAACACATCGGCACCGGCCGCAATCGCGCCCAGGATGTACTCGCGCGCCTGGGCCACGGCCGTCTCCAGCGGCAGGCCCAGCGCCAGGTGCGAGGCAATCGCCGAAGACAGCGTGCAGCCCGTGCCGTGCCCGTTGTGCGTGGCAATGCGCTGCGACTGCAGGCGCAGCCGCTGGCCGTTGCCATGGCCCAGCAGGTCCACCACCAGATCGCCGGACAGATGCCCGCCCTTGAGCAATGCGGCCCGCGCGCCCAGCGCCAGGAGTTCCTGCACGGCGCCGTCCAGTGCGTCTATGCCATCAATGGAGTGGCCCAGCAGCAGCGCTGCCTCGTCCAGATTGGGCGTGACCACGGTGGCCAGGGGGAACAGTTCGCGCACCAGCACGGAGGCGGTTTCCGGGGCAATCAGCCGGTCGCCGCTGGTGGCCACCATCACGGGGTCGAGCACCACGTTGCGCAGCTGGTGGCGGCGGATGGCATCGGCCACCACCTGCACCACCTCGGGCGTGGCCAGCATGCCGATCTTGACGGCGTCGGCGCCGATGTCCTCGACCACCGCATCGATCTGGCCGCGCAGTATGTCCACGGGAATGCCGTGGATGCCGCTGACGCCCAGCGTGTTCTGCACGGTGATGGCCGTGATGGCCGTCATGCCGTAGCAGCCCAGGGCGCTGCAGGTCTTGAGGTCGGCCTGTATGCCGGCGCCGCCGCCGCTGTCGGAGCCCGCGATGATGAGCACGCGGGCATAGCGCTTGCGCGCGGCGGGAGCCGGTTCGGTGGATGCGGCGGTCGAAGGGGAGTGGTCGGCAGTCATGGGCGAAAATTATCACCCATGCGCATGGTCAATACCGGCAGCTGCGGGATGTGCTGTAATGCCTGCTGACGGACGAAACAGGGGTGTCCCGTCGGTGAAACAGGGCCTGGCCCGCCTCGCCGATGCGTGACTGAGAAACACCCTGGGGCCCCGGGGCGACCAGCCCCCTGCCGCACAAGCCTGCACCACAGGCACCTTGCCGCGCAGCGCCCCTGCACCCGATCCAGGTCATGCTGGCGTGGGGAGTTTCAATCAATCGGGGTGGTACGCCGCGTTTTGTCCAGCACATGCCCTGTGCGCGGACAGCCGGCCGGCAGTCCCACGGGCATGGGCGCACTTGACCACCAGATGCACATGTCCGTTCTACAAGCTTCTTCCCGCATCGCCATTCTGGGCGGCGGCCTCATGGGCCGGCTGCTGGCATTGGTGCTGGCCCGTCGCGGCCACGGCATCGCCGTATACGACGCCCACGGCCCCGAAGGCGATGGCGCAGCGGCCCGCGTGGCCGCCGCCATGCTCGCGCCCCTGGCCGAATCGGCCATCACCGAGCCCGGCGTGGTGCGCATGGGCCAGCACGGCCTGACGCGCTGGCCCGAACTGCTGGCCCAGCTCGATGCGCCCGTGTTCTTCCAGCAAAACGGCACCCTCATCCTCTGGCACCGCCAGGACGCGGGCGATGCCCAGCGCTTTTTCGGCCTGCTGGAGAAAAACCGCCGCATCAACCCCAGCCTTCCCGCGCTGCAGCCGCTGGCCGACCAGGCCCTGCACGACTGCGAGCCCGCGCTTGAGCGGCGATTTGCCCAGGCCATGTACCTGCAGGGCGAAGGCCAGCTCGACAACCGCCAGCTGCTGGCCGCGCTCCACGCCACGCTGACCCGCCTGGGCGTGGAGCAGCACTGGAACCAGCCGCGCGAGCTGGCCGACTTCCGTCCCGGCACGCCGGGCCAGCCCGACTGGGTGCTGGACTGCCGGGGCCTGGGCGCACGCGGCCAGTGGCCTGCGCTGCGCGGCGTGCGCGGCGAGGTGGTTCGCATCCACGCGCCCGAGGTCACGCTGCAGCGGCCCACGCGCCTGATCCATCCGCGCTACCCGATCTACATTGCGCCCAAGGAGGACCACCTCTTCGTCATCGGCGCCACCGAGATCGAGTCCGACGACATGTCGCCGGCCAGCGTGCGCTCCACGCTGGAGCTGCTGAGCGCCGCCTACACCGTGCATCCGGGTTTTGCCGAGGGCCGCATCGTCGAGATCGCCACCCAGTGCCGCCCCACCCTGCCCGACAATCTGCCGGCCGTGCGCTGGAGCGCGCCGCGCGTGATGGAGGTCAACGGCCTGTACCGCCATGGCTTCATGATCGCGCCGGCCATGCTGGACGTGGTGCTGGAGCTGCTCGACGGCGGTGATTCCGAACTGGCCCGCCGCTTCGATGTTGCCGTCGAGCATGCGCCATCGCAGCACAAGGCAGCCGCCTGAACGGCACGCACGGCACTTTCACGCACAACAGACCGGACATGCATGCAGGGCCGACAAGACCGGCCCTGCCTAAGATCGAACAAGCCCCCGTACCCGCCTTTCGTTTCCCCTCAGCCGCCATGAACATCACCATCAACCAGCAAGCGACCGAACTGAGCGACGGAGCCACCGTGGCCGACGCGCTGGCCCAGCTTGCGCCGCGCCCGCCCTTTGCCGTGGCCATCAACACCGTCTTCGTGCCCAAGGCCCGCTATGCCGAGCAGGCACTGAACGACGGCGACCGCCTCGAAGTGATCTCGCCGGTGACCGGCGGCTGATGCCCCATCCGACTCTCCCATTGCCTCACGCCATGACGACTTCCGCCCCTTCCTCCGACGACAGCCTGGTCCTGTACGGCCAGCGCTTTGACAGCCGCCTGCTGCTGGGCACCTCCCGCTACCCCTCGCCCGCCGTGCTGGAAGCTGCCGTGCAGCGTGCCCGCCCGGCCATGGTCACGGCCTCGCTGCGCCGCCAGGGCAGCAATGCCGCCGAGACCGGTGCCAGCTTCTGGGAATTGCTCAAGAAGCTGGCCGTGCCCGTGCTGCCCAACACGGCCGGCTGCATGACCGTGCAGGAAGCCGTGACCACGGCCCAGATGGCACGCGAAGTCTTCGAGACCCCCTGGATCAAGCTGGAGCTGATCGGCGACGACTACACCCTGCAGCCCGACACGCTGAACCTGGTCGAGGCCGCCTCCATCCTCATCAAGGACGGCTTCCAGGTCCTGCCCTACACCACCGAGGACCTGGTGCTGTGCCAGCGCCTGGTGGATGTGGGCTGCCAGGCCGTCATGCCCTGGGCGGCGCCCATCGGCACGGGCCGCGGCCCCGTCAACCCCTATGCCATGCAGACACTGCGCGAGCGCCTGAAGGTGCCTCTGATCGTGGATGCGGGCCTGGGCCGCCCCTCGCACGCCTGCCAGGTCATGGAGTGGGGCTATGACGCCGTGCTGCTGAACACGGCCGTGGCCTTGTCCGAAGATCCCGTCGCCATGGCCGGCGCCTTTGCCGACGCCGTGAACGCCGGCCACGCCGCCCACCGCGCCGGCGCCATGGCCGAGCAATCGGCCGCCCAGCCCAGCACGCCCGTGCTGGGCACGCCGTTCTGGCACCACGGCTGAGGAGACCGGCCATGAGCAACGACTCCATCCAATCCTGGGCAGATGCCATCGTGCGCCTGCACGGCGCCACCTTTGCCCCTGAAGGCTCCGCCCTGCCCTCGCAGCCCGTGCCGCAGGCACAGCGCCAGGAGCCGGCCTATCTTGCGGCGCTGCAGGCCTGCAGCGCCCTGGGTTTCATCGCCATCGACGCCGAGACGCTGGCCTGCGCCTGGCAAGCGCAGACGCTGCGCAGGGGCCGCTTCGAGGCCACGCTATGGCCCGACGATCCGCGCGACTTCGGCCTGGAGGGCGCCGATCCCGCACTGGCCTTCCCGGAGTGCCCAAGGTCCCTGGGCCTTTACGGCGTGCTGCCCGATGCGCAATGGGTGGGCCGCATGGCCCGCGCCGGTGTGCCCACCGTGCAGCTGCGCTTCAAGTCCGAGGACCGCGACGCCATCGCGCGCGAAGTGCGCGCCGCCGTGGCCGCCGTGGAAGGCACGGGCGCCCTGCTCTTCATCAACGACCACTGGCGCGAGGCCATCGATGCCGGCGCCTATGGCGTGCATGTGGGCCAGGAGGACCTGGACGCGCTGGCCGGCGCCGACCTGCAGGCCATCCACGCCTCGGGCCTGCGCCTGGGCGTGAGCACGCATGGCTACGCCGAAATGGTGCGCGCCCATGCCGTGCAGCCCAGCTACATCGCGCTGGGCGCCGTCTTTCCCACCACGCTCAAGAAAATGGCCACGGCTCCGCAGGGCCTGGCGCGCCTGGGCGCCTATGTGCGCCTGATGCAGCGCTATCCGCTGGTGGCCATCGGCGGCATCTCGGCCGACCAGTTCCCGGCCGTGCGCGCCACTGGCGTGGGCTCGGTGGCCGTGGTGCGGGCACTGGTCAATGCCGAGGACCCGGAAGCGGCGGCGCAGCAGTTGCTTGCCAGCATGCAGGCTGCGAACTGAGCCTTTGCGGGACCACACATCAAAAAAGGGAGCATCTGCTCCCTTTTTTGCATGTGCACCTGGCTCAGTCCTTGGACGGCTCCTTGCCGTCACCCTGCGGCGACGGAGCCTGTGGCGTGGTCCGAAAGGCCGGGTCGGTCTCGCGCGACAGCAGCATGTCCACCGAGCGGCTCAAGGGCTCGTCCAGGCCGCGGTGATCGCGAAGGGTTTCGGGCGGTTGCAGTTCCCAGTTCTCCAGCGCCAGATCCATGCTCAGCGGCGCCTTGAGATTGTGCTCGCTGAAGCCCACGGGGCCTGAGCCGGGCGCCGACAGCACCACGGGCGGAAAGCGCGAAGGCACGTCCACCGTGGGCAGTTCATCCTCGCCCAGCGCGGTGAGGTCTATGTCCAGCAGCGGTGCCGCCGCATCGTGGATGAAGGACGGCGTCTCGCTCAGCGGAACGGCACGCACCTGGCCGGCAGGCAGCTGGCCTGCCTGATCCAGGTCGAAGTCCAGCGGCTGCATTTCGAACTGCAGCGGCGCGGACAGGGAGTCCGGCGCGCGGCTGTCGGCAGCCTTCTCACCGGCTGTACCGGAGACCATGGACAGCGCCTGCGTGTCCATGGGCGTGAACTCCAGGCCCGGATCCTGCGGCGACAGGGAAGAGGCAGCCTGCTGCGGTGCGGCCTCTACCGGAGGCGGTTGCAGCTCGGCCATCCAATCCACATCCATGAAGGCGGCAGCGGCGGCCGGTGCGGGAGCGGGTTCCGCGGCCGATGCGAGGACGGCTGCGCCGGCCGTGGCTGCGCCGGCTGCGGCCGTGCCCGCCACCATGCGCGGCGTGGTGCGCTCGCGCGGGGCGGGCTCGCCGCGCGTTCCGGCGGGCGAGGTGCGCGCGATGGACAGCAACAGCAGCAGGTCATCGAAAGCGGCCAGGTCGAAGGGGGCTGGCGCATCGGGGTCGGGTGCACCGTCCTGCTTGAACAGGTAGTGCGCCAGGCAGTCCTCGACTTCGTCCACAGGCCACAGCGCCTCGATGCGTGCCAGCTGCTCGGGATAGCCCTGCAGCAGGCTGCTGCCTTTGTCGGTGAAGCCCGGCATGGCCGGCACGCGGGCGTTGAAATGCTTGGCAAAGCGGGCGCGCAGCTGGTCGAAGTCGTCTCGGCGGCTCAGCGTGTAGTACAGGTGCAGCAGCTCCAGATAGGCCAGCGGCGAGGAATCCTCATGCGTGGCGATGTGCGAGCGCAGCAGCTCGATGGCCTGCTGGTGCTCGCCCACCGAGATGAAGAATTCCGCCTGCTGCTGCACGTCGAACATTTCGCCGGGCTGCACCATGCGCCGGGCCTTGATGGCCTCGGGCGCAGGCGAGCGCGCTGCGGTCTTCTCGCCCTCCGGCTCGGGCAGCTCGGCCTGCACGGACACAGGCACGGGAATGGTGGCCGGGCCGAAATCGCCGGGGTCCACGTCCTCATGCAGCTCGTACGTCACGCCAGGGCGCATCTGCGCGCCGCGCTGCACATAGGGCGAGGCCAGGGTATCCGGGCCACGGCGATCATCCGGCGACGGCGCAGGCCGGTGTTCACGCAGGCTGGGTGCCATGGGCCGCGTGGGCCGATGGGGGTCCAGGGAATGCGGCAGGGTGTTGATCCCGTCATCGTGCGAATGCGGCGGGCTCGACGGCACGGGGTCCTGCGACGAACGCTCCACCGATTCCCGCCAGGCATCCGGCTCGCGCGAGAACAGCGAGGCGCCCGAGCGCATTTTCCAGGCCATCCATGCGATCACGGCCACGGCGGCGATCAGCGCCAGCAGCAGCGCATTGAACAGCCACGACGAGCCGCCCGACTCCTGGCGCATGGCCTCCAGTTCGGCCCGTAGCTGGGCCAGTTGCCCACGGTCGGCGGTGTCGCGCTTCTTGAAGGCCGCCATCTCGGCCTCCAGCGCCTGCACGCGCTTGTTGGCCTCGGCCAGCTGCTCGCTGCCCGCATCGAACATGGGAGCCGCAGATGCGGCGGCGCCCTCGGGTGTCCCGGGTGTCCCGGCTGCGCCAGCGGCGCCCGGGGTGCCGCCCGTGCCCAGCCATTCCTCCACCGGCTCCATGCGCAGGCGCGGTTCTATGCGCAGGCCCGCCTGCAACTGCCCGGCCTGGGCCTGGGCGGTCACGCCCACGGGCGGCCTCGATTTCTCGGCCGCCGCCTTGGGTTTGGCCTGGGGCCTTGGCTGTGCCTTTGGCTTGGACTGGGGTTTCGGTTCCTTGGCAACGGGCACCGCTGCGGGCCTGGAATCGGCCCGGGCGCTGCGGCCAGCGGCCGGGCGGGAGGAAGTCGAAGATGGATCGGAAGCGGCACCCGCTGCCCCCGCTGCACCTGCAGCACCGGAGCCCGCGGCCGCCAGCGCCGGCTGGGCTGCCGCCAGCTCCCGCACATTGATGGGCTGATTGCCCGTGGCATCCACCGACTCGGGCAGCTGCGCCAGCAGCGTGTAGCTGCGGCTGATGCCGCCGCCTTCGCAGCCGGCCCAGAGCTTGAGCGTCACCACGGGCTCGTCCACCGTGTAGCTGGCCTGCACACGAACGGCCTTGCCCGATGTGGTCGGGCTGACGCGCACACGCGAGGATTCGATGGGCCTGTCACCGGCCAGCAGCTCGGCGCGCACGCAGGAGCTGCCGGCGTCATTTCCGCTATCGGGCTGCAAGCCCACCACCAGGTCGAACGGAGCGCCCAGCACCACGTTGCCCCGGGGACTGCCCAACGACAATGCGGACGCGTTCCAGGCCATGGAGGACAGGGCGACGCCGAGAATGGTGCTACAAATTCTCACATCAGCCTTTCTTTGAACGCTTGCATTTTTGCATAGACACCTGTAGGACACCTCCTCTATGTACATGATCCAAAACAACATTTCTCCTATCAGGAACGTCGGATTGATAGGCGCAGGCATCATGGGGCAAGGCATTGCCCAGCTGGCCGCCCAGGCAGGCGCCGGCGTGCTGCTGCAGGACGCTCGCCCGGGCGCTGCCGCGCAAGCGCAGCAACAGCTGTTTGCGCTGTGGGACCTGCTTGAGAAGAAACAAAAAATAACAAGTGAGCAGGCCGCAGATTGCAAGGCCCGGGTGACGGTGGCGGACGGTCTCGATGCGTTCAGGAACTGCGACCTGGTGATCGAGGCCATCGTCGAGCGCATGGATGCCAAGCAGGCGCTGCTGCGCGAGCTGGAGGCCATCGTTGCGCCCGGGACCCTCATCGCCAGCAATACCTCGGCCCTGTCCATCACCACGCTGGCCACGGCGCTCGAGCACCCGCAGCGCTTTGCCGGCTTTCACTTCTTCAACCCGGCGCCGCTGATGAAGGTGGTGGAGATCGTGCGCGGCCTGGCCACGGACGAGGCCACCTGCGCCACGCTGGCGCAGTTCGCGCGCAGCTTCGGCCACACGCCCGTGCGTGCGCAGGACACGCCGGGCTTCCTGGTCAACCACCTGGGCCGCGGCTATGTGACCGAGGCGCTGCGCATCGTGCAGGAAGGCATTGCCGACTTCGCCACCATCGACCGCATCCTGCGCGAGCAGGTGGGATTCAAGCTCGGCCCGTTCGAGCTGATGGATCTCACCGGCCTGGATGTCACCCATGCCGTGATGGAGCACATCTACCACCAGTACTACCAGGAGCCGCGCTACCGCCCCAGCCCCATTGCCGCGCAGCGCGTGGCGGCCGGCCTGCTGGGGCGCAAGACCGGCCAGGGCTTTTACCGCTATGCCGAAGGCCGCGCCGAGCAGCCTGCCGAGCCTGCCGTGCCGCAGGTGCAGACGCTGCCACCGGTCTGGGTGTCGGCACGCGCGGCCCGGCGCAACGAGATCTACCAGTTGCTCAAGAGCCTGGGCGCGCGCATTGAAACCGCGCAGGCACCGACCGAGCAGGCCTTGATCCTGGTGGCGCCGCTGGGCCTGGACGTGACCACGGTGGCTGCCGTGGAGCGGCTGGACTGCACGCGCACCATGGGCATCGACATGCTGATCGCCGACGCCGACACGCGCCGCCGCGTGCTGGCCACCACGCCGGCCACGCGCACCGACATGTGCGACGCCGCCCATGCGCTTTTTGCGAGCGACGGCAAGGCCGTGAGCGTGATCCGCGACAGCGGCGGCTTCGTCACGCAGCGCGTGGTGGGCTCCATCGTCAACATCGCCAGCGACATCTGCCAGCAGGGCATCGGCAGCCCGGCCGACCTGGAAAAGGCCGTGACCCTGGGCCTGGGCTATCCCATGGGCCCGCTGGCCATGGGCGACCGCTGGGGGCCCACCAACATGCTGGAGGTCCTGTTCAACCTGCAGACCGTCTACGGCGATCCGCGCTACCGCCCCAGCCCCTGGCTGCGCCGCCGTGGCGCGCTGGGGCTGAGCCTCACGCACGAGGAGCCATAAGCCCTGCAAAGCCGGCGACCCGATGCACGACGGGTCGCCTTTTTTTTCGCCGCCCTGCCCCGTTTTCGGCAGGCCCAGACACCGAAGTGACAGGCCCGCCGGCGGCATGCTGCGCCGCGGCGGTCCCACACGCGACAATGTGACCGTCATCAGTCACGCAAAAGACAGGCCATGGACGACCCGATTCTTACCATCGAAGAACGTGAAGCGATCAATTCCGGTCGCTGGTTTTCATCACTTTCTCCATCGCTTCGGCACGACATTCTTCGATGCGCTTACGTCAAACGGTTCAAAGATGGCACGCTCATCTGCGCACGCGGAGAACCGCCCGAGGAATGGATCGCCTGCGCCCGGGGTGCGGTGCGCGTAAGCTCGACCTCGATCACGGGCAAGCAGATCACGCTGGACTACGTGGAGCCGGGCATCTGGTTCGGCGACGTGGCCATCCTGGACGGGGACAAGCGCACGCACGATGCCTATGCGCATGGCGAGACCACGCTGCTGTGCGTGTCCAAGACCGACTTCAAGAAAATCCTGTCCATGCATGTGGAGTTCTCGGAAGCCATGCTGCGCCTGCATGCACGGCGCATCCGCCAGCTCTACGGCCTGGTCGAGGACCTCAACACCCTGCCGCTGCGCGCGCGCCTGGCCAAGCAGCTGCTGCACCTGGTGCGCAGCTATGGCGTGACCAGCCTGTCGGATGGCAGCGAGATCCGCATCGGCCTGCACCTGGCGCAGGAGGAACTGGCCCAGTTGCTGGGCGCCTCGCGCCAGCGCGTGAACCAGGAACTCAAGGCCATGGAACGCGAGAACGCCATCCGCATCGAGCCGGGCGGCCTGGTGGTCTGCGACCGCGACACACTGCTGCGCATCGCCGCGCCCGACGCCTGAACCTGCGCGGCCCGCGCCGCGCCCCCTCCCCTTTTCTTGCACCGACCGGACGTTCGCGCCGGCCGGTGCCTTGCCGCGCCCGTGCTGCGCGGCTGTTCCCGTTTGTTGAACCGATTCTCGAACCGATCACAGGACTGACTGCCCCATGAGCACTTTCGACCATTTCGTAGGCACACGCGCCGTCTCCGACCAGCACGCATTCGACGTGCCCGCGCTCACCGCCTGGATGCAGGGCCATGTGCAGGGCTTTGCCGGCCCGCTGCAGGTGGAGATGTTCAAGGGCGGCCAGTCCAACCCCACCTACAAGCTGATCACCCCGGGACGCAGCTACGTGATGCGCTCCAAGCCCGGCCCCGTGGCCAAGCTGCTGCCCTCGGCCCATGCCATCGAGCGCGAGTTCCGCGTGATGAAGGGCCTGGCCGGCACCGACGTGCCCGTGCCCCACATGTATGCGCTGTGCGAGGACGAGTCCATCATCGGCCGCGCCTTCTACATCATGGAGTGCATGGAAGGCCGCGTGCTCTGGGACCAGTCCCTGCCCGGCATGGAGCCGGCCCAGCGCGCCGCCATCTACGACGAGATGAACCGCGTGATCTCGGCCCTGCACACCGTGGACTTCGCGGCCCAGGGCCTGGCCGACTACGGCAAGAGCGGCAACTACTTCGAGCGCCAGATCGGCCGCTGGAGCAAGCAGTACGTGGCCTCGGTCACCCAGCCCATCCCCGAGATGGACCAGCTCATGCAGTGGCTGCCCGCCCACATGCCGGCCAGCGCGCTGGATGCCTCGCGCGTGTCCATCGTGCACGGCGACTTCCGCCTGGACAACCTCATGTTCCACCCCACCGAGCCGCGCGTCATCGCCGTGCTGGACTGGGAGCTGTCCACCCTGGGCCACCCGCTGGCCGACTTCAGCTACCACTGCATGAGCTGGCACATCCCCGCCACGCTGGGCCGGGGCATCGCAGGCAAGGACCTGGCGGCCCTGGGCATTCCGGACGAAGAGGAATACATCCGCCGCTACTGCGAGCGCACGGGCCTCAAGGACGTGGACACGCTGCGCGCCGACTGGAACTTCTACATGGCCTACAACATGTTCCGCATCGCGGCCATCCTGCAGGGCATTGCCAAGCGCGTGGAGGCCGGCACGGCCTCCAGCGCCCAGGCCAAGGCCTCGGGCGACACGGCCCGGCCCATGGCCGAGCTGGCCTGGTCCTTCGCCCAGCGCAGCTGAGCCATCCAGACCAGCCCCCAACACTCACCGATCACCCCGTTTCCACCACAAGCGACAAGCCAAGAGAAGGAGCGCATCCATGGACTTTGAATATTCGCCCAAGACCAAGGACCTGCAGGAACGCCTGCTGAAGTTCATGGACGAGCACATCTATCCCGGCGAAAAGGACTATGCCGCCGAGATGGAAGCCAACACCGCCGCAGGCAAGCGCTGGACGCCGCTGCAGACCATCGAGAAGCTCAAGGTCAAGGCCCGGGAGCAAGGCCTGTGGAACCTGTTCCTGCCCGTGGACAGCGCCGAGGCCGCAGGCTACAAGGGCGGCGGCCTGACCAACCAGGAATACGCGCCGCTGGCCGAGATCATGGGCCGCGTGCCATGGTCCAGCGAGGTGTTCAACTGCTCTGCGCCCGACACCGGCAACATGGAGACCATTGCGCGCTACGGCAGCACCGAACTCAAGGAGCGCTGGCTCAAGCCGCTGCTGGACGGCAAGATCCGCTCGGCCTTCGCCATGACCGAGCCCGAGGTGGCCTCCTCCGACGCCACCAACATCTGCACCCGCATCGAGCGCCAGGGCGACGAGTACGTGATCAACGGCCACAAGTGGTGGATCTCGGGTGCCGGCGATCCGCGCTGCCAGGTCTTCATCACCATGGGCAAGACCGACCCTGATGCGCCCAAGCACTCGCAGCAAAGCATGATCATCGTGCCCGGCGACGCGCCCGGCATCCGCATCGTGCGCCCGCTCAACGTCATGGGCTATGACGACGCGCCGCACGGCCACATGGAGATGTACTTCGAGAACGTGCGCGTGCCCGTGGGCAACATCCTGCTGGGCGAGGGCCGTGGCTTCGAGATCGCCCAGGGCCGCCTTGGCCCCGGCCGCATCCACCACTGCATGCGCCTGATCGGCCTGGCCGAGCGCGCGCTGGAGCTGATGTGCAAGCGCGCCAGCTCGCGCATCGCCTTCGGCAAGAGCGTGGCCCAGCAGACCGTGACGCAGGAACGCATCGCCGAGGCACGCTGCCGCATCGACATGGCGCGCCTGCTCACGCTCAAGGCCGCCTGGCTGATGGACATCGCCGGCAACAAGGTGGCACGCAGCGAGATCGCCATGATCAAGGTCGTGGCCCCCAGCATGGCCTGCCAGGTCATCGACTGGGCCATGCAGGTGCACGGCGGCGGCGGCATGAGCGACGACTTCCCGCTGGCCAGCGCCTACGCCCACGCGCGCACGCTGCGCTTTGCCGACGGCCCGGACGAGGTGCACCGCAACGCCATCGCCAAGTGGGAGCTGGGCAAGTACGGCGCCTACGGCAAGGATGCCGGCGTGCCCATCACGCGCGGCAGCTGAGCAGGCTTCAAGCCTGAGGCCTCAGGCCGCACACCCGGCAGGACCGGGTGGCGGCCCTGGCCCTTCCCTCTCAGCCAGGTGGCAATGCCCCCTGGCTTTTTTGTGCCTGTCTTTCCGGCATTTCAGCGCCCATGGCAGGCGCCTCCCACCCCCCGCCCAGCGCCCGGTACAGCGCCACGCGCGCCTGCAGCTGCAGCAGGCGCTGCAGCACGGCATCGTCCTGGGCCGCGTACAGCGTGGTCTGGGCCTGCAGCAGGGACAGCAGGCTTTCCGCCCCGGCCTTGTAGCGCAGCTCGGCCAGCGACACGGCCTGGCGGGCCTGGGCCAGCACCTCGGCCTGGGCCTCGGCCTGGGCCTTGAGGCCGTGGACGGCGTTGAGCGCCAGGTCCACATCGCCATAGGCCGCGACGATGGACTTGTAATAGCCGGCCAGCAGCTCCTCGCGCCGGGCCTGGGCGCCATCGCGCTCGGCCGCCAGCCGACCGCCATCGAAGATGGGGCCGGCGAGGCCGGCCAGCAGCGAATAGACCGGCTCGCGCAGCCAGTCGCTGGCGCGGCCCGCGCTGGTGCCCGCGCTGCCCGTGAGGGTCAGCCGGGGCCACAGCGCCGCACGGGCGGCCTGCAGGTTGGCGCTGGCGGCGGTCAGTTGCGCCTCAGCACTGGCAATGTCAGGGCGGCGCTGCAGCAGCTGCGTGGGCAGGCCTGGGCCGATCTCGGGCAGCTGCAGGGCTTGCAGCGAATCCGTGGCCAGCGCGGGGCGCCGGGCCTGGCCCAGCAGCACGGCCAGCGTGGCATCGGCATCCTCGCCCTGGCGGCGCAGCGTGGCCAGGGCCTGGCGCTGGCTGGCCACCAGGCCGCGCTGCTGGGCCAACTCCAGCTGGGTGGCGGCGCCTGCGCGCGCACGGGACTCCACCAGGCCCAGCAGCCGCTCGGCATTGGCCACGTTGCGCGCCGCAATGGCCTGGCGCTCGCGCAGCGCCACGGCCTGCAGCCAGCCATGGGCCACCTGGGCGGTGACCGTGAGGCGCACCGTGTCCTGGTCAAACCGGCTGGCCTGCCAGGCCGCCGCCGCCGCATCGCGCGTGGCGCGGTTGCGGCCCCAGAAGTCCACCTCATACGAGGCCGTCAGCGCGGCGCCGTAGACGCTGGCCTGCCCGCCCGCCACCTGTGCATGGTTCATGCGCTGGGCGCGCAGCTCGCCATTGAGCGAGGGCAGCAGCGCCGCGCCCGCCTGGCGCGTGGCCGCCTCGGCCTGGCGCACGCGGGCCATGGCGGCAGCCATGTCCAGGCTCTGGTCCTGGGCGGCCTGCACCATGCCGCCCAGCTCCGCGCTGCCAAAGGCCTGCCACCACTGCGGTGAAACAGAGGCAGGGACGGCTTCGCCCTGCTGCTTCCACGAAGCGGCCAGCGCAGGCGCTGTCCTGTCCGGCACCGTCTGCTGCGCGGCGCAGCCGCCCAGGGCAAGCAGCGCGAGAGCGATGCAGCCCAGGCTCGCATTTCCCAGCGTCTTGTCGTTCATGTCTTTCATCTCACTCTCCCGCCAGCGCACGCACCGGGTCCAGCCGCGCCGCCGTCTTGGCCGGCATGTAGCCGAACACCAGGCCCGTCACCACGGCGCAGGCAAAGGCGCCCAGCATGGCGCGCACCGAAAACACCACGGGCACGCCCGCCATGATGAGCACCACGCCCACGGCCAGGCCGGCCAGCAGGCCCACCGTGCCGCCCACGAAGGTGACCAGGCTGGCCTCGGTCAGGAACTGGCGCAGGATGTCGCGCTGGCGCGCGCCCGTGGCCATGCGGATGCCGATCTCGCGCGTGCGCTCGCGCACCGTCATCAGCATCACGTTCATCACGCCGATGCCGCCCACCACCAGGGAAACGGCGGCAATCAGGCCCAGCATCACCGCCATGCTCTGGCGCGTGGCCGCCTCGGCCTGGATGCGCGCGGCCGCGTTGCCGATGCCGAAGTCCTCGCGCCCGCCGTGGCGCGCCAGCAGCAGCTTGCGCATGGCCTCCTCCGCCTCGTGCACCACGTCGGAGGACATGGCCTCGATCACCACATAGTCGGGCTGGGTCTGCGACTGGTAGACGCGCGCCCGGCCCGAGCGGTAGGGAATGAAGACCATGTCGTCATAGTTCTGCGCGCCCGAGTCCGCGCCGCGCTCGCTCATCACGCCGATGACCTCGAAGGCCGATGTTCCGATGATCAGCTGGCGCCCCAGCGGGTTGGGCGTGTCGGGGAAGAAATGCTGGTGCGCCTTGTGGCCCAGGACCACCAGGGGCGCCAGGTCGCGGTCCTCGGCCTCGGTGTAGTAGCGGCCCTGGGCCACCTTCCAGTGGTGCACCAGGGGCATCTCCTCGCTGGCGGCGAACACGTAGATCTGCTTGTCGGCCTTGCCGTAGCGCACGGTGATGGGGTCGCCGATCACGGGCATGACGCGCCGTATCTCGGGCAGTTCGCGCACGGCGGCCAGGTCTTCCTCGGTCATCTGCCCGGCCGGCCCGCCCGTGGCCGGCGGCTTGCTGCCCATGTAGAGGATGGCCGTGCCCATGGTCCCCATCTGCTCGACCACCTTGCGCCGCGCGCCCTCGCCAATGGCCAGCATCACAATCACCGAGGCCACGCCGATGACGATGCCCAGCAAGGTCAGGCTGGTGCGCACGCGGTTCATGCGCATGCCGCGCCAGGCGCTGCGCGCGGCCTCGAACAGTTCGGCCAGCCAGGGCGCGCCGGCGCTGCAGCGCTGCGGCGTGAGCGGCAGGGCAGCGGCGCCCGCATTCGCCGCATTCGCCGCATTCACCGCGTTGGCGGCATCGTCGCGCCGGCTGTCGCTGGTGATGCGGCCGTCGCTGATCTCGATCACGCGGCGCGCCTGGGCGGCCACAGTGCGGTCGTGGGTGATGAGGATGATGGTGTGGCCCGCGTCGGCCAGCTCTCGCAGCAGGGCCATGACCTCGGCGCCGCTGTGCGAGTCCAGCGCGCCCGTGGGTTCGTCGGCCAGGATGATCTGGCCGCCGTTCATCAGCGCACGCGCAATCGACACGCGCTGCTGCTGCCCGCCCGACAGCTGGTTGGGCCGGTTGCCCAGGCGCGAGCCCAGGCCCAGGCGCTCCAGCAGCGCACGGGCGCGCCGCACGCGCTCTTCCTTGGGCAGGCCGGCGTAGATGGCGGGCATTTCCACGTTCTCGCTGGCGCTTTCGCTGGCGATCAGGTGGTAGCCCTGGAAGACGAAGCCGAAGGCCTCGCGCCGCAGCCAGGCCAGCGCGTCCGAGTCCAGCGTGGCCACGTCCTGGCCCTGGAAGTGGTAGCTGCCCTCGCTGGGCCGGTCCAGGCAGCCCAGGATGTTCATCAGCGTGGACTTGCCCGAGCCCGAGCTGCCCACCACGGCCACGAACTCGCCCGCGCGTATCTCCAGGTCGATGCCGTGCAGCACGGTGACGGCGGGCTGGCCGCTGTCGCCGCCGCCGTAGTGCTTGGTGATGCCGCGCAGCTCTATCAGCGGTGCGGTCAGCGGCGCGCCGGCCTGCATGCCCTGCGCCATCACCATTGCAGCCACCGCGGGCCACGGTCCAGAGGCGTCTCGCCGACGATGACGCGCTCGCCTTCCTTCAGGCCCTCCAGCACCTCGGCCTGGTGGCGGCTGCGCACGCCCAGGCGCACGGTGCGCTGCTCGGGCTGACCCTTGGCGTCCAGCACGCGCACGGTCTGCGTGCTGCCTGCCTTCTCGGCCGTCTCTGCCTTCTCTGCCTTTTCCGCCTTGCCAGTCGTTCCCGCCTTGTCGGCCACGGCCATCAGCGGCACGGTGAGTGCCTGCGCGGCCTGGCCGGTGACGAAGACCACCTGGGCCGTCATCTGGGGCATCAGCTCGGCGTCCTCGTTGTCCACATCGAACAGCACGGTATAGGCCACGGCCTTGGTGGCGGGCGCAGGCGCCTGGCCCGCATTGCCGCCGGCCGGCGCCTGGCTGGTAGAGGGCGAAGGCAGCACCTGGCGCACCTTGCTGGACCAGCGCCGGGGCCTGGCCTGGTCGGCGCCGCCCAGCGTGGTGAAGTACACCGGCATGTCGTCGCGCACGCGGCGCACGTCGGCCTCGGACACTTCGGTCCACACCGTCATGGCCGACAGGTCGGCAATGCGCAGGATGTTGGGCGTCTGGTAGGTGGCGTTCAGCGTCTGGCCCTCGCGCGCCTCCACCGACACCACGGTGCCCGCCATGGGCGCGTAGATGCGCGTATAGCCCAGGCGCGCCTCGTCGGCCTTGAGCGTGGCCTGGGTCTGGTCGATCTGGGCCTTCAGGTGCTCCATGCGGGCACCGGCGGCGGCCAGGTTGGCTTCTGCGGTCTGCAGGTCTTCCTCGCGCGTGGCCCCGTCGCGGGCCAGCTGGCGCTGGCGCGTGAGCTGCTGCTCGGCCAGCTTGCGCAGCGCCTGCTGCTCGGCCAGCTGGGCGCGCAGGCCGGCCAGCGAGGCACGCCCCGCATCCACCGTGGCGCGCTGCACGCTGGGGTCGATCTCCACCAGCAGTGCGCCCTTTTCCACCTGGGCGCCGGGCTCCACGCGCAGCCGGGTGACCTGGCCCGACACCTGGGCGCCCACGTCCACATAGCGGCGTGGCTGCAGCGTGCCGATGGCCGTGACGGTGGACTCGATATCGGTGCGTGCCACGGTCTCGGTCTGATAGGCCACGGCAGGCCGGCTGGACCACCAGGCGGCCGCGCCCCCGGCCGCCGCCAACAGGACCACCGCCACGGCGATGGCTTTCCAGCGTTGCTGCGTGCGCGTCATGCTTGCCTCCCGACCACACACACCCCGAACTGGAACGAAAGCAGGAAACTCATCTGAAAAACCCCGTAATGCCGAAACTGAAAACAATCCACGCCAAATCCGCCACGGCAAGCACGCCAGCCAACCAGGCCAGCCGCGCCGCCCAGCGCGCATGGGCGCTGATCAGGGCCACGGCCATCAGCGCGCCGGCGGACACAAAGCCCAGCCAGGCCACCGTGCCCACCGTGCCGCCCCAGCCCGAGACAACGGGCACAAGGGCCAGCGCCAGCAGCGCCGTGCCCAGGCCGCGCAACTGCGGGCCACGGCGGGCCGGCAGCTCGCGCGCGCCGGTCAATTGTTCGTAGTGGCGGTCCATGGCAAAGGCCAGGGCCGCCATGCCTGCAAAGGCCAGGGCCAGTGCGGCCAGGGATGCGTGCAACGTGCTCATGCCTGCACCTCCGAGGGGCCGGCCACGGCGGCCTGCCCCTTGGCCGTCCTTGCCTTGGCGGCGGCACCCGCGCCACGCCGCACCAGCCAGCGCCAGGCCCAGGCGGCCGCCAGCCCCGTGGCCAGGCACAACAGCTCCACCCCGGCGCTTTCCCAGTCGCCCTCCAGCATGTGGGCCGACAGCGGCTCGCCCACGGTGATCCAGTTGAGCAGCGGCAGCAGCAGGCACAGCATGGCCAGCAGGCCCATCTGCTGGCGCCAGGCCGTGGCTGGCGCGCAGGCCAGCGCATGGACCAGCGCCAGGCCCCACAGCCCGAAGAACACGGCCAGCTCCCAGTCATCGCGGTGCGCCAGGCCGACGGGCACCAGGCGGTTGGCCCACAGGTAGCCGATGCAGCCCAGGCCCAGCCCGGCGATGGCCGCCACGTTCAGGCCCTCGATCAGCCGGTACACGCGCGCCGTGGCGCTGCCGAACTCGCCCTGGTGGCGGCTGCGGCGCTTGACCATGAAGAGGATGGCGCCCGTGGCCATCATGGCCGCGCCCGCCAGGCCGCACAGGAAGTACAGCCACTTCATGGCCAGCCCGCCGAACTTGACCATGTGCAGCCCGCCCATGACCGCCTGGGCCAGCGAGGGGGCGCCGCCGTCGGCACCGCCGGGCAGGCGTACCTGCAGCACCTCGCCCGTGGCGGCCGAGAACATGGCCATGCCCGAATTGGGGCTCAGGCGCTGATGTGCACGGTCATCGCTGTTCCAGCCGTAGACGCCGATGCGTGCCGAGGCATCGCCGGGATGGTCGATGACCACCGCGCGCACCGCCTGGCCCATCAGCTCCTGGCCGCGCCGTGCAAAGGGCTCCAGATCGGGCACCGCCAGGGGCTTGCCGGACAGCGCGGGCGGCCCGGCCTCGTTCATGTCGGCGATGAAGGCCGTGCGGGCGGCCTGGTCCGTGCCATAGACCGTCCAGACGCCAACGGGCATGAAGCTCAGGCTGGAGATGGCGATGCCGGTATAGGCAATCATGAACTGGAAGGGCAGCGTCAGCACCGCCACGGCGTTGTGCGCGTCCAGCCAGCTGCGCTGGCCCTTGCGTGCGCGAAAGGTGAAGAAGTCCTTGAAGATGCGCTTGTGCGTGATCACGCCGCTGACCAGGGCCACCAGCATGGC
Organism: Delftia tsuruhatensis NBRC 16741; assembly: GCF_001571325.1. Taxonomy (GTDB): domain Bacteria; phylum Pseudomonadota; class Gammaproteobacteria; order Burkholderiales; family Burkholderiaceae_C; genus Comamonas; species Comamonas tsuruhatensis. The sequence goes on from NZ_BCTO01000019.1 coordinate 164,565, forward strand.
CATGGCGGCAATGCCTATCACCCACAGCCCCACCTGCCCTGCATGCAGTTCATAGTGGAAGTCCACGAAATGGTTGCCGCCCATGGTGGCGCGCGCGGCACCGTGGCCGTGGCCGGCCCCCATTTCCTCGCCCGTGGCGGTGTCCAGCTCGGCATCGGCGTACTGGCGGTTGGCGTCGAACCAGTAGACACGCAGGTCGCCGCCGCCCTTGTCGTCGGACGGCCAGATCTCCCACATCTGCGCGCCCTGGTGGTGCTTTTGCATGTAGGCCGCGCCCCAGGCCAGGCGCTGGCCCAGGTCCGCACCCTGCCCGGCCGGCGCGGCGGCGCGCGCTGCCGCCTCGGCCGCCTCCTCGGCATGGTGCTCGGGCGTCATCCAGTGCGTGATGGCTTCCTGGAACACGGCCAGCGAACCCGTGAGGAACACCGCGAACAGCAGCCACGAAAACCACAGCCCGCACCAGGTATGCAGCCAGGCCTGGGCCTGGCGGAAACCGCCCGTGGCAGCGCCGCTGCCGGGGACCTTGCTGATCTGCTCCTTTGCCATCTCAGCCTCCCCCGCCATTGCGCGCCAGCAGCAGCGCGGCGCCGCCCATCAGGGACGCAGGCACCAGCAACCCCAGCCAGACCCGGCCCGCCGAAACCGGCGAGAACGCCCAGATCACCGCCAGCGCGTGCAGCGCAAAGCTCCACTGCATGCCGGCGATCACGGCATCGACACGCGCGCCGGGCAACGCAGCGGCCAGGAAGGCCGCCAGCGCACTGGCCAGCGCATAGCCGCCGAAGACGGCGGCCAGCAGGCGGGACAGCACAAGCAGGCCCGGATGGGTGGGTTTGGCGGAATGGCCGGATTGGCCGGATTGGCCGGAATGCGAAAGGGACATGTAGTGGGTTGTTCAGAAAAGCGGCAATGCAAATGCCGAAAGCAATGGCCGTGACGGCCCTCCTGATACATGACAAACGAGATTGAAAAAAGGGCCAGCCGCAATGGACAGCGGCCTGGGTGGTTGCCGGCCTACGCCCGGTGTTGCTGTGCCCGCCCGCAGGCCGGCATGGGGCTGGCGCTCACCCTGCACGCGGAGTGCGGTGAAGGAGGCGGACAAATCCATGGGGCTGGATCATAACCGCGCAAAGAAGAATCATTCTCAATAAAAGCAATGCATGCCGGGCTCTTTCAGCGGTTCCTGGGCCATCCCTGAAAGGGCGCGATCGCAAGGTGCAACGGGCCGCCAAGCGACTTTGCGCACGCCGCACGCGCTATCATCCGCACCGGCCCCCTGTCACGGGGCCGGTGCTTCAAAACACCTTCACCACACAGCGGCTGAGCCTTCCCGAAAGAAGGCCTCGTCACGTCTGAACACCTGGCAAGTGGGCTCCCGCCCGCTCGTCCCAACGGTTACGGGCGGGATGGGGCTGTCCGCAAGGCTGCCCGCACGTCTGTGTGCGTGTTTTGAACATCCCGTCCACCTTTTCCGTGCTTCAAAACGCGGAATTGGCGGTTTCAAATCTCACACAGGAGTACGGAACCATGAACGCCGTTTCTCTCGCACTCGCCTGCACGCCCTCTTTTGGCGCCGCCCTTTCCACACGGAGGGCCCAGGCATGACCCCCGCCCAGCCCAAATCCGCCACGGACAGCCACAGCACCCGGCAGCTGTCCAATGCCCTCACCCAGGTGGACCATCTCGTGCAGCAAGGCTGTGCAGAGATTTCCTCCATCGCCCAGCTCGCCCTGGCATGGCTGGAGACGCCCAAGGGCCATCGCCACCTGGACGTGGTGGCCCGCGCCCTGCAAAGCATCCGCGACAGCGCCGAGACGCTGGCCGACTACGCCGGCACCGAGGCCCAGGCCATGGGCTGCGGGTTCGAAGACGCGGCCGAGATGCGCCGCGCCGAAGCGGCCGAGGCAGCCGCCAAGGCCATGGCGCAACTGCTCGACTGCCGCACCCATGAGCCGGTGCGCCCGCAGGGCTGAGGCATGGCCATGGACAAGGAGAAGGACAAGGGCACCACCAGGACACAGCCCCCCAGCCTGCACCAGTTGACCAGCGCCATTACCGAGATCCACAGCAGCGTGCAGGAAAACTGCACCGAGATCTCGGCCCTGGCGCAACTGGCCCTGGCGGCAGTGCATGCACCGCAGGAGCACCACAACCAGCAGGCACTGGCCCATGCGCTGCGTGCCATCCGCGACAGCGCCGACCTGCTGGCCGGCCATGTGAAGGTGGAGGCCCGGCGCGTGGTGTAGCCCCCATCCGCCGCCTACCCCGCAATGGCTCTGCAAGGGCTGCTGGCTCCGCAATGGGCGCCAGCGGCCTGCACCGCCGTCCTCGGCTGCTGCCGCGCCAACTCCACCCCATCCTCACAGGGAAAGCTTCACCACTTGTAGTTCAGCACCGCCATGGCCTGGCGCGGCGTGCCGAACTGGCCCTGGCCGTCGATGTTGACGTAGTACTTCTTGTTGAAGAGGTTGTTCAGGTTCAGCTGCAGCGAGAGCCTGGGGCTGAAGGCATAGCGCGCCATGAGGCTGGCGGTGGCGAAGGATTTCTGCTCGAAGACCAGGTCATTGCCCGCCACGAAGACGCTGGCGCGGGTGCGGCTTTGCCATTGCAGGCCGCCGCCCACGGTGAGCTGATTCCATCCACCGGGCAGGCGGTAGGAAGTGAACAGCTGGGCCTGGGTCTTGGGCGCCCAGGCGTTGATGGACAGGCCCTGGGCGTCACGCGCGACGGTGTGGGCAATGCCGGCCGACAGGTTCCAGCCCGTGGCCAGCTCGCCCGAGACCTGGGCCTCGAAGCCCTTGCTGGTCACGCCCTTGGCGCCGTAGTAGGCGAAGTCGGTGGTGCCGGGCACGACCTGGCCTTCGTCCAGCTGGGCCACGTTGTCCTGCTGGATGCGGAAGACGGACAGGGAGCTGTTGAGCCTGCCGTTGAGGTGCTCGCCCTTGATGCCGATCTCGAAGCTCTTGCCCGCCACGGGGTCCAGGTAGCTGCCGCCGCGGTCGCGGTAGTTCTGGGGCTGGAAGATGTCGGTGTAGCTGGCATAGGCCGAGAAGCCTTCGCTCAGGTCCAGCACCAGGCCTGCGTAGGGGATGAAGACGTTGTGGTCGCGCACCTCGCTGAGGCTGCGCACCTTCCAGCTGCTCTGGCGCCCGCCCACGATGAGCTTGACCGGATCGGCCAGCGACAGGCGCAGCGCGCCGTACAGCGCGTCCTGGCGCGTGTGGTCCAGGCTGCTGGTGGTCAGCGGCCCCCAGGCGGGCTCGGCATAGGAGCCGTCCCATTGGTAGTAGTTGCCCACGTCCTGCAGGGGGCTGGTGCGCGCATGGCCGGCCTTGTGCTCGCGGGCACGGCTGCTGGTCAGGCCCACCACGGCCTCATGGCGGCGCCCGCCCAGTTCCCAGCCGCCCGTCACCTGCAGGTCGGCGCTGTTTTGCTGGAAGCTGTATTCGGAGTAGTTGGGCAGGGCCGCCATGCCCAGGCCGGTGGTGATGTCGGGCTGGCGCATGAGGTACAGCAGCTTGGCGTCGTAGGCGCTGTCGCGGTGCACGAAGTTGGCCTTGAGCTTCCAGTCGTTGCCGAAGCGGTGCTGCAGGTTGGCGAAGATGCTTTTGTTGGTGCTGTTCCAGCGCGTCCAGTTCGCGGCCGTGGTCTTGGAGGTGCTCCAGTCGGCCGGCATGCCGTTCGTGAAGACCAGCGGCAGGCCGCCCCAGGTCGAGCCGGTGGGCCGGTTGGCCTGGTAGTCGGCGCCCACGCTGAGCGTGGTGTCGGGCGTGAGGTCGGCATCGATCACGCCGTAGAAGACCTGCTTGCGCGCGTGGTAGAGATCCACATGGGAGTCGCGCTCTTCGGCCATGCCGGCGACGCGTGCGCGGATGCGGCCGTCCTGCGTCAGCGGCATGGACAGGTCCACCGTGCCGCGATGGTGGTTCCACGAGCCCACGCTGGCCGAGGCCGAGCCCGTGAACACCTTGCTGTTGGCATGCTTGCGCACCATGTTGATGGAGGCCGACGGATTGCCCGCGCCCGTGAGCAGGCCCGTGGCGCCGCGCACCACTTCGACGCGGTCATAGATGGTGGTGTCGTTGCCCGATTCGCCGTAGAACGACAGGCCGATGGAGGTGGGCACGCCGTCGTACTGCAGGTTGTCCACGTAGAAGCCGCGCGAGTAGAAGTCCGAGCGGTCGCTGTCCGAGCTGACGACATGGATGCCGGTGACGCTGCGCATGGCGTCGTTGAGCGATAGCAGGCCCTGGTCCTCGATCTGCTGGCGCGTGAGCACGCTGACGGACTGCGGCGTGTCGCGCAGCGACAGGCTCAGGCCCGTGGCCGCCGCCGTGGCCGGCGTGGTGTAGGAGCCCGAGCCTTCGGTAGTGGGGCTGGCCTGGGCCGAGGCCGTGACCAGCACGGTCCTGAGTGTCTGGGAGGACGGCGCGCCTGCCGCACCCGCAGCACCCGCCGCGCCGGAGGTGGCCGACACCACGGGCATCTCGCGCAGGGTGTAGCCGCCGCCGGCCGAGCGCACGGCCGCCAGCGGCGTGCCCAGCAAGGCGCGGTCCAGTGCCTGCTCCACGGTGAAGCGCCCGCTCACGCCGCCGCTGCGCAGCCCTTCGGTGACGGCCGAGCCGAAGGTGACCAGCACGCCGGCCTCGCGCCCGAGCTGGTTGAGCACGCTTTCCAGCGGGCCGGCGGCAATGTCGTACTGGCGTTGCTGCGAAGCACCGGCAGCCGGCTGCGCCCAGGCCTGTGCCGGAGCCAGGGCGCCTGCGGCAGCCAGCCCCGCCAGCGTGCCCGCGCACAGCACCTGCAGCGCCAGCGCCACGGGCCGCAACGCCGGGGCCGCCTGGGATGGGCGGACAGTGGGGGCGGCAGTCTGCCGCATGGAGTTCTGGCGCATGGTCTGAGGGCGCATGGAAAGGCCTTGTTGCAATGGTTGTAGAGAAGCGTTGGCGCACGCTGCGGTGCGCTCCTGTCTCTGTTGACAGCCATCGCCGGCAAATCAGCTCAAATTTTTTTCAAAAGAGAGGCGAAGGCCTTCATGCAGGCCGTGCCGCTCATGCCTTGCCCGCCCCGGCAGGCCGCACCATCACCCAGTAGCGCGAGAAGGAATGGATTTCCACGGGCAGCGAGGAAGTCAGCGCGGCCAGCACGCGGTCGGTGTCGGCCAGCGGATAGGCGCCGGAGACGTGCAGGCCGGCCACGGCCGGGTCGCAGCCCAGGCGCCCGCGCCGGTAGCGGCCCAGCTCGGCCAGGAAATCCTCCAGCCGCATGCGCGAGGCCACCAGCATGCCTTCGGCCCAGGCGCTGGCCGCCGTGTCCAGCGCGCCGGAGTGCACGGCCTGCTGGGCCGTGAACGTGCCCTGCTCTCCCGCATCGACGCGCTGCGCGGCATGCGGGGCATGCGCGGGCCGCAGTTGCACGGCGCCTTGCAGCACGCCCACTTCGATGCCGGGCTCGCGCTCGCGCACCGTGAAGCGCGTGCCCAGGGCCTGGACGGCGCCCATGGCGGTCTGCACGATGAAGGGCCGGTGCAGGCTGTCCGGCGCGGTCTGCACGAGGATTTCGCCACGCACCAGCTCCAGCACGCGCTCGGCTGCGCCGTAGCGCAGGTTGAGGGCGCTGCCGGTGTTGAGCAACACGCTGCCGCCATCGGGCAGCGGCAGCCGGCGCTGCTCTCCCACGGCAGCCACCTGGTCGGCCGTCCAGCCGCGCCAGGCCTGCGAGCGCACGACGGCTGCGGAGCCTGCGCCCGAGACCAGCAGCACGGCCAGCGCCTGCACCGCACGGCGCCTGCCGGCCGAGCCGGGTGCGGCCAATGCGGCCCGCGCCAGCGGCATGGGGATGCCGGCCATCTGGCTGCCCATGGATTCGATGCGCTGCCAGGCGGCCTCATGCTCGGGGCTGGCCGCACGCCAGCGCTGCAGGCCATCGTGCTGCCGGGCCTGGGCCTGGCCGGAGTTCAGTTGCAGCCACCATTGCACGGCCTGGCGGGCCACTTCGGCAGAAATGGGGGAAGAAGCGGAAGGGAACGCCTGCATGCCGCCTACTCCGGGAAGAAGCAGCGCATGGCCGCCTTGGCCAGATGCCGCTTGACGGTGGAGATGGAGATGCCCAGCTCGGCCGCGATCTCGCCATGGCCGAGCCCTTCGAGCTGGGCCAGCAGGAAGGCCTGCTTGGCCAGCGCGGGCAGGCGGCCCAGGCGGCGGTCTATCTCCACCAGGGTCTCCAGCACCATGAGCCGGACCTCGGGCGGCGGCGCCACGGGCTCGGGCATGGCGGCCAGGGCATCGAGATAGGCCTGCTCGATGGCGCGGCGGCGCACCTGGTTGATCAGCAGGTTGCGGGCAATGGTGGTCAGGTAGGCGCGCGGCTCCTGGAGCTGGTCCAGCCCCTTGGCGCCCAGCACCTTGAGGAAGGTGCTCTGCGCCAGATCGGCCGCGTCGAAGGCATTGTCCACCTTCTTGCGCAGCCAGCCCTGCAGCCAGCCGTGGTGGGCCAGGTACAGGGATTCGACATGGGCGGACAAGGAGGGCGATGGGCTGGACACGCGGCGACCCGAGATTGAGAATAATTCTCAATTATAGGCAACTGCAACCCTCTTGCGGCCCTGCTCTACCGCCCGCTGCTGCAGTCCGTTCCTCCTGGCCGTGTTTCAGAACTTGCCGCGCAGGGTGAGCGTCGCGCTGCGCGGTGCGCCGTAGACATTGCCCCAGGCCGGCGCGCCTATGGTCTGGTAGTAGGTCTTGTCGAACAGGTTGGCCACGCTCAGTGCCACGGACCAGTTGCGGTCGATGCGGTAGCCCAGGCGGGCAGACCACACGGCATAGGCTGGCTGCACGTCGGTGATGGCGCCCACCGCGCGCGAGCTGGCGGTCTGGAAGTTGACGCCGCCGCCCACGTTCCAGGCGCTCCATTCGCCCGGCAGGCGGTAGTCGCTCCAGACCCGCAGCATGTGCTTGGGCGTGTAGGTGCTGGCGAACTCCACGCCGGCATTGGAGGTGTTGTCCAGGTATTTGAAATGGCTGAAGGTGTAGCCGGCAAACAGCTGCCAGCCGCGCGCCACCTCGCCGCTGATCTCGGCATCCAGCCCCTGGCTGCGGACCTTGCCCACGGAGACATAGCAGTAGGTGCTGGCCGAGCAGGGGTTGACCAGGTCCTCTTCGGCGCGGTTCTTCTGGTCGATGCGGAACAGGGCCACGGCCGCGTTCACCCTGCCGTCCAGCAATTCGCCCTTCATGCCCACTTCCAGATTGCGCCCCTTGATGGGAGCCAGCAGGTCGCCGGCCGCCGTCACGGCGTTCTGGGCCTGGAAGATGTCGGAGTAGCTGGCATAGGCCGACCACTGGTCATTGAGCGCATAGACCAGGCCGCCATAGGGCGTGATGACGCCGCTTTCCTTGTACGGGTCGTTGTAGGCCTCGCCCGTGTTGCGGTAGTTGCTGCTGCCCGTGAAGCGGGTGATGCGGGCGCCGCCGATCAGGGTCAGCGCATCGGTGAGGCCCAGCCGCGCCACGCCGTAGGCGCCGGACTGGGTCATGCGGGTGCGGCTTTCATCGCCGCGATAGCGGTTGGCCAGGAATTCCGCGCGGGACGGCTCGCGGATGGCGGCGCTCGGGTCGAACACGTTGTTGGGCAGGCCCATGCGGATCAGCGAATAGTCGCTGTCGTTGACCATGCGGCCCGTGTTGGCGCCAAAGCTCAGCGAATGCCGGCGGCCGAAGGCGTCGAATTTGCCGTCCACCGCCACGTCCAGGGTCTTGTTGTCGGTGGTGACATCGAACAGGCCGGCATACATCTCGTTGCCCGCCAGCGTGGCGGGATTGATCGCCCCCAGGGCGAAGGCGTACTTCATGTCGTGCTTTTCCCGGGTGTAGCCCGCCGTGGCCTTGACGGTCCAGTCCGCGTTGAAGCGGTGCTGCAGCTCGGCAAACAGCGATGTCTGCTCGCTGTCCCAGCGGTTCCAGTCCGCGCCCAGGAAGGTGGAGCGCGGCAGCCGCAGGTCCGCCCCGTCGGCATAGCGCGGCAGGCCCTGGAAGAACGGCGTGGAGCGCAGCCGCTCGTGGGTGGCGCCCACCGTCAGCCGGGTCTGGGAGCTGAGGTCGTACTCCAGCACGCCGTAGAGCACGCCGGTGCGGCTGCTGGCCACGTCGTAGAAATAGTCGCGGCTGTTGAGGCTGGCGACCACGCGCCCGCGCAGCGTGCCGGCCTCGTTGAGCGGGCCCGTGGCATCGATCTCGCTGCGCAGGTTGTTCCAGGAACCCACACTGGCCGAGACCTCCAGCTGGCGCTCTGCCAGGGGGCGCTTGCGCACCATGTTGATGGCCGCGCTGGGCGAGCCCGCCCCCTGCAGCAGCCCCGTGGCACCACGCACCACTTCCACGCGGTCCAGCGTGGCGGCGTTGCTGGTGAAGTTGTCGGCCTGCGGGTAGTAGAAGGCGCGGTTCACACCATCGAACTGGTAGGTATCCACGCGGAAGCCGCGCGAGTAGACATAGCGCCCGCCCATGGGGCTGTCGTACATGGTGATGCCCGTGGTGCTGGCCAGCACGTCGTCCACGGTGTGGAGGTTCTGGTCGTCCATGCGCTGGCGCGTGATCACGCTGATGGACTGGGGGATGTCCTTGATCGCCTGCTCGCCCTTGCCCACCGTGACCGCGCGGGCCGCGTAGCTGCCCGTGCCTTCGCTGGTGGCGCTGCGCTCGGCGCGGGCCGTCACCTGCACTTCGTTCAGGACCGTGGTGGAACCGGCACCAGCGCCGGCCGGTGCGGCCTGCCTGCGCAGCGTGTAGCTGCCATCGCTGCGCGCCACCATGTCCAGCCCGCTGCCGGCCAGCAGGCGCTGCAGCGCCTGCTGCGGCGCGTAGTGGCCGGACAGGGCCGGGCTGGTCAGCCCTTCGGTCAGCGCTGGATCGAAGGACAGCGAAATGCCCGCCGCCGTGGCCACGCCGGCCAGCGTGCGGCCCAGCGGCCCGGGCGCAATCTGGTAGGTCTGGGCTGCGGGAGCGGGGGCAGGTACGGAAGCGGGGGCCGGTTCGGCCGCCTGCCCGGCGCCTGCGGCCAATGCCATGCCCAGCAGGGCCAGGCGGGCGGCATGCGCCAGGGGATGGAAGACGGGATGCGGCATGGGTACGGCAGGCATGGAAATCGGTCCTTGGAGGCGGTGAAGAAAGAAGCTCTTTCCCCGTTGCCAGCCGAGATCCGAAAAAGTGTCACCCTGCCTCGATTTTTTTAGTTCCTGGCGACCACGGTGATCCAGTAGCCGCGCATGCGCGTCTGCACGTCGACGGGATAGGTGGAGGCCAGCATGGTCAGCGTCCGGTCCGTATCGCCCAGCGGAAAGGAGCCGGACACGCGCAGCGCGCGCACCTCGGGCGCGCACTGCAGCAGGCCGGGCCGGTAGCGCGACAGTTCGGCGCAGAACGCGGCCAGCGGCATGGCGTCGGCCATCAGCATGCCGTGGGTCCAGGCCGTGGCCTCGGGCTGCAGGGGCTGGGGCGCGGTCACCTCCCCCGCTCGCAATACCGTTTGCTGACCGGCTTGAACGACCAGCGCCGGGCTGGCGGCGCCGCGCAGCGTGACCTCCACGGCGCCCTCGGTCACGGCCAGGCGCACGGGGCCGCCGTCCGCCCTGCCCCCCTCTTGCCGCACGGTGAAGCGGGTGCCCAGGGCGCGCAGCCGGCCATGGGCGGTGTCCACGACAAAGGGACGGTGCGGCGTGGCGGTATCGGCCGCCGTTTCTATGGAAATCGCGCCCTGGCGCAGGGTGAGCAGGCGCAGTGCGCCATCAAACCGGATGTCCACCGCGCTGGCCGTGTCCAGCAGGAGGCGGCTGCCATCGGCCAGATGCTCGATACGGCGCTCGCCGGTGGCGGTGCGCAGGTCGGCGCCCCAGCCGCGCTGGTCCGCCGCATACCAGGCTTGCCAGGCCAGCCAGCCTGCAGGCGCCACGGCCAGCAGCGCGGCCAGCCGGGCCACGGTGGCGCGGCGCTGGGCGCGGTGGCTTCGGGGCCGGTCCAGCGCCGGCATGGCCAGCGCTGCAGGCAGGCCGCCCAACTTGCCCAGCAGCCGCTCGGCGCGTTCCCAGGCCAGGGCATGCTGTGGGTCGGCCTGGCGCCAGCGCTCGCAGGCGGCGCGGTCGGCGTCGGTGGCGCCGCTGTCGTGCAGGCGCATCAGCCATTCGGCGGCCTCGTCGAGCACGCGCGCTTGCAGGGGCGTCTCCATCACGCCATTGCCACCAGGCATTGGCGAAACGCCTGGGCCATGTAGCGCTTGACGCTGGTGAGCGAGATCTCCAGCTGCTGCGCGATGTCCTCGTACTTCACGCCGTCCAGCTGGGACAGCAAAAACGTGCGCCGCACGATGGGCGGCAGCGCGTCCAGCATGGCGTCTATCTCGTGCAGGGTCTCCAGTACCAGGGCGCGTTGCTCGGGCGACGGCGCCACGGGCTCGGGCAAGGCGGCCAGGGCTTCGAGGTAGGCGCGCTCCAGCGCCTGGCGCTTGTACCAGTTGACGAGCACGCCCTTGGCCACCGTGGTCAGGTAGGCACGCGGCTCCTGCACACCGTCCAAGTCGCGCACGCCCAGGATGCGCACAAAGGTGTCCTGCGCCAGGTCGGCCGCATCCGCCCCGTTGCCCAACCTGCGGCGCAGCCAGCCCTGCAGCCAGCCATGGTGGGCGGCGTACAGGGAGGCGGCTTCTCGGTGCTGGGGGGTGGAGGCTGGGGCGGATGGCATGGTAGGACCCGATGGCTTGAAGGCGGGAGGCACCATCAAACAAGAATCATTCTCAACTTATTGTAACCAGCGGAATCACTTGCCTAAGAGTGCCATCAGGCGGACCATCCAAAGGCGAACAGTGGGAGCAAGTGCGACCAGAGTGGCTGACATCCAGCTGCTGCGCCGGATCGGTATCATTTAGAAACAATCAATCATCAGCTCAGCATCCATCAGGAGAGCGAACCATGTTCGAAACGCGGGTAGCAGGCACGGCAGGACAACAGGCGCTGTGGAGCACGCTGGACAAGGCCATGGCGCTGGCGGAATTCACGCCCGAAGGCCGGCTGATGCGCGCCAATGCCAACTACGAGGCCATCCTCGGCTATCCGGCCACGGGCGCTGAAGGTCTGCTTCACAGCGATCTGTGCACGCAGGCCCAGGCCGACCCGGCCGCCTACGGTCAGTGGCGCCAGCGCTGGGGCGCGGGCGAGACGGTTTCGCGCGTGGGAGAGCACCGGCGCCGCGACGGAAGCACGTGCTGGCTGGAGGCCACCTATGCGCCCGTGCTCGATGCGGCCGGCGCCCTCAGCCATGTGCTGTGCATTGCCACCGATGTCTCGGCCCGCATGCTGGCCGACCGCCGGCGGCAGGAGCACATGCGGCGCCTGTCCCTGGTGGCCGATGCCACCGATGCTGCCGTGGTGATCGCCGATGGCAACTGGACCATCAGCTATGTGAATGCGGGCTTCAGCCGCATGTTCGGCTGGACCAGCGAGGAAGTGGTGGGCCGTGCGCCCATCGCCCTGCTGGTGCCCCATGCCTCGCCCGAGTTCACGGCCGCCTACCGTGCCGAGCTGGACGCGGGCAAGCCCGTGTACCGCGAGGAGATCCTGGTGGGCAAGGACGGCGAGCGCTACTGGGTCAGCGCCCAGGCCAATCCCGTGATGGGGCCGGACGGGCGGCTGCAGACCACGGTGACGGTGATCACCGACATTACCGAAGCCAAGATGCATGAGGTGCTGCAGCGGCGCGCCCTGGAGGCCATGGCCCGCGACCAGCCGCTGACCGAGGTGCTGGACCTGGTGTGCCGCGAGGTCGAGCGCATTGCGCCCGATATCGCGGTCTCGGTGCTGGAAGTCGATGACCAGAACCGCCTGCATCCGCTGGCCGCGCCCAGCCTGCCGGCCTCCTATTCGGCGGCGCTGGACGGCGTGCCCATCGGCCCCAATGTCGGCTCCTGCGGCGCGGCGGCCTTTCACAACCGGCCCGTGCTGGTGGGCGACATCGCCACCGACCCGCTGTGGGCCGACTACAAGCACCTCATCCTGCCGCTGGGGTATACGGCCTGCTGGTCCACGCCCATCTGCGGGCTGCAGGGCGGCGTGGCCGGCACCTTTGCCTTCTACTACCGCCATTTCAACCGGCCCGGCCCCGATCCCTTCCACCAGCGGCTGGTGGAGGCCTGCACCGACCTGTGCGCGCTGGCGCTGGAGCGCGAGCAGGCACGCCGCCGCATCCGGCAGCTGGCCTTCTACGACGGGCTGACCACCCTGCCCAACCGCAGCCTGCTGCTGGCCCAGGCCGAGCAGGCGCTGTCCGTGGCTTCGCACGAGGGCCACGAGCTGGCCGTGGTCTTCATCGACCTGGACCGTTTCAAGCAGGTCAACGATTCGCTGGGCCACCCGGCCGGCGACCGGCTGCTGTGCAGCGTGGCCCAGCGCATTCAGGCGGAGCTGCGCACGGGCGACATTGCCGGACGGCTGTCGGGCGACGAGTTCGTCATCGTGCTGCCACACTGCGGCGGTGCGCAGGCGGCCGAGGTGATAGAGCGGCTGCAGTCGGCACTTGGCGAGCCCTGCATGATCGACGACGTATCCCTGGCCAGCACGGCCAGTTGCGGCATTGCCGTGTTTCCCGCCGACGGGCGCGACATGGAGACCCTGCTGCACCGCGCCGACATGGCCATGTACCAGGCCAAATCCGGCGGACGCGGGCTCTACAGCTTCTTCAGCCCCGAGATGAACCGCCTGGCGCAGGAGCGGCTGGTGCTGGAGACGGCGCTGCGCGACGCCCTGCGCAGCGGCGGCCTGCGCCTGCACTACCAGCCCCAGCTCGACCTGAAGGACGGGCGCCTCTACGGCGTGGAGGCCCTGGCGCGCTGGAGCCATGCGGAATTCGGCGAGATCTCGCCCGCACGCTTCATTCCGCTGGCCGAGGAATGCGGCCTGATCGGCGAGCTGGGCACCTGGGCACTGCGCGAGGCCTGCCGCCAGTTGGGCGAGTGGCGCAGCCGGGGCATCGACGTGCCGGCCATGTCGGTCAACCTCTCGCCCACCAGCTTTCACAACCTGGACCTGCCGCGCATGATTGCCGACACGCTGGAGCACAACGCGCTCAAGCCGCAGGACCTCACGCTGGAGATCACCGAAAGCCTGCTGCTGGACACCAACCCGGGCACCATGCGCACGCTGCAGGCCGTGCATTCCCAGGGCGTGCGCCTGTCCATGGACGACTTCGGCACGGGCTACTCCAGCCTCAGCTACCTGCGGCGCCTGCCGGTCAGCGAACTCAAGCTGGACCGCAGCTTCGTCGCCGACCTGGAGCACGACGAGGCCGCACAGGCGCTGAGCAACGCCATCCTGGGCATAGGCCGCAGCCTGCACCTGACCGTGGTGGCCGAGGGCGTGGAGACGGCAGCGCAGAACACCATCCTGCGCGAACAGGGCTATCCGGTGGCACAGGGCTATCTGTTCTCTCGCCCGCTGCCGGCCGCTGATCTGGAACGGTGGCTGCAGGCATTGAGCGCGCAGGCCGGCCTGACGACGGACGTGTGAGCGGACCAGGCCATGCGCGCGGAGACCTTGGCCGGCAAAAGTAACAATCCGCAATAAATATTCGGACTGGACCTATTTTTCCCTAAGCCTCGCCGGCAAGTGACCGATATCTGCGGCATGGCGGCGGCTGAGTGTCGGCCCCGCTGATCGCCACAGATCGCCACCGTTTCCGCCGACTCCCAGCCCCAGCCGCTCATCCGCTTTCGCTCTTCGCCATACGGCACTCCCCCACCATGATGTTTTTCCGCAATCTGAAGCTGGCCCCCAAGCTGCTGGCCTCCTTCATCGCCCTGCTGCTGCTGACCGCAGGCCTGGGCCTGTTCTCCGTGGTCCAGCTGGACCGCGTCAACCAGACCGCCACCGACCTGGCCCACCACTGGATGCCTGCCGAGCGCGTGCTCCTGGAGATGCGCTACCAGCTGCAGCGCTACCGCTCGCAGACCATGCAGCATGTGCTGGCCACCTCCATGGAAGAGATGGCCGTCTACGACAAGAACATGCCCGCGCTGTGGTCCGAGCTGCTGAAGAACCAGCAGGCCTTCGAGCGCTATGCCAATACGGCTCGCGAGCGCGAGCTGATGGCCGGCATCAAGGACGACCTGGGCCAGTACGCGCAGCACACGGCAAAGATCGTGGACCTGTCCCACGCCCTGCGCACCGACGAGGCGTCCGAGCTGCTGCGCGGCGATTCGGTCAAGACCAGCCGCGCCATCAACAGCAAGCTCGATGAACTGATCAAGCTCAACGCCCAGGGCATCGAAGATGCCAACCAGGCCGGTGACGACATCTTCACGGCTGCGCGCTGGTGGGTGATCGCCCTGCTGGTGGGCGCCGTGGTCTTCGGCCTGGCCATGGCCCTGCTGATCGCCCGCAGCGTGGCGCGCCCCCTGCAGCAGGCCGTGAGCCTGGCGCAGGCCGTGGCCGCAGGCGACCTGGGCAGCCGCATCGAGGTGCATGGCAAGGACGAGACCGGCCAGCTGCTGCTGGCCCTGCAGCACATGAACGAAAGCCTGCAACGCATCGTGGGCCAGGTGCGCCAGGGCACGGACTCCATCGCCACGGCCAGCGGCCAGATCGCATCGGGCAACCAGGACCTGTCGGCCCGCACCGAGGAGCAGGCCAGCTCGCTGGAGCAGACCGCCGCCTCCATGGAGGAGCTGACCTCCACCGTCAAGCAAAACGGCGCCAACGCCCAGCAGGCCAACCAGCTGGCCGCCGCCGCGTCCCAGGTCGCCGTGCGCGGCGGAACGGCCGTGGCCCAGGTGGTGCAGACCATGTCCGCCATCAACGATGCCTCGCGCAAGATCGTGGACATCATCGGCGTCATCGACTCCATCGCCTTCCAGACCAACATCCTGGCGCTGAATGCCGCCGTGGAAGCGGCCCGCGCCGGCGACCAGGGCCGGGGCTTTGCCGTCGTCGCCTCGGAAGTGCGCACCCTGGCCCAGCGCTCGGCCGCCGCCGCCAAGGAGATCAAGCAGCTGATCGACGACTCGGTGGGCAAGGTCGAGGAAGGCAGCGCCCAGGTCGATTCGGCCGGCAAGACCATGGAGGAGATCGTGGCCAGCGTGCGCCGCGTGACCGACATCATGGGCGAGATCTCGGCCGCCAGCCATGAGCAGACGGCCGGTATCGAGCAGGTCAACCAGGCCGTCACGCAGATGGACCAGATGACCCAGCAGAACGCGGCCCTGGTCGAGGAATCGGCGGCGGCCACCGGCGCCCTGCAGGCCCAGGCCAAGGCGCTGGCCGAGGTGGTGAGCGTGTTCAAGCTCTCGCCGTCCACCGGCATGCTGGGCAGCAGCCGCGGTGTCAGCCACGCCGCCGCCGTGGCAGCGCCCCGCCAGACACCGGCGGCGCCCCGTCCGCATCTGGCGCCTGCCGCTCCCAAAGGCGCTGTGCCCGCACGCGCATCGGCCGCCCTGCCTTCTGCAACTGGTGCGGCCGGTGCACCCCCTGCTCCGGCAGGCGCCGCGCGCCCGGCCCAGCCGGCGCAGCCGGCCCGGCCTGCCGTGACCGCACCTGCCAGGGCCAAGGCCAAGGCGGCCAGCACGGCCTCCGACGACGATTGGGAAACCTTCTGAACCAGGTTTTCGCCCGCCCCGCCGGGGGCGGACACACCGGCCAAGGCCCGACCAGCTCCTGCTGGCCGGGCCTTTTTTCCGGGCGCCTCGCAGGCGGATCACGCCCCTGCCATGGCCAAGCCCTTCAAATCTGCCATGATCGACCGCTGCAAGCCCTTGTTTTGAAAGCCCTCGCCAGTCTGCGGCCCTCCCGCAGCCCCGCGCGACAGGCGCTTGGCCCGGCACGGTGCCCCAGCATGAGAAAATCGGCGATTCAGCCAAGAACACATTCATCAGAAGACGGAACACATCATGGAAGCAGAACGCATCAACCTCATCGGCAACACCCTCGAAGATCTGTCGCAGCGGACGGCAGATCTACGGAGGTATCTTTGACTACGATGCAAAGTACGAACGACTGCGCACGGTAAATGCCTCGCTGGAAGATCCCAGCGTCTGGAACGACCCCAAGAAGGCCCAGGAACTGGGCAAGGAAAAGAAGCTGCTCGACGGCGTCGTGCTGACGCTGCAAAAGCTGACCACCGAGCTGGCCGACAACGCCGAGCTGTTCGAGATGAGCAAGGAAGAAGGCGATGAGACCGGCCTGCTCACCATCGAAGGCGAGACCGCCAAGCTGCAGCCCCTGATCGAGGAACTGGAATTCCGCCGCATGTTCGGCAAGGAAGCCGATCCGCTGAACTGCTTCGTGGACATCCAGGCCGGCGCCGGCGGCACCGAAGCCTGCGACTGGGCGGGCATGCTGCTGCGCCAGTACCTGAAGTACGCCGAACGCAAGGGCTTCAAGGCCACGGTCGAGGAAGAGACGCCGGGCGACATCGCCGGCATCAAGAGCGCGACCATCCACATCGAGGGCGAGTACGCCTACGGCCTGCTGCGCACCGAAACCGGCGTGCACCGCCTGGTGCGCAAGTCGCCCTTCGACAGCTCGGGCGGCCGCCACACCAGCTTTGCCTCGCTGTTCGTCTATCCCGAGATCGACGACTCGATCCAGATCGAGATCAACCCCTCGGACGTGCGCACCGACACCTACCGCGCATCGGGCGCCGGCGGCCAGCACATCAACAAGACCGATTCGGCCGTGCGCCTGACGCACATCCCGACCGGCATCGTCGTGCAATGCCAGGATGGCCGCAGCCAGCACAGCAACCGCGACGTCGCATGGCAGCGCCTGCGCTCCAAGCTCTACGAGCACGAGATGCAAAAGCGCATGGTGGAGCAGCAAAAGCTGGAGGACACCAAGACCGATGTGGGCTGGGGCCACCAGATCCGCTCGTACGTGCTGGACAACAGCCGCATCAAGGATTTGCGCACCAACGTCGAAATCTCGGCCACCCAGAAGGTGCTGGACGGCGACCTCGACGCTTTCATCGAAGCCTCGCTCAAGCAAGGCCTCTGAGTTCCAAGCCCCTGGGCGGCACCGGCCGCACAGGGGCTTGGACTCTGTCCCCTGATATTGGCATAGGAAGGAATCTGTATGCTGCAACTGCGTGACGGGCAGGCCCCTGCCACCGCCATCCACCGCGCCGACTACCAGGCTCCTGCCTGGTGGATCGACACCGTGGACCTGACCTTCGATCTCGATCCGGCCAAGACCCGCGTGCTCAACAAGATGCGCGTGCGCCGCAACACCGAGGTGCCGGCGCAGCCGCTGCGCCTGGACGGCGATGAACTGAACCTTGCGCGCGTGCTGGTCAACGGCGGCGGCACCTCGTTCAAGATGGACGGCGACCAGCTCGTGCTGGAGAACCTGCCCGAGGGCGGCGACCCCGTCGATCTGGAAATCTTCACCACCTGCACGCCCGCCAAGAACACCAAGCTCATGGGCCTGTATGTGAGCCAGGGCACGTTCTTCACCCAGTGCGAGGCCGAGGGTTTCCGCCGCATCACCTATTTCCTGGACCGTCCCGACGTGATGGCCATGTATACCGTGACGCTGCGCGCCGACAAGACCGCGTACCCGGTGCTGCTGTCCAACGGCAACCTGGTCGAGCAAGGCGCGCTGGAAGACGGCCGCCACTTCGCCAAGTGGGCCGATCCGCACCGCAAGCCCAGCTACCTGTTCGCCCTGGTCGCCGGCAACCTGGTTGCGCGCGAGCAAAAGATCAAGAGCCGCGCAGGCCGCGACCACCTGCTGCAGGTCTTCGTGCGCCCCGGCGACCTGGAGAAGACCGAGCACGCCATGAACTCCCTCATGGCCAGCGTGGCCTGGGACGAGGCCCGCTTCGGCCTGTCCCTGGACCTGGACCGCTTCATGATCGTCGCCACCAGCGACTTCAACATGGGCGCCATGGAGAACAAGGGCCTGAACGTCTTCAATACCAAGTACGTCCTGGCCAGCCAGTCCACGGCCACCGACACCGACTACGCCAACATCGAGTCCGTCGTCGGCCACGAGTACTTCCACAACTGGACCGGCAACCGCGTCACCTGCCGCGACTGGTTCCAGCTGTCGCTCAAGGAAGGCCTGACCGTCTTCCGCGACCAGGAATTCAGCATGGACATGGCGGGCAGCCCCTCGGCGCGCGCCGTCAAGCGCATCGAGGACGTGCGCGTGCTGCGCACCGCCCAGTTCCCCGAGGATGCAGGCCCCATGGCCCACCCGGTGCGGCCCGACAGCTACATCGAGATCAACAACTTCTACACCGTCACCATCTACGAAAAAGGTGCCGAGGTCGTGCGCATGCAGCACAACCTGGTGGGCCGCGAAGGCTTCGCCAAGGGCATGAAGCTGTATTTCGAGCGCCATGACGGCCACGCAGTGACCTGCGACGACTTCGCCCAGGCCATGGCCGACGCCAACCCCGACAGCGAACTGGCCCGGCGCCTGGACCAGTTCAAGCGCTGGTACAGCCAGGCCGGCACGCCACAGCTGCGCGCCGAAGGCAGCTATGACGCGGCCGCCCGCACCTACACGCTGACCCTGAGCCAAAGCTGCGCGCCCACGCCCGGCCAGGCCGAGAAGCTGCCCTTCGTCATCCCCGTGCAGATGGGCCTGCTGGGCCAGGACGGCCGCGCGCTGACCCTGCGCCTGCAGGGCGAAGATGCGCAGGCAGCCGGCGACAGCCGCCTGTTGGTGCTGTCCGAACCCAGCCACAGCTTCGTCTTCACCGACGTGGACCAGGAGCCCGTGCCCTCGCTGCTGCGCGGCTTCAGCGCCCCCGTGGTGCTGCAGCACAGCGACAGCGATGCCGCCTTGCTGACCCTGCTGGCCCATGACAGCGATGCCTTCAACCGCTGGGAAGCCGGCCAGCGCCTGGGCCTGCGCATCGCGCTGCAGGCCATTGGCGACACCTCCATCACGGCAGACGCCAGCGGCCAGATCGCCGCTGCCCTGCTGCCGGCCTCCTTCGTCGAGGCCATGCGCGGCGTGCTGCGCCATCCGCAGCTGGATGCGGCCTTCAAGGAACTGATGCTGACCCTGCCCGGCGAAAGCTACATTGCCGAGCAGCTGGCCGTGGTCGATCCGCAGCGCGTGCACGCCGTGCGCGAAGCCATGCGCCAGCAACTGGCCACCGAACTGCAGGCCGACTGGCAGCAGGCATGGCAGGAGCACAGCGACACCGGCGCCTACCGCCCCGACCCCGTCAGCTCCGGCCGCCGCGCCCTGTCCGGCATGGCACTGTCCATGCTGTGCCTGGCCGCGCGCGCCTCGGGCGACACGGTCTGGCCCGGCAAGGCGCTGCAGCGCTTCAAGGACGCAGGCAACATGACCGACCGCATGAGCGCCCTGACGGCACTGGTGCAAAGCGGCCACCCGCTGGCCGCCCAGGCCCTGGCGCGTTTCCACAAGCTGTTCCAGCACGATGCGCTGGTGCTGGACAAGTGGTTCGCGCTGCAGGGCGGCGCCTGCGACCGTGGCGGCAACGTGCTGCCGGCCGTCAAGCAGCTGATGAAGCACCCCGACTTCCAGATCAAGAACCCCAACCGCGCGCGCAGCCTGATCTTCAGCTACTGCAGCGCCAATCCCGGCGCCTTCCACCGCGCCGACGCGGCGGGCTACGTGTTCTGGAGCGAGCGCGTCATCGAGCTGGACGCCATCAACCCCCAGGTCGCCGCCCGCCTGGCGCGTGCCCTGGACCGCTGGAGCAAGCTGGCCGAGCCCTACCGCACGGCTGCACGTGAAGCCATCGCCCGCGTGGCGGCTCGCGCCGAACTCAGCAACGACGTGCGTGAAGTCGTCACCCGCGCCCTCGCGGATTGACGAGCCACCCCCTGAGTCGCTTCGCGCCTTCCCCCTTGCAGGGGGACGACACCCTCGGTGCGAGGCGGCTCTTCCTCGGTGTCCCTGGCTTGAGCAGCGCCGGTTTTATGCTGCAAGCCAGGAATCACTGAAATGCTGTTCATCAGCAGATGCATACGCCATGCCGCATCTGCTCCCGGATTTTTAGGAGTTGAACCCATGAAGAAAAACGTCAGCCTGACCCGCTACCTGGTCGAGCAGCAACGCGTGGACGGCCTCATCCCCGGCCAGCTGCGCCTGCTGCTGGAAGTCGTGGCACGCGCCTGCAAGCGCATCAGCCAATCCGTCAACAAGGGCGCCATCGGCGACGTGCTGGGCACGGCCGGCAGCGAGAACGTGCAGGGCGAAGTCCAGAAGAAGCTGGACATCATCGCCAACGAGGTGCTTATTGAGGCCAACGAATGGGGCGGCCACCTGGCAGCCATGGCCTCCGAGGAAATGGAAGGCATCTACCTGGTGCCCAACCGCTACCCGCACGGCGAGTACCTGCTGATGTTCGATCCGCTGGACGGCTCGTCCAACATCGACGTCAACGTCTCCATCGGCACCATCTTCAGCGTGCTCAAGAAGCCCGAAGGCCACCCCGGCGTGACCGAGGAAGACTTCATGCAGCCCGGCACCCAGCAGGTCGCCGCCGGCTACTGCATCTACGGCCCGCAGACCACCCTGGTGCTGACCGTGGGCGACGGCGTCTCCATGTTCACGCTGGACCGCGAGCAAGGCTCCTTCGTGCTGGTGCAGGAAAACATCCGCATCCCAGAGGACACCAAGGAATTCGCCATCAACATGTCCAACATGCGCCACTGGGACACCCCCGTCAAGCGCTACGTGGACGAATGCCTGGCCGGCGTGGAAGGCCCGCGCGGCAAGGACTTCAACATGCGCTGGATCGCCTCCATGGTGGCCGACGTGCACCGCATCATGACCCGCGGCGGCATCTTCATGTACCCCTGGGACCGCCGCGAGCCCAACAAGCCCGGCAAGCTGCGCCTGATGTATGAAGCCAACCCCATGGCCTGGCTGGTCGAGCAGGCCGGCGGCGCCGCCACCAACGGCAAGCAGCGCATCCTCGACATCCAGCCCACGCAGCTGCACGAACGTGTGAGCGTCATCCTCGGCTCGAAGAACGAAGTCGAAAAAGTGACGCAGTACCATTCCGAGGCATAAATTTGCCGTTATAATTTTTTTCTGTCGCCGGTGTAGCTCAGTTGGTAGAGCAGCTCATTCGTAATGAGAAGGTCGAGGGTTCGATTCCTTTCTCCGGCACCAAACAAGAAGCCCCAGATTCGCAAGAGTCTGGGGCTTTTTCGTTGGGCACTCTGAGTGCATTCCGGCAACAATGATCAGGTGCGGATAGGCTGAGCCACCAGACGCACGCCAAGAGCGCCACAGACGCGACGGATGGTGTCAAACCGAGGCTGGCTGCCCGGCCGCAGTGCCTTGTACAGAGCCTCCCGGGTCAGACCGCTGGCACTGGCTATCTCGCTCATGCCGCGCGTGCGTGCGATCACGCCAAGGGCATGGGCCAGTTCGGAGGGGTCATCTTCTTCCAGCACCAAGGACAGATAGGCAGCCACGTCCTCATCGGTTTTCAGGTGCTCGGCCATGTCAAAGGTGGGAAGGTCAGCAATCTTGGTCATGGTCAGTTCTCCAGGGTCTTGGACAGGGCAATTGCAGCCGCAATGTCCACCTGCTGGGTTGCCTTGTCGCCACCACCCAACATAGCTACCAGCACGTAACACGCAAAGCTAACGGCGAAACCACCCCAGTGGTCAGAATTTCTGCAGCTGGACATGTGCCTTGTGCCATCAGGCCAGCACGACAAGTCGCCAATTCGCAGCGGGCTGCCAATGCACTTCTTCGCTTCCTGATATAGCCACCTCGGGCAGGGGCCCAGGCATGCAAAGCGCCAGGCACACGGCCTGTGCATCGCAATCCCGGCCTTGCCACAGGCGGCCGTGGGCCAGGGGCGGCCCAGCCATGTCGAGCGCAGCGCAGACGGGTATCCACGCAAGCTGCCGCATCCGGACAAAGTCCAGGCCCTGGCCCAGGCTCTTGAAATAGGCCTCCTTCAGGCTCCACAGCTGCACCAGGCTGTGCTGCAGGCGGGCTCCGTCCTGCGCCTGAAGCCATGCGCGTTCGGGCGGGGAGCACACCATCTCGGCCATGGCATGCACGTCGCGCTGGCGGTGCGCAGCCCTTCGCTCAAGGTCCACGCCTACCGGGCCTTGTGCGGCGGCGCAGGCCAGCCAGCCGGCGCTGTGCGAGAGGCTCAAACGGGGCTTCGCTCCAAAAATGCCGCCCTCCCCGCCTTGCTCCACGTGGGGGGCAGCATTGCGGGGCGCTGCCAGCCGCCAGGTCGATGCGGCATCGTGCCCGCCGGCCAGCAGCAGGCGCATGGCATAGCGGCAGGCGATGAATTCGCGCTGGCGCGCCTCGCGCATACCGGCATGGCGCTCCCGCTCCGAGTCCGTCAGCCAGCCCGCAGCCAGCGACTGCGCATTGGCCCACAAGGGCGCCTGCGCCCCCAGCAGCAAGGCGCAGGCGGCCGGCGCGCTCAAATCACCGGCCTACGCGGGCATAGGTGCCCTTGAAGGTGACGCCGGCCATCACATTGCCTGCGCGGCATTCGAAATTGACTGGATCCCGGGTGGATTGCTTCTTGTTGAAGCTGTGCAGGTCCACCACGGCGTTGGCGCCCTTTTGCTTGGCCTTGGCCTCGAAGGCCATCAGGGCAGACAGCGCTGCCCAGTTGCAGGCCGTGGCATCGTCCTTGCCCACGCCGTTGGTTTTCTTGTTGGACACGTCATCGCCCAGCTTTTCGGAGATGGCAGGCGTGCTGGCACCGGAAAGGTGAAAGCTCACGCTGCCGTCGAGCTTGCCCTGCTCCAGGCCGAGCTTCACCACGTCGGCCAGCGGCAGCATCACTGCTTCATTGCGGGCATGTACCGCCGTTGCGGCCACCAGCGCCATGGCTGCCAAGATCATCTTTCTCATGGAAACTCCCTCTCTGTAAAAAAGCATGGAACAGGGACAGCGATGGATTACGGGGTACTGATTTTCTTCATCAGATTCCGGACCCAGCGGTTGTAGTTGGGATGGATCTCCCGCTTGCCATCGCCTTCCGAGTAATTCAGATTCACACTGTGCAGATAGCTGATCCGGTAGGTATCTGTGTTGTAGTGCACCGCGATGTTGACCTGGTGCTTGCCTTGCTTGTCGTAGTGCAGCTCCAGGCGGCCCGGCTCGTCGCCGACCACCACCCAGCCCAGCGACTTCGACGCCACCACGATGCGATCGTGCAACTGCTGCGCCGTAGTCTCGGGCGAGGCGGTCCACATGACCGCCGGGGGTTCATAGATGTCCGTGCTTCGTGCCACCGCGCTGCCTGCGGCCAGGGCAAGGACCAGGACAATGGCGGCGGTTCTCGTCTGTTTCATTTCACTGGCTCCTGTTGCTTCCAACGTCGAAAAATCAATGAGGTGTTGATGCCGCCAAAGGCAAAGTTGTTGCTCATGACGATATCGGTGTGCAAGGCACGCGGCTCGCCCATGACGTAGTCCAGATCGGCGCAGCGCGGATCGGGTTGCTGCAGATTCGCGTTGGCTGCAAACCAGCCTTCACGCATCATCTCGATGCTCATCCAGGCTTCCAGCGCGCCGCAGGCGCCCAGCGTGTGGCCCATGTAGCCCTTGAGGCTGCTGATGGGCACCTGGCTGCCGAGCACTTCGCGGGTGGCCTGCGATTCGGCAATGTCCCCCTGGTCCGTGGCCGTGCCGTGGGCGTTGACGTAGCCGACCTCCGAAGGTTCGATCCCCGCGTCATCAAGCGCCATGCGCATGGCCTGGGCCATGGTGGCGGCGTTGGGCTGCGTCACATGGGTGCCATCGGAGTTGCTGGCAAAGCCGATCAACTCGGCCCGGATGCAGGCGCCCCGGGCAAGTGCATGCTCCAGCTCTTCGAGCACCAAGGTGCAGGCGCCCTCGCCCAGCACCAGGCCGTCGCGCCGGGCGTCGAAGGGACGTGGCGTGCACTCGGGGCTGTCATTCTTCACGCTGGTCGCAAACAGGGTGTCGAACACAGCCGCCTGCGTGGCATCCAGCTCCTCGGCCCCGCCGGCCAGCATGGCAAGCTGCTTGCCGCTCTGAATGGCCTCGAAGGCATAGCCCAGGCCCTGGCTGCCCGAGGTGCAGGCGCTGGACGTCGTGATGACGCGGCCTGTGGTTCCGAAGAACACGCCGATGTTCACCGCCGCCGTGTGCGACATCATCTTGATGTAGGTGTTGGCGTTGATGCCCTCGGTGCTCTTGTCGGCCATCATGCGGCCGAAGTCGCCGATGGCCGAGGGCGTTCCGGCGGACGACCCATAGGACACGCCCATGTGCCCGCTCTTGACGAAGGCATTGCCCAGCAGGCCGGCATCGGCCAGCGCCAGCTCGCTGGCACGCGTGGCCATCAAGGCGACGCGGCCCATGCTGCATGGCACGCGTGGCCATCAAGGCGACGCGGCCCATGCTGCGCATGGACTTGCGGTTGTAGTGCGGCGGCAGATCGAAGGGCGGCACGGTGCTGCCCAGCCGGGTGCTCAGGCCCTCATAGGCAGCCCACTCGTCCATCACCCGGATGGCGGTTTTGCCGGAGCGCAGTCGCTCCCGCACCGTGGTCCAGTCGTGGCCCAGGGGACTCAAGGCGCCCACGCCCGTGACGACCACACGCCGTTTGCTTGCTGCGCTCATCCCACCATCCCTCCATTGACGGAGATGACCTGGCGCGTGACGTACGAGGCCTCGCCGCCCATGAGGAAGGCGACCGCACCTGCCACCTCGTCCACCGTGCCCATGCGGCGCATGGGAATCAGCGCCAAGGCATGTTCGAGCACTTCCTCGCTGACCATTTCCGTGTCGATCAGGCCGGGCGCCACGCAATTGACCGTGATCTCGCGCTTGGCCAGCTCCACGGCCAGGGACTTGGTGGCTGCGATCACCCCGGCCTTGGCCGCGCTGTAGTTGGCCTGGCCCCGGTTGCCCATCAGGGCGGAGACCGAAGCCAGCGTCACGATGCGCCCCGGCTTGCGGCGGCGCACCATGGGCATGACCACCGGGTGCAGCACGTTGTAGAACGCATCCAGGTTGGTATGCACCACGGCATCCCACTCCTCGCCCGTCATGGCGGGAAAGGCGTTGTCCCGGGCGATGCCGGCATTGCAGACCACGCCGTAGTAGGCGCCGTGCTGTTCCATGTCGGCCTCAAGCGCCAGAGCGCAGGCAGCGCGGTCTGCCACATCGAACTGCAGCACGCGGGCCTGCCGGCCCAGCGCGGCAATGTCGGCCACCGTCTGCAGGGCCTGCTCGCGGCCGCTGCGGCAATGGACCACGATGTCGAAACCATCGCGCGCCAGGCGCAGGGCGATGGCCCGGCCTATGCCCCGGCTCGACCCGGTCACCAGCACCGTGGCTGGCAGGGCGATTGCACTCATGCTTGTCCAACTCCTTCTTGCTCCAGCGCCTGTATGAATGCGCTGCCATTGTCTGGTTCGTAAACGGATATGCGGGCCTGGGCGAGCACGCGGTCCTCGCCCAGGGGCTGGATGCGGCAATCGAACATGCCCAGGCCATTGGTGCCCACCAGTTCGCAGTGCACGCTCACGCGCAGCACGCTGCCCGGGGAAAAATGTGCGCAGGCCGCCTGGAACTTGCGCGTGCCCAGCAAAAAACCCAGCTTGACGGGCCGCCCGGCCTGCACCGCCTGCCAGCCAGCCCAGGCGGCCACGGTCTGGGCCATGTACTCCAGCCCCACCCAGGCGGGCATGCCGGCGTCCTGCAGAAACAGGCCATCACGCGGCACGGTGACCTGCGCATGGGCGCTGTCGGCGGATGCATCGAGCAGGCAGTCCAGCAGCAGCATCACGCCGCGATGGGGCACGTAGTTTTCAATCGGTAGAAATGCGTTCATCTCGATGGCTCCTCAGGCAGCGGCCAACAGCAGGGCGCAGTTGCTGCCGCCAAAGGCAAAGGAATTGCTGAGCACGGCCCGGGGCGCACGCCCCAGCGCCATGCCCGGGCGGACCACGGCCAGGGCGGGCAGTTCGGGCGCCTGCTCGCCATCCCACCAGTGCGCAGGAAGCCAGCCCTGCGGGTTGTCGTGCAGCAGGTGCCAGGCCATGGCCGCTTCCAGCGCCCCGGCCGCCGCCAGGGTGTGGCCGGTCAGCGGCTTGGTGGAGCTCACGGGCGTTGCTTCGCCGAACACGCTGTGAATGGCCAGGCTTTCCATGGCGTCGTTGTGTACCGTGGCCGTGCCGTGCAGGTTGATGTAGTCCACGTCACCGGGCCGCATGGCCGCACGCCGCAGCGCCTGCTCCATGGCCTGGATGGCGCCCTGGCCGGATGGGTCGGGGGCCGACATGTGGTGGGCATCCTGGGTCTCGCCCCAACCGGCCAGACGCACGGGGCCTGGCTCTCGCGTCAGCAGGAAGAACGCCGCGCCCTCGCCCAGGTTGATGCCGCTGCGCCGGGCAGACAGCGGGTTGCAGCGCTGGTCCGACACGGCCTGCAGCGCGCTGAAACCGGCCACGGTGAAAGCGCACAGCGCATCCACCCCGCCGGCCAGCACGGCATCGACCAGGCCGGCCTGCAGCCAGCGCGCGGCCGATGCCAACGCCTTGGCCCCGGAGGAGCAGGCGGTGGAGAGGGTGTGCGCCGGCCCCTGGATGCCCAGGTGCTGGGCCAGGAACTCCGACACATTGCCCATTTCCTGCAAGGCGTAGTCAAAGTCCTGCGGGAACCGGCCCTGTGCCTGCCAATGGGCGGCGGCGGCTTCGCCCTCCTGCACGCCGGCCGTGCTGGTGCCCACCACCACGCCCACACGCGCCGGGCCCCAGCGCGACAGGGCCTGCTCCACCGGGCCGCGCACGCCCTGGGCGGTGTGCCATGCCAGGGCGTTGTTGCGCGATCGCTGCGGCGGCGGTGCCCAGTCCAGCGTGGGGAGCACCACATGGGGCGGCAGGCAGCCCAGCGGCAGGTGCCGGCCCGGGCTGTAGCGGTCGCTGCACTGCAGGCTGTCGGGGGCCTGGGTGGCGAACAATGCGGCGCGCAGGCTGGCCGCATCGGCGCCCAGGGCGCTGGTGGCTGAAAGGGTTTGCACAAACACGGCCTGTGCCGTCGGGGTGACTACGGTCATGCGCCCTCCCCTGCATTGGCACAGGGACGCATGCCGCCGGGCGAGGCAACGCGCAGTTGCCAGGCGCCTGCGGCATACACGATCTCGAACCCGTCGCTGCCGGCAGGCCGGATCTCGACGCGCGTCTGCCCTTGGCGAGACAGGTGTCTGGCCGATCCACCGGACATTCCGACCTCTTCCAACACCCAGGATGCAGGCAAGGCCTGCGCAATGGCATCCACCGGCCACAGCGCCAGCTGCATGTCGCCGAGCACCTGCGCCGGCGCCAATTGCACCGGCCACCAGCGTGACAGCTCGGCCTGCAGCTGCCGCCCATCCCAGACGATCACGCCCACGCGCTGCCCCAGGTGGACCAGCGCCAGGCGCACCGTCTGCGCATCGACCTCCAGCAGCGCGTCCAGTTCCTGCGCGGGCTGGCCAGGCGCCTGCACCACCAGATGCTGCTGCAGCGCCAGCGCGCAGCCCAGCGCAGCCGGCGGCAATGCCAGCCGCGGCGGCGTGGCATTGCCCTGCGGTGCACGCGCCTCTGGTGCGGTGGAGCAGCCTGCCAACGCGCTGGCCGTGATGATGGCAGCGCTCACGGAGCACACCGCGAACAAGGCTGGCGCACGCTGGCACGCAAGGGCCGGGAAAAGACGCAGCCGCCTCATGCCATCACCCCCTGCCCCGGCTGGCAAAGCTGGCTCAGCACGTCCAGGCGGCGCTCCGGCTCGGCCACATAGGGGTTGCGTCCATCCCAGGCGTAGCCGGCGAGGATGGACGAGATCATCCGGCGGATGTCCGGCGCATGCGACGGGTGGAAGATCACGTCCTGGAAGCTGCCGTCGTACCAGCCCTGCACGAAGGCACGGAAGGTATCGACACCTGCCTGCAGCGGCTGGGCATAGTCCTGTTGCCAGTCCACCGCCTCGCCCTGCCAGCTGCGGGCGATGCAGTCGGCGGCCAGGCTGGCCGACTTCAGGGCAATGGTCACGCCGCTGGAGAACACCGGGTCCAGAAACTCGCCCGCATTGCCCAGCAAGGCATAGCCCGGGCCCCACAGCGCCGTCACATTGGCCGAGTAGCCCGTGAGCGAACGCCCGGGCGTGTCCCACCGGGCATTGCGCAGCACCTGCGCGAGGCTGGGCGTCTCGGCAATGATGGCGCGCAGGCGCTCGACCTCGGAGCCCGCATGGCGCTCCAGGAATTCGGGCGTGGCGACAACGCCCTGCGAGCTGCGGCCATTGGAAAACGGAATGGTCCAGAACCACACATGCCGGTGCTCGGGATGCACGGAAATCAGGATCTTGTCGCGGTCCATGTCCTGTGCCGCGATGCGATCCTCGACATGCGTGAACAGGGCCGCGCGCACGGGAAAACCGGAGGGCCGCTCCAGCCCCAGCATGCGCGGCAAGATGCGCGCAAAGCCGCTGGCATCCAGCAGATGGCGGGCCTGCACCACATATTCCTCGCCTTGCGGCGTGCGGGCCGTGACCTGCGGTCGGGCGCCTGCCACGTCCACGCCGGTCACCGTATGGCGATAGCGGATCTCGGCGCCCGCCTTCTGGGCGGCATCGGCAAGCACCTTGTCGAAATGGGCGCGCTGCACCTGGTACGTCGTGCCCCATCCGCAGGAGAACTTGTCACGGAAGTCGAAGGCCGTGCGCAGATCGCCCCGGGCGAAGGCCGCGCCGTTCTTGTGCTGGAAGCCCGCCTCCACCACGTCCTGCAGCATGCCGGCCTGCTCGATGTAGGCCATGCTTTGCGGCAGCAGGCTCTCGCCAATGGAAAAGCGCGGGAACTCTTCCTTCTCCAGGATGAGCACCCGGCGCCCCTGCCGGCGCAGCAGGCCCGCCGCCACGGCGCCGGAGGGACCGGCGCCAATGATCAGGATTTCAGTCTGTTCGATACGTTGCATGTACGGTGTCTTTTTCAGAGAGGGGTGCCGGCAGGCGCCTGCGGCGGCGCGCGAAACAGCGGCGCCAGCACCAGCACCAGCGGCAGGCCCAGCATCAGCGTGACGCCAAAGGCCCGCAAGGCCGGCGTCTGGGACAGGCCCAGCAGGCCGAATGACAGCCAGGTGCTGGCCGCGCCGATCACCACGGCCAGCCAGGCGTGGGGATCGTCCTCGTGCTCCTGCAGGAAGATGCCGTAGTCGATGCCCACGCCCAGCAACAGCATCAGCGCCAGCACGTTGAAAAGCTGCCAGGGCTGGCCCCAGACGGACAGGACCACCGCCACCGCCAGGCTGGCCAGCACGGTGGGCAGCCAGGCTCGCCAGGCCTGGCTGCCAAAGCGCAGCCACAGAGCGGCCAGCACCAGGCCGTGGCCCAGCACCAGCAGTTGCGTCATCGACAGGCGGTAGCGCTGCAGCAGGCCGGAGATCTCGGCGGGCTTGTCCACCCAGACCACGCCCTCCAGCCCCTGCGCTGCCTGCGCCAGCCCCGGCAGTGCGGCCTGACCGGCCACGCCGCGCAGCATGAGCATGCTGCGCCAACGGCCATCGCGCTCGCCCAGCCACAGCGGGCCGGCCGCCGCGGAGATGGACTGCTCCAGCCAGGCCTGCACGGTCAGGGGCTGCACCGGTGCGGCGGCAGGCGCACTGAAAGACTCGCCCAATTGGGCATTGATCCCTTGCAGCACCTGGTCCTCGACACGGCGCACCAGGGCCAGATCCTCGCTCTGGCGCCGGGCGGAAGGCACCCAGTCGGACACAGCCGTGTAACCGGCAAGCTGACCATGCTGCACCAGCACATCAAGCCGCTGCTTGAGCAGTTCCTCGCGCTGCAGCAGCTCCTGGTCGCTGGCCCCGTCGAGCAGGTAGAACTGGGCCGGGCTGGGCAGGCCCAGCATGTCACCCGCCTGGCGCTGCTGGGCAACCAGGGCAGGCGCGCCGTTTTGCAGCTGGCGCACATCGTCCTGGATGTTCAGGCGCCCACCCCACGCCAGCCAGGCCGCCATGGCGGCACACAGCACCACCGAACCCGGCAGCGCTGCGCGCCAGCGCGGCCAGGCCACCAGGCTCAGGCCTATGCGCCGTGCAGCGGGGCTGGCGGGCATGTGGCCCCGGTCCAGCCAGGGGAACCAGCAGACCACGGTCAACATGGCGGCGGCCAGTCCCACCACGGAGAAAACGGCCATCTGCCGCAGTCCCGGGAAAGCCGCGACGCCCAGTGCCAGATAGGCAATCACGCTGGTGCCCAGCGCCAGCCACAGTGCCGGCAGCAGGGAACGCATCAGCGCATGCGGCGTGCGCCGTGAGGCGCCCTGCCGGGCAGCAAAGTAGTGAATGCCATAGTCCTCGGCCACACCCACCAGACTGGCGCCGAACACCAGGGTCAGCAAATGCACCTGGCCGAACAGGGCCGCCGTCACGCTCAGCGCCACCGCCGTGCCGATCAGCAGGGACAGGCCCACCAGGGCCATCGGGCGCACGGCGCGAAATGCCAGCCACGCCAGCAACAGGACAGCGGCAAGGGAGCCCCAGCCGATGGTGTTGATCTCGCCATGCGCCTGCGTGGCCGCTGCCTCGGCATGCAGCGGTACGCCGGCCACCAGCAGTTGCGCATCGGGCCATTGCCGGCGCACATCGGCCAGGGCCTGCTGCAGCGCATCCTGCAGCACGGGTTCGCCTGACAGGCGAAACGCCGAGCCCGACAGCGCGTACTGCAGCAGCACCCATTGCTGCCCCTGCCCGGACACCCACAGCTCGCCGTCGCGCGGCCGCGCATGGCTTTGCGCAGCGCGCGCCGTCCACCAGGGGGTCCACAGGCCCAGGGGATCACGAATCCAGTCGGTCAACCGCGCCTGCAGGCCGGGCTGGTACAGGTCCTGCAGGACCTGCTGCACCAGGAGCTCGCCCGGCGTGTGCTGCAGCCGGTCGCGCTGCTGCGGCGTAAGCAGGGACTGGCGCCAGGGCTGGTAGAAATCCAGGGCCGCCTGCATGGAGACCTGCTGCGCCAGCGCCTGTTCGCGCAGCGGCGCGGCCGCCTGACGTGAAAGGCTTTGCCGCAACTGCTGTGCAGCCTGTCGGCTGCCGGCCCAGTCGGGCGTACCCAGCAGCACGGTGACCTGGCGCGACAACTGGTCGGCCAGCTGCTGCGTGGCGCGCGTCACCTCGGGCGCCTGTTCATTGACCGGCAGCAGTGCCAGCACATCGGTGTCCATGCGCTGGCCATGCCAGAAATGCCATTGGTGCACGGCCACCACCAGCACGGCCAGCAGCCAGGCCAATGCGGCTGCACGCCACAGAAGGCCGGGACGGTCCTGGCTGCCGGTGTCGTGCGCGGGGGATGGACTGGTGCTCATGGCGCGGGCTCAGTCAAACAGGGCGGCATCCTGCGCACGCAGCGCCTGCTCGGCAATGGGGTTCGCCATCTGGATCTGGCTGCGGTCGCCGCGCGCCTCCTGCAATTGCACGGACTGCACAAACTGCTGGCCGCTCAGGTCCACAGCCTGCAGCCACTGGGCCAGCACGGGGTCGCGCGGCACGAGGTGGAGCCTCCAGCCGGCACCCTGCACCTGGCCGCTGACATCGAAGTAGTGGGTGAGCTGCGCCAGGTCCGCCGACACCACGGCAAACAGCATGGCATTGATGGTGCGCAGCACGGGCTCGTCCTGCGCGCGCATCTGCACGGCCGTGCTGCCATCGGCGCCGCGCGACAGCAGGCTGTCGGGCCTGACGATCAGCGTCGAGGCAAAGGGCTGGCGCACCTGCCAGGCGATGCCCTTGCCACGTGCCACGACGAAGTCGCCCGAGGATTTGAGCGGCTGCCTGAAGCCCTGCACGGTCTTGAGCTGCGTGAACTGACCACGCACCACAGGCGCGCTCTGCACGCGCTCACGCACCTGGGCCAACAGGGCCTGCTGTGACACTTGGGAGGCCGGGGCGGTCTGGGAACCGTCGCCAACGCCGGAAACACCGGCAGCAGGCGCGGCCTGCAAGGCAGCCGGAAGAGACAAGGTGCAGGCCAGGGCGCAGGCCATGCCCCATGCAGCCAGGCGCGTCCCTCGGGCAGTCATGGCTGCACCCCCAGCCGTTCCCACAGCACGGGAGGGCAGACAAAGCACATCTCGCGCGTGCGCATGTCCACGGCCACCTGGGTGGTGTGGGCCGTGTTCACTTTCTCGCCCGTGGCGGCATCGCTGATCAGGTAGTCGATGCGCAGGCGGTTTTCCCACTCGGTGATGGTGGCCTTGATCCGGAGCTTTTGTCCGAACAGCGCCGGGCGCACGTATTTGAGACGCATGTCCACCACGGGCCAGCCGTAGCCGGAGTCGCGCATGCGGGGATAGTCGTAGTCGAAGTGGGCCAGCAAGGCGCTGCGAGCCAGTTCGAGATAGCGCACGTAGTGGCCGTGGTAGACGATTTCCATCACGTCGATGTCGTAGAACGCCGGCGTGACTTCGATCTCGTAGCTCAGCCGCTCGCGCGAGGCGATTTCCTGGTCAGTGGCCATGAAGGCTCCGCGTGAAGGGCAAATTACCCATGGTTGAGAGGATGCGTGGGTGCAGGTGCAGGCATGCCCTGCTCCCAGAACGGGAAGAAGTTGAACCAGTCATAAGGCGCCTTGCACAGCAGGCGTTCAAGCTGCCGGGCATAGAGCCGGGCATAGCCGGCCAGCGCCTGCGCGCGCCGCGCGCGCGGCAGTTCAACCTGGGCGGCAAGCGGCACGAACTCGACGGCATAGCCCCGTCCCTCATGCACGCAGCCCATGAAATACAGCGGGCACTTGAGCAGGGCAGACAGGATGTAGGGCCCGCAAGGGAAGGCGGCCTCATGGCCCAGAAACAGGGCCTGCGTGGTCTTGCTCTCATGCACAGGAACGCGGTCACCGGCAATGGCGATGAACTCCCCGCGCGCCACGCGGTCGGCCAGTGCCATGGCGGTGGCCATGTTGAAGTCCAAGACCTGCAGCAGCTGCACCCCGCTGTCCGGCGCCATGCGGCGCAGCAGGCGGTTGAAGCGCTCGGCATGCCGGGTATGCACCAGGATGGTCAGTTGCAGGCCAGGGCATTGCCGGGCCAGGGCCTGGCACAGCTCGATGCAGCCCATGTGTGCGGTCACCAGCACGGCCCCCTGCCCGCGGGCCATCAGGTCCAGCAAGGGCTGTTGCCCCTCCAAACGCACGTGCTCGGTGCGGTAGCTGTTCGTTACGGCAAGCAGCTTGTCCAGGATCACCTGGGCAAAGACACCAAAGTGCCGCAGGCCGTGCACCCAGCCCGGCCCGCGCGGCCACAGGCCATGCGCCTGTTGCAGGCGCTGCAGGTACTGCAGGGAAGCGCGCCGCGCCACCGGGCGCGTGAGCCAGTAGTAGCCGACGACCGGATACAGGCACAGCAGAAAGGGCCAGCGGCCCAGCCAGCGGTGAAGCTGGTAGAGCAGCCACATGCCGCCCACGCAGGTGCTTTCACCGATCTGCGCCCAGTGGTGCGGGCTGCGTGTGGAAGGCCCGCTCATGACGCCCCCCGCGTTCGCAGTCGGCGCGCCAACAGTTGCGGGCTGCGCAGCAGCATGCCGCCGAACAGGCGCGCGTGCATGCCGGAGATCCGAAGGTTGTCGCCCCAGACCCTGAAGTGCGACAGCCCATCGGCGGGATAGGTCACGGGCGTGGGCAAGGTCACGAAGGCCACGCCGCGCCAGTGCAGGTGCACCAGCACCTCGGTGTCGAATTCCATGCGCCGCCCCATGCGGGAGCGGTCCAGCACCGCCACCGTGGTCTTCAGCGGATACACGCGGTAGCCGCACATGGAATCGCGAATGTCCAACGACAAGGTGTTGATCCACACCCACACATGGGTGAGGTACCGGCCATAAAGACGCGCCTTGGGCACGCTGGCGTCATAGGCGGGTGCCCCGCAGACCATGCTCCCCGGGTGGGCACGGGCCAGCGCCAGGAAGGCGGGAATGTCACTGACGGCGTGCTGGCCATCGGCATCGATCTGCAGCGCATGCGTGCAGCCCTGGGCCAGCGCGGCGCGCAGGCCGGCCATCACGGCGGCGCCCTTGCCCTGGTTGCTTGCCAGGCGCAGCACCTGGACCTGCCCTGCGTGCTGCGCTGCCAGCGCATCCAGCACGGCGGCGCAGCGCGGCTCCGAGCCGTCGTCCACCAGCAGGCACGGCAGGCCGGCGTGCAGGCAGCCTCGGACCATCACGCCCACCGTGTCGGGGTGGTTGTAGACGGGGATCAGGGCCGTGGGACGAAAGCCAGGTGCCGTCATGGCCTGCGCTCCAGCAGGCGGCCAGTGGCATGCACGCCCCGCGCGGAACTCAACTCGAACTGCAGCCAGCCTTTCTCGGGCTGCCACTGCAGCTGCATCTGCACCGTATCGCCGGGCAGGATGGGCTGCTGGAACTTGAGCAGTTGCGCGTCGGCAAATCCGTGCTCCAGGCCGAAGGCCTGGGTCGCCAGGCTCACCACCCAATGCAGTTGCGCCACGCCGGGCACCAGGGATGCCTCGGGAAAATGCCCCTCCAGCACGCGCAGCCGGGGCTGCACCAGCAATTGCGCCGTGGCGCGCTGCGCGCTGCGTTCCTGCCATGCCGGCACGGGAATCACGGGATTGAACAAGGTCAGCAGGCTGTGATGCGTGGTCTTTCCCTGCGCATTCATGGGCATGCGCTCCACATAACGCCAGTGGCGCGGCAAGGCCACGCGGTCCACGCAGGGTTGCAGCAGCGAGCGCAGCGCCTGACCCATGCCGCGACGGCCCTGCTGCTGCAACGCCTGCCAGCCCGCTTCGCACAGCTCCACCACCATGCCCACGCGCTGCGGCGCGCCGCCAGCGATGCCGCTGGCGCCGGGCGGCTGCTCCAGCACCACAGCCCTGGCCTGCCGGACTCCACCATGGGTTTCCAGAACACGCTCCATGGCGGTCAGAGACACCCTTTTTTCGGCAATCTTCACAATGCGGTCTGCACGCCCCTGCAGCACGAAGCCCAGGCCGTCGGTGCCGGGCAAGGCACGGTCGGCCGTCTCCCACCAAAGCTGCGCATCAGGCAGATGGCGCGAGCGCACGGCAAGAAGCCCGCTGTCCGACAGGCGCAGCTCCACGCCAGGCAGGGCCTGCCAGGATTCGCCGTGTTCTGCGCGGCGGCGCCAGGCGATACCGCCCGTTTCAGAGCTGCCGAAGACTTCGGTGGGCGAATGGCCCAGCAGTTGCAGCGCGTGCTGCGCGGCGCTCTCGGCCAGTGGGCCGCCGGAGGAAAACACGCCGCCCAGCCGCTCCATCGCCTGCGACCAGTCCAGGTGCGCCGGCAAGCGGCCGAGCATGGCGGGGCTCGATACCAGCAGGCTGCGCGGCGCCTGCTGCAGTGGCTGCACCAGATCCTCGGGATAGTGCGCCAGATGCGTGCCCATGGCGCGGCCAGCCGCCAGCGGCCACAGAATGCGGAACAGCAGGCCGTAGATGTGATGGTGCGCGACGGTGGAGAGCACCTGCACGTGCGGCCCCTGCGCCATGCCGACACCGAACACGGCCTGCAGGGCCTGCACTTCGGCATCCAGCTGCGACAGCCGCTTTTCAATGCGCTCGGGCACCCCCGTGGAGCCGGACGTGAACAGCACGACGCGCGCCTTTTGCATGTCCAGGGGCTGTAGTACCACGCCGTCCGCGCCAGCGGCATCAGGCACCAGGGCCTGGGGCAACTCGCCCGCGCAGGCCGCCACCTGGGGCAGCAGCGCCGACAGCGTGTGCGCATGCAGGTCACTGGCCAGCACCGGCGTCTTGCCCGCGTGCCATGCACCCCATAGCGCAGCGGCAAAGGTCAGCGGATTGCCGCAGTACAAGGCCACTTCCGCCCCTTGCACACGCTGGAAGGCCGCGCACCACGCCCGGACAGCATCGACCCATTGCGCGTGCGTGACCGCCGCATCCTGCGGCCTTGCCACCACATGCCCTGCGTCCCTGGACTGCGGCAGTGCCACCTGCGCCAATGCCACCCATGCCAGTGCCAGACCTTGTTCGCTCTTTGTGGCCGTCATCCTTGCCTCACACATGTCCATGGCGCCTGCGCACACGCTGGCGCACCAGCCACTCCACCGCCATCAGCAGCCCCATGGCCCCATAGGCGATCAAACCGTTGTACAAGGCCCAGGCCTCGTCGCTGCCATACAGAGCCGTACCGGCCGCCACTGCGCCATTGCAGACAAAGAAGACGCACCAAACGGCCGTCACCCGGGCGGTGTAGCGCACGGCCGGCGCAGGCAGATCAGGCTGCCGCAGCCGGGCCAGGCGCTCCACCACCGACGGCGGAAACCACAGGCTCCAACCAAAGCCGGCCAGCAGCACGGCATTGACCAGCACCGGATAGAACTTGAGCGCCAGGCCATTGCCCTGCCACCACGAGACGGCAGACAGCGCCGCCGCCCCCGCAGCGACCACCCACCAAAATCCTTCGCAGCTGCTGCAGGCACGCGCCAGCGCCAGCGCCACCAATGCGGCAGCAATCCAGTGCGCAGCCACACGTCCCAGCGCGGCATAGACGGCCAGCGGATAGAGCACCGTGGCCAGCAGCACAAGGCCTGTCGCGGTTTTGCGCATGGCAGGCGTGTTCCTCAGGCGACGGCGCTGTCTTCTTGCATCAGCTGATGCAGCGCATCCACCACGTCCTGGATAGTGCGCACCGACTTGAAGGCTTCGGCATTGAGCCGCCTGCCGACCAGAGGCTTCAGTTGGACGATCAGATCCACGGCATCAATGCTGTCGATGTCCAGGTCGTCATGGAGACGGGCTTCGGGCGTGATGCGCTCCGCCTCGATATCGAAGGTTTCCGTCAGGATTTCGACGATGCGTTCGTAGATGGTTTCTTTGTTCATGAAAATGTCTTTGCTGCGGTCTGCGCGGAGGGCCGCACTCAGTGCGTGCGATGGGCCGCCACGAAGGCGGCAAGCGCCTGGACGCTGCGGAAATGCTGGCGCGTCTGTTCCGAGTCCCCGGACAGGCTCACGCCGAAACGCTTTTGCAGCGCCAGGCCCAGCTCCAGCGCATCGATGGAGTCCAGCCCCAGGCCCTCGACAAACAGGGGCTCGCCCGCATCGATCTGCTGCGGCGTGATGTCCTCCAGCGCCAGGGACTCGATGATGAGTTCTTTGATTTCTTGCTCAAGCTCAGGCACGGGACGGTTCCTTGAATAGTTGTGCGGACAGGTGGTCCGTGACATGTCGGGCCGCCACGGAGTCGCTGGCCGCCCCTTGGCAAAAGGCCTCGATACCGATGTCGTCACGAACTTCGATGAAAAAGTGGGGCTTGCGCGGCGGCACCTGCCACCACGGCGCGCCCTTGGTCAGCATGGGCAGGCTGCAATGGATGTGCACCGGCGTGATATCGATGCGGCCTCTGACCGCCACATGGGCCGCGCCGCGCTGCAGCCGGACTTTGCCGTGCAGCGGTGTTCGCGTGCCTTCGGGAAAGATGATCAGGTTGTTGCCTGATGCCAGCGAGCGCAGGCAGTCCTGCAGCAGGCCCTCGCCACGGCTGTTGGCAATGAAGCCGGCCGCCCGGATGGGGCCGCGCGTGAAAGGGTTGCCTGCCAGCGCCGCCTTGACGATGCAATCGGCATGGCGAACGAAGGAGATCAGGAATACCACGTCGATCAGCGATGGGTGATTGGCAAGAATCAGCAGGCCGCGCCGCTGCAGACGTTCACGGCCGTGCACTTCATAGGACAGAACGCCGACACCCGCCATCAGGGCCACGAACCAGCGCAGGCTGTGATGGATCACCGACTGGGCCGCCCACTGGCGCGACTGCGGCTGGCGCACGGTCAGCAGCAAGGCCGGATAGACCACGCAGCGCACCACCAGCCCACCCAGGCCGAACACGGCAAAGCACAGGCCGGTGGCCGCCAGGCGCCACTGACGATTGAGCCACTCAGCCATGAGCGCGCTCCCATCGCCATGTACCTGCGCCACGGCGCCGTACCGGGCGCTGCGGGCCTGTCAGGGATGCCTGGCCGTCGTGCAACAGAAACTGCAACACCTGCAACCCGTGCGGTAAATGCTGCAAATGCGGCGCGTGGTCCGGTTCCGGCTGCGCGGCGTCCATGCCGGGCTGCCTGCTCAACTGGAAACCGGACTCCCCGGGTACTGCCCATTGCACCAAGACCGCCCAGGCGAATACCACCTGGGGCTCTGTGTGGAAGCCGTCATACGGAGCAGGCAGTGGCGCGTCATAGCAGACCAGCATGACTTGCGGCGCGCCTTCGTGCAGCAAGCCCAATGCTTCGACCATGCCCGCTTCCGGCGCGCAATCGGTGGACGCCACGCACAAGGCATTGGCACGCATGCCTCGCAAAATGGAATGCTGGGCGCCAATGCCGTTATGCACCGCCAGGCCGAATGCCGTGGGAGACAAAGCCTGCCCCAGGGCCTGCGTTTGCAGCAAGTCAAGGGACTTTTCGGCATCGCCGTAGCGCGAAGCCCAGACCACGGGCAAATCGGCCACTGCAGCCTGCGCCAGAACGGCGTCGGCAGGGATGACTACGCATCGCGCCAATCGCCCGAAGCGCCTGCGGACGATGGGTGAAACATGGGCAAGATCCGGATGCACCTGCCCTTGCGGCAGGATGGGTTGACGTGCCCACTGCCGCCACTGGGCAGGCTCCTGCAGTCCAGGCGCGAGCGCCGACCACGCCCGAATCGCAAAAACGTGGCGCACGCAAATCTCCCTCTGATGCCGATGTTTGAATTTCACGCCCGATCGCTACCGGCCGTTGTTCTGACAAAAAACCGATGCATCTTAACTATTGAAACAAAAAATTCAATAGCATCTATTTTCAACATCTGTTACTTAAGTGCTACTGGCGACAGCGGGCGCAGCGTCGGTCCCATGGGTACGACGGCATCGTGGCCGACGGCTCTCCTGCCCAATGCGCCGGCTGCTCCTGAGCTGCGGCGCGGCGCCAGTGCGGCACGCCCACGGCCAATGCCGATATGGCCGTCCAGCCGTCGGCCACGCAGGTGGGCACGCTGCAGGCGCTTGTGCCCGACCAGAAAGGGGCTCCGTCGCCCGTGGGGCGTACGCAGTGCAACAAGGGCCGGCCTCCCCTGTTCTAGGTACCCGCCAATACGGCTGGCGCGCGC
The DNA here is from genome assembly GCF_001571325.1 of Delftia tsuruhatensis NBRC 16741. GTDB lineage: Bacteria > Pseudomonadota > Gammaproteobacteria > Burkholderiales > Burkholderiaceae_C > Comamonas > Comamonas tsuruhatensis. Next base: position 203,673 of record NZ_BCTO01000019.1, read on the forward strand.
AGCGCACGGGCCGAAGCCGGCCGGGCTGGAGCGAGCATGGACCGGGAGGAGAAGGCTCCCCCCTCAGGAAATCACATTCCGAATGAACCGCGTCACGCCTTCGTGCAGGTTCACGTAGGCGTAGTCCTGGGCGCTGCCGTAGATGGCGTAGTCGCCGGCCTCGATGGTCATGGGGCCTTCGCTCAGGTCCACCAGCAGGCGGCCTTCGACCACGACGATCATCTCGTGCCAGCCTTCCGGGTCGGGTTCGGCCTGGTAGCGTTCGCCGGGGCCCAGGGACCAGGACCACAGCTGGGCCTCGCGCGTGGCGGGCACGCTGCCCAGCAGCATGGCCTGGCTTTCGGGCCGGGTGCCGCGCCAGGCCATGGCGTCCATGCGCAGGCGCTGCGCGGCCGGGTCGCTGACGATTTCTATGAAGCTGGCGCCCAGCGCATCGGCCAGCCGATCCAGGCTGGACAGGCTGATATTGGTGTCGCCGCCTTCCAGCTGCACGACCATGCGCCGGCTCAGGCCTGCGGCCTCGGCCAGGGCCGCCTGGCTCAGTCCCGCGCGCTGGCGCAGGCGGCGCAGGTTTTCGCTGACGAAAGCCAGGACATCGGAGCGCTCGCCAGCGCTGTGCAATATATTTCTCATATGATCTGCGCAATATGTTGCACACGTCATCTTCTCACAGTTCGCGCACGCCGCTGCTCAGCCGGCAGGAGCTGGCCCTGATCGCCGTCACCATGGTCTGGGGCGGCACTTTTCTCGTGGTCCATCTGGCCATGCAGCACAGCGGGCCGCTGTTCTTTGTGGGCCTGCGCTTCGTCACGGCGGGTCTGATCGGGCTGCTGGTGTTCCGCAAGGTCATGGCCGGGCTCACGCGCACCGAGCTGGTCGCAGGCACGGCCATCGGCGCCAGCATCTTTCTGGGCTATGGCCTGCAGACCTTCGGCCTGCAGACCATCAGCAGCAGCAAGTCGGCGTTTCTGACCGCCTTGTATGTGCCCATCGTGCCCCTGCTGCAATGGCTGGTGATGGGCAAGCCGCCGCGATTGATGAGCTGGATAGGCATCGGCCTGGCCTTCACGGGCCTGATGCTGGTGGCGGGGCCCGAGTCCGGGGGAATGGAGTTGAACGTGGGCGAGATGGCGACCATGCTGAGCACGCTGGCGATTGCGGCCGAGGTGCTCCTGATCGGGCATTTCGCGGGCAAGGTCGATGCGCGGCGCGTGACCACGGTGCAGTTGCTGGCGGCCGGCACCATGGCGCTGCTGGCCATGCCCGTGGCTGGCGAGTCGGTGCCGGATTTCTCGTGGATCTGGCTGACGGCCGCCGTGGCCATGGCCTGCGCCAGCATCCTGATCCAGCTGACCATGAACTGGGCCCAGAAGTCCCTGTCGCCCACGCGCGCCACCGTGATCTATGCCAGCGAGCCGGTCTGGGCCGGCATCGTGGGGCGCATGGCAGGCGACCGGCTGCCGGGGCTGGCCATCCTGGGGGCAGTGCTGATCGTGGGCGGGGTGCTGGTCAGCGAGCTGAAATGGAGCCGGCGCAAGGCTGGAGCATCCACGGCTTGAGAGGGACGGGGGCGACATCCGTGGTGCTGTCCCGGTGCTGCCTTGATGCGACCTTGATGGCGTTGTGCGCAAACACAATCCGCCCTTGAGGCAGCCGTCCCTAGAGTCAAGGCCTCACAACAAATGGCTTCCCGATGAAGCCGCGCCGCCATGAGACCTGTCGCCATCCTCCAGCACGAATCCACCCAGGGCCCCGGCGTTCTGCGTGAACACCTGGAGCAGCAGTGCATTCCCTACCGAATGTTGCAGCCCGCCCTCGATGGAAGAGCCCCTGTGCATGCCGCCGACTACAGCGGCATCGTGGTGCTGGGCAGCAACCATTGCGTCAACGAGGGCCTGCCTTGGATGGAGGATGAACAGTCCCTGCTGGCCGACGCGCTGCGGCATGACGTTCCCGTGCTCGGCCACTGCTTCGGCGCACAGATGCTGGCGCGCGCCATGGGCGCCAGGGTCTGGCGCAACCCCTGCCCCAACATTGGCTGGAGCCGCATCTGGGTGACGGCCGCCGCCCAGCAGCTCATGGACCTGCCGCGCGAGGCCACGATCTTCCATTGGCACTACGACACCTTCGAGATCCCGCGCGGCGCCGTGCGCACCATGTACGGCAGCCATTGCCTGAACAAGGGTTTTCGACATGGCCGGCACTGGGCCTTCCAGGGCCACATGGAAGTGACCGCCGCCAGCGTGGCTGCCTGGTGCGCCGAAGGCCATGACGAGCTGCTGCGCGCACGCGGCCCCGCGGCGCAGACCGAGAGCGAGATCCTGCGCCACCTGGACCTGCGCATTCCCGTGCTGCACGCCCTGGCCCACCGCACCTACCGGGCCTGGACGTCACAGCTGCAGCGGCCCGTGGTCGTGCCCCTGAGCGCGGCCAGCCGGTAAACCTTCCAGGCCAGGCAATCCCTGGTGAATACCCTGGGTGCGCTTGACGCAGCTTTTGCGTGCAGGGAAACTTTCGATACGAAATAGAAAACTTTCGAATCGAAAGAATCCATGCAGGAACAAGGCAACAGTTCACTCAAGCGCAGGCTGCAGATCGTGGAGCTGGCGCGCAAGACCGACGAGGTGCGGGTCGAGGCGCTGAGCGTGCTCTTCGGCGTCTCCACCGTCACCATCCGCAACGACCTGCACTACCTGGAGCAGCAGGGCTATGTGGTGCGCGCCTTCGGCAAGGCGCGCTACAACCCGGCCCTGCTCAAGACGGCGGCCGAGCTGCCTGGCGCCCACGCCGCCGCACAAGGCCCGGCACAGGCCCAGGTGGCCCAGGGCGCCCTGGGCTGGATCGAGGACGACGCCTCGGTCTTCCTGGGCAGCGGACGCATCACCCACCGCGTGCTGCCGCTGCTGGCCAGCCGCCAGGGCATTGCGCTGACGCTGCACGACCTGTCCATGGTGGCGACGGCACGTCAGTTTCTCGATTGCGCCATCCACGTCACGGGCGGCTCGCTGGCCGGCGACGAGCCCTGCCTCATCGGCCCCGGCGCTGAAACGGGCCTGCGCGGCCGGCCGCTGGACATCTGCCTTTTCGAGATCTGTGGCATCGACGAGCGCAACCGCCTGCTGTGCCGCGACCCGGGCGCCGCACGGCTGTACGCGGCAGCCGTGGAGCACAGCGCCAAGGCCGTGGCGCTGGCACTGGATCTGGACAGCACCTCGGGCGGACACCCGGTCTGCGACATCGCTCAACTCGACGGCCTGTGCGCACACCAGGACATGGAGCCCGGCGCCTTCGATCTGCTGGCACACCACCGGCTGCAGGCCACCCACAAGGCCGAGGGCCGCATCGAGTTCGCCAGAAGCTGAGTTTTTCCACAACGACAGAGGGAGGGAGACCGCCATGGACCGCAACACGTTTCTCCGGCGCATGCTGGCCGGCGCATTCACATTCGGCCTGCCGGCCAGCCCGGCGCTTGCACAGCCGGGCCCCGGCCCCGCGCGCACCATCGGTGTGTCCCTGCTCACGCAGCAGCACCCGTTCTACCTGGAGCTGGCCCAGGCCATGCAGCAGGAAGCCGCGCGGCAGGGGCTGAAGCTGGACCTGAGCATTGCCAACCAGGACCTGGGCAAGCAGATCTCCGATGTGGAGGACTTCGTCAGCAAGAAGGTCGATGCCATCATCCTGTCGCCCGTGGATTCACGCGGCGTCAAGGCCGCCGTGCTCAAGGCCGCCGCCGCCCGCATACCCGTGATCACCGTGGACATTGCGGCCAGCGGGGTGGAAGTGGCCTCGCACGTGGCCACCGACAACCGCGCCGGCGGCGTGCTCGCCGGCCAGCTCATGGCCCGCGCCACGGGTGGCAAGGGCCAGATCGGGGTGCTGCACTACCCGTCCATACAGTCCGTGGTCGATCGCGTGGAGGGCTTCAAGTCGGCCATCGCGGCCTTCCCCGGCATGAAGATCGTCTCGGTACAACCCGGCATCACACGCGCCGAGGCCCTGTCCGCATCGCAGAACATGCTGCAGGCCCACCCCGACCTGGCAGGCATCTTCGGTTTTGGCGACGATGCGGCCCTGGCCGCGCTGGCCAGCGTCAAGGCTGCCAGAAAGCTGGAGCAGGTGAAGATCGTGGGCTTTGACGGCATGGCCGAGGCGCGCGCGGCCGTGGACCGGGAGCCGGCCTTCGTGGGCGTGATCCGCCAGTACCCCGACCAGCTGGGACTGCAAGCCGTGGCCATTGCCGCGCAGCTGCTGCAGGGCAAGCCGGTGGAAAAATTCCACCCCGTGCCGCCCGGCGTGTACACGGCTGCCACCAGGTAAATGGACCTGCGGAGCTCGCCATGCCAGGCCCCACTGCACACAGCCACCCAGGCCGTGCCATGCTCGACGCCGTTGCGCCGCCCCCCATGCTCGAAGCCCGGGCGCTGGCCAAATCCTTCGGCGCCGTGCAGGCGCTCAAAGGCGTTTCCTTCCGCCTGCGCGCAGGCACGGTGCACACGCTGCTGGGCGAGAACGGGGCCGGCAAATCCACCCTGCTCAAGATCCTGGCCGGCGTACACCGGCCCGATGGCGGCCAGCTGCTGATCGAGGGCACCGGCACCGAGCTGGCCAGCCCCGCCGATGCGCAGCGCCACGGCATCGCCATCGTTCACCAGGAGCTGAGCCTGGCGCCCAACCTCAGCGTGGCGGACAACCTGTTTGCCGCGCGCCTCCCGCAGCGGGCCGGCTGCGTGGACCGCCGCGCACTGCGCCGCGACGCCGCCGCGCTACTGGCCCGACTGGGCATGGACCTGGACCCCAACGCGCAGGTGGCCGAACTGTCGCTGGCCCAGCGCCAACTGGTGGAGATCGCCAAGGCGCTGTGCCAGCCCGCGCGCATCGTCATCATGGACGAGCCCACGTCCTCGCTCAGCGACAGCGAGGCGCAGATTCTCTTCACCCTCATCGCCCGCCTCAAGGCCGAGGGGCGCGCCATCATCTATGTCTCGCACCGCATGGACGAGATCATGCGCATCTCGGACGAGATCACCGTCATGCGCGATGGCAGCTCCATTTGCACCCTGGCGCGGGACGAGACCGACATCGGGGCGCTGATCGCGCTCATGGTCGGACGCCAGATGCAGGACATCTATCCGCCGCGCGGCCCCGCCCCTGACCGCAGCACGCGCGCCCTGCTCCAGGTGCGCGGCCTGGGCCTGGCCGGGCGCTTCGAAGGCATTGACTTCGAGGTCCACGCGGGCGAGATCGTGGGCTTCTTCGGGCTGGTGGGCTCGGGCCGGTCCGATGTCATGGATGCGCTGTTCGGCATGCACCGCTGCACGGGCAGCATCCTCATGCACGGCCGGCCGCTGCGCCTGCGCTCGCCGGCCGACGCCATTGGCCAGGGCATGGCCTTCGTGACCGAGAACCGCAAGGAGCAAGGCCTGGTGCTGGACCAGTCCGTGCAGCACAACATCTGCATGGTGCAGGTGCACAGCGGGCGCGGCGGCGCACTGCTCACCGACGAGGCCGCCGAGCAATCGCTGGCCCGCGCCTGCGTGCAGCGGCTGAAGATACGCGTTGCCGGCCTGCACCAGCCCGTGCGCCAGCTGTCGGGCGGCAACCAGCAAAAGATCGTGTTCGCCAAATGGCTGGCCATGCGGCCCCGGCTGCTGGTGCTGGACGAGCCCACGCGCGGCGTGGACGTGGGCGCGAAGTTCGAGATCTACGCCCTGATCCGCGAGCTGGCAGCGGCCGGCACCGCCGTCATCCTGGTGTCGTCGGAGCTGCCCGAGGCACTGGCCCTGAGCGACCGGCTGCTGGTCATGCGCAACAAGCGCCTGGTCCAGAGCATGGACACCCTCCATCTGCGCCAGGAGACCGTGATGGCGCACGCCACCGGAGCAGGACTGCCATGACCCCTTCCGAACTGAGCATCACCGCATCTGACTACTCCAAGGCCTCCAACGCTTCCGACGCCGCCGAAAGCATCCCGAACCGCCAGGAAACATGGCGAGACGGCTTGCGAGGTGGCTGGCGATCGCTGCGGCGCCACGCCGGCACCCTCATGGGCCTGGCCGCCCTGGTGCTGCTGTTCTCCCTGCTGTCGCCGGCCTTTCTGACGGGCGGCAACCTGCGCAACGTGCTGCTGCAGGTGTCCATCATCGCCATCGTGGCCTTCGGCATGACCTATGTGCTGCTGCTGGGCGAGATCGATCTCTCGGTGGGATCGGTGGTCGCCCTGGCAGGCAGCGTGGCCGGCCTGATGCTGGGCCAGGGCCTGGCGCCCGCCCTGGTGCTGCCCGCCGTGCTGCTGTGCGGCCTGCTGCTGGGCGCGGTCAACGGCTCGCTGTCGGCGCTGCTGCATCTGCCGTCCTTCATCGTGACGGTGGCGACCATGGGCATCTTCCGGGGGCTGGCCTATATCGTCTCGGGCGGCATGCCGGCGCCGGTGGACAACGAGGCCTTTCTGTGGATCGGCAACGGCGAATGGCTGGGCATGCCCGTGCCCATCTGGATCCTGGCCGCACTGCTGGCCGCCAACCACTTCGTGCTGGCCCGTACCGTCTTCGGCCGCAAGACCTATCTGGCAGGCGGCAATGCCGAGGCGGCCATCTATGCAGGCATACGCGTGGGGCGGCTGAAGATCGCCATCTTCATGCTGTCGGGGCTGATGGCGGCCGTGGGCGGCCTGCTGCTCACCTCGCGCCTGTACTCGGCCCAGCCCAACGCGGCCATGGGCTGGGAGCTGGACGCCATTGCCGCCGCCGTGCTGGGCGGCACGCGCCTGGCCGGAGGCCACGGCTCCATCGTCGGCACGCTCATCGGCGCACTGATGATCGGCGTCATCAACAACGGCATGAACCTGATGAGCGTGCCCTACTTCTATCAGCTCATCGTCAAGGGCAGCGTGATTCTGGTGGCCGTGTGCATCGATGTGCACAGCAGGCGCAGGCGCTGACGCATGGGCCGGCGGTGCCGCGAACGGCGCACGGGGTTTGATTCCAAAGGGAGGGAGAGCATGCAATCCATCATGACCATGGGCGAGATCCTCGTCGAAATCATGGCCGGCCGAAAAGGCCAGAGCTTTCGCGCGCCGGGGCCGCTGGCCGGGCCCTATGCCAGCGGGGCGCCCGCCATCTTCATCGACCAGGTGGCCCGGCTGGGCCACCCGGCCGCCATCATCGGCTGCGTGGGCGACGACGATTTTGGCTGGCTCAACATCGACCGCCTGCGCCGCGACGGCGTGGACACCAGCGCCATCGCCGTGTGCCAGAACGCCGTCACGGGCAGCGCCTTCGTCACCTACCGCGACAGCGGCGAGCGCGACTTCATCTTCAACATCACCAACAGCGCCTCGGCACAGCTGCAGCCCGAGCAGGTCAACCAGGCCGTGCTCAAGGACTGCGCGCACTTCCATGTCATGGGCTCGTCGCTGTTCTCGTTTCGCATCATCGATGCCATGAAGAAGGCCATCGAGATCGTCAAGGCCCAGGGTGGCACCGTGTCCTTCGATCCGAACGTGCGCAAGGAGATGCTGCGCATCCCCGAAATGCGCGAAGCCCTGGCCTACATCCTGGAGTTCACCGACATCTTCCTGCCCAGCGGCCACGAGGTCACGCAGCTGGCCCGCTCGGCCGACGAGGCCGGCGCCATCGCCGAGATCTTCGCGCGCGGCGTGCGCGAAATCGTGGTCAAGCGCGGCGCCGACGGCTGCAGCTACTTCAGTGCCGACGAGCGCATCGACCTCGACGCCCTTGCCGTGGACGTGGCCGACCCCACGGGCGCGGGCGACTGCTTTGGCGCCACCTTCATCGCCTGCCGTCGCCTGGGCAAGACCGCGCTGCAATCGCTGCGCTACGCCAATGCGGCCGGCGCGCTGGCCGTCTCCAGCAAGGGGCCGATGGAGGGCACATCCGGCTTTGCCGGGCTCGACGCGCTGCTGGCACAACAGCCGCAGCACCTGCGGCATGCGGTGATGGAGGGCTGAAACCATGCTCACCCACCTCACCCGTCTGGCACAGTCACGCTGCGGGCAGGCGCCAGCAGCCGCTGGCGGCGCGAACGGCGCACTCGGCATCTACTCCATCTGCTCGGCCCATCCCCTGGTCATCGAGGCGGCCATGCACCAGGCGCTGGACGACGGCACGCCGCTGCTCGTGGAAGCCACCGCCAACCAGGTCAACCAGTTCGGCGGCTACACCGGCATGCAGCCCGCCGACTTTCGCCGCTTCGTGCTGGCCATTGCCGACCGCTGCGGGCTGCCGCGGGACCGCGTGCTGCTGGGCGGCGACCACCTGGGCCCCACGGCGTGGACACACCTGCCTGCCGCCGAGGCCATGGACCTGGCGCAGGACCTGGTACACGCCTATGCGGCGGCCGGCTTCGTGAAGCTGCACCTGGACGCCAGCATGGCCTGCGCAGACGACCCCCAGGCGCTGGACGACGAAACCGTGGCCCGCCGCGCCGCCCTGCTCTGCCAGGCGGCCGAGCGCGGCAGCACCTGCCCGGCGCCCGGCCCCGTCTACGTGATCGGCACCGAAGTCCCCGTGCCCGGTGGCGCCGCGCATGCGCTGGAGCATGTGGAAGTCACCGCGCGCGCCGACGCCCAGCGCACGCTGCAGGTGCACAGTGAAGTCTTCGCGCAACAGGGGCTGGACCCCGTCTGGCCGCGCATCATTGCCATGGTGGTCCAGCCCGGCGTGGAGTTCGATCACACGCGCGTGGTGGACTACGCGCCAGCCGGGGCAGCCGACCTCCGGCAGTTGCTGCGCCAGCATCCGCAACTGGTCTTCGAGGCCCACTCCACCGACTACCAGCGGCCCGAGGCCCTGCGCCAGCTGGTGCAGGACGGCTTTGCCATCCTCAAGGTCGGCCCCGGCGCCACCTTTGCGCTGCGCGAGGTGCTGTTCGCGCTGGCCGCCATCGAAGAGCAGCTCATCGACGCGCACCAGCGCTCCCACCTGCCCGCCGTGCTGGAGTCCGCCATGCTGGGCCGCCCCGCCAGCTGGGAGCGCTACTACCGCGGCGAGCAGCCCGATCCCGGCGCCCAAAGGCTGCTGCGCATCTACAGCTACAGCGACCGCATCCGCTACTACTGGGCCGACCCCACGGTGAACGCCGCCGTGGCCCGGCTGCTGGACAACCTGTCCGCCTGCACCCTGCCCGAGAACATGCTCAGCCAGTTCCTTCCCGCCCAATACCAGGCCGCGCGCGCCGGGCGGCTGGCACCCTCGCCCCACGCACTGGTGCTGGACCGCGTGCGCGAGGCGATACGGCCGTATGCGGCAGCCTGCAACGCGAGCCTCACAGCTGTCCCGCCTCCCCCCTGATCAAATCCCACACGCTTTGCGCCACGGGCGACAGCTCGCGCTGGCGGCGGCGCACCAGCATGATGTCGCGCTGAACGCGCGGCAGCAGGGGGCGGCTGGCAAGGGCGTCGGGGGTGGTGGCGCCACTCGCGGGAATTCGCCATGCCTGCGGCACGGCCAGTTCCGGCACCACGCTCAGGCCCAGGCCCGCCTGGAGCATGCAGAAGATGGTGGTGGTGTGGCCGACTTCCTGCACCACGGCGGCCTCGGCATCGTGGGCCTGCAGCGCGGCGTCGATCAGGCGGCGGCTGCCGGAGGCGTGGTCCAGCAGTACCAGCGGCTGGCCGGCCAGGTCGCTCCAGGCCACCTGGCGCTTGCGGGCCAGCCGGTGCGTGGCCGGGCAGACCAGGCAAAAGGGCTCGCTGAGTATGGTTTCGCAGTGCAGGTCATCGCGGCCCTGCGGGTCGATGACCACGCCGAAGTCCACCTCGCCGCTGCGCACGCTTTGCAGCACGTCGCTCTGGATGCGGTCCAGCAGCAGCAGCTCGATGCCCGGCGCCTGCTCGCGGCAGCGCGCAATGCAGCGCGGCATCAGGTGGGCCGACAGCGTGGGGCTGCTGGCCACGCGCACCTTGCCCAGGCGCTGGGTGGCCAGGCCGCTGACTTCGAGCAGGCATTCATCCAGCGCGTCCAGCACGCGCGTGGCATGGCCCTGCAGCAGGCGGCCGGCGTCGGTCAGCTCCACCTCGCGCGTGGTGCGGTGCAAAAGCTGCACGCCCAGGGCCTGTTCCAGCTCCGTGACATTGCGGCTGACGGCGGGCTGGGTCAGCGCCATCAGCTCGCCGGCGCGGCTGAAGTTGCGGCTTTCCGCCACGGCCAGGAAGGCGCGCAGCTGGCGCAGGCTGATATTCATACGGAAAAATTATAAAACCATCAGATAAATCCATTTCTCTTTTCAATGGCCGTGGCGTCCAATCGGGCCTTGCAGCCTGGCTGCACGAACCGATAGTTAGTTGGAGAGAGTTTTCCCATGGCACGCCCCCGCTTCGCCCCTGACAATTTCACGCTGATGCTGCTGTCCACCGTGGCACTGGCCAGCTTCCTGCCCGCCTCGGGCACCGTCTCGCAATGGCTGGAGGTGGCGACCACGCTCATGGTCAGCCTGCTGTTCTTCCTGCACGGCGCCAAGCTCTCGCGCGAGGCCATCTTTGCCGGCATAGGCCACTGGCGCCTGCACCTGACCATCTTCGCGGCCACCTTCGTGCTCTTTCCCCTGCTGGGCTGGGCGCTGCGCCCCGTGCTGGAGCCCCTGGTCACGCCCGAGATGTACATGGGCGTGCTCTTCCTGTGCACGCTGCCGGCCACGGTGCAGTCGGCCATCGCCTTCACGGCCATGGCGCGCGGCAACATGCCCGCTGCCGTGTGCAGCGCATCGGCCTCCACGCTGATGGGCATCGTGATCACGCCCATCCTGGTCAGCATGCTGCTGCACAAGAGCGCCGAAGGGGGCGACGCGCTGCAGGCCATCGGCAAGATCGCGCTGCAGCTGCTGCTGCCCTTTGTGCTGGGCCATCTGCTGCGGCCCGTGATCGGCGGCTTCATCTCGCGCCATGCCAAGCGCGTGAAGTTCGTGGACCAGGGCTCCATCCTGCTGGTGGTGTACACGGCCTTCAGCGCCGCCGTCATCAGCGGCCTGTGGCAGCAGACGCCCCTGCCTGCGCTGCTGGGCCTGCTGCTGCTGTCGTCCATCCTGCTGGCCCTGGTGCTGGTCATCACGTCGTGGACGGCGCGCCGCCTGGGCTTTTCCAAGGAGGACGAGATCACCCTGGTGTTCTGCGGCTCCAAGAAGAGCCTGGTCAGCGGCGTGCCCATGGCCAAGGTGCTGTTCGAGTCCAGCGCCGTGGGCGCCATCGTGCTGCCGCTGATGATCTTCCACCAGCTGCAGCTCATGGTCTGCGCCGTGCTGGCCCAGCGCTATGCACGCCGGCCCATGCACCCCGAGGCGATCGAGGATGGCGCCGCGCCCGCCAGCGCTGCGCCGGCCGCCAAGGCCGAAACGGCGCCGGCCAAATAAGGCGCGGGCGCGCACCCATCACAAAAAAGCCTGGCTCTCGCGCCAGGCTTTTTTGCATCTCAGCCCTTCAGGGCCAGGTTGTTGAGCTTGTCCAGACGCTCGGGCCAGCTTCCCTGCTGCGCCGACTGCAGCAGGATGCGCGTCCAGGCGATCCAGGCGTCCCACTGCACGCGCTTGTCCCAGGCATTGCCCCAGCCGCTGAAGCACTGCAGCGCGCTGGTGGCTGCGCGCGCGGCGTCGTCGGCGCGGCCGGCAGACAGGTAGAGCTGGGCCAGCACCATCTGCGGCTCGCCCACCCAGGGGTTCAGGCGCACGGCGCTTTCCAGCACGGCCGTGGCGGCGTCCAGGTCCACCAGCGGCTGGTCCAGCTGGATCACCGACCAATACAGCGACACGGCAGCGGCCTCGTCGCCGGGCGACAGCTGCCGGCTGCAATGGTCGAACACCGGCGGCAGCGGCAGCTGGGCGCGCAGCGCCGGGTGATGCAGCGCACGGCCCAGGTCGCTGATCTGGCTGAGCATGCGGCTGGCAGGCCGCATGGGGCCGGGCCACAGCGAGGCCGCCCAGTGCACGCCCTGCTGCCGCTGGTTCTGCACCTGCGGAAACTGCGAGTAGATGTCTTCCTGCCAGCTGAACCACTGCTCCATGGCATCGGCCATGCTCACGATGGTGAAGGCCGCCACTTCATAGGCACTCAGGCGCTGGCTGCGGCCGGCGGATTCCAGCGCCATGGAGCCGTCTTCGGCCAGGTCGCCGGCCAGGATCTTCTGCATGAACTGCGTGCGGCTCATGGTGCAGAACAGGTAGACCAGGTGCTCGGCGCCCTCGCCCACCAGCTCGCGCAGGCGGCCGCGCTCGCTGCCCGCATCGAACTTGACCAGGTCCACGAAGGCGTTGCCGTAGACGCTGTGCAGCAGGCCCAGCAGGCGCACGTCGCGCGGCTGGCGCCACAGCGCCAGCGAACGGGCCACGCCCGCCAGGTGGTGGCGGAAGGTGCCGGCCTTGTGCCAGTCCTGGCCCACGCCGCGCGCCAGCACCACGGGCAGCACGGGGGCGAGGTCGGCATCCCTGCGCAGCCATTCCTCGTCGAGCAGGTCCTGGGCGCGCGTGAACAGCGCATCGTCAAGTGTCTGGAACAGTGTCGGGACAGGCAGGCTCATGCGGGCACCTCCATGGCAGCGGCGGGCCGCTGGGTATATTGCGCCACCCAGCCCGCCGTATCGGCGAACAGGCGCAGCGCCTTGATGCGCCGCGTGGCGGTCAGCGTGAAGCGGTGCTCCACGCCCGCCGGTATGCGCAGGTAGTCGCCGGGCTGCACGCGCAGCACGCGCTCTTGGCCGTGGGCATCAAAAAAGCCGAACAGGCCTTCGCCTTCGAGGATGTAGCGCACCTCGTCATCGGCATGGGTGTGGGGCTTGTCGAAGCGCTCCAGCGCCTCGTCCAGGCCCGGCGTGCCTGGGTGCAGCACGACCAGGTCCATGCTGTGGTAGCCATGGGCCACGCATTCGTCGACCACCAGCATGCCCACGGCCTGGACCACGGTGGCCTTGCCGCCATCGTCCAGTTGGGCCTGCGCCAGCAGCGCGGCCAGGCCGGGCTCGGGCGCCAGCGGGCGGTGCTGCCATTGCACGCCGATGGCGGCCACGAAGTCCGCGTCGGAAACTTGGTGCGATGCGAGGCTGCCCATGCTCTTACCAGGCCGCCGTGTAGGCGCCCTTGAACTGCGTGTCGATGAACTGGCGCACCTCGGGCGATTGGTAGGCCTTGACGAAGGCCTGCAGGCCGGCGTCCTTTTCATGGCCGGCGCGCGTGGCGATCAGCACGGTCACGTACGGCGTGTCCGTGGCTTCCAGCGCCAGCGAATCCTTTTGCGGCGACAGGCCTGCGGCCACGGCGTAGCTGCTGTTGACGGCGGCGGCGTCCAGATCGTCCAGCGAGCGCGCCAGCTGGGCGGCCTCCAGCTCGACGAACCTCAGCTTCTTCGGATTGGCCGTGATGTCCAGCACCGAGGCACGGGCGCCCGCGCCGGTCTTCAGTTCGATCAGCTTTTGCGCGGCCAGCACCATCAGTGCGCGCGAGCCATTGGTGGGGTCGTTGGGGATGCCCACGCGCGCACCGCTCTTGAGGTCGGCCAGGCTTTTGATCTTCTTGGAGTACACGCCCATCTGCTGGTTGACCGCACGGGCCACGGGCACGAGCTTGTAGCCACGGTCCTTGTTCTGGGCGTCCATGAAGGGCTGGTGCTGGTAGATGTTGGCATCCAGCTCACCCTGCGACAGGGCAGCGTTGGGCTGGATGAAGTCGCCGAACTCGACCAGCTTCACCTTCAGGCCGTTCTTCTCGGCCACTTTCCTGGCCACCTCGGCGATCTGGGCATGCGGGCCCGAGGTCACGCCGATGGTGACCGAGCCGTCGGCCGCATGGGCCGGCAGCGCCGCCATTCCCGCCAGGGGCAGGACGGCGGCCAGAGCCAGCGATTGAAGCAATGCGCGCTTTTTCATGGAATCCCTCTTTCAGACAATCTCGCGGCAGCTTGCCGCCCCGGCCACGCCAGCCGCGCCGGCCGCCGGGGTGTGTGGATCAGCGGTGGCTGAGCCTGCGCACAGCCCAGTCGCCCAGGCTCTGTATGGCCTGCACGAAGAAGATCAGGATGATGACCACGGCCAGCATCACGTCGGGCAAAAAGCGCTGGTAGCCGTAGCGGATGCCCAGGTCGCCCAGGCCGCCGCCGCCAATGGCGCCGGCCATGGCCGAGTAGCCGGTCAGGCTCACGAAGCTGATGGTCAGGCCCGCCACGATGCCGGGCAGCGCCTCGGGCAGCAGGATCTTCCAGACGATCTGGCCCGTGGTGGCGCCCATGGACTGGGCCGCTTCCACCAGGCCGTTGTCCACCTCGCGCAGCGCGGTCTCCACCAGGCGCGCCACGAAGGGGGCTGCCGCAATGGTCAGCGGCACCACGGCCGCCCAGGTGCCGATGGACGAGCCCGTGATCAGACGCGTCAGCGGGATGATGGCCACCAGCAGGATGATGAAGGGGGTGGAACGAAGGGCATTGACGATCCAGCCCACGATCTTGTTGGCCGGGCCGTTCTGCAGCACGCCGCCGTGGTCGGTCAGGCGCAGGAACACGCCCAGGGGAATGCCGATCAGGCCACCCACCAGGCCCGAGACGCCGACCATGATGATGGTCTCCCACAGCGAGCTGACGAACAGCTCCAGCATCATTTCCGAAAAATTCTCAAACATCGCTCAATCCCTGGTGGAAACGATCTGCACCTGCACGCCGGTGGCGCGCAGATGGTCCACGGCGGCATCGATCTTTGCCGCATCGCCGCTGGCGAAGACGGCCAGCGAGCCGAAGGTCTGCTCCTGGATCTCGTCGATCTGGCCATGCAGGATGGACAGGTCCAGCCCCAGCTCGCGGATCAGGTGCGACAGGATGGGCTGGTAGGCGCTCTCGCCCGCATACGACAGGCGCAGCAGCCGGCCTCGCTGGCCGGGCGCCAGCTGGGCGGCCAGCGCGTTCACGCGCACGGCCACCGACTCGGGCAGTTGCTGGGGAACGATCTCGTCGATCAGGCTGCGCGTGATGGCCTGCTGCGGGCGCGTGAACACGTCGATCACGGGGCCCAGCTCGGCAATCTCGCCGCCGTCGATCACGGCCACGCGGTCGGCGATCTGCTTGATCACCTGCATCTGGTGCGTGATCAGCACCACGGTCAGGCCCAGCTCCCGGTTGACCTTGCGCAGCAGGTCCAGGATGGAGCGCGTGGTCTCGGGGTCCAGGGCCGAGGTGGCTTCGTCCGACAGCAGCACCTTGGGGTGGCTGGCCAGCGCGCGCGCAATGCCCACGCGCTGCTTTTGCCCGCCCGAGATCTGCGCCGGATAGCGGTCGCGCAGCGCGCTCAGGCCCACCAGGTCCAGCAGCGGGTCCACGCGCTTCTTGATGTCGTCCGCCGACATGCCCGCCAACTCCAGCGGCAGCGCGGCGTTGTCGAACACCGTGCGCGAGGACAGCAGGTTGAAATGCTGGAACACCATGCCGATGTCGCGGCGCGCCGTGCGCAGCTCGGCATCGCTGAGCTGCATCAGGTCACGGCCGCCCACCAGCACCTGGCCGGAGGTCGGGCGGTTGAGCAGGTTCAGGCAGCGCACCAGCGAGCTTTTGCCCGCGCCGCTGCGGCCGATGATGCCGAACACCTCGCCCGACTCGATCTGCAGGTTGATGCCCCGCAAGGCATGGACGGGCCCGGTGGGGCCCTTGTAGGTCAGGGAAAGATCCCGAATCTCGATCATGAAAAAACGCCGCGGCGCAGGACGGCCTGGGGACGCCGCTGCGCATTGTTGGGAAGTGGGAGCAAATATAGGTTGCGCGTATAAAAACGCAAACTATAAAAAAATAAAGTAATAAGAAGCTCCGGTTATGCCCGGGACTTCACTACTTTCTGCACAACCCTCAACTATGCCTGAATGTGGACACGCCCTTGCCCTGCCGGGCTATGCGCGGCGCCACGGAGCACTGCGGCAAGGCCCTTCTTGCGGCGGCGTCTGATTGACAGTGCGGCCGGCACGCTGCCGTCGCGGCCTGGCGGCCCTGGCCCGCTCCTGCTTTTGACGATGGCAGGCACCCGCCGCTGCCGCCGCGCTGACGCCAGAAGCAGCCTTTGCTGACAGGCCGCGCGGCATGCGCCCTCCTACAGTGGGCTCAACCCCACAGGAGAAGAGCGCCATGCGCCCAGAACAACACTCCGGCGCCGGCAGCCAGGCCGGCGCGGCTCCCTTGTCGCGGCGCGGCTTTCTGCAGGCCGCCAGCATCGCAGGCGTCAGCGTCTGGGTGGCGCCGCTGGCCAGCCAGGCCTATGCAGCCCTCTTTGAAGACCGCGTGCTCGGCAGCGTGGCCCGCGAGCCGGCCACCCAGCTGCCGCGCATGCGGCTCGATGGCCGCTCCAAGGTCATGGGCGCCAAGGTCTTCGCCCGCGATATCCGCGCACGCGACATGCCGCACTGGCCCCAGCAGCAATCCCATGCCTTCATCGTGCGCACCACGCTGGCCGACCGGCTGTTCGACGGCATGGACCTGTCTTCCCTGGACGGCGAACTGGCGCCCGACCGCGTGGTCACCGCCGAAGACCTGGCGCGCGACGGCCTGGCCTTTCCCGAGTTCTATGGCGAAGACATGCTGCTGCCCGCAGGCAAGACCCCCGCCTACCTGGGCCAGGCCGTGGCCATCCTCATCTACCACGACTTCGCGCGCTTTCGCTTTGCCAAGGAAAGGCTGCAGGCCACGGCCGGCGTCATCCGCTACGGCCGCATCACGGGCGCGCTGGACCGTCCGCCCTGGGGCGTGTTCCGCTATGTGCGCCAGGGCGGCGCCACGGCCTTTGACGACGACGTGTTCTCCAGCCTGCGCGATGCCCCGCTGTTCCCCGCCGAACGCAAGCCGCTGGTCTGGCCGCAGATCTCCAAGGCCGACGCGGTCACGGCACGCGGCCTGCGCGCGGCCGAGCAGATCGCCCAGGAGCTGGCCACGCCGCCCGCCGACTGGCTGGTGCTGCAGCGCCACTACGCCACGCAATCGGTGGACACGGCCGCGCTGGAGCCCGACAACGCCAACTGCTGGTATGACGCGGCCACGCAAAGCCTGCACATGGTGCTGGCCACGCAGTCGCCGCACGAGGTGGCCGAATGGGCTGCGCAGATGGTGCAGGCCAGCAGGTTCCCGCTCAAGCGCCTTTTCGTGCACCCGTGCTACACGGTGGGCTACGGCTCCAAGGACCACGCGCCCATGCCCTACTACGGCCTGGTCTGCGCGCTTTATGCGGACGGCAAGCCCGTGCGCCTGGCCAATGACCGGTTCGAGCAGTTCCAGTCCTCGCTCAAGCGCCATGCCTTCGAGATCGACTACACCATGGCCATCGACAGAAAGACCGGCCTCTTCCAGAGCCTGGTGGCCAACATGACGGCCAATGGCGGCGGCCGGGCCAACTTCTCGCCCTCGGTCGCCATGGTCGGCGGCACGGCGGCGCAGTCCATCTACTACTTTCCCAAGAACGACATCACCGCCGTGGCCCTGGCCAGCCGCGCGCTGGACGCGGGCTCGGCACGCGGCTACGGCACGCTGCAGAGCATGGCGGCCACCGAAATGATGGTGGACGAAATCGCCGAACTGCTGCAGATCGACCCCATCGAGCTGCGCCTGCGCAACGTGCTGACCTCGGGCGCCAAGAACACCCAGGGCGCCATTGCCGCCGGTGCCCTGCGCGCCGACGAGGTGCTGGAGCGCGCCCGCCGCCATCCGCTGTGGACCGAGCGCGCCAAGCGCAAGACCGCCTACGAGGCCAGCCACCCGGGCCAGCGCTACGGCGTGGGCTTTGCCTGCGTGCAAAAGGACTTCGGCACGGGCGGCGAGGCGGCCTTCGCCCGCATCGAGATATCGCCCCAGGGCCGCGTGCTGCTGCACCACTCGGGCACCGAGATCGGCACGGGCATGGGCACCTCGCAGGCCCAGCTGTGCGTTCAATGGTTCGGCAAGCCCGCCGACGAGCTGCAGACCGCCTGCCTGGACTGGCCGGAGCTCCCGCTCAAGGCCGAGGGCGACAACTACACCATGCCCCAGGCCGACCAGGACCGCTTCGCCACCCGGCCGCTGTGGACGCCGGTCTACGCCTCGCCGGCCAGCGCCAGCAACTCGGCCTACTACTACAGCCACGCCACCAGCGAGACGGCGCGCGTAATCTTCGAGCACGGCCTGTGGCCGGCCGCCGTGGCCATCTGGAGCCAGGGCACGGGCGGCGGCCAGAAGGTGCCCTACGTGGTGCGCCGCGAGGACGCGCGCTGGGTCAACGGCATGCTCACGGCCAACGGCATGCAGCCGCTGTCCCTGCAGGCCCTGGCCCAGAAGGCCCATGCCATGCAGCTGGTCACGGGCGCCGTGGGCCATACCTTCAACCGCTGGCAATGGGCCGAGGCCGACTTCGACATCCTGGGCACCAGCGCGCGCCGGCCGCTGGACGCGCTGGCCGTGCGCCTGGGCAGCGCGCCCGATGCTGCCGCAGTCACGCCGGCCCCTGACACCAGCGACACGCCGCAGGCGGCCACGCCCGTCGAGGCCTCTGTCACCGCGCGGCGCAGCGCCGCCGGCTACCGCATGATTGCGCGGCGCAACCTGTTCTATCCGCCCATGCAGCGCAACAACGCGGGCGTCACCTACTACAGCGCCAATGCGGCCCTGGTCGAGTTGGCGGTGGACACGGGCACGGGCGCGGTCGAGCTGCTGGCCCACCACTCCATCATGGAATGCGGGCGGCCCATCGTGCCCGAGCTGGTGCACGGCCAGCTCGAAGGCGGCATCGCCATGGGCATAGGCCATGCGCTGTACGAAACCATGCCGCTGTACGAGGGCGGCCCCGGCGACGGCAACTGGAACTTCCACCGCTACCACCTGCCGCGCGGCAGCGAGGTGGCGGTCTGGAAGCAGACGGCCGAGCTGCTGCCCCCGCTGTCCGACACCGATCCACCCAAGGGCATTGCCGAGGTGGTGATGATTCCCATCGTCGCCGCCATCGTCAACGGACTGCACCACGCCATTGGCAAGCGCTTCCACGACCTGCCCGTGACCCCGCAAAAGATCAGGGAGGCACTCGCACCATGAGCCTTGTCCCGCGCCCCTTGTCGCTGACCGTCAACGGCCAGACCGTCGGCCCCATGGACGTGCCCGAAGGCATGCCCATGATCGACTTCCTGCACGAATACCTGAACCTCACCGGCTCGCGCCTGGGCTGCGGCATCGGCGAATGCCGGGCCTGCACCATCATCGTGGACGGTCCCGAAGGCAGCCGCGAGATGCGCACCTGCATCACCGGCGCCCACTACTTCCAGGGCCGCAAGGTCCGCACCATCGAAGGCATTGCCGACCCGGCCGGCGCGGACACCGCGCCCCCGCCCTCGCCCGGCGCCTCGGGCCAGCCGCGCAAGGTCATCGCCATCAGCCCCGTGCAGCAGAAGTACCTGGAGCATTTCAGCTTCCAGTGCGGCTACTGCACGCCGGGCTTCGTCATCGCGGCCACGGTGCTGGTCGAGCGCCTGGCCAAGGCACCCATCCGCGCGGCCGATGTGGAACAGGTCGTGGGCGAGGCGCTGCAGCCCCACCTGTGCCGTTGCACCGGCTATGTGCGCTACTACGCGGCCGTGAAGGACCTGGTCCTGAACACGCCCGGGCTGACCTTGAAAGGATGAGCGCCATGTCCGCCGCCGACCCCAGCGCAGCCGCCCCCACCGCCGCCACCGCCGCGCCACCCGCAGACTACAGCGGTGCCCGCCCCCCGCCACCGCGCAGGCCCAGGCGCCGCTGGCGCGGGCTGCTGCTCATCCTCCTGCTGCTGGCCGTGCTGTTTGCCATTGCCGCCGTCTGGGGCAACCGGCCCCATGTGCCGCAGCGCGAGCCGCAGGCCGTGCACCGCAGCCCCCAGCAGCTGGCCCAGGGCCTGTATCTGGCGCGCGCCGCCGACTGCATGGCCTGCCATGACGGGGTGGGTGGCATGGGTGGCGCCCGGGAAGGCCAGCCCTTTGCGGGCGGCAAGCCCCTGCCCACGCCCTTCGGCACCCTCTACGGCACCAACATCACCCCCGACCCGGACCACGGCATAGGCCGCTGGACGGCCGAGGAATTCCACGCCGCCGTCACCCGCGGCACGGCGCCGGGCGGGCGCCAGCTCTACCCGGCCATGCCCTATGCCTCCTACCACCTGATGAGCCGCGAAGACTCGGACCTGATCTACGGCTACCTGATGAACATCCGGCCCGTGGCCCAGCCCAACACCAAGCCCGCCCTGCCCTTCCCCTTCAACCTGCGCGTGCTCATGTTCGGCTGGAAGACGCTGTTCCTGTCCAGCGCTCCCCTGCCCGTAGGCTCGCAGGGCCAGAGCCCGGCCTGGCTGCGCGGGCAGTACCTGGGCAATGTCATGGGCCACTGCGCCGAATGCCACACGCCGCGCGGCATGTTCGGCCAGATGCAGAAGGACCGCTGGCTGCAGGGCGGCACGCTGTCGCTGTTCACGGCCCCCGGCATCACCGCAGAAGCCCTGGCCGCACGCGGCTGGACGCGCGAGGGCATGGCCCAGTTCCTGCAGACGGGCTTCTCGGCCCACGGCAGCGCATTCGATGAAATGCACGAGGTCATCGCCAACAGCACCCGGTACCTCACGGCCGAGGACATGACGGCGCTGTCCACCTTCCTGCTGGGCGACAACCCGCCCGCGCCCCAGCCGCTGCCGGCCGCCGCGCCCCCGGATTCCGGCACCGGCAACAGCTCCGGCGCGGGCACGCTGGACGCGGGCCGGGGCCACTACATGGCGCTGTGCGCCAGCTGCCACGGCAGCGAGGGCCTGGGCCGCAGCCTCACCATGCCCCCGCTCAAGGGCAACAGCACCGTGCGCCAGGCCGACGCCCGCAACCTGGTGCTGGCCATCCTCGTCGGCCTGCCCAAGCACCCGGCCACCCAGCAGGGCCCCACGCCCCTGCCCGGCATGCCCGGCTTCATGCAGGAGCTGACCGATGGCGAAGTCGCCGCCCTGGCCAACTACACCCGCACGGCCCTGGGCGGCCAGCCTGCCGACGTGACCGCCGCCCAGGTGGCAGACCTGCGCAGCGCAGCGGGCAAGGCGGGGCACAGGGCTGCGCCCTGAACCCCCGGGCGGTTCTGCAGACCCCGCCCCGTATGCCCCCGCCTGCGTCTTGCACGCTTGCGGCGGTTGCGGGGTTGCAGTCCTGCCGAAGGACAGGACTGCTTCGTGAACTGGCTGTGATCACAGCCCGAAACCCCGCCCATTGTTTCCACCACGGAACCAACCGCGTTCCACCACCCTCCTTTGCCAGCCGCCGCTGTCTCCCTAGAGTGAAAGCAAAAGGAGACAAGCATGTTCGAAGCCAATCTATTCCAGGGCCAGCGCGTCCTGATCACCGGGGGCGGCACGGGGCTGGGCCTGGCCATGGCGGCCAAGCTGGCGGAACTGGGCGCCGAGCTGCACCTGTGCGGCCGGCGGCATTCCGTGGTGCAGCAGGCCTGCGAGATGCTGAACAACGACACGGGCGCGCAGGCCTTTGCGCATGAACTCGACATTCGCCAGCCCGAGGCCGTGCACACCGTCATCGACCGCATCTGGGCCGAACACGGCCCGCTGACGAGCCTGGTCAACAACGCGGCCGGCAACTTCGTCAGCCGCACCGAGGACCTGAGCATCAACGGCTTCCATGCCATCTCGGACATCGTCTTCCGGGGCACCTTCTACGTCACCCAGGCCGTGGGCCGCCGCTGGATCGCCGAAGGGCTGTCGGGCTCGGTGCTGTCCATCGTCGTCACCTGGGTGGATACGGGTTCGCCCTTCGTCGTGCCCTCGGCCATGTCCAAGGCCGGGCTGGACGCCATGACCAAATCGCTGGCCGTGGAATGGGGCCCCAAGCACATACGGTTCAACGCGATTGCACCGGGCGTGATTCCCACCCAGGGCGCCAGCCAGCGCCTGCGCCCCAGGATCGACGGCAACGAGGACTCGGCCGACCGCCGCCGCCTGGACAACCCCACGCGCCGCCTGGGCACGGGCGAGGACATCGGCAACATGGCCGCCTTCATCCTGGCCCCGGGCAACACCTGGCTCAACGGCCAGACCATCACGCTGGACGGCGGCGACGCCCTGGCCAACGGCGCCTACTTCACCGAATACCAGGCCTGGGACGATGCCGACTGGGCGCGCGCCCGGCAGATGGCCAAGGCCGCCAACCAGCCCAACGTCAACGATGGGGAGCAGGAGGCCACGCCCACATGAGCACCGCCGCCACGCCCCATTCCACCCTGGTCTTCGAACAGCGCACGCTGACCGGCGCCGCCCAGCAGCAGCGCGGCCGCCAGCTGGCCCAGGGCCTGCGCAGCCTGGGCCTGGCCGAAGGCGACGTGCTGGCCGTCTTCCTGCGCAACGGCATCGAATACGCCGACGTGGTCCATGCCTGCCGCATTGCGGGCATCTACTACTGCCCCGTCAACTGGCATTTCACGGCCACGGAGATCGACTACATCCTGGCCGACAGCGGCGCCCGCGCCCTCATCACCAGCCAGGACCTGCTCGACGGCCTCAAGGGCGAACTCTATGCGGACCTGCCCCGGCGCGTCGCCCACGCACGCGAGCCGGAGCAGGACTACGAAACCTGGCTGGCCGCCCAGGCACCCTACGATGGCCCGCTGGTCGCGCCGCGCGGCCACATGGCCTATACATCGGGCACCACGGGCCGCCCCAAGGGCGTGCTGCGCAAGGCGTTTCCCGTGGAAGAACTGCCCCGGCGCCTGGCCGTGAACCAGGCGCTGATCGCCACCGCCTACGGCCTGCAGCCCGGCGCGCGCACCCTGCTGACCGCGCCCATCTACCACAGCGCGCCCAGCCTGTACTTCCAGAACGCGCTCATGCTCAGCGAGCTGGTGGTGCTGGAGCAGCGCTTCGACCCCGAGCGCTTCCTGCAGCTGGTGCAGGAGCACCGCATCGACACCGCCTACATGGTGCCCATCATGTACGTGCGCCTGCTCAGGCTGCCGCGCGAAGTGCGCGAGCGCTACGACATCTCCTCGCTGCGCTTCATCGCCTCCACCGGCTCGCCCTGCGCGCCCGAGGTCAAGAAGGCCATGATCGAGTGGATGGGGCCCATCATCAATGAGACCTATGCCTCCAGCGAGTCGGGCCTGGTCACCTTCATCGGCTCGGCCGATGCCCTCACCCACCCGGGCAGCGCGGGCCTGCCGCTGCAGGACGCCGAGGTCCGCATCCTCGACAGGCAGGGCCAGGCCCTGCCCACAGGCGAGGTCGGCCTGATCTACGTGCGCCAGCCCGCCTATGCCGACTTCACCTACAAGGGCAACGATGAGGCCCGCCGCAAGATGGACCAGGGCGGCCTCATCACCCTGGGCGACATGGGCTACCTGGACGAGGAAGGCTTTCTCTACGTCTGCGACCGCGACTCGGACATGGTGATCTCCGGCGGCGTGAACATCTACCCGGCCGAGATAGAGAACGAGTTGCTCAGGCACCCCGGCATAGCAGACTGCGCCGTCATCGGCGTGCCCGATGCCGAGTACGGCGAACGGCTGCTGGCCCTGGTCGAGCCCGGCCAGTCAGGCACACTGCCCGAGGCCGAACTGAAAGAATGGCTGCGCGGCCGGCTGGCGGCCTACAAGCTGCCGCGCAGCTTCGTCTTCCAGCGCCTGCCCCGCGACGACAACGGAAAGATCGCCAAAAGAAAGCTGCGCGACGCCCACTGGGGCGCGACGCAGCGCAAGATCTGAACCCGCCAACACCGAAAGAGAAGGAGACAACGCATGAACAAGGCCATTGCATTGCTGCTTGCCGCTGCGGCCACCGCAGCCGCAGCCCCCGGGTTCGCCCAGTCCGACTACCCCAGCAAGCCCATCAAGCTCATCGCCCCGTATGCGCCGGGCGGCTCGGTCGATGTGCTGGCCCGCACCCTGGCCACGCACCTGTCCACCGAGCTCAAGCAGTCCGTGGTCGTGGAGAACCGGCCGGGCGCCAACACCATGATTGCCGCCTCGGCCGTGGCGCGCTCGCCGGCCGACGGCTACACCCTGCTGCTGGCCAGCAATGCCAGCATGGTGCTCAACCCCCTGCTCTACAAGAAGCTGAGCTACAACCCCGACCGGGAACTGAAACTCACCAACATCCTGGCCGAGGCCCCGCTGGTGCTGGTCACCAACAGCCAGACCGGCATCAAAAACGTGGCCGACCTCAAGGCCTACTCCAAGGCCCACGCGGGCAAGCTCAACTACAGCTCGGTCGGCCTGGGCAACCCGCTGCAGCTGACCACCGAGCTGATCAAGTCCCGCCTGGACGTGGCCGCCACCCACATTCCCTTCAACGGCAGCGCCCCGGCCCTCACCGCCCTCATGGCCAACGACACCCAGCTCATGGTGGACGTGGCCGGCACCTCCCTGCCCCACATCAAGGCCGGCAAGCTGGTGGCCATTGCCACCACCGGGCCCGAGCGCTCGCAGTTCCTGCCGCAGACGCCCACCATTGCCGAATCGGGCGTGCCGGGCTTCAGGGCCTCCACCTGGTTCGGCATTGCCGTGCCCGCAGGCACGCCCGCGGACGCGCGCAACACGTTGCAGGCCGCTGTCAACAAGGTCATGCTCAACCCCGAATTCGCCAGCGCCCTGGGCAACCAGACCCTGGCCGCCAGAAAGCCCCAGACCCAGGCCCAGCTAGACGACTTCCTGGCCGCTGACGGCCAGATGTGGCGCAAGGTGATCGCCGACAACGCGATTGCGCTGGAGAACTGAAGACCGAAAAGGTGATGAACTAAGGGCCTAAGGGCCGGACACCTCGGCCTGCTCCACGAAGCGCAGCAGGCTGGCCCTGAGGAACTCGGTCATCACCTTGACGGCATGGGAGGGCCGGCGGTCCTCGGCCGTGATGATGTACAGCCGGTCGCCCAGGCCGGACACCGTCCAGTCCGGGCACACGCGCTGCACCGCGCCCGATCGCAGCTCGTCCATCACCATGTAGTTGGGCAAGGTGGCCACGCCGCTGCCCCGGAGCATGGACTGCTTGAGGAAGGGGAAATGCTCGCTGGTGATGCAGGGCTCGCACTTGAGTGCAATCTCCTGCTGCCCCCAGCTTCGGAATCAGCAGTTTACGGTTGAAGTATCTTCAATTTATTTAATTAACAAACCACTGCATCGTGGCGTTATTCAAATTTCGGCTTTGCAATGAGCCATTACTACGGACAACGTGAGACTCTGCATACTGCCCAAGTGTGTTTGCTGCATAGTGGACCGAAATTGGCTGACCCGAAACCGCCCCAAAAGTTGAGCCCACACGAAGATCTATACCAAGCCCCATTTCACCGATACAGACTACAGCTTGCGTTGCATCTGTTTTTATAGAGACCTGTGTGCAATTAATAGACCAGCTATGATTCCAAGCAGCACTGGAGTCAACTATATGCACTTTTACGCTAGAGCCATTTTTTAATGCACCACGTAGCGTCTGCAATGATCCTGCTGTTGGCGATCCATTTGCATCATGGGCATAAACCAGATTCCAGGCGTGCGAAGCACCAGCAGAAACCATGATTGCTGTGGCAAAGATGAATTTTTTAATGACCATTTATACTCCTCCGTGTGAAATGGATTTTTATCTTATCGGCACTCAATTGCGCCAATTATTTAAAAAACCGGACCAAATGGCCTCAATTAATTCACTTGAAAGTAATGAAATGTGCTATTAGTTTTCAGCCGACGCGAGCAATTAAGTAGCCAGTAGTTGCACAAGCACCGCAAAGACTTGGAATGCGCAGTCCTCTCAAAATCTTTTGCAGCCGTCCATCGTCAAGCAAAGAGGATCGGGGCAGCGTTAGATTGCGGCCGCACCAACTCTGAAAATCTAAAGATGATCCCCGGCCTGCTCCACGAAGCGCAGCAGGCTGGCCCTGAGGAACTCGGTCATTACCTTGACGGCATGCGAGGGCCGGCGGTCCTCGGCCGTGATGATGTACAGCCTGTCGCCCAGGCCGGACACCGTCCAGTCCGGGCACACGCGCTGCACGGCGCCCGATCGCAGCTCGTCCATCACCATGTAGTTGGGCAAGGTGGCCACGCCGCTTCCCCGGAGCATGGACTGCTTGAGGAAGGGGAAATGCTCGCTGGTGATGCAGGGCTCGCACTTGAGCGCAATCTCCTGCTGCCCCTTTTTCACCGAGACGGCATAGGTCTTGCCGTCGCCGGGCGGCGTCAGCAGCACGCCGTGGGGAATCTCGGCGGGGTCATGGAACGGCCGCGCCTTGGCATAGGCGCTGCTGGCGTACAGGCCAAAGCCCACCGGCCCCAGATCGCGGGCCACCAGGTGCTCCTGCACGTCGCGCGCCACGCGCACGGCCACATCCACCTGGGCGCTCATGGGATCGCTCACCCGGTTGGAGAACAGCACGCGGATGCGCACCTGCGGGTGCCGTTTCTGGAAGGCCAGCAGCATGTCGGCCAGGTACAGCTCGCCCAGGCCCGTGGGAATGCTCAGCCGCACCGAGCCCGTCACCACATGCTGCAGCGCGTCGATGGCGCCCTGCGCCGCCTCCACCTCCTGGATGATGCTGCGCCCGTGCTCGTACAGCACCTCGCCCGCCGCCGTCAGCAAAAAGCTGCGCGTCGTGCGGTGCAGCAGGGTCACGCCCAGCGCCGTCTCCAGCGCCTTGAGCTCCTTGCTCACCTTGGAGCGCGTGATGTCGCGCTTGCGCGCCGCAGCGCTGAGGCTGCGCGCGTCCACGATCTCTACGAAATTGCGGATGAGGTTGATGTCCATGGCTTGAGAGCGGCAGGTCAGGCGGTCCGCCTTGTTCGCGGCCGCAGGCAACGCACCCGGACCGCCACCCCCGGACTATGGCACCGTCACGACGCCTGGCCCCGCCACCCGTGGGCGCCGGGACACAGGGCTTTCCCCGGTGCCCGCTGCATCAGTCCAGGCTGATCTGCGACGAAGAGGCCACCTGCTTCCAGGTCGTCACATCCTTGAGGATCACCGCGCCGAACTGCTCCGGCGTATTGGCCACCACCGTGCCGCCCAGCTCTGCCAGGCGCTGGCGCAGCTGCGGATCGGCCAGGGCCTGCACGCTGGCCTTGTGCAGCTTGTCGCGGATGTCCTTGGGCAGGTCCTTGGGCGCCAGCAGGCCATTCCAGGCCTGCACGGCGTAGCCGGGCACGCCGGACTCTGCAAAGGTCGGCACATCGGGCAGCTCGCTGCTGCGCTGGGCCGTGGCCACGGCCAGCGGGCGGATCTTGCCGGACTTGATGTGCGGCAGCGAGGCCGGCAGCGGCTCCCACAGCATGGACACCTGGCCGCCGATCAGATCGGTGAAGGCCGGGCCAGCGCCACGGTAGGGCACATGCATGATCTGCACGCCCGCCTTGGCCTTGAACAGCTCCATGGCCAGATGGCCCAGACCGCCCGCGCCCGAGGACGCATACGACAGATGGCCCGGCTGCGCCTTGGCCAGCGCGATCAGCTCCTTCAGATTCGCCGCCTTGACCGAGGGATGCACGCTGAGCACGCCCGGCACCGTGATCACCTGGGTGATGGGCGTGAAATCCTTCACCGCGTCATAGGGCAGCTTGGTGTAGACGGCCGGATTCGTGCCGTGCGTGCTGGACGTGGCGCCCAGCAGCGTATAGCCGTCCGGCTTGGCATCGGCCACGAAGCGCGTGCCCAGCGAGCCACCGGCACCGGCCTTGTTCTCCACGATCACCGAGGCGCCCAGCACCTTGCCCAGCTGCTGCGCGAACAGGCGGTTCACCACATCGGCCGTGCCGCCGGGCGGAAACGGCACGATCAGGCGGATGGGCTCGGCCGTGGGCCAGCCGGCATCGGCAGCCAGGGCCGACTGCGCGGGCGCCAGGGCGCCCAGGGCCAGGGCCGCCGTGGTTGCAGACAGGCTGCGGATCATGAAATTGCGGCGTTGCATGAGATTTTTCTCCTCGTTGAAATTCTTCGGGACCAGCACCGGCCAGTCATCGGCCAGCGACCCGCCAGTAACCCGCCAGTCATCGGCCCAGGCGCTCCAGCCAGGCCAGCACCCGGCCCAGCACCTCGTCGCCATTGGTGTCCAGCATGCAGAAATGCGAATTGCCGGTGATGCCTGCGGCCGGCAGGTCCAGCACCTCGGCACGGCCGCCCAGGCGGCGCAGCAGCTGCCAATACACATCGGTCTGCGCGCGGTACTTCTGCCACTGCGGGCTGTGCGCGAAATGGTCGCCCCACACCGCCAGGTGCGGGATGGCCGAGGCAGGCGCGAAGGCATCCGCCCCCTGCTGACCTTGCTGCCCTTCTTGCAGCACCGGCATGCCCGTAGGCTCCACCCCCACCACGGCGCGCACCAGGTGCGGCTTGCGGATGGCCGCATGCGCGGCAAAGCCACCGCCCTGGCTGTGGCCCATCACCACACAGGGGCCGAACTGCTCCAGCAGCGCGTCATAGGCCGCCATGGCCATGGCCTCATGCCCCAGCCAGCGCGGCACCATCTGCCGCACCAGGGCACCAAAATTCTCATGTGGAAACCGCTGGCCGACGAAGGGCTCGCCCAGGCTAAGGTCCACGCCTGAAGGCGCCGCATGGCCTATGCGAAACAGCGTCCACGCCTCCTCGGCACTGCGGAACACGGGCGCCTCGGCATAGATCTCGGGGAACATCGCCCAGCCCGCGCGGCCGCGCTCCACGGCATCGCAGACCACCACGTCATGGCCGGCCTCCAGCAGGCGCCACAGCCAGCCCTGGCGCCCATCGGGCGTGGACTCCCACTGCGCCCCGGTCATGCCGCCGCCGTGCCACAGCAGCACCGGCAGGGGGCTGCGCGGACGCGCCAGCCGGTACTCCATGGCATACATCTGGCCCACGGCATAGCTGCCATTCATGTCCAGCGGCCGCTCGCCGCCGTTGCGCACCACTTCCCTGTGCTGGATCGGCAGATCCCGCACCGTGCGCTGCGCACCGCCAATGAAATGGCTTTGCATCTTCCTGAGGCAAACTTCAGGCATAACAGGGCTTCTCTCGCATGCCGCCATGCTAGGCATGCCCCGCCTTGGTGCTGTGCCGATTGCGGCGGCGCTGTGCCGGATCAGCACAGTCCTGCACCCACCCTACCCATGCACGAACTCAACCTCAAACTGCTGCAGGACCTGCAGGCCCTGGCCGACACCGGCAGCCTCTACAAGGCCGCCGAGCGCCGCCACATCACCCACCCTGCCTTTGGCCGCCGCATCCGCGCGCTGGAGGAATGGGCGGGCACGCCCCTGGTCGAGCGCGGCCACCAGTCCACCACGCTCACGGCCGCCGGCAAGACGCTGCTGGCCTCGGCCCATGAAGTGCTGGGCATCCTGGAGCAGACCCACGGCCTGCTGCAGCGCCCCCTCCGCACGCGCGATGAAACCATCACCATCGCGGCCGGCCGCACGCTGTCGCACACCGTCCTGCCGGGCATCATCACCGCCCTCAACCAGGCCATGCCCCAGCTGTGCTGGAAAGTGGTCACTACCAGCCTGGACTACGGCGTGGAAATGCTGCTGCAAGGCAAGGTGGACCTGCTCATGTGCCACGCCCAGCCCGCCATCGAAGGCAGCCTTCAGGGCCACCACCTGGCCTGGCTGCCCGTGGGCCAGGACACGCTGATCCCCGTCAGCATCCCCCTGGTCCCGCAACTGCCCAAGTACGCCCTGCCCGCCCACGGCGGCGGCCCGCTGGTGCCCTACCTGGACTACGCGCAAAGCATGTCCCTGGGCAAGATCCTGCGCAGCCACCTGCACGAGCTGTGCGACACCACGCGCCTGCGCACCGTCTACGAGGCCGACCTGGCCGACTCCCTGCACGCCATGGTCCACCAGGGCCTGGGCCTGGCCTGGCTGCCGCTCACCCTGGTCAAGACCGACCTGACCGAGGGCCGCCTGGCCCGCGCGGCCGGGCCCGACAAGGACGTGCCCATCAACGTGCGGCTCTACCGGCGGCCTGCGGCGCAGAGCAAGCCGCTCACGCGCAGGGTGTGGGCGGGGTTGGAGAATCTTTATGGGAGGAGTCAGAAATCGTGAGCAGTCAGTCTGACCCGTAGCGTTCGACCTTCACGTTACTCAGCGTCTGCGAATTTAGAGCTGCAGAACTCATCCACCATCGCCTTGAACATCGGGCTTTGGCCAGTCTCTGCGGCCACCAGCGTACTGGCAGCATTCGAATAGAAAGCGCGATAGCCGGAATAGGCACCGGCTTCATTCTTGCCATCAATTTTTCCGCACAGCGTGGGCTGTTCATCCACGTTGCTGATAAACAAGTCCTTGAAGCGTGCAGACTGGGGATTCTGGAGCTTCTTGGATGTACTGATCTTCGCGTTTGCCACGAAGCTCTTCCAATTGCCAGCGGCGATCTGGCCAACTGCCTGTTCATTGGATTGGCGCTTTTCCTGCGAGGATTCCAAATCAGCCTTTGAGAACTTGCGCCCCATCACGCTGGCCTCTTCCACCTCCGCACTGGTCTTGCCCACGGAGCACACCAGCTTTGCGCCCATGTAGTTGAACTCAAGATTGATGCGATCGTCCTGTGCAAACGTTCGCATCTTGTCGTCCACGGGAGAAGCCGCTTCGGGGAATGTCTTGAGGCAAGCCTTTATCGCACTGTCGCGATTGGCCACAGGTGCGGCGGCAACGCCCAATGCCATCTGCGCAACGGCCATTGCAATGATCAGCTTCTTCATGTGTTCCGCTCCCTTATTCAATTGATTCATTCATGCCCGACTTGGGCGCGGGCATCTTATCAGTTGCATTTGAATCATTCGCGCAATGGACGATGCGGATTCCCACTTCGGATTGCATCCCTTCATCACCTTGCCAACAGCTGCTTCTCAAAGCCTGCATTCGGCCTCGCAGACACACCGAATCTCTGCCCCGCCCTCCGCATCCTGCGGCATCAGGCAAGCCACATTGCAGAGATGGAAGCTGCCCAGGACTTTCCCCTTGGCCCCGCTGCAGCCTTGAACTAGCATGGCCTGCACCGTCCCGGCCGGGGCGGATCTTCCTTGGGCATCGATGAGCTTTCCCGTTCAGATTCCGATCCGAGTCCCCTGCCCTCCGGGCGCCTGCATCTGCGAGCACGACGCCCTGCTCGCCGACTCCATGGCCGACCAGCGCATCCTGCGACTCACCAGGGAAGAGGAAAAGCGCCTGCTACACCGGCTGGAGCAGATCACCAGCCTGCAGGACCTGCGCCATGTGGAGCAGCGCATGTATGAGCAGCTTGGCATCCGCGTGCGCATCGAACCCGGCGCCAGCGAAGTGCGCACCGTGCGCGGCATACAGATCGAGGTCCTGCCCATGCGCGGGCTGTGCAGCAAGACGCGGCAAGCGATTCCTGCAGCGATTCGACGGGGGATGGAGAGGACGCCTGAGGTGGCGTTTGAGTTGTTGGATGAGGGGGGGTTGTTTGGGTGAGGATTGGCAACCTCGATCGACCAGGAATCACTGGTTTTCCGCAAGGCGCTCAATTCCAGCTTTGCGACTGTGGCCAGAGGCTAGCTCCAGACCTCCTCTGTCAGACGCCTCAACTCATCAACCGCCGCAGAAAAAGCCGTCTTGTCAAATACTGCTCTTTTATTTCCCGCTACCCATTCAACCGAAACAACAATACCATTTCTCACATCGATAGCACGTCCGATTCTCGCCCAACTCACCATTTCTTCATCAACCAGCTGCTCTACCACCGCAACAGTGCAATTCATATCCATATCATCTGGACAGATCATGATTGGCACTATCGTCGACGAATTTTCATTTTTTGGATTCAAAAGATACCAGGCATTTTGCAAATCGCACTCATCAATAAGCCACCCTTGGGCCGGGACAAGGCCACCCACAGTATCTTCTCCAAAGACAGCCGAGCAATCTGCCTCTTTCAACCATAACTCAAGCGGCACCCCGTCAACCACCAGGACAGGATGGGGAGCCTTCGCGCAAAGCGACATGTGCATTACAGCTTCAATAACGTTCATGTGGTGTCAAGATTTAATTTTCAGTGTCCATGACGATCGATTGTCCTTACCTCGCACAGGTCCCGTCAACCTCCTTCACCCTCCGTAGGCTCACCATCCCTGTCGCGTGACACATGCGGGCACTCCGCCCGAAGACATGCACGCCATCGCGAGGCGACCTGCCACCATGCCTACTCACCGCCACCGCAAACGCTGAGGATGCATGGCAGCACGCCTGAATCACGATGCCAGGCTCCTCATCATGCGGCACAATCAGCCGACTGCGACCCTGAAGCCAGGTTTGAATCTACTGGAAGCACCAGCAACCCGCCTCCAACATGGAATGCCCCATCTGTACAAGTACTGATTTTCATCGCCCCGCGGAGAAATCTGCAATGGAAATATGGCACTGCAAAAAATGCGGGAATGGATGTGCAGTGCGCTGCAATTACATCCCCGATCTTTCGGACGTGAAAGGCCATGACCTGTTCGTTGGAACGGCATCGGTTTCCACAGGAATAAAGGGCCTTAAGGCATTGATCCAGTTAAAGAAAGCTCTTTCATTTGCAGAGCATTTTGTGCCTGCCAGACTTGATGAGCAGCACCGAGCCGGGAAACTCTGTTGGGACCTAGGATATTTTCTGGATTTTGAAGTCCAACAGGCCGAAGCAGAGTGCGAACGAATCGGAATAGCTGCGTCATTCAATAGATTGGTCTAGGCGGGCTTGATGCAGATGACAACCGGCGTGCGACGACAGACAATGCCAGTCCGTGGTACAAGCTCTTGAGATCAAGCACAATCAATACGGCCGCATGGAGATAACAATGGCATTCAAGATAAATGCAGATACAAGAACCACGATCGAGAATATTCTTGGTCGATCCATCGAAGCGGAGTGCGGTGATCTGGCCAATTATGGCGAAATCGTTGACAAGGATCTGGAGAGTTTTCGGCGGCTCTGGCCCACCGGCGCAGTGATCACAGCCAACTATCTTCTATACAGGCTGGACGGACGATACGGCCTGCAAAAGGCGATGATGTATATACATCATGTGATCGGAGTTGAGGACATGACGGCGGATCAATGGCTAAAGCAAATGTTGACACTTGAGGAATAAGATGCCGAGAACTGCTTTCGGCCGATCAGACGCATCTGCGAAAACTCAGTAAAAATCACTAATTAATAAAACGTCAGACATATGGTGGCTCTCATGTCCTGGGGCGCCGAACATCCACCCATGACATTCCAGAAGACATGAATATTGAGGCACTGGCAGAAATTTTCCATGATGACAGCAACGGCCTGATTACATCCATAAGTCGTTCAGAGAACAATGAACTCTTCATTTCGATCGAATGCGATGACTGGAAAAATTCACGGATACGCAGAGAATCCAAAATCGTGTGCAAGCAATGGCTGGACACCGACGTGTGCATTTGCAGTGCAAATGCAATATCCGTATACCGGGAGCACCCCTTGCTCCTGAACCGCTCCGGAAGACAAGGCAGCCTTTACTTCTCCTCGTGCCCCCAGGATCCTTACCAAATTTATGCCTATATTTGGGAAATTCTTCATCACCACTACAAAGGCTGGCTGGCCGCATCCAGAATGATGCCGGGTTCACCGGCATCCTTTCATACACTGCTGACTGGAGGCTATGGCTTGCTCTTGCGCGGTCCTATCTCTGTCCTCACCAGCGTTCGAGATCGCATTGGATCCTATTTAAAAACACAACTGATCGACACGCATATCGTCGAAACAAGCGCGGTTGTCCTGGAAATTGGAAATCACTTCGTAATATGCGAGGAAATAGAAGTGATCGATCACAATGTCTGACCATTTCATCCAGACGATGTCCGTCGACTGAGCCGTCCGCATCCGGCTTCTGACGGCCAGATGGGGGATTCACCACGGCACTGCAGTTGAAAGTACCTTATTGATGTCCTTATACATTGCCCATTTCCTCATGAAGGAGGAGAACGCTTCGCTCAGCACGCAGCCACCTTACGACGTCAACCGCAGAGAGAAACGCCATTTCATCGCGTCGCATCTGTTCGCTGCCAGCGATGCCGAGGCAGCCTACTATCGCGCCATAGGCATGCTCCCCGGCTTGAGCGACGCAAATCACGATGGGCCCGGTGATCGAACGAACGTAGTGCCTGTTGGCATCTTCGACCTTGACGAGGTATTCGTCGCTGAGGGGCAGGTCGTAACCGGATTGAGCCAGCCATACGGTATCGATGTCGGCATCCTGTTTATCGAGGAATTGCTGTGTCAGCGCACAAGAACCAAGCAGGAGCTGACTGTCTTCGCCGGCCCTAGGGATGGCAGGGCAGAGCCGCCCTAATTCCCCAACATCCTCGTACGTTCTCCCGCACATCCTCACTCGCCTGCCCATCGCTGAGCAGCGACTGCTAACTCCATCATCCGTATCCGAGCAGAAAAACGCCGTCGGCACCTTGAGGACTTCGGCCAGCTTGCGCACGGTACAGCAGGTACGGCTTGGGCTTGCCCAACGCATAGCGATTGATCTGTGCGCTTGCGACAAGCTGGCCGCCCCCTCAGACCCACTCGACAGCCCCCATCTTCTTGAACACCCTGCCAATCAACTACGCAACTCGTAGTATCTGCATCACGAAAAACCGGCAAGCATCACCCCTTTCTGAAGGAGATGCGATGTCAGACGCCAATGGAATGCTTCGTGGAGAGTCGAACCCATGAAGCACATCCCCCCATCCCCTCCCCCCGAAAACACCCACGCCCAGAAGCTTGCAACAGCGCTGCATGAAATGGACCGCTTCGTGCAGCAAGGCTGTGCCGAGGTTTCCGCCCTGGCCCAGCTGGCGCTGGCCTGGCTGGAGATTCCCGAGGGCCATCAGCGGCTGGACGTGGTGGCGCAGGCGCTGGTGACCATTCGCAACAGCGCTGAATCGCTGGCGGAATACGCCGGCAGCGAAGCCCGGGTGATGAACTGCGAATACGAGGACCAGGCGGAGGTGCGCCGCAGCGAGGCGGCCAAGGTGGCTGCCGAAGAGGCCGGGCATGTGTACACCGTGGTGGGGCCTGGGGCAGCGCGGGGCGTCAGGTAGTCCCGGAGGCCATGGGGCTGCGCCCCGTTGCACCCTGCACTGCCGTCTATCCCTTGCGCGTGCGAAACAGCAGCCACAGCAGATACACCCCGCCCAGCAGCCCGGTCACCAATCCGATGGGCAGATGCAGGCGCACGGGTGCCCACTGGCTGAGCATGTCGGCCGCCAGCAGCAGAACGGCGCCCATGGCTGCCGCCGTGAACAGGGGCACGTCGGGCGACAGGCCCAGGCGCCTGGCCACCTGGGGCGCGGCCAGCGCGATGAAGGCGATGGGCCCCGCCGCTGCCGTGGCGATAGCGGTCAGGGCCACGGCAGCCATCACCATGGTGAGCCGCGTGCGCGGCACGTTGACGCCGAGCTGTGTGGCGGCATCGTCGCCCAGCTCCAGCAGGTTGATGCGGCGGGCGCACCACAGCACGACGGGCACGATGGCGATGAAGCCCAGTGCGGCGGGCGCGACATGCGCCCAGGTCCGCGCGCTGAGCGAGCCGGCCAGCCAGCGCTGCGCGGCGACGGCCCGGTCCAGGTCCCCCATGACCAGCAAGATGGTGTTCAGGCCCGAGAGCGTGGCCCCCATGCCTATGCCCACCAGCACCAGCCGGTAACCGCCGGCCGCACGCCGGCCACCGGACAGCGCAAGCACGACCGCCGCCGTGGCCATGCCCGACAGCACGGCGGCCAGCGATGTCCACAGCGGCCCGGCGTCACCGAGCACGATGAGCGCAATCGCCCCGCTGGCCGCGCCGGTGGTGAAGCCGATCACGTCCGGCGAGCCCAGCGCGTTGCGGGAGATGGACTGGAAGATGGCGCCCGCCATGCCAAGCGACGCGCCCACGAAGACGGCCGTGAGGACACGCGGCAGCCGCACCCGCTGCACGATGCGCTCTGCTGCGGGGTTGGAGCCCGTGCCCAGCAGGCTGTCGAGCACTTCGGCGGGGCTGAGGGGCAGGGTTCCCGTGCCCAGCAGCAGCACACCCAGCACCAGGGCCAGCACGACCAGCGCCATGCCCACGGCCAGCGGCCTGGGCCGCCAGAGAAACGAACAGGCTCCCCAGCGCACAACCGATGTGTTCACGGAGGTCTTCATAGCCTGCTCAACCGGTATCTGCACGCCACCCAGACAAAGAACGGCCCGCCGATCAGGCAGGCGACGATGCCCGCAGCCACTTCGGCAGGCGCCGCGACGACGCGGCCCAGCACGTCGGCCCCCAGCAGCAGCACCGCCGCGTAGAGCGCGGACAGCGGCAGTATCCAGCGGTAGTCCGGCCCGCACGAGAGGCGTGCAAGATGCGGCGCCACCAGGCCGACGAAGGCAATGGGCCCCACGGCCGCCGTGGCCGCCCCGGCCAGCAGCATGACCGCAAGGCAGGCCAGTTGCGCGGTGGCGCGCACATTGACGCCCAGCGCCAGGCCCACGTCATGCCCCAGCGCCATGGCGTTGAGCTGGCCGACGATGGCCCAGGCCGCCGCCAGCCCCGCCGCCACGGCGGCCGCCAGCACGGCGGCGCTGGCATAGCCGCTGCCCTCCAGGGAGCCGGCCGCCCAGTGGCGGAAGCCGTCAAAGACTTCCGGGGGCGCGTTGAGCAGGATGATGCCGGCGCTGGAGGTGAGCATGACCGACAGGCCGGCCCCGGCCAGGACCAGGCGCACCGGGTGCGCGCCCGCGCCCCGGGACTGCCCGAACGCGAAGACGGCGGCGCCCGCCAGCCCCGCGCCGGCAAAGGCGCACCAGACGTACTGGAGCACGGACGTCAGGCCGAAGGCCGTCATGCCGATGAGCACGGCCAGCGCCGCACCCGCGTTGACGCCCAGCAGGCCCGGCTCCGCCAGGGGATTGCGGGTGACGGCCTGCATGAGCGCACCAGCCACACCCAGCGCCATGCCGGCCAGGATGGCCACCACGGTGCGGGGCATGCGCAGCAGGCTGACGATCAGGTGCTGGTCATCACGCAGGTCCGGAGCCCGCAGCGCGCCGAGGATGTCGGCCAGTGCTATGTCGCGCGAGCCGACGGTGATGCCGAGCACGGCAATGATGGCCAGCGCCAGCAGCCCGCCTGCAAGGCCCAGCCAACGCCTGCAGTGCAGGGGAGCGCGCGGAGCACGCGAGGCAGGCCGAGCCACCGCGCCTTGGAGCCGTGCACGCATGGCTCAGCGGAAATGGCTTGCCACGGCGTCGACCATCTGCTGCCCCGAGTAGTAGTCGATGCGAAACGAGGTCGGGCCCAGCGGATAGACGCGCCGGCCGGCAACGGCGGGCAGGTTGGCCAGCAGCGGATCGTCCAGGAAGGCCTGCACATCGCCCTGCGAGGCGCCGAGCAGGAAGACGGGGTCGCCGGTGATGGCGGCCGAAAGATTCTCGCGGGAGATGAATTCGAAGTCCGAGGCGCGTGTGACCTGGGCGGCCAGCGCGGGCGGCAGGCCCTCCACCTTGAAGCCCAGTGCGGCCAGCAGCCGCGCATGGGGGCTGGCGGCGCGGCCTATGGAGTAGCTGCCGGCCAGGTTGTAGGCGACGATGCTGACGGGCTGGGCCGGGGGCGTGATGGAGGCGGCGGTCTGCGCCACATGGGCATCGAAGCGGGCAATGGCTGCGGCGGCCTGCTTCGCATGGCCCGTGATGCGGCCCAGCTCGGTGGCGATGTCCTGCCAGGACTGGCTGGAGTAGTCGACCACGACCATGGGCACGCCCTGCGCCTGCAGTTCGGTGCGGTGCTGGGCCACGCTGTCGGCCCCGGTAGCGGAGGCCACCAGCAGGTCGGGGCTGGCGCCGATGGCGGCCTCGATGTCGAATTGCAGGTTGCGGTAGAGCACCTGCACGCCGCGCTTGTCGGCAACCGCGGCCCATTGCGAGAAAAAGCCCTTGTCGTCGGTCATGCGGCTGGGCGTGGTCGCGGCGGTCGCAACGACCGGCGCATCGATGGCCAGCAGGATGCCGGTCACGCTGGGCGAGGTGGAGACGATGCGCCGGGGCAGCGGTGCATGGTCTGCGTGTGCTGCAGCCGGTGTACCCGATGCATGCGACGCATGCGATGTATGCGGTGCGGCGCCCGCCACGGGAACGGCGGCGCGTGGAAACCATGCGAAACAGGCCAGCACGGCCAGTGCGGCGGCCGCGCCCAGGGCGGCAAGTTGGAGTCTGTTCATCTCGATCCGAAGCGACGGGGCCGGGCGCCAGGGCGGCGTCTTCAGCGTATTCCGTATTGTAGAATTCATTCCACATTGCAAACACCGAAGGACCTATCGATTGTGGGAAATGACCGGCCATGACGCAGCGCCTGAGTGCTGATGCGGTGACGCTGCGCTACGGCGAGCGCACGATTTCGCAGGGCCTGTCCCTTGCCATTCCCGATGGCTCCTTCACCGTCATCGTGGGGCCGAATGCCTGCGGCAAGTCCACCCTGCTGCGCGCGCTGTCGCGGCTGCTAGTGCCGGTGGCCGGGCAGGTCATCCTCGATGGCCGGCACATCTCGCAATTTCCCGCCAAGGAGGTGGCACGGCGCCTGGGCCTGCTGCCGCAAAGCGCGGTGGCGCCCGAGGGCATCACGGTGGCGGACCTGGTGGCGCGGGGGCGCTACCCCCATCAATCCTTCCTGAGGCAGTGGACGGACGCGGATGAGCAGGCCGTGGCCGAGGCCATGCAGGCCACCGATGTGGCAGCGCTGTCCGACCGCCTGCTGGACGAGCTGTCAGGCGGCCAGCGCCAGCGGGTGTGGATTGCGATGGTGCTGGCGCAGCAGACGCCGATCCTGCTGCTGGACGAGCCCACGACGTTCCTGGACATCGCCCACCAGATCGAGCTGATGGAGCTGCTGGCGGATCTCAACGACGCCGGCCGCACGGTGGTTGCGGTGCTGCACGACCTCAACCAGGCCTGCCGCTATGCCTCGCACCTGATCGCCATGCGCGACGGGCGCATTGCCGCGCAGGGCGCGCCCGGGGCGATCTTCACGGAGCAGTTGGTGCAGGAGGTGTTCGGCCTGCCGGCCGTGATCATTGCGGACCCCGTGTCGGGGACACCCCTGGTGGTGCCCAGGGGGCGCAGGGCCGCGAATGCCGTGGAGCGCGCCGCAGGGAACTGAGGCGCCCGGCCATTCTTCCCGGCGCGGCTTTCAAGGCGAATCTGCGCTGAAGGCCCGCCCGCCCGTGGACTGGTTGATCAGGCTGGCCTCGCGGAACAGCGCGACCCGGTCTTCCGGTGACTTGAGCTGGCCCAGGTCCGAGACGGTGGTGACCGCGCAGACGATTTCATGCTGCGCATCGAACACCGGCGCCGCCTGGCCCGTGACGTTGGACAGCAGGTGGCTGGTCATCTCGGACCAGCAGCGCTCGCGCACTTCGTCGAGCACGGCCTTGGCCGGCGGCTTGCCACGGAAATCGGCGGGCTGCTGGCGCCGTGCGGCGTCGATGGTGGCCTTGGGCAGGAAGGCCTGGAACACCAGGCCGCAGGCGGTGTTGTCTATGGGCAGGATGTCGCCCAGCGCCAGCGGGTTGATCGAGAAGTAGGCGCTGCGGTACCAGCGCACCAGGGTCGGCCCGCGGTCGGTCCAGATGGCCACGCCGCCGCTGAGCGCATGGCTGTGCGTCAGCGCCTTCATGCGCTGCGCCGCAATCTCCACCGCATCCACACGCTTGAGCGCGCCAATGCCGATGCTCAGCGCCGCGCTGCCCAGGTCATACAGGCCGCTGGCCGGGTCCTGCTTGGCCAGGCCTTCCTTGACGAGGCTTTGCAGGTAGCGGTGGGCCGTGGAGCCCCCCGTTCCCGTTCGCCGGGCCACCTCGCCCAGCGCCAGCTCGCTTTCGGCATTGGCCAGGACCATGAGAAACCGGGTGGCGATGGAGACGGACTGGATGGTGCCGGAGCGCTTCTCGCCGGCTGTCGTCTGAGGTGTTGTTGTTTTCAAGGGCTGGGCTTTCTTGCCTGTACCAGGCGCATCGCAGGTGGGGGCGCAGGCGCCGCCGGTGTCGATGATACCGGCTCTGCCGAAGGCTCTGCACAGGTGCGCGCACACCATTTCGCCGCTGTTTTTTTCTTCCGCATGTGGGAATGCATTCCCTACTGTGGAATTTCAATGCATGATGGCGACCTTTGAAAAATACGAATCATTCTCATCAAAGGAAGATGCTGTGAAGCTGTGTTTCCATCGCAGGCTCCCGTCCCGGGCGGGCGCCATCGCACTCTCTACCCTGATGGCGCCGGCCGGCGCCTTCGCTCAGGGCACATCGGGTTCCGGGGGGGAATCCAACGCGCTTGAAGCGGTCGTGGTCAGCGGAGAAAAGGTCAGGCGCGAACTCAAGGACACGGCCTCCTCCGTGTCGGTCAAGGCCGGCAAGGACCTGGCCCGGCAGGAGTCCGGCAATGCCTCGGTCCACGAGGTGCTGCACGACGTGCCCAACGTGGTCTACACCGACACGGTGGGCGCGCCCATCATCCGCGGGCAGGACACGCAGGGCCCCAACAACGGCCAGAACGTCTTCTGGGGCGGCACGGTGCCGCGCGCCACCATCAACCTGGACGGGCACTACCTCAACTACAACGAGATGTTCTTCGGCGCGACCTCGGTCTGGGATGTGGAGAGCATCGAGGTGTTCCGCGGCCCGCAGACCACCTCGCAGGGTGCCAATGCCATTGCGGGCGCCATCGTCGTGAACACCAAGGACCCCAGCTTCAAGCGCGAAGGGGCCTACCAGCTGGAGGCGGGCGACTACCACTCGCGGCGAGCGTCCATCGCCGTCTCCGGCCCCGTGGGCGAGGAGCTGGCCGCGCGACTGGCCGTGGACTACTCTGGGCGCGATACCTTCATCGACTACACCAATCCGCAGTTCCAGCGGGGCCAGGCCGATCAGGATTTCCGCGCGCTGAACGCACGCATGAAGTTCCTGTGGCTGCCCAGCAGCGTTCCGGGCCTGGAGGCCAAGTTCACCTATTCCCACAACGACAGCAACCGCCCCAGCCAGGAGGCAGCGTCCGCTCCGTTCAACGCGCTGGAGCACTGGACGACGACCATGCCCAGCTGGAAGCAGAAGACCGACACCGGCATCCTCGACCTCAGCTACGAGCTGGGCAACGGCGTGCGGCTGGTCAACCAGTCCCAGTATTCGCGCTCGTCCGTGCAGCGCTACACGGGCATCCCCGGCGAGGGCGATGCCGATATCCGCCAGAACAATGTCTCCAATGAGTTCCGCGCCCTGGTGGGCAGCGACAAGGACCGCCTGAGCGGCTTCGGCGGCGTCTACTACGCGCGCACCGGCACGGACGAAAGCCTGCTGCTGCGCGGCCTGTCCGCCTTCGACGACACGAAGAAGAACCTGGGCGTCTTCGGCGAGCTGAACTGGCGCCTGGCCGACCGCTGGACCCTGACCAGCGGCCTGCGCTACCAACAGGACGAGGTGGTGCGCACCGGCACTT
This sequence comes from Delftia tsuruhatensis NBRC 16741, assembly GCF_001571325.1. Lineage (GTDB taxonomy): Bacteria > Pseudomonadota > Gammaproteobacteria > Burkholderiales > Burkholderiaceae_C > Comamonas > Comamonas tsuruhatensis. Next base: position 245,072 of record NZ_BCTO01000019.1, read on the forward strand.
CGGTGCTGGCACCCACCGCCCTCGACTACACGAAAACCTTCTCGGCCCTGCTGCCCAAGCTGTCCCTGGCCTATGCCGCCACACCGCGCTGGACCGTGGGCGCGCTGGTCAGCCGGGGCTACAACCCGGGCGGTGTGTCGCTGAACCTCACCAGCCGGCAGTGGGCGTATTTCAAGAAGGAGTCGATCTGGAACTACGAGCTGTTCAGCCGCGCCAGCCTGCTCGATGACCGGCTGATGCTCAACACCAACCTGTTCTACATGGACATGCGGGATGCGCAGTACAACATCCCCGTGGTCATCTCCCCGGGCGTGGCCCAGTCCTACACCATCAACGCGGAGAAGGCCCATGCCTACGGCTTCGAGCTGGGCGCCGACTACCGCGCGCTGGACAACCTGCGGATCAAGGCCGGCGTGGGCGTGCTGCGCACCCGCATCGAGGAAATGGGCAGCAACCCCGGCTACGAGCACAACCGCTTCGCCCGCTCGCCCGGCTACAACCTGAGCCTGGGCGTGAGCTGGGACGCCAGCCCCCGGTTCAATGTCTCCGGCCAGGTGCGCCACCTGGACGGCTACTACTCCGATACCGCCAACACGCGCGCCTATGCGGTCGGCTCCAACACCATCGCCGACCTGCGCATGACCTATGCCTACAGCGCGCGCGTGCAGCTGTACGGCTATATCAAGAACGTGTTCGACAGGCGCGCACCGACGTACCTGCAGCAAAACCGCGGCATCGGCGGCATCGAGGCCAGCATGACCGCGCCGCGCATGATCGGCGTGGGCGTGCGCGGAACGTTCTGAGATGGGAATGACAGCAGACATGACACCCCGCAAACCCCTGCACATCGGCCTTTCGCTGGCCCCCACCTGGCTGAGCGGCGACGCCTGGCGGCGGCCCGGCAGCCATATCGAAGGGCTGTACTCCAGCGACTTCGCCCTGGACCTGGCCCGGCGCGCCGAGGCCGCGCACCTGGACTTCGTCTTCCGCCCGGACGTGAGCTTTCTGCCCATGGAGGCGCTGGAGACGGGCGCGGGCTTCGCCAGCCTGGACCCCACGGTGCTGATGGCCGCGCTGGCGCGCGAGACCTCGCGCATCGGCCTGGTGTCCACGGTATCGACCACGTTTTTCCCGCCCTATGCGGTGGCGCGCCAGCTGCAGTCGCTGCACTGGATCAGCAACGGCCGCGCCGGATGGAACATCGTCACGGCCCTGCAGGGCCACGAGAACTTCGGGCTGCAGGCCATGCCCGATGCCGATGAACGCTATGCGCGGGCCGCAGAGTTCACCGACGTGGTGCGCCGGCTGTGGGCCAGCTTCCCCAACGAGGCCTTGAAGATCGACCGGCACAGCGGCCGCTACGCCGACGCCTCGCTGGTCCACCCCATAGACCACGAGGGACCGCACCTGAAGGTGCGCGGCCCGCTGAACCTGCCGGAGTTCGGCGGCCCGCGCATTCCGCTGGTGCAGGCGGGAGCATCCAGCACCGGGCGCGACTTTGCAGCATCGGTGGCAGACATCGTCTTCGCGCCCACGCCGGACCTGGACGCGGCGCTGGAGCTGCGCCGGGACCTGTCTCGGCGCGCACAGCGCCATGGCCGCCAGGCGCGGGATGTGCGCCTGCTGCCCGGCCTGAGCCTGTACCTGGCCGACACCCGCGAGCAGGCCCGGGAGATGTTCCAGCAGACGCACGGCCGGGTGGACAGGGGCCGCAAGCTGGCATCGATCAAGGCCATGGTCGGCCTGGACCTGACGGACTGGCCCGCAGACCGGCCGATCACCGCAGCCGACCTTCCGCCGCCCGTGGCAACCCCGTCCAGCCGCACGCATGCGGGCCTGCTCAGGCGCCTGATGGAACGCGAGTCATTGCGCATCGACGAGCTGCTGCAGCGGCCGGAAATCCTCTCCGCCGCGCACTGGCAGGTGGTCGGCACGGTGGACGATGCCGTGGCGCAGATCACCGAGTGGAGCGCCGCCGGCGCCATCGACGGCTTTCTGGCCGCGCCCGGCGGCTCCGTCGAGTCCCTGCATTGCGTGCTGGAGCAGCTGGTGCCGCGCCTGGTGGAGGCCGGCCTGTTCCGCTCCCGCTACACGGGCACCACGTTCATGGAGCACCTCGACGAGTCGAGGTAGGGGCTGCGCCCTGCCCTCACCGAGCCTTCACTGCGCCCGCGTGTCGGACCCGCCATCGGGCTCGAACGCAAAGCCCACGCCGTACACGGAGCGAATCCACTCATGGCGGTCGTCCGCCGCCTTGAGTTTCTTACGCAGGTTCTTGATGTGGCTGTCGATGGCGCGTTCGTTCACGTCCAGCGTGTCGGCGCAGGCCAGCTCCAGCAGCTGCGCGCGGGAGTACAGGCGGCCGGGCTGGCGCATCAGGGCCTGCAGCAAGGTCAGCTCCCGCTTGGTCAGTGGCAGCACGCTGCCGTTGAGCATGGCGCGGCCCTGCTCGGGCAGCAGCGTCAGGCGTTGCTGCGCGGGGCCGGGGCCAGCACTGCGGCGCAGCACGGCCTTGACGCGGGCCACGACTTCGCGCGGGGCGAAGGGTTTGCAGATGTAGTCGTCCGCACCCAGCTCCAGGCCCAGCAGGCGGTCCATTTCCTCGACGCGCGCGGTGAGCAGGATGACGGGGCTGGCGCTGTGGGGGCGGAACTGGCGCAGGATGTCCAGGCCGTCCAGCCCCGGCAGCATGATGTCCAGCACGGTGAGGTCGGGCGGGGAGCGCAGCATGCGGTCCAGCGCCTCGCGCCCGTGGCGGATGTGCTCGACTTCGTAGCCTGCATGGCGCAGGTAGTCGATGACGATGGCGGCCATGTCGGTCTCGTCTTCGACCAGGAGGATGCGGGCAGGCTTCATGGCGCGGGATTTTCCAGCAAGGGCAGCCACAGCGTGATGCGCAGGCCGCCCAGCGGCGAGGCGGCCGCCTCAATGCTGCCGCCATGGGCCTGCACGATGGTGCGGCAGATGGCCAGCCCCAGGCCGGAGCCGCCCAGGCCGTCGCCGTCGCGCACGCGGGAGGCGTCCACGCGATAGAGGCGGTCGAACAGGCGCGGCAGGTGCTGGCTGGCCACGCCGGGAGCCGTGTCGTCCCAGCGCAGCTGCAGCATGCTGCGGTCCTGCATCTGGACGATTTCGGCAGACACCTGCAGCCGCCCGCCCGCAGCCGTGTAGCGAAGGCTGTTTTCCAGCAGGTTGGCAAACACCTGGTGCAGCCGGTGCGGATCGCCCTGCACCAGCGGCGGCGGAATGCGCGCGGCCAGCTGGTCCACGGTGGAGCGGTCCAGGCCGATGCCGACCTGCTCGAAGCCGGGCCGCGCGCCGTCCAGCGCCTCGCCCAGCAGGGTCAGCACATGCACGGGCACATGGCCCGAGCCGTGCAGGGCCTGCGGGTCGTCCAGGCTCACGCGCAGGTCGCTGACCAGCCGTATCAGCCGCATGATCTGCCGGTGCAGGCGCAGCGCCATGCGGTCGTCCATGGGCAGCACGCCGTCCTGCACGGCCTCGACCTCGGCGCGCATGGTGGACAGGGGCGTGCGCAGCTCATGCGCCACGTCGGCCAGCCAGCGCTGGCGCGAGGCTTCCATGGTGGCCAGCTGCACGGCCATGTCGTTGAAGGTTTCCGCAAGGCGGGCCAGTTCCGCATCGCCCCTGATGGCCACGCGCGTGTCCAGCCGCCCGGCCGCAATGCCGCGCAGGCCGTCGACGAAGGCGGTCAGCGGCTCCAGCCAGCGCCGCGTGAGCCAGGCCGACAGCAGCAGCGCCAGCAGCAGGCCGGCCAGCCCGGTCCAGGCCACAAAACCCATCTGCTGCGCGAGGAAGGCACGGTCCAGGTCGCGCTGCATGCCCTGCCCGGTCTGCACGGGGGACAGCACGATCTCGCCAATGGCCTGCCCGTTGGCGGCGCGCAGAACGCGGTGCGCCGCACCGGGCTGCGGCGCCATGCCGGAGATGAGCTGGCCCTGGGCATCCAGCAGGCCCACGCGCGCCCACGGGCCGCCGAAGGGGCGGTCCGGCGGCGGGCCGGGGCGGTCTGTACGGTCTGTACGGTCGGAGCGATCTGATCGATCTGAGCGATCGGCACGCTCTCCGCCTTCCAGCCCAGGCGGCGGCGGAAACTCCGGGCCCGGCCCCGGGCCGTGGCTTCCCTCAAAACCAGGCCTCGGCTCCGGCATGGGCATGGGCATGGGGGGCCGTGGCCCGGGCTCGCCCGCAGGAAAGCCCCGGCCCATGCCTGCGCCCGGGCGCACCATGTCGCGCCAGAAACCGGGGTTGGCGCGCGCCGCATCCCAGCCGCCGTTTTGCTCATGGTGCTGCACCAGCCGCTCGGCCAGCCCGTCCATGCCGGTCAGCTCCACCTCGGCCATGTAGGGCCCCAAGCCCCTCTGCAGCCCCAGGCGCGAGAAGCCGAGAAACACCAGCAGCAGGGCCACCAGCAGCACGGCAAGGGCGAAGAAGGCCTTGTGCTGCAGCTTCAGGCGCGGGAGGCGGAGGCTCATTCAGTTGCTGCGTCAGACGGCAATGCCGATGGATATCGTGGCGGTGTGGCCATTGGTGGTGTCTCCGGTGAAGGTGGGCGTCTGCCAGGCGATCTGCTCGCTGGTGTTGTCGCCGAAGACATTGTCCGATGTCACGCTGACCCGCGACAGGTTGGAGACGCTGGCGCTGTAGCCGCTGACACCGGCATAGACGGCGCTGGCCACGTCCTTGGGCATGGCCATCTGCGAGGTCAGCAGCTTGTTGGTGTAGCTGCCGGCCGTGTTGAGGCTGCGGAACACCTCGAAGTGCATGTGCGGCCAACGCCCGTCATAGCAGCCCGGGAAGATGGTCACAAAGGTGCATTCGCCATTGCTGTCCGTCGCCTGCACGCCGCGCAGGAAGTTCTGGTTGAGCAGGTCGGTGGAGTACAGCGAATACTCGCCCTCGCGGGTGCAGTGCCACAGGTAGATGGCATAGCCTTCCAGCGGGCTGCAGTTGGTGCTGACGTTGACCAGGGTGATCTTGAGCGTCAGCGGCAGGCCCGCAGCCGTGCCGCTCATGCCGCCAAAGCTGCTGCGCAGGTCGCTGCGCACCACGCCGCTTTGCGACAGCACGTTGACCAGGCTGCCGCGCGAGCCGTTGGAGCCGTCGGCGGGGTAAGGGCCTTCGGTTTCCGTGGGATCGACCATGCAGGTGCCGGTCGTGGTTCCAGTCCCCGTGCCCGTACCTGTGCCCGTACCCGTGTCGGTGCCCGTTCCTGCCCCGGTTCCGGTGCCCGTGCCAGTTCCTGTCGAATCACTGGAATCACCACCGCCGCCACAGGCGGACAGAAGCGCCGCGGCGCCGCCAGAGGCCATCAGGCCCAGCATGCGGCGCCGGTCGAACAGGCGGCGCGCCATGACTTGCAGATCGTGCTGAAGGCCCAGGTCGTGGGCAAGATCATGGGCATCGTGAGAATGGTTCATGGGGATGGCTTTTCATGAGGGCCTGTGCGCAGGCCCGTGGGGTTGCAGACAGCCCGGCGGCGTGGCCCGCCGGGCCACGCGATCACTGCTGCGGATGGGGCGGCGGCCCGCCTGCGCCGGGTCCGCCGGCCGGCATGGCCACCAGCTGCCCGTTCAGGCTGCGGCAGGTGCCGGCCAGCGTCTTGCCATCGGGCATGGTCAGCGTCACGCTGTCGCCCTCGGCCTTGCCCTGGCAGGCCGTATAGGCCTCGGGCGGCGGCGACGGCGGATTGCCGTGCCCCCCGTGGCCCTGCGCATGGCTGCAGGCCGCCGCGAAGGCCGCCACAGCCAGCACAAGGGCCGGGCGAATGCGTGAAGCGTTGGTTTGCGAGAAATCAATCATGGTCTTTTCCTGGAGTTGCACAGGAATTCTTGCGACCAATCTGGGGGGAAATTGGGAGAAGTGGGGACGAGCTGGTACAAGCTCACAGAGCGAGTGAGTCAACAAGCTCTGCATCGCACAACAGAACCATGAAACCAACAAGATTCCTGCTGCTGGCCGCCCTGCTCGGCCCACCCGCTCTTGCTGCAGATCTGACCGTGATCGAAATGCATGCGGCAAGCGGCAATGATCGCCCGTACAGTCTGGATGGCCAGCGGGTCAGTCCGGCTCAGTTGAGAAACACACTCTCCAGGAAGCTGACCGCTGCCCCCGATGCCAAAAGTACGGTTCGCATTGCCGTGCTGGTCGATCCCGATGTGAAGGTCGGCGCCCTCTCCGAACTTCGCGGCCTGGTGATGAAAGTGGGATTCGGCATGCCGCGCTATTTCATGACGACGCGGGTGAATGACAAGCTCTCCGAGATCCAGGTGAACTACAGCCCGGTCTTCCCGAGAAGCGGGCTGGAGGCGGTGATGTCGTCCGGCCAACCGGCTGCGGATCCAGCGGCAACAGCACCCACTCCGCCCCGCTGATCACAGCCCCAGCATTGTCCTTAGGAGTCAGAGGGCCGAGTTTTTATTCCAGCGTGACATTGGCTTTCTTGACCAGACGCGCAAAGCGCTCCTGCTCGGAGCGCAGGAACTGGGCTGCGGCCTCGGGGCTGTTGAGCACGGTGTATTCGTCGCGCCGTGCAAAGCCGGCCTTGACCTCGGGGTCGGCAAAGGCGGTGGCGATGCCGTCGTGCAGGCGCCGCACCTGGGCGGGCGGCATGCCCTTGGGGCCGATGGCGGCCACCCAGCCGGCGATGTCCACGCCGGGAAAGCCCTGCTCTGCCACGGTGGGCACATCGGGCAGCGATGCCACGCGCTCGCGGCCCATGATGCCGATGGCACGCAGCGCGCCGGATTTGAGGTGCGCCTGCGCCGTGCCCACGGCGATCACGCCGAAGTCCACCTGCCCGCTGAGCAGGTCCACCACCATCTGGCCCACGCCCTTGTAGGGAATGTGGCGCGCCGTGGTGCCGGCCGCGTCCAGAAAGACTTCGGCCGCGAGGTGGAAGATGGTGCCGTTGCCGGACGAGGCGTAGTTGAGGTCGCCGGGCCGCGCCTTCATGAGCGCCTGCAGTTCGCGCGCATTGCGCGCCGCCACCTTGGGGTGGACGACCAGCACGAAGGGCGAGCCGCCGACGATGGACAGCGGCGTGATGTCGGCCAGGCTGTCGTAGGGCAGCTTCTTGAACACGCTGGGGTTGACGGCGTGGTTGTTGGAGATGAAGGCGATGGTGTTGCCATCGGCCGGCGCCTTGACCAGGGCCTGCGTTCCCGTGATGCCGCCCGCGCCCGGCAGGTTCTCCATGACCACGGGCTGGCCGCCCAGCGAGCGCACCAGCGCAGTCTGGGCCGAGCGCACGATGGTGTCGGCGCCCGAGCCTGCCCCCACGGGCAGGATGACGCGCAGCGGCGTGCCATTTTGGGCGCGCACGCCCAGGGCAGCGGCCCCCAGCGATGCGCCGGCCAGGGCCAGCAGGGTGCGGCGGCGCAAGGGATGGGACGAGTGCATGGGGTTGTCTCCTTTTTGTGTTGTCTCATGCGCGCCGGGGTGGTTTTTCTGCGGCCTTCGGCGCCCGGGGTTGGCTGTCAGGTCCGTGATGCAAGGGCTCCGAGGATTTCTTCGGTGTGCTCGCCAATCCCGGCCAGCGGCATGCGCACGCCGGGACGGTGGCCGTTCATGAGCAGGGGAAGCAGCACCACGTCGGTCTGGCCGCCGTCTTCGGTCTGCATGGAAGCCAGGCCGCCGCTTTGGCGCAGGTGCGGGTCGTCCACCAGTTGCTCGGGACGCGTGATGGGCGCGTAGGGAATGCCGGCGGCCTCCAGTTGCGGCGCAAGCCGGGCCGATTCATGGCTGGCCAGGATGGCGCCCAGCTCGGCCAGCAGTTGGGGGCGCACGGCCACGCGGGCGGCGTTGTCGGCGTATTCGGGGCGCTGCAGCAGGTCGGCGCGGTCCAGCACGCGGCACAGGGTGGCGAACTGCTTGTCGCTGACGGCGCCGATGAACAGTTGCTCGCCACCGGCCAGGGTGAACACGTCGTAGACGCTCCAGGCCGACACGCGCGAGGGCATGGGCGGCGGTGCCTCTCCCGTCATCAGGTACTGCTGCATGTGCTGGGAGGACAGGAAGACGCAGTTCTCGAACAGCGCGCTTTGCACCTCCTGGCCGCGCCCGGTGCGCTCACGCTCGCGCAGGGCGGCGAGCACGCCGATGGCGCCGAACATGCCGCCCATGATGTCGTTGACGCTGGTGCCCGCGCGCAGCGGCCGGCCCACGGGGCCGGTCATGTACGACAGGCCGCCCATCATCTGCACCACCTCGTCCAGCGCCAGGCGCTTCTCGTAGGGGCCGGGCAGAAAGCCCTTGTGGCTGACGTAGATGAGACCGGGCGCGCGCTGCGACAGCGTGGCGTAGTCCAGGCCCAGGGACTGCATGAGGCCGGGGCGGAAGTTCTCCAGCACCACATCGCTGCCAGCGGCCAGCTCGGCAGCGGTGGCGCGGCCCGCTTCGGTGGTGATGTCCAGCACCACGCTTTTCTTGTTGCGGTTGAAGCTGCGGAAAAAGCCGATGCCCAGGCCGGGCAGCGTGCGCGTTTTGTCGCCGCCCGGCGGCTCGACCTTGATGACTTCGGCGCCCAGGTCGGCCAGGATCATGCCGCAGGTGGGGCCCATGACCATGTGGGTGAATTCGATGACGCGGATGCCGGACAGCGGCAGCAGGGGTTCGGTGGCCATACAGGTGTGCTCGTGGGAAGGTAAGGGGTTCATGCAGCGGCGGGGGCTGCGTCGGCGGTGACGCTGCGAGGCAGGCCCGCGCGCCACAGCGCGCCATGCAGGCTTTCGCCATCCAGCCAGGCGGCCACCTTGGCGCGCAGGCGCAGCAGGGCCTCGATGTCCAGGCCCGTGTCGATGTCCATGGTGTCCAGCATGAAGGCCAGGTCTTCGGTGGAGGCATTGCCGCTGGCGCCGGGCGCATGGGGGCAGCCGCCGATGCCGGCCAGCGTGGCGTCGAAGCGCGTGACGCCGGTTTGCAGTGCGGCATGCACATTGGCCAGGGCCAGGCCGCGCGTGTCGTGGAAGTGGCCGCACCAAAAGCGTTCGCCCGCAATGCGCCGCGCCTGCTCGAACAGCGATTGCACCTGGCCCGGCCCGCCATGGCCCACGGTGTCGGCCATGCTGACGCGGTCGGCCCCCGCGTCCAGCAGGGCCTGCATGCAGCGCAGCACCTCGGCCGGCTCCACCCGGCCCTGCAGCGTGCAGCCGAAGGCCGTGCCAATGCCGCCCTCGATCAGCATCTTCGAACCTGCGGCATCGCGTGCGGCACGCATGCGGGCCACCTCGGCCACGACCTCATCGGGCGTCTTGCGCAGGTTGGCCAGGCTGTGGGCATGGCTGGCCGACAGCGGCACCAGCATCAGGTCGGCCCCGCTGGCAAGGGCGCTTTCGGCACCGCGCAGATTGGGCACCAGCACGGAGACGAACAGGCCCGGCAGCGTTCGGGCATAGGCCACCAGCTCGGCCGTGTCGGCCAGTTGCGGCAGCAGGCGCGCGGGGACGAAGGAGCCGACTTCGATCTCGCGCTGGCCGGCAGCGTAGGCGTCGCGTGTCCATTCCTTCTTGCGCTCGGTGGACAGCACGGTCTGGATGCTTTGCAGGCCATCGCGCAGGCCGACCTCGCGGATGACGGCGGACTGCGGGGCACGGATGGGTTCTGGCATGGGAAGGTTCGCGTGGGGTGGTTTGTCTTGAATGGCACTTTAGACATTCCAACCAGCGTGCAGAAGCGATAATTTTTCGCCTCAGAGTTTCCCGAATGGAAATCCATAACCACCATGAAAGACCTGGACCTGACCACCCTGCGGCTCTTTGTCGCGGCCTGCGACCTGGGCAATATCGCCCGCGCGGGCGAGCAGCAGCACATCGGCTCATCGGCCATCAGCAAGCGCATGGCGCTGCTGGAAGAGCAGGTGCAGGCCCCGCTGCTGGAGCGCCACCGCCGGGGCGTGGTGCCCACGGCAGCCGGGCTGATGCTGCTGGAGCATGCACGCGCCATGCTGGCCAGCGCCGACCGCGCGGCCCGCGACATGGCGGCCTACCAGCATGGCGTGAAGGGCCAGGTGCGGATACTGGCCTCGGTCTCGTCGATTGCCGAGTCCCTGCCCGATGACATTGCGGCCTTTCTGCAAAAGCCCGAGCACGCGCAGATCCGTGTGGACATCGAGGAGCTGACCAGCAGCGAAATCATCCGGTCCATCCGCGAAGGCCTGGCCCTGGTGGGCGTGTGCTGGAACGCGGCCGATCTGGAGGGCCTGCAGACCCTGCCCTACCGCTGCGACACCCTGGCCGTGGCCGTGCCGGCCGGCCACCCGCTGGCCTTGCGCGACCGCTGCAGCTTCAGCGAAACGCTGGATTGCGAGCATGTGGGCCTGCCCGCTTCCACGGCCGTCTACACCATGCTGGCGCGGGCGGCGGCCATCATCGGCCGGCCCATCAATTACCGCGCCGTGGTCAGCTCCTTCGACGCCACGATCCGCTGCGTGCGCGCCGGCCTGGGCGTGGCCATCATGCCCAGGGAGATCCTGGGCATGGCGGGCTCCGGTCAGGGCGTGCAGGGCGCGCAGGGCGCGCAGGGTGTGCACATGGTGCCGCTCACCGATGCCTGGGCGCGGCGGCAGTTCGCCATCTGCTTCAGGGACGGCAGCCGGCTATCGCCTGCGGCGCGCACGCTGGTGGACTATCTGGCCGGGTGCGCCCAGGCGGGCTGAGCCGGCCTTGGGAGTTATCACGATTATTTGAAGTTTGCGTGATACATCCGCTACAGGGTCCCTCCAACAATGGGACCCATGAACACCGCCCTCATCACCCCCCAACCGGCACAGCCCCAGGATGGTCAGCGCATCCACCCGCTGTGGCTGCGCCTGACGCATTGGCTCAATGCGCTGGCCGTGGTCATCCTGGTGACCAGCGGCTGGCGCATCTACAACGCGGCGCCGTTCTTTGATTTCAGCTTTCCGGGCTCGATCACGCTGGGCGGCTGGCTGGGCGGGGCGCTGCAATGGCACTTCGCGGCCATGTGGCTGCTGGTGTTCAACGGATTGCTGTACCTGCTGCTCAACATCGCCAGCGGCCGGTGGCTGCGCAAGTTCTTTCCCATCACGGTGCAGGGCGTGCGGCAGGACCTGGTGTCCGCCCTCAAGGGCCGGCTCTCGCATGCCGACCCGGCCCGCTACAACCATGTGCAAAAGCTGGCCTACCTGTTCGTGGTGCTGGACCTGGTGGTGATCGTGCTGTCGGGCCTGGTGCTCTGGAAGTCGGTGCAGTTCCCGCTGCTGCGCGAGCTGCTGGGCGGCTATGAGTCCGCAAGGCGCGTGCACTTCTTCGGCATGGCTGCGCTGGTCGCCTTTGTGGTGGTGCACCTGGCAATGGTCGCCCTGGTGCCCCGGACCTTCCTGACCATGATCCACGGCCGTGCGCCCAAGACACCATGAAAATCTTCAAAGCCCCTTCCCTGCCCGGCGTCGATGGCGAGGCCGTGGTGCGCGAGGCACGCTCGCTGATCGCCCGCAAGCTGGACCAGCCCGCACGCCGCGCCTTCTTGCAGCGATCGCTCACGCTGGGCGGCCTGTCCCTGCTCACGGGCTGCAGCATCAGCGATGACAGCCACGTCGAGGCCGCGCTCAATCAGGTATCGCGCTTCAACGACCGCGTGCAGGGCCTGCTGTTCAGCCCCACGCGGCTGGCGCCCACCTATTCAGCAGCCGAGATCACGCGCCCCTTCCCCTTCAATGCCTACTACGGCGAGGACGAGGTGCGCGAGGTGGACGAGGCCAGCTGGCGCCTGGAGGTGACCGGCATGGTCGCCGACCGCCATGCCTGGAGCCTGGCCGAGCTGCGCGCCATGCCGCAGGAAGAACAGATCACGCGCCATATCTGCGTGGAGGGCTGGAGCGCCATAGGCCGCTGGGGCGGCGTGCGTTTCGCCGATTTCCTGCGCCATATAGGCGCCGACACCAGCGCCAAGTACGTCGGCTTCAAGTGCGTGGACGACTACTTCACCAGCATCGACATGGCCACGGCCCTGCATCCGCAGACGCTGATGGCATTGACTTACGACGGGCAGCCCCTGCCGCCCAAATATGGCTTCCCGATGAAGCTTCGCATGCCCACCAAGCTGGGCTACAAGAACCCGAAGCACGTCCAGGCCATGTTCGTCACCAACACCTACTCCGGCGGCTACTGGGAAGACCAGGGCTACAACTGGTTCGGAGGCAGCTGAGCGGCCTCACAAGCCGCTGTGCCGCCAACGAAGGTGCGAGGCCGGGCCATGCAAGGCCGGCCGATTGTGCAACCTGCAAACCGCTAATCCAAAGGAAGACTCAAATGACCAAGTTCACCACCACCGTGCTCGCCGCCTGCCTCGCCCTGGCCGGCGCCACCTCGGCATTCGCTGCGGATGAGATGTCCAAGGACGGCATGTCCAAGGGCGCAATGACCAAGGATTCCATGTCCAAGGATGGGATGAAGAAGGACTCCATGTCCAAGGACGGGATGAAGAAGGATTCCATGTCCAAGGATGGAATGAAGAAGGACTCCATGCACAAGGACGGCATGCACAAGGATGGCATGTCCAAGGACGCAATGAAGAAGGACTCCATGGGCAAGGACGGAATGTCCAAGTAAGCCGGGGAACTCGCCTGTCCCGGCCGATGCCGCCCGGGCGGCCGGGCTGGCGGGGCTGCCGGCCATGGGACCAGGCGCAAAGCCGGGTCCTTTCTGTGCACCCCCCATGCCCGCTCCGAGGCAAGAGCGGGCTGGCAGACCTCAGCGGCGCTGCGGTGGGCGCTGGCCCGGGGCGCCGCCGGAGCGTTGCTCAATATGACGGAACGTGAGGCGGCCCTTGTTCAGGTCATAGGGCGACATCTCGAGCGTGACCTTGTCGCCGGCCAGCACGCGGATGCGGTGCTTGCGCATTTTTCCGCCGGTATAGGCGATGAGCTGGTGGCCGTTTTCCAGCGTTACGCGGAAGCGGGAATCAGGCAGCACTTCGTCTACCCGGCCTTGCATTTCGATCAGTTCTTCTTTAGCCAATGGGACTCCTGTGAGTACATGTTGAAAGGGGTGCGTCGCCGCAAGTTGCCGGTGCAGCACCATGCTGCGGCCTTGGGCCAGCGCAGGATGACCGCTGCACACAGGCAGCGGATCATCGGAAAAAAGGGAAAGAGGCCCCTGCAGGTGGCAGGGAGAGTGCGGGCCCGGGGAAGGGTGTTGGACCCGCGTGGTGCTCGCCGATGGGAGTGACAGTTGCGGACTTCGTCACAGTGGGCGGCCAACGGCAGTCCGGGGACTGCAAGAATGTCAGACGGGCACTGAGGAGGCGAACAACAAGGACAGCACCTCCAGCAGTATAGGTCAATTGCCGGCCCCGCGTTGAAGCGGTGCCGGGTACCGCACCTGTACGGGGCGGCATTTTCCCTGTCGCGACTGGGGCAATTCGCAGTCGAACCGGAAGTAGTGCCCTCTCTTGGTGGTTGTGGCGGCATCGAAGCGGCCGCCGGCGGCCCGCCTCATGCCTTTCACTCATGCCTTTCACCTATCCCAGCTTGGGCAGCAGGTTGAACAGCAGCACCATCAGCAGGCCCACAAAGGACACGATGGACTGCACCACGGTAATGGTCTTGGTGGCCTCGCCCATGCTCATGCCGAAGGACTCCTTCACCATCCAGAAGCCCGCGTGGTTGGCATAGTTGAAGAACAGCGAGCCGCAGCCGATGGCCAGCGCCAGCAGCGGCACGTTCAGCGAAGGATCGGAGGCCGCCAGCGGCGCCAGCAGGCCAGCCGCGCCCACGATGCCCACGGTGGCCGAGCCGGTGGACACCGACAGCAGCATGGCGATCATCCACCCCAGCACCAGCGGAGGCAGGGCGAACTGCTGGGTCATGTGGACGATGGCATCGCCCACCTTGGCGCTGGTCAGGATCTGCTGGAAGGCGCCGCCGCCCGCAATGATGAGCATGATGCCGGCGATGGGCTTGAGGCTCTGGCCCAGCGCGTCGCGCAGCTTCTCTGCATCGGCGCCGCGCAGATAGCCCAGGGTGATGGAGGCAAACACCACGCCCAGCAGCATGGCCACCAGCGGATTGCCCAGGAAGGCCGCCGCATGCAGCAGGCCCGAATCCTTGGGCAGCAGCACCTCGGCCAGCGCATGCACCAGCATCAGCAGCGCGGGCAGCAAGGCGCACAGCACGCCCATGCCGATGCTGGGCGCACTGCCCTCCCCGCCTTCCTTCTTGCCTGATGTGAACTGCTCCAGCAGGGCTGCATCGGGGCGCGTGCTCATGCGCGGCGTGATGAAGGCGCCGTACAGCGGGCCGCCCAGCACCATGGCGGGGATCACGGCCAGAAAGCCGTACAGCATGGTCGGGCCGACCGTGGTGTGCAGCGTGGCAATGGCGGTGAGCGGGCCGGGGTGCGGCGGCACCATGCCGTGCATGGCGGCCAGCGCGGCGATCACGGGCACGCCCACATAGACATAGGCCGATCCCTTGAAGCGCTCATTGCTTTCCAGCTTGCGCGCCACGCTGAAGATCAGCGGCAGCATGACCACCAGCCCCACCTCGAAGAACATGGGAATGCCGATCACGAAGGCCACCAGGGTCATGGCCCAGGGAATCATGCGCTCGGACGTGCGCTGCAGGATGGCACCGGCCAGCCGCTCGGTGGTGCCGGAGTCCGCCAGGATCTTGCCCAGCATGGCGCCCAAGGCAATCACCACGCCCACCGCGCCCAGCGTCTTGCCCGCCCCGTTGGTGAGGTTCTTGACGATCTCGCCCGGCGCCATGCCCGTGGCAAAGCCCACGCCGATGGAAACCACCAGCAGCGCCAGCAGGGGATGAAGACGGATGCGCGAGACGATCAGCGCGACCAGGACCAGCACGCTGGCCAGCGCGATGAGCAGCAGTTGGGCATCGAATGAAGACATAGGAGGCTTGGAGTTGTGTTTTTATGATGGACGCCCGCACGCTGGGATGCATGCGGTTTCCAATCGCTACAAATCCTATGCCTGACCCTGAAGGGGGCCTGTAGGCTCCAGGCTTGTTCGCAGGAGACTGGCTCAGAGCCGTGCCTCCCGTTCCACTACTGCAAGACCAATGAACAACCTCGGCTCCGCTGGCACTCTCGAAGTCTTTGTCAGAGCCCCCATCCAGCCGGAATTTGTGGATTTGGTGGCAGATGCGCGCGCAGCCATCGCCAGCGCCCTCGGCGAGGCGCTGGACAGCCTCTACCTGTATGGCAGCGTGGCGCGCGGCTGCGCGAGGGCGGGCTTCTCGGACCTGGACCTGACGATCGTGCTGGCCCGCCCCCTCTCCAGGCAGGAGAGCGCCCGGTTGGAACAATCGCGCCAGGACCTGCAACTACGTCACAAAGAAGTCGTGAAGATCGATTTCGACCTGGGCACTCTGCAAGAGGTGCTGGACCCGGCCCATCTCTACAGCTGGGGCTACTGGCTCAAGCATGAGTGCCGCTGCATCCATGGAGAAGACCTGGCGCAGCAGTTTGAGGCGTTCGAGCTGTCCAGGGCGATTGCACAAGCCGTCAATGGTGACTACGTGCAGGTGCTGAACGACTACCTGCAGCGCATTGCTGCAACCCGGGACGACATGGAGGCCCTGCGCCTGCAACGCGAAGCCGCACGCAAGCTGATCCGGGCCACCAATGTGCTGCGCCCCTGCTCAGGGGGCTTCTGGCCGCGCACGCTGGAGGAGTTCGCCGATTGCTTTGCGCAGCTCCATCCGGGAATGGCGCAGTCCATGGCTTTCTTTCTGGCGCAGTCAAGGACGCCCGAGGCACCCAGAGCTCGTTTCAACGCAGAGCTTTCGGCCTTCATCAGCTGGATTCGGCGCCAGCGGGCTGCATCTACGGCAGTCTAGGTACCGGGCAACGCCAGGGCCCAAGCCGCCAAACGCCTGGCTGCCACAAAAGCTTCAAATCTCCGTCACCGCACCGTCACGCGCAGCGGGTGCAATGTAAACGTTTTCAAGAAATCGTTTACATCCATGAGCATCACCGAGGTTGCACGCCGCGCGGGCCTGTCCGTCGCCACTGTTTCGCGGGTTTTCAATTCGCCGGAGGTGGTCAATGCGCAAACGCGCAGCACGGTGCTGCGTGTGGCGCAGGAAGTGGGCTATGTGGCCAATGCCAGCGCCCGCACGCTGCGCACGCGCAGCAGCAAGGTGCTGGGCGTGGTGCTGCCCACGCTCACCAATCCGGTGTTTGCCGAGTGCCTGCAGGGCATTGCCTCACAGGCGGCGCTGCGCGGCTATGCGATTTCGCCTTGCACCACCGAATACGACCACGCCGGTGAAGACGCGGCCACCACGCGGCTGCTGGCCAGCGGGGTGGATGCGCTGGTGCTGGTGGTCTCCAACCCTGGCGATTCGGCGGCGCTGGCGCGTGTGCGCCAGGCCGGCAAGCCCTATGTGCTGGCCTATCACCACACCCATGAGCATGCCTGCGTGGGCGTGGACAACACGGGCGCCGTCAGGGAGCTGGTGCTGCGCCTGGCTGCGGCAGGCCACAGCCGCATCGGCATGGTCACGGGCCAGTTGCAGGCGTCCGACCGCGCCCAGCAGCGCTGCCGTGGCTATGCGCTGGGCATGCAGGCCGCAGGCCTGGCGCCGCTGCCGGTCTGGGAGGTGCCCTTTGCCGCCACCGCCGTGCAGATGCTGCAGCAGCACCTGAGCGAGCAGGCCCCGCCCACGGCCATTGTCTGCAGCAACGATCTGCTGGCGATACGCACCATACGCGCGGCATCGCTGGCCGGGTTCTCCGTGCCTGCGGACCTCAGCGTGGTCGGCTTTGACGGGATTGCCATGGCCGGCGATCTCACGCCTTCGCTGGCCTCGATTTCCCAGCCCAACCACGAGATCGGCTCGGCCTGCGTGCGCCTGCTGTGCGATGCGCTGGCGGGCAAGAAAACCCTGGCCGCGCAAGACAGCCTGTGCCTGCCGCATGGCTGGCGCAGCGGCGAGTCCTGCCGGCTCTGAAACCAACAACAGCGGCCCGCGCAAGCCAAGGCCGCGCCCTTCCCTTCCCCACGCTCCCCCACCTCTTCGAGTACGCACCATGAAACTGACTGCCCTCCCCTTCAAGCTCTCCTTCAAGCGCCTTGCCCTGCTGGCCGCCACCACTGCCGTCTGCGGAACGGCGCTGGCCCAGAGCGCCATCTGCTACAACTGCCCGCCCGAATGGGCCGACTGGGGCACGCAGATCAAGGCCATCAAGGCCGATACCGGCATCACCGTGCCGCCCGACAACAAGAACTCCGGCCAGTCGCTGGCCCAGCTGGTGGCCGAGAAGGCCAGCCCCGTGGCCGATGTGACCTACCTGGGCGTGACCTTCGCCATCCAGGCGCAGAAAGAAGGCGTGGTCGCCGCCTACAAGCCCGCCCACTGGGACCAGGTTCCCGCCGGCCTCAAGGACCCCAAGGGCGAGTGGGTGACCATCCACTCGGGCACGCTGGGCTTCATGGTCAACAAGGCGGCGCTGGGCGGCAAGCCCGTGCCGCAGTCCTGGGCAGACCTGCTCAAGCCCGAGTACAAGGGCCTGGTCGGCTACCTGGACCCGGCATCGGCCTTCGTGGGCTATGTGGGCGCCGTGGCCGTGAACCAGGCCATGGGCGGCACGCTGGACAACTTCCAGCCCGCCATCGACTACTTCAAGAAGCTGCAGAAGAACGAGCCCATCGTGCCCAAGCAGACCTCGTATGCACGCCTGCTGTCGGGCGAGATCGGCATCCTGCTGGACTACGACTTCAACGCCTACCGCGCCCGCTACAAGGACAAGGCCGACGTGGACTTCGTGATCCCCAAGGAAGGCACCGTGGTGATGCCCTATGTGATGAGCCTGGTGAACAAGGCGCCGCACACGGACAACGGCAAGAAGGTGCTGGACTATGTGCTGTCCGACAAGGGCCAGTCCATCTGGGCCAACGCCTACCTGCGCCCCGTGCGTGACGTGGCCCTGCCCAAGGAGGTGGCCGGCCATTTCCTGCCCGCCAGCGAGTACGCACGCGCCACCTCGGTGGACTACCAGAAGATGGCGGATGTGCAAAAGGGCTTCTCCACGCGCTACCTGCGTGAAGTGCGTTGAGCCAGGCGGACTGCATCGTGGGCATTTCCTCCCAAGCGCCAGGCGACTGGCGCGCCCGCGCGCTGCTGCTGGCCTGCAGCGCGCCGGCCGTGGCCTTCTTTGCCGCGTTCTGGCTGCTGCCGGCCGGCCTGCTGCTGGCGCTGCCGGCGCGTGAAGGCTGGCGCACCTATTTCGCCACGCTGACCGACGCGCTGTACCTGCAAAGCCTGCTGCAGACGCTGGCCCTGTCGCTGGCCGTGACCCTGGCCACGCTGCTGATCGGCGCGGTGATGGGCATTGCGCTGGCGCGCCACCGCTTCACGGGGCGCGGCCTGCTGCTGTCGCTGCTGACGCTGCCGCTGTCGTTTCCGGGCGTGATCATCGGCTTTTTCATCATCCTGCTGGGCGGGCGCCAGGGCGCGCTGGCCGACCTGTCGGTGGCCCTGGGCGGCGAGCGGATCACCTTCGCCTACGGGCTGCTGGGCCTGTTCCTGGGCTACCTGTACTTCTCGCTGCCGCGCGCCATTGCCTCCTACACGGCAGCGGCCGAGGCGCTGGACCCGCACCTGGAAGAGGCCGCGCGCTCGCTGGGCGGCAATGGCTGGAGCGTGGCGCGCGATGTGTGGTGGCCGCAGCTGCTGCCCACCACGCTGGCCTGCGGTGCCATCGTGTTCGCCACGTCGGTCGGCGCCTTCGGCACGGCCTTCACCCTGTCGAGCAAGTTCGAGGTGCTGCCCATCACCATCTACAACGAGTTCACCAACTACGCCAACTTTGCCCTGGCCGCCAGCCTGTCGATCAGCCTGGGGCTGATCACCTGGCTGGTGCTGTGGCTGTCGCGGCGCTGGGCGGGTCCCGCCGCCACAGGAGTCTGACCATGCGGACCACACAAAAAATGCCACCGCTGATGTGGCTGGTGACCGCCACCGTCACCCTGTTCATGCTGGCGCCCATGCTGCTGTCGGTGCTGGCCGGGCTGGTGCAGAACTACGGCCAGGGCCTGTCCAGCGGATTGACCACGCGCTGGCTGGCCGAGGTCTGGGCCGGCTACGGCAATACCGTGCTGATGTCGCTGCTGCTGGCCTGCGCCTGCGTGGCCATGACCTTGGTGCTGGGCGTGCCCTGCGCCTATGCGCTGGCGCGCAGCCGCTCGCCCTGGGCCCGGCATTTCGAGGAACTGCTGACCCTGCCCGTGGCCATTCCGGGCCTGGCCAGCGCCCTGGCCCTGCTGCTGGCCTATGGCAGCGTGGCCGCCTTCCGCCAGAGCTTTGCCTTCATCCTGGTGGGCCATGTGGTGTTCACCCTGCCCTTCATGGTGCGCATGGTGGGCTCGGCACTGCGCCGCCAGGAGCTGGTGGCGCTGGAGGAGGCTGCGCGCAGCCTGGGCGCCTCGTTCGCGCAGCGCTTCCTGGGCGTGCTGGTGCCTGCCGTGCTGCCTGCCATCGTGGCTGCCTGCCTGATGGTGTTCACCCTGTCCATGGGCGAGTTCAACCTGACCTGGATGCTGCACACGCCGCTGACGCGCACCCTGCCCGTGGGCCTGGCCGACAGCTATGCGTCCATGCGCATCGAGGTGGGCTCGGCCTACACCCTCATCTTCCTCATCGTCATCCTGCCCGTGATGTGGCTGCTGCAGGCGCTGGGGCATTTCATCGAGAAGCATTATGGAAAGTAACAGCGTCGCCATCGACATCCGGCAGTGCGCCAAGACCTATGCCGACGGAACGCGCGGCCTGCAGGCCACCGACCTGCGCGTGGAGCCCGGCGAAGTGCTGGCCCTGCTGGGACCCTCGGGCTGCGGCAAGACCACGCTGCTGCGCATCATCGCGGGGCTGGAGACGCCGGATGCGGGCAGCCGCATCGCCTTCGGCGACACCGACGTCACCCGCGTGCCCATAGAAAAGCGCCAGGTGGGCATGGTGTTCCAGCACTACGCGCTGTTCCCGCAGATGAGCGTGCAGGCCAACATAGCCTACGGCCTGCGCATACGCGGCGTGTCCGAGCAGGAGCAGCGCCGCGTGGTGGGCGAACTGGTGGACTTGGTGCGCCTGAACGGCCTGGAGCACAAGCGCCCGGCCGAACTGTCCGGCGGCCAGCGCCAGCGCGTGGCCCTGGCCCGCGCCGTGGCATCGCGCCCGCGCGTGCTGCTGCTGGACGAGCCGCTGACCGCGCTGGACGCCAAGCTCAAGGAAACCCTGCGCGACGAGCTGGCACAGCTGCTGCGCCAGCTGCGCATCACCGCCGTCCACGTCACGCACGACCAGCAGGAGGCCATGGCCATTGCCGACCGCATGGCCGTCATGCAGGCAGGCCGCATTCTGCAGGTGGGCGACGGTGAGAGCCTGTACCGCCGACCGGCCCATCCCTTTGTCGCCACCTTCCTGGGGCGCGTGAACCAGGTCGAACGCAGCGAAGACGATGCGCGCAGCAACCGGCTGGCGCTGGCCGGCATGGAGCTGGCCTGCCCGGCCGAATGCACGGGCGCGGCCCGGCTGCTGCTGCGCCCTGAAGACATCGAGGTCTGCGCCGCCGGCACGCCGGGCGCCGTGCCCGCATCGGTGGCGCGCCGCGTCTTCCTGGGCGACCGCCTGCAGCTCACGCTGGAACTGGCGGGCCACACGCCGCTGATGGCCGACGTGGCCCGCGACCACGCCGCGCAATCGGGCGACCGCGTGGCCTTGCGCATCGCCCCCCACCAATGGATGCCCAACCATGCCCACGCCTGAAACCCTGCGCCCCTCCATGACCACCTTCCTGGCCCAGCTCACCGACCTGCACATCCGCGAACCCGGCCGCCTGACCTACCGCCGCATCGATACCGCCCAATACCTGGAGCGCACGGTGCAAAGCGTGCTGGCCCTGCCCCAGCAGCCGCACGCCCTGGTGATCACCGGCGACCTGACCGACTTCGGCCGGCCTGCCGAATACGCCCACCTGCGCAGCCTGCTGGCACCGCTGGGCACCCTGCCCGTCTACCTGCTGCCCGGCAACCACGATGACCGCGACGCGCTGCGCACCGCCTTTCCCGAGCATCCCTGGCTGCGCAGCGAAGGCTTCATCCAGTACGCCGTGGACATTGGCGCGCTACGGCTGATCGCGCTGGACACCGTGGTGCCCGGCCACAGCGAGGGCGCGCTGTGTGAGGAGCGCCTGCAATGGCTGGAGCTGCAACTGGCCGCCAGCGAAGGCCGCCCCGTGGTCATCGCCATGCACCACCCGCCCTTCGAGACCCTGATAGGCCACATGGACAAGATCGGCCTGCTGCAGGGTGCCCAGGCGCTGGAAGACCTGGTGCGCCGCCACCCCAACGTGCAGCGCGTCATCTGCGGCCACCTGCACCGCAGCATCCAGGTCGCCTTCGGCGGCACGGTGGCCATGACCTCGCCTGCGCCCGCCCACCAGGTCTGCCTGGACCTGGCGCCCGACGCCGCATCGGCCTGGACGCTGGAGCCGCCCGGCTTCATGCTGCACGCCCTGCCGCCCGGCGGCCGGCTGGTCAGCCATGCCGTGGCCAGCGGCCAGTTTGACGGCCCGCACCCGTTCTGGGATGCGCAGGGGCGGCTGATCGACTGAGCCCGGACGCGCGCGGCCCTGGTGAAAGCCGACGAGAATATCCGCCATGGATATCAACAACATCAAGGGCCGCCTGGACTTCCTGCGCGAGGCGGAAAAGCTCAAGAGCGTGCTGCGCAGCGCCCACACCTCCACCGGCCGCACCGAAAGCACGGCCGAGCACAGCTGGCGCCTGTGCCTGATGGCCATCGCCTTCGAGGACCAGTTCGCACAGCTGGACATGCTCAAGCTGCTCAAGCTTTGCGTGATACACGACCTGGGCGAGGCCATCCACGGCGACATCCCCGCCGTGGAAAAGAACCAGCACCCCGACAAGAGCGCGCAGGAAAAGGCCGACCTGCTGCACCTGACCCGCTCGCTGCAGCCCGGGCACCGCGACGCCATCATGGCCCTGTGGCAGGAGTACGAAGACGCCGCCACGCCCGAGGCCCGCGCCGTCAAGGCCCTGGACAAGCTGGAGACCATCCTGCAGCACAACCAGGGGATCAATCCGCAGGATTTCGACTACGGCTTCAACCTGGGCTACGGCAGGAAGTACACGGGCGCCGATCCTCTGTTCGCCCAGGTGCGCAGCCTGCTCGACGAGGACACGCGCCAGAAAATGGGCGCCGCCGCGCAGGACGCCAGCGCGACCTAGCTGCGCCAGCGCCCCTGTGGCCGCGTCAGCGGCCCGCGCCGACCCGCTGGCGCCGCCCCAGCCCCATCCATCCGATGGCTGCGGCCAGCAGGCTCAGGACCGCAAGGGCTGTGTGCTGCAGCGTCGGCACGGGGGTCACCTGGCCACCGCCGGGGAAAGCCGCCACCGTATTGATGGACGCGGAAGCCATGCACGGCACCGTTCCCACGACCTGCCCTGCTTGCATGCACTGCACCGCCGGGTCCCCGGCATCCACGGTGGCCACATTGGTAATGGTTGCGGGCGCCGGGTTGGACACGCTGGCCATCACGGTGAACACCAGCGAGTCTCCTGCCGCGAACACGGGCACCGTGACCGCCAGCGATCCGGAGCCTGACGCCACGGGACATGGCGTGCTGGCGCCGGGCGTACAGGTCCAGGTGGCGCGCTCCAGGCCGGCAGGCAGGCTGTCGGCAATCTGCGCCTGGGTGGCGGCCACGGTCCCCGTATTCCTGACGGTGATGGTGTAGCGCACCTCCTGCCCCGCCTGCACCTGGCCTGCGGGCGAGATGCTGTGGGTCAACGACAGGGCAGGATGCACGGCCTCCCTGTGCCAGGACATGACGTTCTGGTTTTGCACGGGCGCCCCGGTCCACGCAACGGACACGCCGTTGTCGGGCATCTCATAGGTCCCCAGACAGGTGTCGCTCTCACCCGAATGGCTGACCTGCTGGGATGTTTCCGAGAACAGGGAAGCGCACATCGCGTTGTTCACGGCCGCCACCTGTTCCGTGGCCATTTCAAACCGGCTCAGCATATCCACATCATTGGGAGATCCACCCGGGCCAACGCCATTGATGGAGCGGTGCGGATTGTTTCCCGTCAGCCAGCGTTGAAGGTGGATTCTGTTTCTCACGATATTGGACCCACTGTCCGTGGAAACCCTGAATATGAATGCGCGCACATCCGGGTCGGCACTGCTGTAGGTGGTCAATCCGTCCGAGAAACTATAGGAAGTGACCAGCGCCCTTATTTCGCTCTCGTCCAGGTCGGGCTGCAAGGGTGCGGTCGTTTCAAACCAGCCGGCCAGGCGGGCGGTCCTCGGAAAATCCTGGCATGAGCCGTGAGGCCCCAGGGGACAAGCCGTGCGATCCTGGAAATCCGAGTAGGAGGTTCTCATCTCCCCGAAGTAACGCGTCACTTGCGCGCTGGCGGGTGGGCAGGCCGAGATTGCTGCACCGGCCATCAAGGCAGCCATGAGGGCGTGATTTTTCATAGAACTCCCAGTGATAGATAGATTTGCGCTATCAAGGTATCACTGGTATTGAACTTTAAAAATCACCAATCCCAAAAATTCACCATTCAATGACAAATATTTGCAATACCGCCATTGGAATGGAACTCCAAGTTGCCATCCTGCCTACTTTTCAACGGAGAGCGCCAATGAATGCGGAACTTCATAACAACCGATCTGCCGTCCAATATCCATTTTGATTGGATCGCACAATACCCCATTTGAATCAAATCTATTGTGACAAAAGTTTCAAACAGTAAATAACAATAAGGAATGGGGGTAGATCCGACCCTGGAACGCCGAGGACGGCTCCCTCACCGATCCAAAGGCAGCGCCAGCGTCTCCTTGACCTCTTCCATCACCACATAGCTGTGCGACTCGGCCGGCACGGGCAGTTTCTTGAGGATGTCGCCCAGCAGGCGGCGGTACTCGCGCATGCCGCCCAGGCGGGCCTTGACCAGGTAGTCGAAGCTGCCCGAGACCAGGAAGCACTCCAGCACGTCGGGCACGTGCAGCAGTTCCTGGCGCACCTTGTCGAAGACCTCGCCCGATTTGGACGACAGCTTGATCTCCACGAACACCAGCAGCGTCTTGCCCAGCGCCTCGGGCGACAGATGGGCGTGGTAGCCGGTGATCACGCCATCACGCTCCAGGCGGCGCACGCGCTCCGAGCAGGGCGTGGCCGAGAGGCTGACCTGCTCGGCCAGCTCGGTCATGGAGATGCGGCCGTCGCGCTGCAGGATGTCGAGGATCTTGCGGTCGGTGCGGTCGAGTACGCGGTTTTCACTTCTGGCGGCCATGGCGGTGCTTCCCGAGGATGATCAATCACTGGAGAGTATCAATATTTCAGTGGTTTCCACTGCCTCATCGTCAATAGACTTTGATTTCATCTTGTTGACTTGGCGGTGAATCCCATGAAAGTCCTTGTTCTTGGCGGCGGCGTCATCGGCGTGACCAGTGCGTACTACCTGGCGCGGGCCGGTGCCGAGGTCACGGTGCTGGACCGGCAGGATGCGCCCGCGTCCGAAACCAGCTTTGCCAACGCGGGCCAGGTCTCGCCCGGCTACTCCACGCCCTGGGCGGCGCCCGGCATTCCGCTCAAGGCCCTGAAGTGGATGCTGCAGGAACACGCGCCGCTGGCCGTGCGCCTGGACGGCAGCCTGTTCCAGCTGCGCTGGATGGCGCAGATGCTGCGCAACTGCTCTGCCCAGCGCTACGCCGTCAACAAGGAACGCATGATGCGCGTGGCCGAGTACAGCCGCAGCTGCCTGCAGCAGCTGCGCGCCGACACCGGCATCGCCTACGAGCAGCGCACGGGCGGAACGCTGCAGCTGTTCCGCACCCAGGCCCAGCTGGACGCCGTGGAGCGCGATGTGGCCGTGCTGCGCGAATGCGCCGTGCCCTACGAACTGCTGGACCGCGACCAGCTGGCCCAGGTGGAGCCCGCCCTGGCCCAGGCGCGCGACCGGCTGACCGGCGGCCTGCGCCTGCCCAAGGACGAGACCGGCGACTGCCACCGCTTCACCAATGAATTGGCCCGCATCGCCACCGGCCTGGGCGTGGAGTTGCGCTTCAACCAGAACGTGGATGGCTTGGTGGTCGAAGGCGGCCGCATTGCCGGCGTGCGCGTCAATGGCGAACTGCTGACCGCCGACCGCTATGTGATGGCCTTCGGCAGCTACTCGCGCCAGGCGCTGGAGCCGCTGGGGCTGGACCTGCCCGTCTACCCCGTCAAGGGCTATTCGCTCACCGTGCCGCTGGGCAACCCGGCGCTGGCGCCGCAGTCCACCGTGCTGGACGAGACCTACAAGATTGCCGTCACCCGTTTTGACGACCGCATCCGCGTGGGCGGCATGGCCGAGCTGGGCGGCTTCGACCTGCGCCTGGACCCGCGCCGCCGCGCCACGCTGGAGCTGGTGGTCAACGACCTGTTCCCGGGCGGCGATGTGGCGCGCGCCAGCTTCTGGACCGGGCTGCGGCCCATGACGCCGGACGGCACGCCCATCATCGGCGCCACGCGCTACTCCAACCTGTTCCTGAACACCGGCCACGGCACGCTGGGCTGGACCATGGCCTGCGGCTCGGGCCGGCTGATCGCCGACCTGATCACCGGCCGCAGCCCAGAGATCAGCACCGACGGCCTGGCGCTGGACCGCTACACGCACCGGCCGGCCCGGCATCTGGGGGGCAGCTCCACGCCCGTCTCTGCCTGAGCGCAAGACACCTTGAACATCTGAAGCCAGCCCGCACCGGCCCTGCTTTACGGGCCGCTACCCCAGCGTCAGGTCCCGCAGCGCGGACATCAGCGGCGACCAATGGGCCTTGGGGTGGCTGATGAGAAGCCAGCTGCGGCGCGTGCGCAGCTCGGGGATGGGCAGGGACTGCAGGCGCTCGGGATTGCTGCGCAGCACATGGCTGGGCACGTAGCACAGCAGGTCGGTCTGGCCCACGATGTCGATGGTGGCCTCGGTGTTGTGCTGGATCTCCAGGGCCACGGTGGGCGCGCCCAGGCCCTGGGCCGCGAAGGCCTCGTCCACCACCTTGCGCACGGCGGCGCCCGGTGCCGGCAAGGCCCAGGAGTAGCCCTGCAAATGCCCGAACCTCAGGCCCTGCTCCAGCGCCAGCTGGAACAGCGGGTGGCGCGGCCGTGCGGCGGCCCATAGCTCGTCCTCGCCGATGACCACCTGGGCGCAGCGCGTGGCATGGCCCGGGTAGGACGGCACCACGGCCAGGTCCAGGCTGCCGTCGAGCAGCGCGCGCTCCAGGTCATCGGACTTGCCCACGGTCAGCCGCACGCGCAGGCCGGGGCGGCGGCGCAGCAGCTCGGCCACGGCCCGGGTGGCGCGGCTTTCCGAGGTGGCCTGCGTGAAGCCCAGGCGGATCAGGCCCACATGCTGGGCCTGGATGTCGCTGGCGGCGCGCATCGTCTCCTCATGCCGCAAGACCAGTTGACGCGCGGGCTCCATGAACAGCTGGCCGCTGCTGGTCAGAGCCACGCCATGCGTTCCGCGCGTGAACAGGGCCGCTCCCACGCCCTGCTCCACGCGGCGCACGATCTTGGAGACGGCCGGCTGGGTCAGTTGCAGGGCAGCGGCCGCACGCCCGAAATGGCCATGCTCGGCCACGGCCAGAAAGCAGGCCAGCTCGTTATAGGCAAATCCCGTCATGCCATTCCTTGTCAACGAAGAAAAACGAGAAAGCTTGCTACCTTGCCGAGCAAAGCCATTCCAGATGTGCATCGATTTTCGCTGGTTTGGTTATCACCAAGACAGGGCTTGTGGCTAGAGTTTTGGCATGGAAACTTTTTGAGCCACATCATGAACCCACCAAACATCGTGCTCATCGTCGCGGACAACCTGGGCTGGGGCGAGCTGGGCTGCTACGGCGGCGGTGCGCTGCGCGGCGCGCCCACTCCGCGCATCGACCAGTTGGCCTCCGAGGGACTGCTGCTGCAGAACTTCAACGTGGAAAGCGACTGCGTGCCCACGCGCTCGGCCCTGATGACGGGGCGCCACCCCATCCGCACGGGTGCCCTGCAATCGGTGCCGGCCGGGCTGCCCCAGGGCCTGACGCGCGGCGAGACCACGCTGGCGCAGCTGCTGTCCGCCCAGGGATATGCCACGGCGCATTTCGGCAAATGGCATCTGGGGGACATTCCGGGCCGTTATCCCTCGGACCGGGGTTTCGATGAGTGGTACGGCATTCCGCGCACCACGGACGAAAGCCAGTTCACCGCGACCACGGGCTACGACCCCCTGGTGGCGCCCCTGCCCCACATCATGGAAGGCCGCGCGGGCGCGCTCTCGGACGATGTCAAGGTCTATGACCTGGAATCGCGGCGCAACATCGATGCCGAGCTGGTGGAGCGCTCGCTGGACTTCATGCGCCGCAACCACGCCCGGGACCGCCGCTTCTTTCTGTACCTTCCCCTGGTGCACCTGCACTTTCCCACGCTGCCGCATGCGGATTTCGCGGGCCGCACCGGCCAGGGCGACTTTGCCGACTCCATGGTGGAGATGGACCACCGCGTGGGCCAGATCTCGGACGAGATCGACCGGCTCGGCCTGCGCGAGGACACGCTGTTCATCTTCTGCAGCGACAACGGCCCCGAGTTCCGCCAGCCCTACCGCGGCACGGCCGGCCCCTGGCGCGGCATCTACCACACGGCCATGGAGGGCAGCCTGCGCGTGCCCTTCATCGCACGCTGGCCGGGCCGCATCCAGGCCGGGCGCACCAGCAACGAAATCATGCACGTGACCGACATCTTCTCCACCCTGGCGGCGGTGGCGGGCGCCGCCGTGCCACAGGACCGGCCCATCGACGGCCTGGACCAGACGGCCTTCCTGCTGGGCGAGCCCCGGTCCGCGCGCGAGGGCTTTCTCTTCTACATCAAGGGCCAGTTGCGGGCCGCGAAGTGGCGCGACTGGAAGCTGCATTTCTACTGGGAGCCCGAGGTCAACGAGAGCAAGGGCAAGCTGGAGTCACCCTACCTGTTCAACATCGTGCGCGATCCCAAGGAGGAGCATGACGTGCTGATCTTCAACACCTGGGTGCTCAACCCCATGCTGACCATGGTCCAGCGCTTCAACGAAAGCTGCAAGGCACACCCCAACACCGCGCCCGGCGCCCCCGACCAATGACCTGCGCACCCCTACCCGCCCCGCAGGCCAGCGGCCGCCTGCCGACCACCCGCCGCCATGCACTGCGCCCCCTGGCCGCCGCAGCCCTGCTGGCCCTTGCACTGCCCACAACCCGCGCGGCCGAGCCGGCGGCGCACGCGCCGCAGGGCAAGCCCATCACCTGGATCGTGGGCTTTGCGCCCGGCGGCAGCCTGGACGTGCTGACCCGCCATGTGGCCCGGCAACTGGAGGCCAGGGCCGGTGTCAGCGTGGTGGTGGAAAACCGTCCGGGCGCCTCGGGCGCGATCAGCCTGCAGGCGGCGGCCAAGGCACCTGCCGATGGCCTGACCCTGGTCTCCGTGCCCGGACCGCAGCTATCCGGCCCGCGCCAGCCCGAGGTGGGCCGCGAGCTGACCGCCGTGGCCGTGATGGCCCGGGGCGCCATGGTGCTGGTGGGCCCGGCCCCGGGTGCGGCCGGCAGCCTGGGCGAACTGGTAGCCGCCATGAAAGCCAAACCTGGCCAATGGAGCTACGCCAGTTCGGGCACGGGCACCTCCCAGCATCTGGCCGGCGAACTGCTCAACGCCCTGGCGGCCACCAGCATGGTGCATGTGCCGTACAAGGGCGGCGGCCAGGCCGTGACCGATGTGGTGGGCGGGCAGATCCCCCTGGCCATGCTGGGCGTGACGCCCGTGCTGCCGCACATCCAGTCGGGCCGGCTGAAGGCCTATGCCGTGACCAGCGCCACGCGCATAGACAGCCTGCCTGATGTACCGACCATGCGCGAGGCCGGCGTGCCCGGCTACGAGGCCACCCAGTGGTATGCCGTGGCCGTGCCCTCCGGCACGCCCCCCGAGCGGCTGGCCCAGCTCAATCAGTGGATCAACCAGGCCATACAGTCGCCCGAGCTGCGCCCCACGCTGCAGGCCGCCGGGGCCGTGGCCACGCCCATGTCCCTGCCCGAAATCCAGCGCTTCATGTCGCAGGACAACGCCAAGTGGAAGAAGCTGGCTGCAGACCGGCGCCTGGCGCTGGACTGACCCCACAGCGCCGGGCCGCGCCAGGCCGGGCCACGCCGGGCCTGGCCGCCAGCCCCTTTCAATGCGCCGAGAACCCCAGCAGGTACTCGTAGCTGAGGCTGGTGGTGCGCGCATCGCCTGCCACGGGCAGGCGCACGATGGCCAGCAGCTGGTTCATGCCGGCACGCGGTGTGACGGTCACCAGGCCGTCGGCATCGGTTGCCAGTGGCGGACCGCTTTCTCCCAGCGACACGCGCACGCCGGCCCGGGGCTGGCCGTTCAGCAGCACCTGGAATTGCTGGGGCTCGCCCGCGTGGGGCGAGCGGCGGGTCCTGGCGATGATCTCCAGGGTCTGGCCCAGCTTCTCGCGGGTGACCGGGCCCCATTCGAGGATGGTCTTGTGGAACTTGAGCGCATGCACACCGCTGGTGGCGCCGGGGTTCTCGGTCATGGGCTTTTCAATCATCGGCCCCTCGCCCACGCGGCTGAAAAATCCGTTGTCGAAATGCGCGGACAGCAGCGCGGCCTTGCGCGCCGGCGTGGCGCGGGCGCCGCCGGGCACGGGCTGCACGGCCACGTCGATGCGGCGGCCGCGCGTGTCGTAGGCCTCAACACTCTTGAGCTTGCCGGCCGCAAAGTTCTCCAGCTTGCCCTCATGGCCGCCGAATTGCACGGTGTAGGCGCCGTCGGCGTCGGGCTCCAGCCAGACGTTGTGGGCCTGGGCCAGCGGTGCGCAGGCCAGCAGCGCAGCGAACGCTGCGGCGGCGAAGGGATGGCGGGCTGTCATGTACCTGTTTCTCATTTGGGGTTTCCTCAAAACTGCGTCTGCACGCCGACCTTGAGCGTGCGCGGCGCGCCGGGCGCGAACAGCGGCACACCGCGGATGACCGAGGCCGACGTGGCATAGGCCTTGTCCCCCAGGTTGGATACCACGGCGTAGATGCGGCTGCGCGCCGAAGGCAGGCGCCAGCTCAGGCCCAGGTCCCAGGTGGCGTAGCCGCCATAGAAGACGCTGTTGTCGGCGGTGACGGCATAGCGGCCCACGCGGCGCCAGGTGAGCGAGCCTTCCCACTGCGCCAGCGGGCGCCAGGCCAGGCCCACGGTGGCCGTCTGCCGGGGCACGCCGGCCACCTGGTTGCCGACCAGGGCCGGGTTGCCGTTCTCGGTCACGCGCGAATGGGCGCTGCCCCAGGCCACTTGCAAGTCCAGGTTCTTGCGCACGGCCCACAGCGCGCTGGCCTCCACGCCCGTGCGGCGCGTTGCGCCGAAGTTCTCATAGACGCCGGGTGCCACGCTGCGGATCTCGCCCGAGGACTGCAGGCGATAGGCGGCCACATCCAGCACCAGGCCCGGCATGGGCTTGATCTGCGCGCCCACTTCAGTCTGGCGGAAGATGTTGGGATCGAGCTGCGCGGCGCCCAGCGCGTACTTGGCGAAATCGCTGGCCAGCGCAAATCCTTCGGACCAGCTGGCGCGCAGCAGCACACCCGGCGCCACCTGCGAGCGCAGGCCCAGCTTGGGGCTGGCATGCGAGGTGCGCGCCAGCGGGCCGCAGGGGTCGCTGCCCGCCTCAGGGCCGTTGGGACGGCAGCCGCCCGTGAAGCGATCCCAGCGCAGGCCGGCGGACAGCTGCAGCAGTCGGTGAACGGGCGCATCCACCTCGGCAAAGGCCGAGAGGGTGTTGAGCCTGGAATTGCGGTCATCCAGGGCAGCGCCCGTGCGCTCGCGCCACTGCAGGCCGTCGTAGAACTGGTAGTCGGTGGACTCGCGCACGGCCTCCAGACCCGCCACCCAGTTGATCGGGGTCAGCGCCGTGGCATGGCGGCCATTGAGGCTGGTGCCTGCGCCATAGACGGCGCGGTCATAGCTTTCCTCGCGCTGGCGCCACTGCAGTGCGTCGATGGGCCGGCTGAACCAGCGCGTGAAGCTTTGCTGCGTGGTGTAGGCATAGCCCAGCCAGGTCAGCCGTGGCGAGAGCGCGTACTGCACATCGGCGCGCAGCGTGGCGAAGTTCTTGCGCGTGCCATCGTTCATGGCGCGCGGATCGATGCCACGCGGATCGCGTGCGAACTGCCCCGCCGTCAGGTACGAAGGCGAGTCGCCCTCGCCGTGGTGCAGCCGTGCCGACAGCGCCACCTCCAGCTGCGACGAGAGCCGCTTGCTCCAGCGCAGGGATGCCGTGCTGCGCTGCATTTGCGACTGCGCGCGGAAACCGTCCGTGCGGTAGTGCTGGGCCGCCAGGTTCAGGAACTCGCCATCGCCCGGCTTCAGCCCCAGCGCCGCCTGAGCGTCCAGCGTGCCGTGCGAGGCCAGGCTCACGTCGGCCTCGCGGTAGGGGGTGTAGTCGCCCTGCTTGCGCGTCTCTATCGCCATCAGCCCTGCGCGGTTGAAGTTGCCGTACAGCGCCGACACCGGCCCCTTGTAGATGCTGATGCGCTCCATCTCCAGCGGCACGATGACGCCCAGGTCCACATAGCCGTCGGCATGCGACATGGCCTCGTTCAGTGGAATGCCGTCCAGCACCACGCCCACGTCGCCGCCGTGCCCGCCACCGCCGAAGCCGCGCATGACGATGGCGTCACCCACGCCGGACAGCTGGTAGTTCTGCACATTCATGCCCGGCACCTGGCGCAGCAGCTCCTGCGGATGGCTGACATGGGCGTTGGCGATGTCCTCGGCCTCGATCACGCTGGTGGTGTAGGCGGCCGAGGCGCCGCGTGCGGTCTGGCCCTTGACCTCGACAGCCTGCAGGCTGGCCGTGGCGTCGCCCGCCTGCTGTGCACCGACATGGGGAATGCAACCCAGGCCCAGCAGGCCAGCTGCTGCAATCTGGTGCACGGCAAGGCGCCGGGAAGGGGAATTCAGGGGATGTGTCATGCGTTTCCAGGAGTTGTATGAAGAAAAAAGCAAACTTCATACCGACCTGCATGACAGGGCCTGCGCAAGGCGCCCAGCCCCGGGCTGGCTCAATCGTCGTGCGAATGCGGATGGTGGTGCGCGTGATCGTGCCCGCCAGGCTCTGCCCTGCGCACCATCACCACGTTGAGCTGGCCGTGGTGCACGCCGCGCTCGGCCGTGATGGTGTCGGCAAAGCGCCGCACGGCGCTGGCCGGGCCGCGCAGCATGACGGTTTCAATGCATTGCTCGTGGTCCAGGTGCACGTGCGTGGTGGCCATGTGCAGCTCATGGTGGTCGTGCTGCAGGCTGGCCAGGCGCTCGGACAGATCGCGCTCGTGGTGGTTGTAGACATAGGACAGGTTGGCCACGCACAGGCCGTCGGCGTCCTCGCGCTCGCGCACCTGGGCCAGGTGGGCACGCAGCACGTCGCGTATGGCTTCGGAGCGGTTGTCGTAGCCGCGCGCGGCGATCCAGCCGTCGAAATCACGGGCCAGGTCGTCGTCGATGGAGATGGTGAAGCGTTCCATGGGCAGCACAAGTGAAGGGAAACAGGAAGATGGCGGCAACAGCGGGGCAGGCGCAAAAGACAGGCATCACGCCGGATCTGCCGGCCATTGTCCGGCCATCCAGGCCCTTGCCCCACATCCCTCACATGCCCCCCATGCAACAGCCGCGCCAATCACTGTCGGTACGGACTGGCAATAGCGACAAACCACCACGGTCATGCTTTGTTCACATTCGCGCCATATCCGGTTACGCTGATCGAGGATGCGCGGTGCGCACCGTCGATCGCTGAAAGGGGCGCGGCATGCAGTATTCATTCGATCAGCTTCTGGACATGCTGCTGTCCCTGCTGGAGGCTGCGCCCGCCTGTTCTTCTCGCGACCAGGCCTTCGAACAGCTGCGCACGCTGTGGCTGCAGACCCACACCTATTTCGCGGCGCCCGAGTCCGAGCTGCGTCGCATCGCCGGCCGCCGGCTGGTCGAACCCCATGGCTGGAAGGACCTGGACAAGGACCCCTGCTACCTGGACCACGATCCCGGCAACGGCAGCGCCCTGCGCATCTACCTGCATCGCGATGGTGGCATGGTGATACAGCGCCTGCAGGGCGACGGCCGGCAGATCCTGTTCTCGCGCCTGGGCATGCAGCTGCAGCCTGCCAGCTGAGCCCGCGCCCGGCCAACCCATCCCACGCTCAGGCGTAGGCCAGGATGTCGGCCAGCGGCCTGCGCGCCTTCTGCGGGCGTGGCGTGCCTGCCGCGTGGCCCACGGCGACCAGCATCACGGGCAGTTCGTGGGCCTGCAGGCCAAAGCCCGCCGCCAGCGCCTGGGCGTCGAACCCCACCATGGGGCAGCTGGCCAGCCCCAGGCCCTGGGAGGACAGCATCAGCGTCATGGCCGCCAGCGAGGCCGAGCGCACGGCCTCGTCGCGCTGCAACTGCAGGTTGTCCGCATGCGCGGCATGGGCCTGCGCCACCCAGCCATCGGCCGTGCGCTGGCTCATCACGCCGCTGTCCACGCTGGGCTGCAAGAACTCCGCCAGCCGCGCATGGGCGGCCAGCGTGCCGCAGACGATGAAGACGGCAGAGGCGTCCTCCACCTTCTGCTGCCCATAGGCGGCGGCCTTCAGCCGCGCCTTGGCCTCGGGTGTGCGCACGGCAATGAAGCGCCAGTTCTGCAGGTTGTAGGCCGACGGGGACAGCGAGGCCTGGGCCACCAGCGCGGCCAGCGTCTCATCGGCCAGCGGGCGGCCCGGCTCGAAACGGTCTGCGGAAATGCGTGAAGCGATGGCCTGCCCGATGGGCATGGAGGAAAGTTCGGAAGAAGTCATGTGAAACGCTCGGTGGGCAAAAAGAGGACCCCGATGCCAGAAACTCAGGCGCCGCGCGAAGCAGACCACTGCACCACCAGCACGCTGGCCAGCACCACCAGCAGGCCCAGGAAGGACATGCCCGTCATGGACTGCGACAGCAGCGCCCAGCCCAGGACCACGGCCGTGAGCGGGCTCAACAAGCCCAATGACGACACGGCCACCGAAGGCAGGCGCCCGATGCCGCGAAACCACAGCACATAGGCCAGCAGCGCGCCGGCAAGACACAGGTAGGCATAGGCGCCCAGCTGGGTGAGAGACAGCGCGGGCAGCGGCGCATCCGCCCACCAGGCCAGCGGCAGCAGCATCAGCCCGCCAAACAGCAGTTGCCAGCCCGTCAGCGCCAGCACCGGCAAGTCCACGCGCCAGCGCCGCGTCAGCCACGTGCCGGCCGCCATGCACACCGCGCCGGCCAGCGCCGCCGCCATGCCCACGGGCTCGAACACCGTCTGCGGCGACAGCAGCAGCACTGCCATGCCCGCAATGCCCGCCACGGCGGCCCACAGCGTCAGCCGAGCGGGGGAGCGCCCGTCCACCCCCCAGGCCAGGGCCATCACCAGCAGCGGCTGCACGGCGCCCAGCACGGCTGCCAGCCCGCCCGGCAGACGGTAGGCCGCCACGAACAGCAGCGCCTGGAACACGCCGATGTTCAGCGCGCCCAGCACCGCCAGCCGCCACCAGCCCGAACCCGCTGGCAGCCGCCGCGTGAACAGCACCAGCAGCAACCCGGCCGGCAGCACGCGGATCAGCGCGGCCGTGAACGGCCGGTCCGGCGGCAGCAGTTCGGAAGTGACGATGTAGGTGGAGCCCCAGATGGCGGGCGCCAGCGCGGTCAGCAGGATGTCGCGCCATGACATGGCAGCGCTGGCTGCAGCAGGAGCCGTGGAGGCACAGGACGATGAGGAGGAGGACATGGATTTATCTTCAATTCAAGACAAACCCATTATGCACGATTTATCTTAAAATCAAGACAAATGACCCACCCCCCC
>NZ_BCTO01000020.1 GCF_001571325.1 Delftia tsuruhatensis NBRC 16741
GAATCGCGGTGGCCTCACATGCCCAACCGCCTTCGGGCGGTGGCGGTAGATGCGCAGCAGCCATGCCGAAGCGAGCGTTGAAGACCTGTAGCCATCGCAGCGCCCCGGGCTCCCGTCGATCCAGCAGCCATTCGGCAAGCAGTTCAAGCATCTCAGTGCTCAGCGATTCACCATCTGCACGACGCAGACGGCGGCGCAGGTCCTCTGCATGGATGAACCGCTCACGGCGCTCGGTCAGAAACTTTGCCGCTTCGACCACGCCACCGTCAGCGCCTCGGATCGCGTTGTAGAAAACGTCGCGCCAGTCGGCGCCGGAATAGCGGCAGGTCATTGCCGTTCCCCTTGAATGCTGGAAATTTCAGGATGGCGCCCGCGAACAGTGCCGAGGACACTGCGGGCATGACGAAAAGAAAGCCCCACTCCAGCCAGCAACGCAAGCAGCACACGCCTTCCCGCGCGTGCGGCACCCAATCGGGGAAGGAGACGAATCCCGGGCGGCGTTGCCGGGCTACTGGAGAGGGAAAAAACAGATGCCAAGACGCTAGACATTGGCGCCTCCAGACACAGAGGCATGGGAGCCACGCACGACCCACCACATCACGTCCGAGCGCAAGGACTCGCACAGCACCTCGCGCCCACTGTGCAGCTCGATGAGGATGCAAAGGCTCTCAGCAGGCTTCTTGCCGTATGCGACGTTCCGCAAGTGGCCATAAGAGGTCTTGCAACGCTGCGCGAAGTCTTCGCGCGCAGGCCCACTCAGGCCCCCCAAATATTCCTTCAGCGTCTTGGTAGTCATGACGCAAGACTATACACCGAACGGTGCATAAAAGAACACCGTTCGGGGAATTCACCAAATGGTTACGGGCTGGTCAAATCAACCACTATGGAAATCGCAGACATTCGCCGCCGAAACGCACAAAAGATCGTGGACGAGCTCACGCTGTCAGCTGCAGCCCGCCGCTTCGACCTTCCCACTCGACAGCTGCTCGACATGCTGCAGGGCCGCAAGTCTTTTGGTGAAAAGATTGCTCGGCGGATGGAGGCAAATTTTTATCCTGAGCATCTCCCCGGCTGGCTCGACCAGCTTCAGGATTCCATCCTTGATGAGGATGCGACCATCGCTGCAGCGCCTGCAGCCATGAAGACAGCGGGAGACATACGCATCCCGCAGTACGAGACCGGTGGAAGCATGGGCCATGGGATCGTGCTAGCCGATCAACCGGGCGTAATCAAGCAGTGGACGGTGTCTGAGAAGTGGCTACACATGAATGTCCAGCGCATCACCAGCGCCAAGAATCTCGCCATAGTCACCGGCTTCGGCCCTTCAATGCAGCCCCTCTTTAATCCAGGTGACCCTCTTCTCGTTGACAGGGGGGTGAAGGTGGTAGACACAGATGGCGTCTATTTCTTTCGAGTGGGAACCGAAGGGTTTGTGAAGCAACTGCAACGCATCCCCACGATCAATGGACTTGTTGTTCGAGCCAAGAGCTACAACGCCCTGTATGACCCCTTCGACATCGTCGATGGGATGGACTTCGAGGTGTTCGCCCGAGTGGTGAAGATCTGGAAGGGCGAAGAATTCTAGATATACACCAAACAGTGTTGACCTAATATGCACCGAATGGTGTAATGCGTCTGCCTGAGTTTTCGCTCAGGCGGGCGCAATGGCATGCAGGCCGTGCGCCCTCCACCGCACAGGAGGCCCGGCATGCAATGCAGCAGTACAGCAGACAGTGCACACGTCTGCACCCTCTTTCTAGCCGTTGACACGATGCCGCTGCAGCGGCAAATCCAGGAGCTTGAGCGACTGCTCTGGCCCTACCAACTCACGTCCATGTGCAACGCCGCGACTGCACGGGTGCAGCAAGGCATCCTGCAGGCCGCCAGCGAGGCATACATTGCCCTCGACATCCCGCCCCCGGACAGCCACGTCATTGACGTGCTGATGTCTATCCCTGGCCTGGCCGGTGTTGAGCTGACGGACGACGCAAGGGGCGAGTGATGACCCTCTACACCGTCACATGCGGCCGGACTCGCCACACGATCCGCGCCACGGGCGCAGCGGATGCCATCGCCCGCGCCATGGACCTCTTCGGGCACGGACATCCCATCAGCGCAAAGGCAGCACGATGAGCCGCCCGCCCATCCAGATGGAAGGCCCATACCTGCCGCGCCGCGTCCGCCGCACCGTGCTGCGATGGCTGGTCCTGGCTATGTTCGGCACCCTCGTTGCCATCAAGTTCGGGGGCGCGCTATGGCTCTGATCCTCATCACCGGCACCCTGGTGCAGGACGCAGAAGTGCGCACGCTGCCCCAAGGCGTGGACAGCACACCCATGCCGGTCCTGTGTCTGCTCATCGACAGCGACGGCCCCGGCCAATTGCCTGTCAAAGCCGAGCAGGTCTACCCGCCAGCAGCCCGCGCCCAGGCCCAGCAGCGCGCCAAGTCATTCAAGCGCGGCATGCGTGTATCCATCACCGCGCCCGTCCACCAGATCCGTCACACCTTGGGCCACTGCAGCGACATCCAGCCCCTGCATGAGCCCGCCCCCATCCAACCTCAAATGCAACTTCTGGAGGCCGCTCATGGCTAAAGCAATCGTCATCGAAATCAAGCATGTCGGCCCTGGCGCGGTCCAAGTCGAATCGGATCTGCGAACACCTCGCGTAGGTGCGCCTCTGGCGCCCCAAGAATCCGCGGCACTGGAAATGATCCAGCACATCCAGCGGCAACCGGCCTGCCGCCGCGTGATCTATGACAGCCCGCGCGTCGATCCCGACACAGCCGCCTGCGTTGCCCTGGTGCGCGATCTACTGGACCCGGAGGAGTTTGGGCACAGCGTCACCGCCGAAGTGCGCAACGCGGCGCGCCGCGCCTTTGGCATCAAGGGCCAGCAGGAGGGACTTGCAGCATGACCAGCACACATGACACCCAGACCGCCGCCATGCCCACACCTGGCGCAGGCGCCCTGATGCTGCATGTGCCCGTCATGAGCATTGCACGGAGCCTGCGCAACCCGCGCAAGCACTTCGACCAAGCGAAGCTACAGGAGCTGGCCGACTCAATCAAAGCCACCGGCGGCGCGCTGCAGCCCATCCTGCTGCGCCCCCTACCCGAGTCGCGCATTGCCGATGAGCAGCAAATTGCGAAGGCCGAGAAGCGCGAGCGCGCGCAGTACGAACTGGTGGCAGGGGAACGCCGTTGGCGCGCCAGCCAGCTCGCAGGCGTGGCCGAAATCCCCGCAATGATCCGCCCGATGTCCGACGCGGAGGCTTTGCGGGCCGCTGTCATAGAGAACCTGCAGCGTACCGATATCACGAAGCTCGAAGAAGCCGAAGGCTATCGGGAACTGCTGGACCTCGGAGAAACCACGGCCGAAAAAATCGCAGAGGACGTGGGCAAGAGCCGCACCTACGTTTTCAACGTCATGAAGATCCTCGACCTGTGCGAAGAGGTCCGCGAGGTGCTGCGCAAAGGGGACATTGACTTCAGCCGCGCGCAGTTGCTGGCACGCATCCCCAGTGCACAACTTCAAATCAAAGCACTCAAAGACATCACCCGCACCGACTGGCAAGGGGAGAAGCCCAGCTACCGCGCGTGCGAGGATCTTGTGCAAAACGAGTACATGGTGCGCCTGGACCGGGCCAAGTTCACGATCACAGACGCAAGCCTGGTGCCTTCCGCTGGCAGTTGCGCGGACTGCAGCAAGCGCACCGGCGCCAATGCGGAGCTGAAAAAGGAAATGGGCCGTGCAGACATCTGCACTGACAAGCCGTGCTATGAGGCCAAGGCCGAAGCGCACACGGCCCGCATCGTGCAGGAGGCCAAAGACAAAGGGCACACGGTCATCATCGGCAAAGAAGCCGAAGAGCTTCAGGCCCAGGGCTACAACGAGAAGCTGCTCGGCTATCGCCGTCTGGACGCCATTGAAGACAGCCCAGGCGACTACCCGCTGCGAAAAATCATTGGCGACCAGATGAAGGCCGAGGGCATCCAGCCGGTCAAGATCGAAAGCCCTCGCCGAAAGGGCGAGCTTGTTGATGCCCTGCCCAATGAGACGGTGCTGCGCCTCCTGAAGATCGTGGACGGCCAGGCCAAAGCGTCGGAGAAAGTGGCCAAGGAAGCGCGGCAGTTCTCCGAGGCCAAGAAGGCCCAGGCCGAAGCGAAGGCAAGGGCAAAGTTTGAACAGGCCTGGCGCGATGCCCTGCTGGATCGCGCGTGGAACACCCTCAATGCCGAACAGCCCCCGGCCTTCAATCTGGATGTGCATCGCTATCTTGCCCTGCGCTCCGTCAAAAGCCTCGGGACCGACGACGCACAGGCCATTGCTGATGTGCTCGGCTTCGACCGTGTGGGCGCTCATGCCGCGCTGATCGAGTACGCCAAGGAAACAGCCAGCCCCGATTTCCTGCAGCTCCTGTGCATCGCGCAGGGCGACAGCCGCGCCACGCACAATCCTTACAACGGCACGCCGAATGAGGGACTGATGCTGGTCGCCGGCGCCGTGCTGCAGGAACGCCTGCAGGCAGTGATTGAAGAGGTCAAATTGGCTGCTGCCGACAAGCATCTGCCGAAGATTGCCCCTGTCAAACCTGCCGCCCCAAAGGCGGATCTACCCCTAAACCCCGCTGCGCGCGCTGGCGAGAGTCGCGCGAAGGGCAAAGCCAAGAAATCCCCCGCTGCGCGTGCGGGCGCCGAGCCGAAGACGACAGCCGCCGAAGCCTCGGCCGCTATCGCGGCCGCGCAAAGCGACGAGGGGGCGTCTGTCGCTGACGCGCAGGCACCCATTCATGGTGCGGCTGCAGCCGCACAGAACGACGATGCAGGCCCAGTCGCAGCTGACGCTGCGCAGGGCCTGCCGCCCTCCTCCGCAGCACCCGAAGTTGACCAGGCCATGACCCCTGACGCGCAGCAGTCTGCGCCCGCGCAGACTGCCACCGCTGACGATGACCAGGACAGTGCGCACGCCGGCACCGGGGCAGCAGATCAAGCAGCCACCAGCCAGGCAGTCACATTCGAGCCCGGCGACCTGGTGCGAGTGAAAGCCGGCCTCAAGGGACCAACCGGACGTCCCCGAAAAGAGTGCGGACGCGTGGGCGTGGTGCGG
Organism: Delftia tsuruhatensis NBRC 16741; assembly: GCF_001571325.1. Lineage (GTDB taxonomy): Bacteria > Pseudomonadota > Gammaproteobacteria > Burkholderiales > Burkholderiaceae_C > Comamonas > Comamonas tsuruhatensis. Next base: position 5,108 of record NZ_BCTO01000020.1, read on the forward strand.
CCTGGCCATGTCTCGCTGATCGTGGAATTCGGAGCCGGCGTAGGCCAGCGCGCAGGCTTCGAGCCCGAGGAGCTGGAGCCCTACACCGCAGACCCTATCGTGCACAAGCGTGTGCGTGTGCTCAATCTGGAGAGCGCTTACCGCTGGCAGGAAGGCACCGTCACAGCATGTACAGCAGACGGCTGGCAAGTGGAGTTCTCGGGCAAGCCTGGCACCGTGGCCAAGGCTGCCATTTTCGATACCAAGGAACTGGAGAGCCTGGCATGAACGGACGCCGCAAACCTTTCCGCAGTCGCTGGGCGGGTCGTCCCGACACGTTTGCCGTGATCAATCACCACGGCACCAAGCTGACGAGCCAAGAGATCGCCTCCATCATCGACCCCGTGCGCGAGTGCTTTTCCCAGATCCGCGCCGGCACAGCCACCGAGGTGCACGCCACCGTCATGCACAGCACTATCCAGGTGGCCCAGGAGGTAGAGCGCGGAGGCATCGTCCACGGCCTGGCCGAACATTTCAACAGCGCCCAGGCCGCATGCGAAGCCTACTTTGCCCGCTGCCGCGCCGGCGGCGCCTGGCACCCCAGCGCCGTGCACTTCTACGAGCTGGACGCCCTCACCACCGCGATTGACCTGCATGAATTCCAGTTGCAGCAGTTGACGGCCCACGAGATCCAAGAAGTGACGCGCAGGCTGATCGCGCGCACAGAGAGCAGCGGTGGCGAAATGCTCCAAGCTGATAGCGACCTGAGCACCACCAAGCCGTACCGTAATAGCCAAGAGGAGGCACACGCATGATCGGCACCCAACCCACTGGCGCCATCGAGGGCGTGCAAATCAGCGCGGTGAGCCATGAGGGGCTAAGCGTCAGCATCAACGGCAAGCCAGGGCGTCTAGCTATCCTCACAGAGGACGGGCAGGTCATCGCGACCGGCCAAGATGTGGCTCGCGAGGCCCAGGCAGTAGCAGTGAACTGTTATCGCAATTTCCTCCAAGGAAAAGGATTCTTACGAATTCTAAGCAAACCGATTCAATCAGATATTTAAAACATTGATTATCAAAAAACCTGCCAAAGAAGTACTTCGGCAGGTTTTTTTAAAATTCAAACACAAACCATATATATCATCATAATTAACTACTATAAAAATAGCTCTACCCAGAAATCGACCAGTAAATTCAAAGAATATATTCAAATCAGCGGTTTTTGCGAACCTTTAAGAGAATATTCCGCAGAATCTTCTAAATCAGTATTCAAAATTTCATTATCCCTCGATTTAGATAAAACAGATTCTGAAACTTCGTCTTTTTTATTGCCAGAAGAAATTATTCCAGAAGATTCATAACGATCATTTTTTCCTCGCTCAATACTAATAGTCGCATCAACATAGTATGCCGCGATAGGAAGCGAACCGCGTCTGACACCTACATAATCAGCAAAGATCCCGAGAATTGATCGAGTTTCCATAGGCATCACTATATTATCCGGATTCACCAATCCGTAAGCTGCCGCCTCAAGATCTCGCCCAGCATTGAAGAGGTGCTGCGCATTGTGTTCACGCATGAAATATTCAGCAATGACGTCAGCGCGAATTCCTTCTAAATTTTTCTCCAATTGCTGCTGAGCCTGCGCGGCAATTGCCTTTCCATTTTTTATTCCCTCGGCAATAGCCTCAAGTGCAGTCTTAATACTATGCTGCACTCGCCCGTCCCCCGTATCGCCAAACAAAACGCCATTCTTTATAGCGTCAAATCTTTTTTCCACATCAGTAAATACATACTTTTCCAAACCTATATCTAAAGCGATGCAAGCAACTCCGGCAGACAAGAGAGCACAACGCAGCGCCGCTTCTCGGTGCTGAACTCTAACCTCGGCTCTTTCAGCGAAAAACTTAAAAGCAAACATTGCCCTATTAAAGGCAGGAAACCCCTGTAAGCTGGCAACAGCAGATTTAGCCTCTCCTAGTATTCGAAGCCAGTCGCCGTCATGTTTTTGCGACGGATTCTTTTGCACAAGCTCGACCAACTCTTCGTGAGTCAGCCGCTGATCAATGTCTAACTTCTTTGACAACTTATCGAGAAATTCTTTTGACAGCACAGCAATACCTTGCAACTGTGCAAACCTAAGTACAGAGGGCGAACTGTCAGTAGTAGCAATAATAGCCCGATCGCAACGCATTATTTCCTGCAAACCGCGAACCCACAACACGCGTTCAAAAGCCTTGGGGGACTTCTTATTTTTTACATCAACGATTCCTCGTATACGTGCAGCAGCAGATTGCCTGGTGTAAATCCACGTATCCAAGTCTGTAACGTCATTATCTTCAAATTTAAATGGTACAGATCGAAGCGCAAAGAAACCTTGGCGCACCAAATAAGCGCGTACAAGTTCCTCAAGTGCCGGCCCCTTTGACGGTGTCATATCAACCTCCACTGCGCAGGCGATCCAAGGCGCCTGTTACAAACACATGATCCTGGAGAGTGTGGCGCTCTCTCACCTTGTTTCTATTTTCACTAGGTCCTTTAAATTTCGTAGCAGGCGAACCATCAAGAAGAAGTGTATCAGATGCAATATTGTTGCCCTTGATCAAGCCTCTCGCCAATTCTCCTACATCTTTCTTCAAAAGACGCATGGTACAACGACCATTTCCTTTATTTTCCAGCTGGACCACCTGTCGTTTTTCAAGCTCTTTATAGTCTTCGGCAATTGCGCGAACACCATGTTGCCCTCCCACTGCCGAACCTTCAATAAGTCGGCCAAGCAACAAATTCGGCCAAGCAATCGCGCCTCGTGCAGCATCACTACGCGTCATTCCATATGTCAACGAAGCGAGCAAAGCTTTAGCATCATCCACCGGATCATCTTCAAATGGTTTTCCATATTTCTGAAAAGAATCAGGAGAGGTAAGATATCCAACAGCCTCTTTGCTATTACTAACCTCAAGTCTATCAAACAATCCAACACCAATCAAACGACGATATAAGTCCGCACCTAAAATTGCTACTGCCTCAATTTCAGAAACGGCACCTTTTTGCTTGATTTTATCTTGAAGCTCACTCAACAAACTCTGCTCAGAAGGAGATAAAGCCTGCATTAAAGTATATGCTTTGGCGGCATACTTCGCATCTCTAAAAGTGTTGCTATTAAAGAGAATACTCATCCCTCTATCATCTGACTGATCAAGAATAGCGGCCGAGCGACAAACATCTATAAGCGAATTTACATTCTTATTAACAATGCTATATTTATCGGAAATCTGTTGAGCTATCAAAACCCGAGACTCCGGCTTTTCAGCAACCATTTCTGATAGCTCAACTACCGCATGCTCTTCAACAGAAGGATTGGCTGCCTCGAATATTCTGGCAGTAGCCTGTAGAACACCTTCAGTAGTCGCACCAAGCACTGCAACGTCACCAGACGACGAAACATCAATACGACCTTCTGCATGTAATGTTTGGAGTCCAAGCTGCCGGGAAGCACGATCAATATCATTGAGTCTACAGATATCAGTAACCGTATTGGCGCTGACTACAGTTGTGCTTCCTTCAACCGAGCTGCGCCTTAAAAGGTTGTACAACCGTCCAGTTCTACCCGCAAACTGAATATTCTCAAGGCGCCCAACGCCATTCACTGCGTCGAGGTTACGAGACTGAGCAAGAAGCCAAGCCCCCTTGGTTTTATCATCCATCATAGCTCCCATCCTAGTGATTCTTGCGGCAACTATGCCACATTAGAGCGAGAATGGAATAGTAAGCAACACAGAAAGCAGACAATCTTCCTGAGCTGAACCCGCAAGAGCAGAGACTGGCTTGCTAGCAAAAGAGGCACTGGCTTGATCACATCCACCCGCGCAGATGACATTAAAATTTATTGATAAATAAAAATCAATAGAAATTGATAATTACTTTTTTCTCACGGATTGGACGCGACAGCGTACTCAACAGATTCAATGGAATTTTTCGTATAGATACAGCAGCCTACAGGCAGCGAAGCGCCATCAAGACTCTCGATGCCAGTGAACGTAAGCACCCTCAGACGACGACCGCAGTAGCAACACTGTCCCACAACAGCAACTACACCCACCACTGAGCCGAAAGCACTCAGCCCACTCGCCGGCGGCTGCCAGCTTCATGTCCTTGCCCACCCGAACAGCATCCTGATGGACTACATGCAGGATAGAAGTCAACCGGTCCATCCCCAATCGAACTAACGTAGCGGGCAGCGGGTCAACGAGCTCGTCGCCTCCAATGCATGCAGCCCAAAAGTCGCGCGCGTCCTCTTCGAGTCTCAGAGGCTTCCTGACAACATGCACGAATCCGAACGGCACCCAAGGACATGAAGTGTCAACCTCTTGCTTGTCAGCCCCGTCCGCCGCGCCTTCAGTCCGCGGGTTGCTTGCCCAAGCCAGAGTCCAATCGATCCGTTCGTCTTCTGCCATGAAAGTCCATCAGCTAGAGCAGTGAGGTGTTGCACATATCTCAATTTTGCGAGTGCACGATCTGCAACCCGTTTGCAATGGCGTCAGCGACAACTGCCCTGCAGGCCTGCTCGTCTTCAATCAACAGGAACCGCTTTGTCAATGTATTGATTAGACTGCGATGCACCTCTTGAGCCGGTAGATCGGAGACCTTGAGTCCCATCGACTGACAATCCAGTAGCAGTTTCCGGGCGACCCGACTCTCATGGACACCAAGAGAGAATGAGCGCAAGCCCCTCAGCTGGTTGAGAACATCTGCGGCAGGCAATGTCTTGAGGAACGCAGATACCGAACGGAGTGCCTTGATCTCAGCGAGAGTCGGCCCATCGACGCCAAACGCGACCAACACTTCCGCCTCGTCTCGCGTGTGTTCCAGCACCACCCAACCAGGTTCGGTGCCATCCCAGATGCAGCTGTATTCCGCGTTAGCGCTCATACATTGCACCTAAACTTGCGAGGCCTTTGAAGGGTATAGATGCAGTATCCTACGGGCACCCGAGGGAGACGAAGCCCACGCGCGGAGCGGCCGCGCCGGCAGGGGTTGTCATGGTTGTTGCGTCGCTCGTGGGGGTCATAGGGGCGATATTGTCCCAGTTCTGCGCGAACTTGGTAAACCGCCCCCGAACTTATCCCTGCAAGCTCAGCTATTGCGCTTGATCCCGAGCGCGCCCAGCATCTGCTCGGTCTGCTTTTGCATCTGCTCCTGCATCTGGGCGAACATGTTCTGCGACTGCTCCATATAGCTGCTCATCATGTTCTGCATGGCGGGCGGCTGCATGCGCATGAACTGGCTCCAGGCCTCGGGCGAGGTGCCCTGGGCCTGCTCGGCCAGCTTGTTCTGGAAGTCGGTGAACATCTGCACGTTCTTTTCCAGGTAGGAGCCCATGTAGCCCTGCATGGCGTGGCCGTAGAAACGGATGATGTTGGCCAGCACGGTCTCGGAGAACATGGGGGCGCCGCCCGCCTCTTCTTCCAGAATGATCTGCAGCAGGATGCTGCGCGTGAGGTCTTCGCCCGTCTTGGCGTCCTTGACCACCACGGGCTCGTTGCCCATCACCAGCTGCTTGACTTCCGTCAGCGTGATGTAGGAGGACGTGTTGGTGTCGTAGAGACGGCGGTTGGGGTATTTCTTGATCACGCGCTGTGCGCTGGGGGCGGCGGCTGTTGTCGTCTCTTGCATTGCAATGCTTCTCCTCTTGTACGTGCTTGTACGGGCAATTGATCTATTGCACTGCAACAGATTCTAGGCAGCGCCCACAGCACCCGGCGCAGCAGTAACCCTGATGGTAGCCGCGTACGACGCGCCTGCGGGCCTTGCCGCGCGCAACAGCGTCTCAAGGGCGACCTTGCCAGGCCGCAGTGCGCAGCCCGTTGCAGGTCGCGCGCCGTCAAGCCGGCAGGCGCGGGCTGGCAGGCGGCATTCCCAGGCTGGCATGCGTGGCCAGTTGCTCCAGCAAGGCCTCGCCGATGGCCCAGGTGTAGGCGGCATTGATGCCTGCACAAGTCAGCGGTCCGGTGAACCAGCTGGCAATGGAAGCCAGGCGCAGCACCTGCGTGCCCAGGCGCGGCGGCTCCATGGCCTGCACGAGCCCGGTGATGACCTGCACCGCAAGCTCCTGTGTGAAAGGCGCGCCGAACAGCAGGCACAGCCGCTGCGCCATGCGCAGCTGCATGGCCATGGCGACGGCCGCGCTGATCATGCCGGGAGGCGCCGCAGCGCTGGCAGCGGTCATCAGCGTGTGATTGCGGATGACTTCGCGCGCACGCAGCCGGCGCAGGCCATTGCGGGTCAAGGCTCGGGAAATGGTCATGGTTCAGCCCTCGTTTCACGCATGGTATGCACGGCGCGCCGGGTTGAGCCCCGCTCAGGCCACCATCTCCAGCAGCAGCACTTGCACCTGGACTCCCGGCGCCCCCACGGCCAGCGCGCCCACATAGCCGGCCGGCACAGGCAGATCCAGCGTGGTCCAGTCCTGTGGCGCCATGCCGGCCGGAGCATGGCACAGCCAACCGGAGGCGGCAGGCCCGCAGTCCACGGCATAGGCATCCAGCGGCAGCGACAGCCCCTGGCCCACTGCCTTGGACACTGCCTCCTTGCGCGCCCAGCAACGCATGGCCGCACCGGGCGCCTCTTCGGCAAGGGCCTCGATGGCCCGCTTCTCCGTGGGGTGGAAACAGGCCGCAATGCCCAGGAAGTCAGGGGGTGCCTGGGCGGATTCGACGTCGATGCCTGCCGTGATGCAGCGCGTGGCCACGGCCCAGACCTGGTTGCCGCTGTGGCTCAGGTTGCAACCCAGCCCGAAGGCCGCGAAATCGGGCCGACCAAAGGAGTTGAGTGCCAGCGGCGCCAGCGCCGGCATGCCGCCATAGGCGCTGGCCAGACGCCGCAGCAGGCTGCGCCCCGCGAGGTGGCGCAGCGCATCGCGCCCCTGCACAAAACGCGCAGCGCGCGCATGTTCGCAGGCGGCGGTATGCGCCGCCAGGGCCGGGTGAAAGACGCGCTCGAGTGTCCAGTCCAGTGTCAGCCCCAGGCAGACGGCAGAGTCCGGCGCCAGGGGTGGCAGCTCAAAATCCAGCGGCGCATGGGCCGGCACGCGCAGCCGCTGCAGTGTCACCTGGCGGCCGCGATGCCATCGCGCTGCGTTGACGGAGACGGAGACGCAGCCGCAGCAGGCGCCGGGATGGCTTCCGGCCTGGCCGTCTCGCGCCGCTGCGTGTCGGGAACCGTCGGCCGTGGCATGGCGGACGAGGCAGGCCTGGCGTCGCGCACCAGCGGTCCGGCAACGGCATCTGCAGGCGTGGAGGCATCGCCCCTGCTGGTGCCGGCGACCGGCTTGCCGGCCGTCTTGCCCTCGGGTTTGAGGCCCTCGCCACCGATGGAGATCAGCGGCAGCCCGCCCGTCTTGTCGTTGCCCATGATGACCACTTTGGCATTCTCGGAGCGCGCCAGTTCCAGGGTCGCCTCGATGCCGCGCCAGCGCAGATAGGCATCGTTCATGCCGCCACTGATGATTTCCTGGAAGTTGCGGATGCCCAGTGCCTCAACCCGCTTGCGCTCGCTCTCCTGCCCTTCCTTTTCCACCATCAGCGCGTATTGCTCGACTTCGTGGCGGGTGACGTTCTTGCGCACGATGGCATCTTCCACGCCGTCCGGCAGCACGATGCGCTTGATCAGCACGTCCTCGATCAGAACCCACTCCTGGCCAGAACGCAGTTCGGTGTTGAAGCGGTGGCGGATGTCGTAGCGCACCGACTCCGAGATCTGGTTCTGGATCTCCAGACGGTGACTGGTGTAGATATCCTCGGGGCGGTAGATGGCAATCACGTCGCGCGCACGCGCACCGATGGACTGGCCCACCAGGGTCTCGGTGTAGTCGCTGCCGATATAGCGGTGCAACTCCCCCAGGAACTCGGGCACCAGGCGGAATCGCCAGGCCAGCGTGACCTGCAGCTTCAGTCCGTCGGAGGCCAGCACCTCGTACTCGCGGTCCACGCTCTGCAGGCGGGCGTCGTAGATGTAGAGGATGTCCCAAGGCGGAATCAGGGTCGTGCCCTCGGAGCGCACCGAATCGATGTCCGTGCCGCCGCCAAAGCGCTTCCAGTGGACCCCGAGGTGGCCCGCCGGAATGGTGACGACCATGGACGGGAGCAGAAAGACCAGCAGGACCAGCAGGACCACGGCGGCGATCAGCAGATCGTCCCCGAAAAAACGCAGCCGTGCCCACAGCCTGCGGCCCATCGCGGCCATGCCGCCATCCCGGCTTGCGGTGGTGGCGTTCATGATGCACTCCCTCGGTTGGAGACGGAGGCGATGCGCCCGTCCTCTATGTGCACGCGGCGGTCCGCGTGGTGGAAATAGCGGTCGTCATGGGTGATGGCGATGACGGTCACCCCCTTGTGCTGCAGGCGCGGCAGCAGGACCTCGTAGAACTTGGCGCGGAAATGCGGGTCCTGGTCTGCCGCCCATTCGTCAAGCACCAGCACGGGCCGGCCTTCCAGCTGGGCCGCCACCAGGGCCAGGCGCTTGCGCTGTCCGGTGGACAGGCCCACGGTCGAGAAGCGCCGGCCGCCCTCTATGTGCACCTTGCTCTCGATCTCCATCTCGTCGATCAGCGCATCGGCATGTGTGCTATCGACAGGATCCAGGCCGTACAGCGTGCGAAACAGGTGGAAGTCCGAGAAGATGGCGCCGAACAGGTCACGGTAGCCTTGCAGGCCCTGGGCATCCACGGGCTGCCCGTCCAGGACGAGGGAGCCGGAGTCCAGCGGATACAGCCCCGTCAGCATCTTGACCAGCGTAGTCTTGCCCGAACCGTTGCCGCCCGTGATGAACAAGGTCTCGCCCCGGTGGATGCTCAGGTCGACAGGCCCCACCGTGAAACGGTCGCTGCCCTCGCCTCGCGTGAAGACGGCATGGCGCAACTCGATGGTGTCGAAGCCCGCGGGCGCATTGCCCGCACGCGTACCGGCATCAGCACCCGTACCGGCGCCGGTGCCCGGAGGCTCCACGTTGTCATCCAGCAGTTTCTCGACAGCCAGCAGGTTCTCCGCAGCCGCATTGGCCACGGTGATCTGCGGCGCGGCGGAGATCACCCCCGACACCGGCCCGACAAGAAACAGCACGGCGGTCAGCACCTTGACCGTGATGGCCGCGAAGGTCGTGCTCAACACCGGCAGGATGAAGACCAGCGAGCCCAGCAGCACGAAGATCGCCGCCTGGGAGAACACGAAATTCATGCCCAGCGTGCGCTGCGCCAGCGAACGGTAGTGGGCCGTGCGCGAGGACACGCGCACCGCATCGTCCAGCAGTTCCGCGGCGCGGCGGCTGGACAGCTTGATTTCCTTGAAGCCGCCCAGCAGCGCCTCGACCATCTCGTGCAGGGCGCCGATTTCCTCATGCGCGCGGCGCAGATCCTGACTGGCGCGCTGGCCGCGGCGGGCATATACGCGCGCGGCCAGCATCAGGACCACCACCACCAGCCCGAGCGCAGGCAGGGACAGCGTGGCGATGTAGACCGCCGTGCACAGGATCATCATCACGGCCTGCACGCCCAGGATCAGGCTGCCGGCAGTGTGCGAGACGGTCTGCGTATCGGCATTGATGGCCGTGAAGATGGCGCCATGGCCGATCTTCTCCACCCCCACCAGGCGGCTGGCGGCCAGCTTGCGGATCAGGCGGCGGCGCCATTCGTCAACGATGCTCTCGACCTCGTCGGTGGTGGTGTTGAGAACATAGCGCTGGCTGAAGATGTAGACCAGCAGCGCCAATCCGTACAGCGCCACGTACTGGGCGTTGCCGCCCGAATGCAGCTGGCTGTCCGTCGCCACCGAGTTGACCACGGCCAGGATCACCGTGCTGGAGGCGCCGGCGAGGAAAGCGACAAAGCCCAGGCGCTGCAGCGGGGTCCGCGCATCGCGGATCAGGAGTTCCGTCAGGCGCATGCGTCAGCGGCCACCCAGGCGGTCTTCGGCCTGCAGCGAGGCGAACAGCAGAAGGTAGATGAATGCCACCAGCGGCGTCAGCATGAAAGCCACGACCAGGGTACGCATCCAGCCCAGGCGGGTGCGCCGGCCGATGAAGGAAACGATCAGGCACAAAATCAGATAGATGAGAAAGGCGTTCGACATGCCCGGGCTCCTATTTCTTGTCGATGATCTTCAGGGGAATGGCGCCGTAGGCCAGCGCACGCACGTCGGCGGAGCAGTCGGCGCCGTTGGAGTAGGTGCACTCGATGACTTCGAGTTCTCCGGTCAGGTTGTCGCAGTTGCCCACATCGATGGCATTGGACAGATGGGTCAGGTCCTGCTTGCCGACCTTGAGCACATAGAAGCGGGCGATCGTGCTGCCGGCCGACTTGTCGTTGCCCTGCTTGCGGTAGCGGATGCCGGCCACCAGTTCCTCCATGGTCTGGTTGGAGGAGTTGTTCACCTGGATCTGGGGCGAGCACACGGAGCGGCGGTTCATACCGTCGTTGGCCAGGATCACCAGGGCCTGGGGAATGGACACATAGATCTGCCCCTTGGGCCGGCGCCTCTTGACCAGTTCCTGCAGCGGCTCTTCGATCACATGGTTGCTGCTGCCCAGCCGGTGCCCCACGTCCTGGGCCCTGGCGCCCGTCGTGGTGGCGGCCAGGCCGCCCGCCATCAACGTACACAGCAGCGCGGCACGCAGCGCGCCGCTCGTCATCATCGGGAAATCGTTCATGCAGGCACCAGGCAGGCCGCTGCGCCCAGGCGCAGGCGGTCGATGTCGGCGGACAGAGTGTCCAGGAAGTCGGGAGCCGACTGGAGGAAGAAATGCCCGCCATCGAAGCAATGCAGCCGCGAGCCACCCGTGGTCATGGCGGACCATCCCGCCATCGCCAGGGGCGTGGCGAGCGTATCGGCCCGTCCCGCATAGGCCACCACGGGGCAATCCAGGAGATGCCCCGGCCCCGGCAGCGGCTGGGCCGCCAGCGCGAAGTCGGCCCGCAGCACGGGCAGCATCATGGTCCAGAAACCAGGGTCGGCATCCAGCTCGGGCGGGATGCCGCCATAGGAGCGGACCAGCTGCTGGAAGGCGCCATCATCCAGGCCAGCCGTATCGGCCACGGCCGGGCGACCGGGGGGTGCGCTGGCGGCCACCAGCAGCCCGCACGGTGGCGGCAGGCCGCGTGCGGCAAGGTGCCTGGCCAGGGCAAACGCAAGGCGCGCGCCCAGGCTGCAGCCAAAGAGCGCGTAAGGACGGTCCAGCCAGGGCGCCACTGCGTCGGCAAGGCCGGCCAGCATGGCGTCCAGGCTGACCAGCGGCCTTTCCGACAGCCGCGTTTCGTGGCCCGGGTACTGCAGCGGCGCCACGGCCACGCCTGGCAGATGGCGGCGCCAGCCCAGATAGGCCGAGGCACCGCCACCGGCGAAGGGCAGGCACAGCAGGCGCACGCCTGCATCCGCCGCACCTGCACCGAAGGCCAGCCAGGGGCAGCGGGAGGGCTGCATCGATGTCATCGCAACCGGGCAGTGCCTGCTCAGGACGCGCCGGCCTTGCCGCCGCCGACGTTCTTCTGGACGAAGGCCTTGCCCTCTTCCACCTGTTGCTTGAGCTTGCTGCTCATGTCCGAGACCTTGACATCCAGGAAGGTGCCGCCCGTCTCGAAATGCTGCATGAACAGCTTGCCGACCGCGTAGGTGGTCGCGCCCGCCAAAGTGGACTGGGCCAGCACGCCGGCAGCGATGCCCACGCCCGGGATGAACTTCAGCAGGCTGGCCAGCGGTGCCGTCACCACCAGCGGCAGGTAGCCTCCCAGCAGTGCGCCCAGCAGCTTCTTGCCGGTCTCGTCCGACAGCGAATGGCCGTACAGGCGGCCCACCTTGCGCAGCAGGCTCAGCTGCACGCCGGTGAGGGCGATCAGGTCCAGGCCCGGAACCGGCAGGATGCCGATGCCCATGGCCGTGATCACGTGGTTCTTGATGGTGTGCAGGGCCTCGTTTTGCCGCTCCTGAGGGGTCAGGGGCGCATCGGCTGTTTCAGCAGAGGCCACGGCAGCATCGGCAATGGCCGTGTCGGTGGCAGGGCTCACGGTACTTTCGGCTTTTTCCACGCTCATGGGAAATCTCCAGTTGGGGAACAAGTGGCCCGGCGCACGGCGCCGGGAAGGCGGCACAGGAAGCGGAGTTCGCCCAGTGCCACGGCGGAACACAAATGTTCCAAAGTGTCACCGACACCGGAATCATTCGTGAAACACAGGTAACAGTCAACCCTGCGCGCCGCGCCCTGGCCGCGGGCGCAGGAGGGGGTCAGGGGACTGCGAACGGGGTGCATTCGGGGCCTCAGCCTTCGGCTTTTCCGTAGAGGCGCTCGGCCGGGATGCCCAGATCCTCGCAGGCGGCCAGCAGGGAGCGCACGGAGCGCATGGCGGCCGACTCCGGGTCGAACTCGATGCTGGTGATGAACGACAGCCACGGCTCCAGCCCCAGTGCATAGACGAAGACCTGTTCGCACTGCAGCATGCGCAGCAGGCCCATGGCGCGGCGGTAGTCCGAGCCGTCGAGCCGGCGCGACTGGTCGCGTGCGCGGTCCAGCGGTGTCGGCAGCAGCGGACCGTACAGCCAGCTCAGGGGCGCGCCCTCGCACTCCATGCCGATGAACAGGGCCTGCAGCGAACCCACCACGGGGCGCAGGTGCTCGTACAGGCGAGGCTCCAGATTGTTGGAGTCCGCCGCGAACAGCAGGCGGCTGCCGGCGGCATCCACCAGCCAGGCGGCCTTGGTGCGAATGTCCAGATCCGCATGCTCGCCCAGGAAAGGCAGGGCGGTGACCGTCAGGTCGCCCTCGCTGAAGACCTCCAGCGGGCCGATTTCCTGCACATCGGCAAAGCCCGCCGCCTGCAGTGCGAGCTTGAGCGAGGGGTCGGCAAGACTGCCTCCCCCGCCGGCTGGCACCAGAACCCGACCGATGCGCGAGCGCAGGGCCAGCAAGGTCTCCAGCTGCACATGGTCCTGGTGGTTGTGCGTCAGCGCCACGCAGTCGATGCGCTGCGGCAGGTCGGCCAGCGTGAAGCGCGGTGTCTGGCCCGCGCTGCCACCGGCAGGCACCAGGGGATCGATCAGCACGCTGCGCCCGCCTGGCGTCTCGACCAGCACGCAGGCATGGCCGAAATACCGCCAGCGCGCGCTCCCCACCGGCGCCGTGCACGCCAGGTCCCCACCGCGCCGGGCCGGTGGCGTGCCGGTCAGCAAGGCGTGGAAGCGGTCGGCCCGCGCGCCCTCCAGCCCGAGCGACTCGGCGATGGCGTCGAAAGGGCGCGGTGCGTGCCGCAGCGCTGCCAGCATGTCGTTGGCGGGGCTGGCATACGGAATCTGCAGGGCGACCGCTCCGTCACGTTCGAGCTGCGGCGTGCCCAGGGCAAAGGGCCGCACATCGCCGCCGCGCATCACCAGCGTGCTCTGAGCCGAAGTGTCATACAGCGGGCTGCGGTAGAGCAGCGCCTCGATCAGGCGCAGGTCCGGTGCGCCGGTCAGCGAGTACACGAGCTCCGCATAGCCGCGCACCGAATCGGGAAGGCGCGGATACAGCTGCGCCATCGAATGCCCGTCGGCCTGGGTCTTGAGCAACTCCCAGCACTGCCCCAGATCGGCAGCAAACGACAGCAGCCCGGCATGGCGCTGGCGCGTCTCGTCCAGCAGGGCCTGTATGTCCCCGCGGCGCTCGGCCGGCCAGTCCATGAAGGGGCCGCCGCGCATGGCGGCATTGGCCACTGCCTGGGCATGCAGCTCGGGCGCCTCCAGATAGGACTCCATGATGCGCACGTAGCGGTTGGCCAGGTACAGGGCCGCCGTGGCGGGCGAAATCAGAAAGGACCAGGCATACCAGCCCGCGAACCGTGGCACGGCCACCACGTCCTCGCGCAGATAAAGCGGTGTTGCGTCAGCCATGTGTCTCCTCAAGCCAATAGGTCAGCGGCCGGTCCTGGTCCAGCGTCTCCAGCAGGTGCGCCATGGACTCCAGCAGGGCGTCGGCCACGGCGGGAGCGACCTTGAGCGCGTCGTGCACCGCCAGCAGGCGAAAATCGTCGCCGGGCATGACTTCCAGGTTGAACGGGTGGTGCCAGGCGTCACGGATGTCCACATCGTGAAAAGCCAGGGCGGCGCTGTCGCTGCCCAGCTCGCCCAGCGGGTAGTTCTGGATGCGCAGCGCCGTGCCGAACAGGTCATCGGCATCGGCCAGCCCGGCGGCCGATGCGATAGCCCGCGGCGCCAGCCAGGCATGACCGGACGCCTGCATGCGCCGGCGCTGCAACTGCTGGCAGGCGGCGGCAAAGCCCTGCGCCCGGTCCAGCCTCACGCGCAGCGGCGGTGTGGCCAGCATGGCGCCCACCATGGCCTCGGCACCCTCGAGTTCGGCGGGACGCAGGGCCGAGGTGACGCCAAAGGCCAGGTCGTCGCGCCCCATGTGCCGCGCCAGCACCAGCGCCCACGCCAGCAGGGCCACGCTGGGCACCGACAGGCGGTGGCGGCGGGCAAAGGCAGCCACGCTGGCGCCCGTCCCGGCTGCCAGCACCCGGTGCACCTGGCGGGAACGTCCGCTGGCCACGGCTGCCTCGGCAGCAGGCCAGCGCGAGGGCGCCAGGCCCGCCAGTTCATTCTTCCAGAAGGCCTGCGCGCTGCCCGCATCCTGCGCATCCAGCCAGTCGAGGAAGCGCCGCACGTCGGGCGCTGGAGTGTCGGGCGCCGCCGCGCCGGGCAAGCGGCCCGCATAAACGGCCTGCACATCGGCCATCAAAATCGGCATCGACCAGCCATCGACCAGCAGGTGATGGTAGGTCCAGCAAAAGCGCCAGCCGCCGTCCGGCATGCGGGCGAGCGCAAAGCGCATCAGCGGGGCGCTGGCAAGATCGAAGCCGCGCGCCTGCTCGATCTCGCGCAGCGCATCGTATGCGACCTGTGCATCGGCGGGTGTCCAGGCAGACCAGTCCTCGGTGCGCCAGGGCGCGGCGGTGAGGCTGTCGTCCACATGCTGGCGCGCCGACCCGACTGCTGCGTCCACAGAGAAACAGGCGCGCAGCGCCGCATGGCGAGCCGCGGCGGCGTTCCAGGCAGCCATGAAAGCGGGCACATCCAGCGTCGCAGGCAGGCTGGCCCCCAGTTGCACCACATAGGCGGACGATCCCGGGCAGGCCAGGGCGTGGGACAGCATGGCGTCCTGTTGCGGCCCCAGGCCATGCGAGGGCAAGGCTGGCGCGCGCAAGGACGGGCTGGCCTGTGCGCCGCCTGCCTGTACAGGACCGGCTTGCCGCGCACTGGCCGCCGCGTGCACCAGCCAGGCCTGCATGTCGGCGGCCAGCGCCGCAATCCAGCCTTCCTCCAGGTCCCGGGGATCGTAGGTGAGATCCAGCGCCAGCCGCCCGTCCGCCACCATGGCATTGACTTCCAGCGGGAAGGCACGCGGCGTGCTCGCCGCGAAGCCCGGGCCGTCGCGCTCCGGCGCCGGGCGCAGGCCCTCGCCTTCGGGCCATGCCGTATCCCATTGCCCCAGGTAGTTGAAGGCGATGCCGGGCGGGGCCTGCGCGGCCAGGGCCTGGCGCACGGCCGGCTCGGGCGAAAGCTGGCTGAGCACGCCGTAGCCGAAGCCGCGCCGCGGCATGGCGCGCAGCGCCTCGCGCACGGCCGCAAGAGCAGACAGCGCGGACGGGCCCGCAGCGCCGTCCACAGGCGGGGCATCGGGCAACGACCGTGGCAGGGGCAGTGCCAGGGGTGCCAGCGCCGTGAACCACCCCACGGTGGAGCCCACCTCCAGGCCTTCAAGCACCACATCGCGGCCATGCGACTCCAGCGCCACGCCGATGCAGCGGCCCTGGACGCGACCGGCCAGGGCCGAGGCCAGCGCCGCCAGCAGCAGCTCCTGCATGGAGGCACCATGGACCCGTGGCGCCTCGCGCAGCAAGGCGCCAGTCTCGTCCACGGACAACTGCACGCCGAGGGTGACGGCTTCGCCCACCGTGGAGGCCGCCCCGGCGCCACGCGCCAGCGGCAGGCAGGCGTCGCCTGACTGGGCCAGCCAGTACGGCAGCTCGGCACGCGCCGACTGCGATGCCGCATGGCGCGACACGGCTGCCGCCCAATGGCTGAAGGACGCGCCGGGCGGCCTGGCAATGCGGCCAAGGCGGCAGGCCTCGGCCAGATCGTCCAGCAGTACGCGCCAGGACACGGCGTCGATGGCCAGGTGGTGCACGACCAGGTGCAGGCGTGCCTGTGCCTCTGGCTGTGCATGAGTTGGCGCCTCCTCCTGGCCAGGGGGAAGGTACAGAGCCGCGTGCATCAGCGGGCCCGCATGCAGGTCCAGCCGCTCCTGGTTGGCCACGGCGGCGGCCTGCAGCCGCTCGCGCCAGGCGGCCGGCGTTTCGCCAGGCGGCGATGCCACCACCTGCAGCAGCGGGACCGCAGGCGGCACAAGGCCATCGGCCAGCGTCTGCACCCAGCCGCCGTCCTCCCGGCGATAGCGCAGGCGCAGCGCATCATGGCGCTGCAGCAGCAGCGCCAGCGCGGCCTGCAGCCGCCCGGGCGCCAGGTCGGCAGGCACGGTCAACAGGAAACTCTGGTTGTAGTGCTGGCGCTGCGGAGCCTCCAGCGCCAGGAACCAGCGCTGGATGGGCGTGAGCGGCACGCGGCCATCGCCTGCAACGTCCTCGGTGGCGTGGGGCTGCACCATCGGCCCTCCGTCCTGACCCAGCAGCGCCACGAGAGCAGCCACCGTCTGCGAGGCCGGGTCCATCAGTTGCGCCAGCGTGATGGCCAGCCCCTGCCGGTTGGCCCGCGCAACCACCTGGATGGCAAGAATGGAGTCCCCGCCCAGCTCGAAAAAGCTCTGGTGCGGCCCCACCTCGGCAACGCCCAGCACCTGGGCCCAGACCGCCGCCAGCCGTGCGCAGGCGTCGCCTGCAGCGGCGTCGGCGTCGGCGGCAGGCGCTGGCGACGACGGCCGGGCCGGCTGCGCCGCCAGTTGCCGGCCCAGTGCCTGGCGGTCGATCTTGCCGCTGTGGGTGAGCGGGAGCTGGTTCAGCTCCACGAAATAGGCGGGAACCATGTGCGCAGGCAGGCGGGGCGCCAGGTACGCGCGCAACGCCTCGGCGCCGACGGGGTGCGCGGCCCCCACGCAGGCCGTCAGCCGGTGGTCGGCCTCGCCGTGCGCGATGACCAGCACCGCTGCGGCCTCCACACCCGGGTGGGTGGCCAGCGCGGCCTCGATTTCGCCCAGCTCGATGCGCAGGCCGCGCAGCTTGACCTGGTGGTCGTTGCGGCCTGCAAAGTGCACGCGCCCATCGGCCAGGCGCCAGCCCCGGTCGCCCGTGCGGTACAGCCGCTCGCCGGGGTCGCCGAACGGATCCTGCACAAAGCTGGCCGCCGTCAGCCCGGGACGCCCCAGGTAGCCACGCGCCAGCCCTGCACCGCCGATGTACAGCTCCCCCGGCGCCCCCGGGGGCAGCAGGCGCATGTCCTCGTCGAGCACATGCAGCTGCATGTTCGGCAGCGGCCGTCCAATGGGCAGCCGGTCGGCGCGTTGCACGCCCTCCTGCACGCTGACAGCCACCGAAGCCTCTGTCGGACCATAGGCATTGAAAAAGCGCCGGCCCACCGACCACCGCAGCGCCAACTCCGGTGCACAGGCCTCGCCGGCCACCACCAGCAGGCGCAGCGCATCAAGCGAGGCCGCATCCAGGGTGAACAGCACCGTGGGCGGCAGCGTTGCGGCGGTGATGCCATGGCGCCGCACAAAGGCCTGCAGCTGCGGCCCGGCCCTTGCCATGTCCGGGGCAGGCACCAGCAGCGCCGCCCCATGGCGCCAGGCCATGGTCATCTCCCAGATGGAGGCGTCAAAGGACAGCGAGGCGAACTGCAGCACGCGATCGCTTCCATCCAGCGCGAACACGCGCTGCTGGGCATGGGCCAGGGCGCGCATGCCCGCCCGCGTGTTGACCACGCCCTTGGGCGTGCCCGTGGAGCCGGACGTATAGATCACATAGGCAGAGGACGAGGCCTGCGGTTGGGCAAGCACAGTGGCCTGGGCAGCCTCGTCTGGCGACAGGGTGCCGAACAACTGCTCCGGCGTGAGGCAGCGCAAACCCAGCTCTTCCGCCACGGGCAGCGCGGCATCGGCCAGCACCAGCACTGCGCCGCTGTCCTCCAGCATGAAGCGCTGGCGCTGCGCCGGCAGCGCAGGGTCGATGGGCACAAAGGCTGCGCCCGCGTGAAGGATTGCGGCAATTGCCGCCAGGCAGACGGGCGAGCGGCCCAGGCACAGGGCCACACGGGTTTCTGGCCCTGCACCCAGGGCAGACAGCGAGCAGGCCGCCTGGCGCGACAGCCTCGCCAGTTGCGCATAGTCCATGCGGCCGTGTGGCCCTTCCAGGGCCGTGGCGCCGGGCGTGTGCTGCGCCCAGTGGTCGATCCAGTCCACCAGAAAGCGCTCGTCCATGGCCTCGACAGGGCCGGTGCCGGCCTCCAGGGCATCGCGCGCCTGCTCGGGCGAGAGCTGCAGCAGCGAGCCCAGTGCCTGACCGGGCTGCGCCGCCATGGCGGCAAGCAGCGCATCGAGGTGCGACAGCAGGCGGCGCGCTGCCGCAGCCGGCACCTGCTCGCGGTCGCGGTGCAGTGCCAGGCGCCATCCGTGCGCGCCTTGCATGCAGGCCAGGGTGAGCAGGAAGTTCGTGCGCTCATGGCTGGCGACTGCGGCCAGGCACAGACCACCGGCCTGCAGCGCATCGGGCGCAGGATAGTTCTGCACCAGAACCAGGGACTGGAACAGATCGCAGCCTGGCTCCAGTTCCGAGGCCTGGCGGATTTCCGCCAGCGATGCGGCCGCATGCTGCTCGCGCTCCAGATGGTCCTGCTGCAGCGCGGACAGCCACGAGAGCAGCGGCATGCCGGCAGCCACACGCACACGTGCCGGCACCGTGGCGATCAGCATGCCGACCATTTGCTCCACGTCAGCGATGTCGGGAGAGCGCCCCGACACGGTCACACCGAACACCAGGTCGCGGCTGCCGCTGTGGCACGACAGCAGCAGCGCCCAGGCGGCCTGCAGCACGATGCCGGGCGTGGCACGCGCGGCGCGGGCCAGCGCGGCCAGGGCGCTGCTGGTGGCAGGCGGCAGCAGGCATTCGATCGGGTCCGGAGCCTCAGGCTCGACAGGCTCCCCGGCCTGGCGCAGAAAGGCCAGTGAGGTGGGCTCGTGCAGGCCCTGCAACGCCTGGCGCCAGAAGGCCTGGTCGGCCTGCACGTCGCGCCGCTGGTGCCAGCGCACGCAGTCGGCGAAATCGGGCGCGCGCGGCAGCGCTGGCGTGCCATCGCCCAGTGCCTGGCCGTACAGGCGGAAGACCTCGTCCATCACCACCGAGACCGACCACCCGTCCAGCAGCAGGTGGTGGGCGCTCCACAACAGCTCATGGCGGTCTTCTGCCGTGCGCAGCAGATGCAGGCGCATCAGGGGCGCGTGGCGCAGGTCGAAGCCCCGGGCCCGGTCCTGCGCCAGCAGTGCCGACAGGGCGGCATGCTGCGCGGCCGTATCCATGGCGCGCCAGTCGTCGTGCTGCCAGGGCAGCTCCACGTGGACATGCACATGCTGCATGGCCTCGCCATCGTCCCAGTGGAAGCTGGTACGCAGCACGCCATGGCGTGCCACCACAGCTTCCCAGGCACGGCGCAGCGCTGCCGGGTCCAGCGGACCCTGCAGGGTCAATGTCAATTGATCGAAGTAGACCTGGTCATCGGGTGCACGCAGACTGTGGTAGAGCAGGCCATGCTGCAGGGGCGTGAGCGCCAGCACGGCCACCGGAGCACGGCTGCGGGGAACGGCCTGCGGCACCTGCCCGGCCGGGGCAGCACATGCGCCACGGCCCTCGCGCGCGGCGCTGGCGATCTCGGCCAGCACGGCCTTCACCTCGTCCAGCCAGGGGGCGATGCGCTCGCGGTTCGGCTTCCCTGCCGGAAAGCTCAGTTCCCCGCGCAGCCGGCCATTCCAGAGCCCCGCATTGAGCTCGATCACATGGCTGCGCGCCAGTCCGGGGGCCTGCGCAGGGCCCGCCGCCTCATCCACCGGGGCGATGGTCTCGTCTCCGGCAGGGGCGCCGTCCATGCGGCCCAGGTAGTTCAGCAGCAGTTCCGGTTCAGGCAGCGCGGCCAGGCCGGCGCGCACGGCGCCGTCGGGCGAGCGGTAGCGCAGCAGCCCCAGCGCCAGTCCCTGCCATGCGGCGCCGCGCACCTGCGCGGCAACCTGCGCTACCACCGTCGCGGCATCGGCGGCGCCGTGAGCTGGCTCGATGCCCACGCGCTGCAGCGCCGTGAACCAACCGACGGTGCGAGACAGGTCCAGCTCCTCGAAGAGGTCGGCGCGTCCGTTGCGCTCCAGATCCACCCGCCAGGGGCCATCCACCCCCAGCCGCACGCCTGCCACAACCAGGGCGGCGAGCAAAGCCTCGTCCACGCGGGCGGCAAAGGCACGCGGCACCTCGTGGACCAGGGCCTGCGTCGTCTCCTCGTCCAGTTCGAAGGCCAGCGTCTGGGCCTGGCCCACGCAACCGGCGGGCGTCTGGCGAGGCAACACGGTCGCGCCCACCTGGCTGAACGCCTGTTGCAACGCCTGCGCCTGCGCAGCCGCCTCGGGCCCGGCGGCCAGCTCGCCCAGCCGGTGCGACCAGCGCGCATAGGAGCTGGTGGGCGCGGGCAGTCGCACGGGCTCGCCGCGCGACACCTGTGCGCAGGCCAGGGCCAGGTCTTCCAGCAGTACCGACCAGGAGTAGGCATCCACCGCCAGGTGGTGAATGGCCAGCATCAGCCGGCCCGTGCCGGGCAGCAGCACGCCACGCACCATGCGGCCGGACGCCGGGTCCATGGCGCGCTGGGCCGCGGCAAAGGCTTCGGCCCGGCGCTGCTGTGCCTCTGCCGGTGCAAGGCCCTCCAGGCAGACCACGTCCAGCACAGGCCCGGGCGCCATGGGGGCAATATCCAGCACGCCTTGCGCGTCCACCCGCAGGCGCAGCATCTCGTGGCATGCCACCACGCCCGCCAGCGCACGCTCCAGCGTTTCGGCCGGCAACTGCGGGGGCACGCGCAGCACGGCCGCCTGGTTGTAGTGAGCGGCCCCTGACCCTGCATGCTCCAGGAACCAGGCCTGGATGGGGGTCGGTGACAACGGTGCCCCGGCCTCCGCCACCGGTACCGTCGGCGCGGCCCGCGACCGCAGGGCGATCTCCCCGGCCAGGGCACGCACGGTCTGGGTGCGGAAGATGTCGCGCACCACCAGGTCCAGGCCCTGGCGGCGCGCACGCGAGACGATCTGCAGGCAGCGGATGGAGTCCACACCCAGGTCGAAGACGTTGTCGGTGACGCCCACCTGCGCAAGGTTCATCACCTCGGCAAAGAGCCGGGCCAGGGTGGCTTCCAGCGGGCTGCAAGGCTGGGCCGTGCCGTCCGCCACAGGCAGTTGCGGCGGCGACTGGAGGGCCAGCCCCGCCAGCGCGCGCCGGTCGATCTTGCCCGATGCCGTATGGGGCAGGCTCTCCAGCACGCGGCACACGGCAGGCACCATGTAGGGCGCAAGCCGCTCGGACAGCCAGCTGCGCAGCGCCGCCGCATCGGCCTGTCCCGCAACCACCGCGAGCAACACCGGCTGGCCTGCGCCATCGTGCGCCAGCACCACGGCAGCCTCGCGCACGCAGGGATGGGCCATGAGGGCGGCCTCCACCTCGGCGGGCTCGATGCGAAATCCCCGGATCTTCACCTGCGTATCGCGCCGGCCCAGGAACTCCAGCGCACCGTCGGCACGCCGCCTCGCCAGGTCGCCGCTCCAATAGGCGCGCACTCCGCCCAGTGCGGCGCAGGCGCGAAACGCGGCCTGTGTGGCCTCGTCCTGTTGCAGATACCCCTGCGCCACACCACCGCCGCCGATGACGATTTCGCCGATGGCCCCGGCAGGCAAGGCCTGCCCGGCGCTGTCCACCACGGCCAGTTGCACGCCCTGCAGCGCATGGCCCAGCGGCAGGATCTCGGAGCCCAGCGGCAGCACGTCGCGCGCGGGGTCGAAGAACGCGGCCGAAATGGTGGCCTCCGTCGGGCCATAGCCGCTGAGCAGGGCCACAGGATGGCGGCACAGCGCCTGCCACTGGCGCAAGCTGCGCACGAAAACGCGGTCGCTGCCCGTGACCACCAACCGCAGGTCGGCCGGAACAGCCGTGCCCGTTGCATGCAGCATGCCCACCCACTCGTGCCAGAACGCGGACGGCAGATTGAGCACGGTCAGCCGCGCGCCTGCCACCTGGGCCTGGAACGCCTCCAGGCTGTCAAGACTGTTCTGTGCCCGCAGCACCACGCAGGCACCGGAGGCCAGCGTGGGGAAGATCTCCTCGCCAGCCACATCGAAATCGGGTGCCGCGAACTGCAGCACGCGATCGGTCTCGCACAGGCCGAACTCACGCGCCACCGCCGCCGCATGGTGGGCCAGGTTGGCATGGCTCACGACCACGCCCTTCGGGGCGCCGGTCGATCCCGAGGTGAAGCAGACATAGGCCCGTTGCGCGGGGTCTGCGAGCCAGGGCTGCTGCGCGGCGCTGCCGGCGGGCTCTGCCACCAGGTCCGGCGCCACCAGCACCGTATGCGAAGGCCACTGCTCCGCCTCAGACGCGGTAATGACCAGGCGCACGCCGGCCGCCTCCATCATGGTCGCGCGCTGTGCCAGCGGCCTCGCCAGGCTGAGTACGGCATAGGCACAACCACAGCGCCAGGCCGCCAGCATGGCCACCGGCAGAGCCAGGCAGTTGCCCAGGCCCAGGCCGATCAGGTCGCCGGGCCTGGCACCCGCGCCGCGCAGTCGCCCGGCCAGTGCGTCGGCTTGGCACACAAGCTCGCGCAGCGAAAGTGCCGCGCCATCCGCCTGCACGGCCATGCGCTGCGGCCAGCGATCGGCAGCGCGGGCTATCAGCGCGGGTACGGATGCCGGCGCAGCGCCCTCGGCCATGGCTGGTGCAGGAGCCACGGCGCAGGCCTGCGGGGCCAGTGCCAGCCGGGACAGTGCAAGGCCGCACGCCCACTGCCCCGCCACATGCGCAAACTGCGCGCACAGCGCAGCCACGGTGGCCGGGTCGAACAGGTCGGCGTCGTACTCCATGTCGCAGGCGAAGGCTTCGCCGTCCAGACGCGCCGACAGGTTCAGGTCCAGCTCGGGCGCCGCCGCTGGCACGGGCAGCGGCCGCACGGCCAGCCCCTGCATCGCCAGCACGGCTGCACCAGCGGTCTGCTGCACGAACATGGTCTGGAACAGGGGCGCACGGTTGAGCGCCCGCTCGGGCCGCACGGCCTGCACGATGCGCTCGAACGGCAGGTCCTGGTGCTCGAATGCCTGCAGGCAGGTGCGGCGAACGCGCTGCAGCAGCTCGGCCGGTTGGGGGTCGTCGCGCAGGTCGATGCGCAGCGGCAGGGTGTCGATGAAGAAACCGACCAGTCCCTGCGTCTGCGGCGTGTCCCGGTGGGCCACCGGGCAGCCGATGACGACCTCGTCCTGGCCGGTCCAGCGCCCCAGCACGGCGGCATAGGCGGCCAGCAGCGCCATGAAGGGCGTGACGCCTGCGCGTGCTGACGCCTCCTGCAGCGCCTGGGTGCCCTCCGGCGAGATGCGAAAGTGATGGTGGGCGCCACTGGCGCCGCGCTCTGCGGGCCGGGGCCTGTCCAGCGGCATCGCCAGCTGGGTGGGTGCGCCCTGCAGTTGCGCCTGCCAGAAGGCCAGTTGCGGCGCCAGCCGCGCCTCGTCCAGCGTGGCACGCTGCCAGGCCGAGTAGTCGGGGTAGCGCAGGGGCAGCGGTTGCAGCGGCGACGGCAGGCCCCGGCAGGCCGCGTCATACAGCTGGCCGAGTTCGGCCAGCAGCAGCCCCATGGACCAGAAATCCCCGGCAATGTGGTGCAGCGACAGGGCCAGCACGTGGCGCTGCGGCTCCAGTGCAAACAGGCGCAGCCGCAAGGGGGGCGCCTGCGTCAGATCGAAGGGCTGGCGCGCCTGCTGCGCCATCAGCTCGGCCAAACCCTGGGGCGAGGCATCGTCCACGGACTCTGGCTGAAGGCGCACGGCCTTGGCAGCGCCGATGCGCAGCACCGGCTCGGCGGCCTCGTCCACGATGACGCTGCGCAGCAGCTCGTGGCGCTCCACCAGCACCGTCAGCGCCTGCTGCAGGGCCTCAAGGTCCAAAGGGCCTTCGAGCTCGAAACAGGCGGCCATGATGAAGGCGCTGCCACCGCCCTCCAGCCGGTCCAGGAACCAGAGCCGGCGCTGGTTGAAGGACAGCGGCACGCGGTCGGGGTCCACCTCTGCAGCCGCTCCTGCCGCCACCGGCGCGGGCCCGCTGCGTGACAGCAGGGCCAGCAGCTGCGGCTTGAGCGCGCGCAGCTCATCGCGCATCTGCCCGCCAATGGCGCCTGCCGGGCCGCGCACTTTCAGATCGCCGCCCTCGCATTGCACGGTCACGCCCAGCTGCGCCAGGCGGGCCAGCAGATCGCTTGCCCTGTCGCTCGCACTCTTCATAAGGTGAATTCCTCCACGGTGCCGCCCATGGGCCGGCACGCGTCAACAAAGTCCGCCAAGTCGCCCAGCACCGGATGCTCGAACACCGCCGCGATGCCCAGCTCCACGCCGAAGTGCTCACGCACATAGGCCAGCACGCGCATGGCAATCAGGGAATGGCCGCCCAGTTCGAAGAAGTGGGATTGCGCACCGATCTCGGCCACGCCCAGAACCTCGCGCCAGACGGCGGCCAGCCGTTGCCGCGTGTCCGGGCCTTCGCCGCCCTGCTCCGGGGCCTGTGCCGGCTCGCCGCTGGCGGGCAGGCCTGCGGGTGCCGCAGCCGTGTCCGTCCAGACGCTCCCGGCCAGGCGCAGCAGGGAGGGCAGGTCGCGCACGCAAACCGATACGCGGGGATGGGGCGAGGCCAGGGCTCGCCGCAGCACGGCCACGCCTTCGGCGGGCGTCAGTCCCTCGCTGGCGGCCAGCGCGGGCAGGCCCCAGCGCTGGCGGGCCATGACGGTCATGCCCACTTCGGTCCAGTCGTCCCAGTCGATGGCCTGCGTGAAGCCGCCACGGCGTGCCGTGCGCTCGGCGGCGAACAGCGCCAGGAACTCGTTGGCGGCGGCATAGCCGATCTGGCCGAACTTGCTGCCCGGCACCACCGTGCCCAGCGAGGAGAACAGCACAACGAAGTCGGGCTCGTGTCCGGCCAGGGCCGCATCCAGCGCCAGGGCGCCCTGGACCTTGGCTGCCATGGCCGTGGCGATGCTGGCGTCGTCGCGGTTGTGCACCACCCCGCCCTGGTCCGCCACCCCGGCCGCATGCAGCACGCCGTCCACGCGGCCAAACCGGCTGCGGGCCCGGGCCAGGGCATCGCCCAGCACTCTGGCGTCGGACACATCGCAGGCCAGCGCCAGCACCTGGGCACCACGCGATTGCAACTGCGCGACCAAGGATGCATCGACATGCCGGCCCAGCAGCACCAGATGCGCGCCACTGCCGGCCAGCTCGCGCGCCAGCGCCGAGCCCATGCCGCCGAACCCGCCCGTCAGCACATAGACGCCTGCAGGCCTGAAGCGCGCCTGGCCGGCCAGCGGCTCGGGCAGGCGCTGCGCCGTGAACTGCGGCACCCAGCGCCGCCCGCGCCTGAGGGCGACCACGGGCTGCGGGACCTGCGACAGCGGATCGGTGCGCAGCAACTCGGCAGCCAGGGCCTGGAGCGCCTCGCCTGCGCCCGGTCCGTCCATGTCACGGACATCGATGAGGCGGCAATCGAGGTTCGGATACTCCAGCGGCAACACCTTGACGGCGCCGAGCAGCGTTGCAGCGCCCGCGGCCAGGGCCTCGTCGCCGTCCACGTCGGCTGCGCCAGTGGTCACGATGTCCAGCCGCACCGGCCAGGGCGGCACCGCGCTGCCCAGGGCGCGCGCCAGCCCCAGGACGCCGAAGAAGCCGCGCCGCAACAGATCGTCCGGCGCACCGCCGCGTGTGGCCTCCAGGTGCACGATGCGCTGCGGCCGTGCATGCTCCGGCAAGGCATCCAGAAGACGCAGGAAATCCTGGTGATCTCCAGCACCGATCGTGAAATGGCCGGGCGCCGCCTGCGCAAACGCCTGGCCGGCGCTGACGGCAAGCACCTGCTGGCCGGCCACGCTCAGGGCCTGCGCCAGCGCGGCGCCGGCCGGCAGGTGTACGCCCACCACCATCCAGCGCAGCGACGCTGCGGCGGGTGCCGCGATGCCAGCCGCCTGTGCAGCGGGCTCGCGGCGCCAGCCCGGCACATGGAACCAGTCGGCCATGTCGGGCAGCTTCGGCGGAGCAGCCCGGACATCGCCCAGGAAAGGCGAGGCCGGTGAAACAGCGGAAAGCGAAGGGGCGGCTGGCGCATGCGACTTGCCTGCCACTTCGGCAGGCCAGTGCCGGATGCGTTCAAAGGCATATCCGGGCAGGGGAATGCGTCGGCCGGCTGCGGGCGGCAGGCGCCCCGGACGCGAGGCAGCGCCCAGGCACCACAGCCGCGCATGCAGCGCATCCAGCGCTGGCTCGGCGACGGACCCCTCGCTGCGCTGCAGCGCCGAGGGCGCCAGCGCATCTGCAGCCCATCCATTGGCGCCAGCGAGCTTGCCCAGCACCCTGCCGGGGCCGAATTCGGCCAGCACACCGATGCCCTCGGCGCGCAGGGTCTTCAGGCCGTCGGCAAAGCGCACTGGCGCACGCAGGTGGCACGCCCAATACGCCGGGTCCGTGGCCTCGGCGTCCGTGATCCAGGTACCCGTGAGATTGGACAGGAAGCGTCGCTGCGGAGGGTGCAGCACCATGCCATCGAACAAGTCGGTGAACGCGCGCTGCATGCCCTCCATCGATGCGGAGTGGAAGGCATGCGAGGTGTCCAGCCGCATGGCGGCCTGGCCCGCATCCGCCAGCGCCGCCTGCAGCCGGTCTATGGCCGGCACCGGCCCGGCGAACACGCACTGCTGCGGCGCGTTGATGGCGGCCAGGTCGATGCCGACATGGGCCGGGCTGGCCAGCAGTTCGCGCGCCTGAGCCTGTGTGAGCGGCGCGGCCAGCATGGCACCGTGCGGCAGCGCCTGCATCATACGGCCGCGCGCGGCCACCAGGGCCAGGGCGTCGTCCAGAGAGAAGACCCCGGCCAGGCAGGCTGCCACGTACTCGCCCAGGCTGTGGCCCAGCAAGGCCGCCGGCTCCAGGCCGCGGGCCAGCGCGGCGCTGGCCATGGCATAGGACACGGCGAACAGCGCGGGCTGCGCCAGCTCGGTCTGGCGCAGTGCCTGGGCATCGGCGGCCACGCCGACCGGGCCGTACAGAATGCCGCGCAGATCCTGCCCCAGGTGGGGAGCCAGCCCATCGGCACAACGATCGAAGACGCTGCGGTAGTCAGCGTCCTGCTCGTACAGCGCGCGACCCATGCCGGGATACTGGCTGCCCTGGCCAGGAAACAGCCAGGCCTGCGCAGGCCTATCGCCCTGAGACCCCTGGGACGCCTGACAGGGCACGGCGCGGCGCAGCAGCGCCGCCGCCTGGGCCGCGCCGTGCGCCACCACGGCCGCGCGCCAGGCAAAGGCGGCCCGGCCCTGGTGCAGCGTGAACGAGAGGTCGGCCAGCGATGTCTCTGGCGCCTTGTCCAGCATCCCTGCCAGGGCCAGCAGGCCGGCCTGCAGCGCGGCCGGCGTGCGCGCCGACAGTGGCAGCACCCAGGCCTGCGGCAGCGCGCCCGTGCTGGACGCCTGGGGCGCATGCGCCGCTGCCTGCTCGATCACCACATGCGCATTCGTGCCGCCGATGCCGAAGGCACTGATGCCTGCGCGGCGCGTGCCGTCATGCGTCCACGGCCGCTGCCGGGAGACCACCTCGATGGGGACGCAGGCAAAGTCCGCATGCGGATTGGGGGCCGAAAAATGCAGGCTGGCCGGGAGCACGCCATGGTGCACGGCCAGCACGGCCTTGATGAAGCCTGCAATGCCTGCAGCCGTATCGGCATGGCCGATGTTGCTCTTGACGGAGCCCAGCGCCAGGGGACGGCTGCGGGCCGCCGGGCCCTGCGCGCCCGCGCCATCGGCCGTGTTGCCGAAAACACGGCCCAGGGCCGCGATCTCCACCGGGTCGCCCAGTGCCGTGCCCGTGCCATGGGCCTCGATGTAGTCGATGTCGCCCGGAGCCAGGCGCGCCGCTGCCAGCGCGGCGGCAATCACCTCCGCCTGTCCGTCGGCGCCGGGCGCGGTATAGCCGACCTTGGCGGAGCCGTCATTGTTGACGGCGCTGCCGCGCACCACGGCGAGCACGTTGTCGCCATCGGCCAGGGCCCGGGACAGCGATTTCAGCAGCACCATGCCCACGCCGCCTCCCGGCACGGTGCCGCCTGCATCGGCCGAGAAGGGGCGGCAGCGTCCATCGGGCGACAGGATCATGCCGGGCTGGTGGACGTAGCCGTCGCGCTGCGGGAACTGGATGGACACGCCCCCGGCCAGGGCCATCTCGGCACTGCCCTCGCGGATGGCACGGCAGGCCATGTCCACCGCGACCAGGGACGAGGAGCAGGCCGTCTGCACGGCCATGGCCGGGCCCTTGAGGTTCAGGTGATAGGCGATGCGGCTGGCGGCAAAGTCCTTGTCATTGCATGACAGCGCATGGTAGGTGTCGGCGCCGGCCGGCAGTTCGCCGCCCGGATACAGCACGCGCAGATAGGTGTTGGTGCCCACGCCCAGGAAGACGCCGATGCGCCCGCCATGGGCTTCGGGCGTGTAGCCCGCATGCTCCAGCGTGTGCCAGGCGCACTCCAGTGCCACGCGGTGCTGCGGGTCGAAGGTCAGGGCATCGCGCGGACCCACGCCGAAGAAGGCCGCATCAAAGCAGTCCGCATCGCCGATGCGCCCGGCCGAGCCCACGAAGCCCGGAAGCGGCGCGTCTGGCGCGCCGCCATGGTCGATGCCCTCGCGGCCTTCGAGCAGCAGGCGCCAATAGGCATCGAGATCAGGCGCACCGGGATAGCGGCAGGCCATGCCGATGACGGCTACATCCTGTTCGCCCGCAGGCTGCGCCACCCGCTGGGCCACCGGGGCTGCGCCATCGTGCGGGGACCGGAGCGCGTCCAGATACGCAGCCTGGCTGCGGATGGTCGTGAAGCGAAACAGCTCGCTGATGGGCACGGATACACCCAGGTCCGCCCCCAGCCTGTCGTGCAGCGCCACCAGCAGCAGCGAGTGGCCACCCACGTCGAAGAAGTTGGCATCCGCATCGATGCCGGCACGGCCGAGCACCTCGCTCCACAGCGCGGCCACGCGTGCCTGCGTGGCCGCGGGCACCGGCAAGGGGGTCCGGCTGCCGCCGTCCGCCCCGCCATCGAACTGCGGTTGCGGCAACGCCCTGCTGTCGATCTTTCCATGCGCAGTCAGCGGCATCGCATCCACGCGCACCACCACGGCCGGCACCATGTGCGGGGCCAGCGTGCCGCGCAGCCGCGCGCGCAAGGCTGCCGCGTCCAGGTCCTGGCCACCGGCCACCCACGCAGCCAGGCGCTGCTGGCCCTGTGCATCGGTCCAGGGCATGGCAAAGGCCTGGGCCACGCCGGGCTGCTCCAGCAGGGCGGCCTCGATCTCGCCAGGCTCGATGCGAAAGCCGCGCAGCTTGATCTGGCGGTCCATGCGCCCGAGGAACTCCAGGGTTCCGTCTTCACGCCACCGGCCCCGGTCACCGCTGCGGTACAGGCGTGCGCCCTCCGAGCCGTCAAAAGGATCGGGGCCGAAACGTCCGTCGCCCATGCCGCTGGCGACATAGCCGGGACTGACATTCGGGCCGCCGATCCAGATCTCCCCGGCCACCCCCACGGGAACCCGCCGCCCCTTGTCGTCCACCACGTACAGGCGCGCATCGCCCAGCGGGCGGCCTATGCCCGGCGACTGGCCCGGCAGGTGGCGTGCGGCGGTGGCTGTCACGGTCGCCTCGGTCGGGCCGTAGGCCACGAAAAGGCTGCGCCCGCGCGCCCATGCATCGGCCACGGCATCGGGACAGCGTTCCCCGCCGACGACCAGGGTCTGCAGGCTCGGCAGGTCCGCCACCGGCGTGGCCACCAGCAGCGAGGCCGGGATCTGCAGGTGGGTGACGGCCATGGCCTGCAGCGTGCCGACCAGCGGGGCGCCAGGCAGGAGTTGATCGCGCGAGGCCAGGCACAGGCAGGCACCGGCCGACAGGGCGAAGGCGATATCGGACATGGCCACGTCGAAGCCGAAGG
Source organism: Delftia tsuruhatensis NBRC 16741 (assembly GCF_001571325.1). Lineage (GTDB taxonomy): Bacteria > Pseudomonadota > Gammaproteobacteria > Burkholderiales > Burkholderiaceae_C > Comamonas > Comamonas tsuruhatensis. The sequence goes on from NZ_BCTO01000020.1 coordinate 35,342, forward strand.
CCGCCATCTGCAGCACGCGGCTGCCGGGCCCGATGCCGAAGGCCGTGCCCGCCGCCTCGGCCAGCCGGCACAGTGAGGCATGCGTGACGCGCACGCCCTTGGGCCGGCCCGTGGAGCCCGAGGTGAAGATGATGCAGGCCAGGGCTTCGTCGCCATGGCCTGCCGGCGCAGCAATGGCGCCAGGGGCGCCTTGGTCCTGGCCCTCATCCAAGTCAACGCCTGAGCCTGGCTCGCCTGCCACGGGAAAGGACAGTGACATGGGCAGGGGCCACAGGGGCAGGCTGCAGCCCGCGACGGGCGCCTCGGCCACCACGGCCGTGGCGCAGGCATCTTCCAGCATGGCACCGATGCGCGCGCCGGGATAGGCAGGGTCCACGGGAACCACGGTGGCCCCCGCCTCCCACAAACCGGCCAGCGCCACGATGAGCGCGGGCGAGCGCTGCGCGACCAGCGCCACGCAGTCGCCCGCCCGCAGCCCCTGGCTGCGCAACCAGCGTGCATAGGCCGAGGCCTGGCGCGACAGCTGCCCATAGTCCATCGCCTGCGGCGCGCCCGCCATGCTGGCCACGGCGGGCAGGCCGGGATGCTGCGCGGCGGCGCGGCGCAGCAGCGCATCGAGCCGCTGCGGCCCCTGGTGCGGCGGGTTCAACCGCTGCGGCTGCGCCGCAGAGCAGGCCAGCCTGTCCAGCAGGGCCTGTTCATGCGCATCGCACAGCGGATGGCCGTCCAGCGGCGCGGAAGGCTGCTGCAAGGCGGCCTCCAGCAGGGCCGAAAAAGCCGAAGCCAGCCGCGCCGCCAGCGCGGGGCCGAAGAGATCGGCCGCATATTCAATATGACCGCCGAGCACGAGGTCGTCTTCGCCCTGCCCTGCCAGCAAGGCCAGCGACAGGTCGCAGCGCGACACCGGTGCGGCCTGGATACGGGGCGGGACGCGCTGCCCATCAAACACCAGATCCCAGTCCTGCCCCTGGGAGAGCACGAACATCGCCTGTGCCAGCGCGGGGCGCTGCGCGGCGCGGGGCACGCCCGAGGCCTCCACCACCTGGGCGAAGGGCACATCCTGGTGGCGCAGCGCCTCGGCCAGCTGGTCGCGCACGGTGCGGGCCAGCACATCCAGGCCGGTACTGCCGCTAACGCCCACGCGCAGGACGACGGTGTTGCTGAAGAAGCCGACCGCACTGTCCATGCCCTCGCGTTCGCGCGCGGAAACGGGGGTTGCAACCATGACTTCGGCATCACCGCCAAAGCGTGCCAGGGTGGCAGCCCATACGGCCAGCAGCAGCGCAAAGGGCGTGGTGCCCGCTTGCCGCGCCGCTGCCGTGACCCGCTGCATGCTCGCCGGCGGAAGGCAGAGCGCGGCCCGGGCATTGCGGTAGCTGCGCCGCTGCGGCATGCGCTCGGGCTGCAGTCCCAGCACGGCGGGGGCGGCGGCCAGTGCGCGCCGCCAGTATTCAAGCTGCGGTGCCCACAGGCCCTTGTCGCCGCAGGCGCGCTGCCACTCGGACACATCGATGCATTGCAGGGGCGGCGGCAGCGCCGACAGATCACCGCCCTGCAGCGCATGCGCCAGCTCCCGCATGAATATTTCGCAGGACTGGCCGTCCACCGCCGTGTGGTGCATGGAAATCACCAGCGCCTGGTCGTGCATGCCCAGGGTGAGCAGCGTGGCCGAACAGGGCAGCGCTTGGTCCAGCGCAGGCAGCCGCGCCACTTCGTCGTCCAGAAAGCGCTCCAGCGCGGCTTCGGCACCGGGGCCGGAGAGATCCCGCCGAACCAGCGAGAAATCACCGGCCTCCCCCACCTGCTGCCACAACAGGCCATCGCGCAGCACCAGGCGGGTGCGCAAGGCCTCGTGGCGTTGCACCACGGCGCGCAGTGCCTGCTCCAGCCTGCCGGCATCCAGCCCGGCGCCGGTGCGGTAGCACACCACCTGGTTGTAGGCGCCGCGCTGGGCCTCATGCTGCTCGATCAGCCACAGGCGTTCCTGGTTGAAGGAGGCGCGAGCCTCGCGCCCCGGATGCGCCGGCCCCCGGCCGATGGCCGGCAGGTCCGCGCCGGGCGCAGCCTGGCCGATGCGCGTCGCCATGGCGGCCAGCGTCGGCACCTCGAACACGGCCGCCGCGTCCAGCGGCACGCCCCATTCCTGGCGGACGGCCTGGGCCAGCCGGGCCGCATTGAGCGAATGCCCGCCCATCATGAAGAAATCCGCGTCGGCGCTGCCGGGACGGGAGCCGATCACGCGCTCCCAGACATCGGCCAGACGCGCCTGTGCGGCCGTCAGCGGCCGGCGGGGCGCGTTGCCCTCGCCGCTGGCCGGCAGGTCGTCGGGGCCCGGGGCCGGCAAGGCGCGCACATCGACCTTGCCGTTCGGATTGAGCGGCAACTGCGCCAGACGCACATAAGCACTGGGCAGCGCTGCACGGGGAAGGCGATCGCGCAACCAGGCATGCAGTGCGGAGGCGGCGGGCGCATGCCCCGGCAGGTGCACCACCCAAGCGGCCAGAACGGTCTCGCCGTCGGTGCCCACCCATCCGGCGGCGACCGCGTCGGCCACGCCGGGGTGAAGCAACAGGGCCGCGCGCACCTCCGCAGGGTCTACGCGAACGCCACGGATTTTCATCTGCCGATCCAGCCGCCCCAGGCAGTCAAGCCCGCCATCGGGCCGCCAGCGGCCCAGGTCGCCGGTGCGAAAGCCGCGGGCGCCGTCCAGGGCCGCAGTGGGCTGGAAGCGCTGCCGGGTTTCCCGCTCGCGGCCCAGGTAGCCGAGCGCCAGGCCATCGCCGCCCACCACGATCTCCCCGGCCACCCCCACGGGCAGCGCCTGGCCAGCGGCGTCGCAGACCGCGATGCGGTGGCCCGGAATGGGCCGGCCTATGGGAACGAGATGGCCACCGGCCTGTGTCACCTCCTGAAAGGTCGAGTCGGCCGAGATTTCAGAGGAGCCATAGAGATTGAGCAGGCGGCAGCCCGGCAGGGCCGCAAGAAAGCGGCCGGCCAGGTCGCTGGAAAGCGCCTCCCCGCTGACCGTACAGTGCCGCAGCGCGGGCAGCAGGACTGCCGTATCAGCGGCCGGCTCCAGCAGGGCCTTGAGCAGCGAGGGCACCACCACCAGCCGGGTCACCCCATGGCGCGCCAGTGCGCCGGCAAAGGCATGCGGGTCCACCACATCGGCATGCGCCAGCACCACGCTGGGCACGCCCGCCAGCAGGGGGCCGAAGAACTCCCAGATGAAATCGACGAAGGCCGGCGTGGTCTTCTGGCAGCACACTTCGCCCGCTACAAAGGGATAGGCATCCCACATCCACAGCAGGCGATTCACGGCGCCGCGGTGCAGTCCCATGACAGCCTTGGGCTCGCCCGTGGAGCCCGAGGTGTAGAGCACGTAGGCCAGGTTGTCGGGGCCGATGCACAGCGCAGGCGCCTCGGCCTCGGGCAACGGCATGCCGGGATCGATGAGCAGGGGAGCGCCTGCGGCCGGCAGCCATGCGGGCCGGCCCTGCGCCAGCAGCAGCGATGCACCGCTGTCGGCCAGCATATAGGCCAGGCGCTGCGCAGGATGGTCCGGGTCCATGGGCACAAAGGCCGCGCCGGCGCGCAGCACGGCCAGCAGGGCCACGGCCAGGTCGGCACCGCGCGGCAGACACACGGCCACGGGAATGCCGGCTGCAGCCCCCCCTGCCCCGGCCCCTGTGGCGCTTGATGCGCCAAGCTGAGCGACAAGGTGGGCCGCCAGGGTCGCCGAGCGCCGGTCCAGTTCCTGGTAGCTGACTGCGCGGCCCGCATCGATCAGCGCGGTCGCGGCGGGCGACTGGCGCGCGCGCCGCTCGAACATCGCCGCCAGGCTGCCAGCGCTCTCGATGCGCTCGCCCAGCGGCGCCGGATGCAGTGCGTCCAGGCCGCGCCGTGCGTCGGCCGGCCGCTGCAGTGGCAGCACGGACAGCGGCAGCGAGGGCTGGGCCAGCGCCGCTTGCAGCAGCACCGGCAATGCGATGGCGATGGCATGAGCCACCTGCTCATCCACCAGGCCCTCGCGGTACTCCAGCCAGCCCGCAATGGCGCCATCGTCGCGCCCCTGGTCCAGCTCCAGCGTCAGATCGGCGCGGGCCACAGGCAGGGGAACGGCCTGTCCCGTCAGCAGGACATCGCCGGCCGCCTCGCGCAGCGCAGGCAGCGCCTGGAAGACAAGCATGGCCTGGTACAGCGGCTGCACCCCCGGCAGGCGCGGCGGGTTGACCGCCTGCACCACAGCCTGCAGCGGCAGGTCCTGGTGGGCAAAATCCTCAAGGCAGGCTTCGCGCACACGCTCCACCAGGGCTGCAAAGCCGGGGTCTGCGCGCAGGTCGGTGCGCAGCACCAGGGTCTCCACCAGAAAGCCCACGGTGCCGCCGGTGTGGGGTCGGTGGCGGTTGGACACGGGCACGCCCACGGCCAGATCGTCCTGGCCGGTGAAGCGCGCCAGGACGGCATTGAAGGCGGCCAGCACCACGGTGAAAGGCGTGGTGCCACAGGCGACGGCGAATCTTCCCAGTTCCGCCGCCAGCGCGGGCGCAAGCACCACCGCGATACGGCCGCACCGGTCCTGACCCGCCTCGCGCGGCCCGGCAAAGGGCAGCTCCAGCAGCGGCGGCAGGCCTGCAAGCCTGTTGCGCCAGTACGCCGTCAGGGCCGGCAAGGCCTGCTGCCGGGCGCTGTCGCCCAGCCAGGCGACGTAGTCGCCAAAGCGCTGCGGCGGCGGCAGGTCTGCGGCCACCCCGCCCAGTTGCGCGGCGTAGAGAGCGGCCAGCTCGCGCAGCACCAGCGAGGCCGACCACAGGTCGATGATGGCGTGGTGAAAACCCAGCAGCAGCACCTGCTCGCCGTGGGCGCGCAGCAGATCGGCCCGCAAGAGGCTGCCCCGCTCCAGCGAGAAAGGCCGGGCCGCCGCGTCCTGCAGCGCCTGCGACATCGATGCCGGGCCGACATCGTGCACCGCCAACGGCAATGCATCCAGCGCATCGAAGACCAGGCGAGCCGCTTCGCCATCGGCATCCTCGAAGCGCGCACGCAGGCTTTCATGGCGCTGCGCCAGGGCGGTCAATGCGGCCTGCAGCGCGGCCACATCGGGCGTCGCGCCACCAAAGCGCACGGCAAGGCCAAGGTTGAACTCGCCGCGAGCCCCGTGAATGCGCTCCATCATCCACAGCCGCTGCTGCGCCGACAGCGCGGTCACGGGCGCATCTGCGGCACGTGGCGCGGCGCCTGGCGCCTGCGTGTCTGGCAGCTCGAAGCCGTCCTCGGCCAGCAGGGCCGCCAGCAGATCGTCGTCGGAAAAACCGCCCGTGCTCATGGCAGCGCCTTGGTTGCTGCAGCGCCGTGGGCGGCCGCCTTTTGATCAGGGGTCATGCTTTCGATCTCGAACAGCCGGCCCGCAATGGCCAGCGTGATTCCCGGGCGGGATTCCAACGCAATCACGCGCTGGCAGAAATCTGCCATGCAGGGGTGGCGCAACAGCTCGGCCATCGATATATCGACGCGAAACAGCTCCCGCGTGCGCGCCGCGATCTGCGCCGCCCCCAGCGAATTGCCGCCCAGCGAGAAGAAGTCATCGTCCACGCCGCAGTCGGCCAGGCCCAGCGCCTTGCACCACAGGCGCACCATGTAGCGCTCGAACGCATTGCGTGGCGCTGCGCTGGATCCCATGCCCGCAGCCAGGCGCAAAAGGGCCGCGCGGTCCAGCGCCCCCCGGGCATCGGTGGGCAGGGATGCGACGTTCAGCACCGGCACGCTCACCGGCCGGCCACAGGCATCGTGCAGCCACCGATGCGGTGCGGACGGGTCACCGCTGCCGGCCACTTCATTCACTTGCTCCACTTGATCCACTTGATCCTCTTCGCCGGCACGGCGCGCGTCGGCTGCGGCGCCTTCACGCACCCAGACCAGCTCATCGGCACCGTAGATGGCGCCCTCGCGCACCGCGGCGTGGCGGGGATGGCCGAGGTCCAGGCCCACGGTCATGACAGGCTGCTCGCCGCGCACCGCCAATTCGAAGGCCTGCAGGCCCTGCGCCTCATCGATCGACAGATAGCCCGAGGCAGCGAACAGCGCCGGGTTCGACACCTGGCGGCTCAGGCCGGTGTCCCGCCACGCCGAAAAACCGAGGTAGCGGCAGCGGGCGCCACCGGCGCTGTGCGCCTGTCGCTCCACAAAGGCCATCTGCCAGGCATCTCCCGCCGCATAGGCAGCCACGCGGCGCCCCCCCAGCAGGCCCATGACCGAGCCGGCCACCAGGAACAGGGCCCGGGGATCGTGGGCGACCAGGGCGTGCAAGTGGCGCGTTCCCTCGACCTTGGCGCGCTGCGCCCGGGCAAAGCATTGCTCGTCTTCCTCCGCACACAGGGCCAGGCGCGACTCGGCCGCCAGTTGCACCACGCCGGCCAGCGGCTGTCCGAAGTGCTGCTGCGCCTGGGCTACCGCGGCCTGCAGGGCGGCGGGGTCGGTGACATCGGCCTGCACGTACAGGAGCGCCCCGCTGCGCGCAAGCAGTTCCAGTGGCTGCCGGCGCTCCACAGCAGGGGCACGGCCGACGATGAGCAGCCGGGCGCGGTACCGGCCGAGCAGGTGCCGCGCCAGCAAAAAGCCCACGCCCCCCAGCCCACCGGCCAGCAGGTACAGCCCCTGCTCCTGGAATCCCTGATGCCCTGCAGCATCGGGAACCAGGGGCACCAGGCGCCGCACCCGCCGCACGCCGGCATTCCACAGCACCTCGGGCTCGCGCTGGCCGCAGCCCAGTTCCACACACAGCCCGGCGGCATCCAGAACGGCGGCATCGGCAACGGCACTGGCATCGGCGTCGGCAGCGGCGTCGTCCCAGGCGACATGGCGGCAGCGCAAGCCGGGCATTTCAGCCTCCAGACTGCGCAGTACCGCGCGCGCCATCGCCCGCTGGCCTTCGTCCTGGCCCGTACCTGCGCAGACCAGCAACCGGCCTGGCACATGCCCGCCGGGGGCGGCCAGCCAGCGGGCTGCCTGCAGCAGGCCAGGCGCCAGCGCCTGTTCACCGGCCAGCACCAGCACATCAGGCGCCCCTTCGCGCAACGCGGCCACGGCGTCGGCCGGTGCCCCTGCATCGTCCAACACCATCCAGCGGTGACGGGGCTGCAGGGCCTGCAATTGCGCCAGCGCCTGGGCGCCGGCACCACACAGCGCCACAGTCAACGCATGCGCCTGCGCAGGCGCCATGGCTGGCGACGCATCGTGCTGGCGCGGACGCCATACGGGCCGGGCAAACCAGGCAGGCACGGTGCCTGCACCGCCGATCAGGCAGGCGGCATCCTTGATTTCGCGATCGAAGGCCCCTGTCTCCACCAGGCGGCGCAGCTCCACGCGCTGCACCTTGCCGGCGCCCGTGCGCGGCAGGCGCTCGGGCGGCACGGCAATGAAATGGTCCACGGCCAATCCCAGGTCCTGGCCCAGGCGCATGCGCAAGGCGCGCATGAGCGAACGGCGCAGTTGCGGCTCGCCAGCGCCCGGCGCGTGAAAGAACAGCACCAGCTGGTCGGTGGCCGCGCCGGCCGGACGCACGCCGATGGCAGCCAGCCCCTGGCGGTCCAGGCCGGGCACGCGCGCAGCCGCCTCCTCGATCTCGGCGCTGTAGAAATTGGCACCGTTGACGATGATCATTTCCTTGACACGGCCCACGATGTGCAGCTCGCCCGAACGCAGGAACCCCATGTCGCCGGTCTGGAACCAGCCGTCGCGCAGCGCCTCGGCCGTGAGGTCGGGCCGGCCGTGATAGCCCGAGAACACCGAGGGCCCGCTGAGTTCGACCCGCCCGATCTCCCCCTCCATCAGGGTTCGGCCTGCATCGTCCACGATGCGCTGTGCACCGCCTGCGATCGGGTGGCCCAGGCTGGTCACCGCCTCGCCGGACGCTGTCCAGCGGCGCAGCGAGAACGCAGAGACCGTCTCGGTCATGCCAAAGGACATCCAGACGGCGCCCTGCCTGAGCCCGTCCTGCGCAAAGCGGCGCTCGAAATCCACGAGAACCGGCTCCGACACCGGCTCTCCGGCGTTGATGAGCATGCGCAAACAGGACAGATCCCAATGGCCGGGGGCCTGGCCGCGGGCTGCACGCAGCAGCAGGTCGAATGCAAAGTTGGGCGCCCACACCGCTGCGACCCGGTGCTCGGCCACCAGGTCCAGCCAGCGCGCGGGAGCCTCGAGGATGGTGGCCGTATCCACCTGGACCTGGTCCAGGCCCAGCACCGTAGGCATCACGCACAGGAACACCACGCCGCCCACATGGTCCAGCGGCATCCAGTTCAGCGCGGTCTCGCCGGGCACGAAGCGCAGTTGCTGCTGCACGCCGCTGATCATGGCGGCCAGATTGCCGCGGCTCAGCACCACGCCCTTGGGCGTGCCGGTGCTGCCCGAAGTCAGCAGCATCAGTGCGGGCTGCCCCGGCCCGGCGCTGGCAGAGGGCTGCGCGGGCGCACCCGCCTGCAGTACCTGGGCATCGAGCAGTTGCATGCCCTGCAGCGCTGCGGCATGGGGCCGCAAGCCGGCCAGGGCTGCCGCAGAGCCGACCACGGGCGCCCTGCCCGCCACCTCCCAGCAGTTGAGCAACCGCTCCAGGCCGGCCCCTCCGGCCGCCGCCGGTCCCAGTGCCAGAGGTGCCGGTACCAGGCCGCCGAGCACACAGCCCCAGAACACGGGCAGCAGGTGACGACTGTCCCCGGCATCCACGATGACGGTGTCACCCGCCTTCAGCCCCAGGGCCAGCAGCCCGCCCAGGGTGCGGCAGGCCTCGTCGAGCAGCTGCGCATAGCTGGTACGGGACTGGGAAAGATCGGCAGCCACATGGACGATGCCCGCTCCGGGACGCGCAGCCGCGCGCACCAGCGCCTGCTCCAGCGCATATCCGACACCCGCGTCCGGCAGCGCAGGTGAATGGTGGACGGCAGGAATGCGCTCATGCAAAGGCACCGCGCCGCGCCGCACCGCAGGTGCAGGCGCCGTATCGCCCAGCAAGGGCCGACCGGGCAGCAGATCGCACAGGTGCAGGTGGGAAGCCGGCTGCACGGCAGGCCGGGTGACCAGCGCGCTGCCCCATTGCTGCTGCGCGGCGTCGACCGCGCCCGGCGACCAGACTGGCAGTGCGGCCAGGGCGGCCTCGTCGATGGCACCCATGTCATCCAGCGGCAAGGCGCTGACCCGCACCACCGCATCGCCTGCGCCAGCCAGGGCAGCCTGCAGGGCATCGCGCTCTCCGCCCACCACGTAGGCGACCAGGCCGTCGAACCCAGCAGCATTGCGCCGTGAGAGATGCACATCGGCGGCTCCCGCCGCCATCAGGCGGGCTTTCAGACCGCCCGCTTCCGCCCCGCTGTCAGTACCCGCCATCGATCCGATCCCTTCAAAGCTGCGGCTCCGACGCCGATTCACTGCCCCGCCCAAAGACCGGCCGGATAGTTACAAACATTTTCTTTAATGTCAATGCAGCCATTCTCATTAAGAGAAGGTTCAATGGGAGCATTGGCATGCCAACGCAAGAGAAACGCCAGCAGCAAAGCCTGGAAAATTCAATTGATTATTGAAAATGGATTTTCAATATATTTTCACCGCATGTATATCACTGAAATCAGTGATACCGACATCGTGGCGTCATAGAGCGGCGCCAGGAAGAGCGGGCGGCGAGAGCCATGCCGGCCCGGGAAGTGGAAGGTGACTGCAAGAGAGCTGCTGACCTGGAACGGGCAGCACATGGGCAGGTGGCCAATGCACCATGGCTGTGCATGAAAACGGTCATCAGTGGCAGCCACGCCATGAATAAGCATGCCACCCATAAATCAGTGCTGCCAGGATCTTTTTTTTGACGCAAGCGCTTATTGAAGCAATTGCGCCACAGTCACGGAAACAGCACGGAAAGCCATCGAAACAAAACAATGCAAATTCCGAGCTGGGCAGAGGCCAGGATTTGCACAAGGAAGATCGCCCAGACGAAAAAAAGCCTCTCGGATTTTATCCGAGAGGCTTTTCACCAATATATTTGGTAGGCGCGATTGGACTCGAACCAACGACCCCCACCATGTCAAGGTGGTGCTCTAACCAGCTGAGCTACGCGCCTGTCGTTTGTTGAAGCCGCAAGTATAGCAGTGCAAAACAGGGCTTCCGGGCAAGTTGCGCAGTTTTTTGGATCAACCCGCCACCCTGGCGCGTTCCAGCATGGCGTGCATCAGCACATTGCAGCCTGCAGTGATGTCCGCGGGCGTGGCGTCCTCGATCTCGTTGTGGCTGATGCCGTCCTTGCAGGGGATGAAGACCATGCCGGCCGGCGCCAGCCGCGCCATGTAGACCGCATCATGCCCGGCGCCCGAGACGACGGGCATGTGCGAGTAGCCCAGGGCCTTGGCGGCGCGCGCCACCGCATCCACGCAGTCGGCATGGAAGGGTTGGGCGGGGTAGCTGGACACCAGGTTGATCGCTATGGGCAGGCCCGTCTCCCGGCTGATGCGGTCGGCCACGGCGCGGATGTCGGCGTCCATGGCTTCGCAGTCGGCATCGGTGGCGTTGCGCAGGTCGATGCTGAATTTGACCTGGCCCGGGATCACGTTGCGGCTGTTGGGATGGACCTGCACCATGCCCACGGTGCCGCGCCCGTGGGGCGGATGGCGGTGGGCGCAGGCCACCACTTCCTGCATCAGCTGCGCGGCCACCTGCAGCGCGTCCTTGCGCAGGGCCATGGGCGTGGGGCCGGCATGGGCCTCCATGCCCGTGACCACGCAGTCATACCAGCGGATGCCCAGCACGCCGGTGACCACGCCAATGGTCCTGGCGTTGTCCTCCAGCACCGGGCCCTGCTCGATATGGGATTCGAAGTAGGCGCCGATCGGGTGGTCGCCCGGCTCCTGGCTGCCCACATAGCCGATGCGCTCGAGCTCGCCCTTGACGGTCTTGCCTTCGGAGTCGGTAGCCGCATAGGCATGCTCCAGCGTGAAGGCCTTGGCGAACACGCCCGAGCCCATCATCACCGGCACGAAGCGCGAGCCTTCCTCGTTCGTCCAGAAGGCCACCTCGATGGGCGCTTCGGTCTCGATGCCGTGGTCGTTGAGCGTGCGCACCACCTCCAGCCCCGCCAGCACGCCGTAGTTGCCGTCGAACTTGCCGCCCGTGGGCTGGGTGTCGATGTGGCTGCCCGTCATGATGGGCGGCAGGCTGTTGTCGCGCCCGGGCCGGCGCATGAAGCCGTTGCCGATCTTGTCGATGGTCACCGTCATGCCCGCCTCGCGCGCCCAGCGGGTCACCAGATCACGGCCCTGGCGGTCCAGGTCGGTCAGCGTCAGGCGGCAGACGCCGCCCTTGGGCGTGGCGCCGATCCGGGCCAGCTCCATGAGTGAATCCCACAGCCGGCTTCCGTTGACGCGCAGCTGCGCGATGTCCTGCTTCACTTGGGTATCTGTATCCATTGCGGTCTCCTTGTCATGCGGGCTTCAGCGCACCACGGCCGTGGGCTGCAGCGTGGCGGCGCGGCGCTGCACCGCGTCGAAGTTGGGGCCGAAGGCCGGGCGCTTGATATAGCGCCCCTTGCCCTTCTCGGCACGCAGATCGCCCTGCGCATAGGCCACCACGCCCTGGCTGATGGTGTGGCTGGGCATGCCTTGTACGGTGCGCCCCTCGAAGATGTTGTAGTCACCCTTGGAATGCTGGGTCTTGACCGACAGGGTGTGCGTGGCAGCAGGGTCCCAGACGACCAGATCGGCATCGGCGCCCACGCCGACCAGGCCCTTGCGCGGATAGATGTTGAAAAGCTTGGCCGTGTTGGCCGAGGTGATGGCCACGAATTCGCTGGGCGTCAGCCGGCCGGTGTTCACGCCCGCATCCCAGATCACGGCCAGGCGCTCCTCCACGCCGCCGGTGCCGTTGGGGATCTTGGCGAAGTTGTCCCGGCCCATGGCCTTCTGCGCGGCGCAGAAGGTGCAATGGTCGGTGGCCGTGGTGTGCAGCTGGCCCGACTGCAGGCCCTGCCACAAGGCCTCCTGGTGGCCCTTGGCCCGGAAGGGCGGGCTCATCACGTGGGCGGCCGCCTTGGCGAAGTCGGGGTCGCGGTACACGCTTTCGTCGATCACCAGATGGCCGGCCAGCACCTCGCCATACACGCGCTGGCCGCGCGCACGGGCAGCGGCAATGGCCTGCGCCGCCTCGGTGCAGCTGACATGCACCACGTAGATGGGCACGCCCAGCACGCCGGCGATGGCGATGGCCCGGTTGGCCGCCTCGGCCTCCACCATGGGCGGGCGGGCCAGAGGGTGGCCTTCGGGCCCGGTGATGCCCATCTTGGCCACTTCCTGCTGCAGCAGGTAGACCAGCTCGCCGTTTTCGGCATGCACCGTGGGCATGGCGCCCAGCTCCAGCGCGCGCTTGAAGCTGTTCACCAGCGTTTCGTCGTCGCACATGATGGCGTTCTTGTAGGCCATGAAGTGCTTGAAGCTGTTGATGCCCTCCTCTCGCACCAGCGTGCCCATGTCGGCATGGACGCTGTCGCTCCACCAAGTGACGGCCACGTGGAAGGAGTAGTCCGCCGCCGATTTCTCGGCCCAGCCGCGCCATTTGCGGTAGGCGTCCAGCAGCGGCTCCTGCGGATCGGGAATGACGAAGTCGATGATGCTGGTGGTGCCACCGGCCAGCGCCGCCGCCGTGCCGGTGTAGAAGTCATCGGCCGTGACCGTGCCCATGAAGGGCAGTTGCATGTGGGTGTGCGGATCGATGCCGCCGGGCATGACGAACTGCCCCGAGGCATCGATCACCTGTGCCCCGGCCGGCACCAGGGCCGCCACATCCGGCCCCACGGCCACAATCGCCCCATCCACGCACAGCACGTCGGCCTTCTCCTGCCGGTCTGCATTCACCACCGTGCCGCCACGCACCCATACCGAACCCTGTGATTGACCCATAGCGTCATGCCTCCTGTTGGTTGGTCCGGCCTATGCCTTGCTCAGCGCGGGCGCGCCCTTGGTCACCTGGCCTGCCATGCCGATGCGGTACACCACGCCGGCAATGAACAGGCCGATGAACCATGCGTAGTCATAGGCATGCTTGAAGAAATCACCCACGTTAGGGAATGCAGCGGGGAACGCTGCGTGCAGGAAGCCGGGCAGGTTGGGCGCCACGCCCAGGGCGAAGGCGGCCACGGCCACCCAGTTCCAGCCGTTGGAGTAGCGGTAGACGCCCTCTTCCCTGTACAGGTCTTCCACCACCAGCTGCTTTTTGCGCACCAGGAAGTAGTCCACCATCAGAATGCCCGCGATCGGCCCCAGCAGGGCCGAGTAGCCGATCAGCCAGGTGAAGATGTAGCCCTCGGTCGATTCCAGGATCTTCCAAGGCATCATCACGATGGCAATGGCCACCGTCATGTAGCCGCCCACGCGGTAGCTGATCTTCCTGGGCGCCAGGGCGGAGAAGTCATAGGCCGGCCCCACCAGGTTGGCCGCCAGGTTCACGCTCACGGTGTCGATCAGCAGCACGATCAGCGCGATCAGAACGGCCGCGCCCGTCATGCGGCTGGCGACATCCACGGGGTCCCACAGGGCCTTGCCGTAGATCACCACGGTGCCCGATGTCACCACCACCGCCAGCATGGCCAGCAGCCCCATGGGCACGGGCAGGCCGATGGCCTGGCCCACCACCTGGTCCTTCTGCGACTTGGCAAAGCGCGTGAAGTCCGGAATGTTCAAGGCCAGCGTGGCCCAGAAGCCCACCATGGCCGTCAGCGACGGCCAGAACACCGACATGAACTGGCCCGCCTTGGGGCCGCCCGGCGCGTACTGCGAAGGCTGCTCCATGATGGGGCCGAAGCCGCCGGCCTTCTGGTAGACCCATCCCAGCAGCACGAAGCAGATCAGGATCTTGAGCGGCGCTGTCCAGGTCTCCAGCTTGCGGATGGACTCGATGCCATGCACCACAAAGTAGAACTGGATCGCCCAGAACACCAGAAAGCACACCAGCTGCCCCACATTGATGCCCAGGCCAGCGATCTTCTCGCCTTCCAGCGGATGGCCCAGCAGCACGCCCAGCAGGGTGTAGATCATCATGCCGCCGAACCAGGTCTGGATGCCGTACCAGCCACAGGCCACCAGGGCCCGCAGCATGGCCGGCAGCTTGGCGCCGTGGGTGCCGAACGAGGCACGGGCCAGCACAGCGAAAGGAATGCCGTACCTGGCCCCGGCATGGCCGATGAGCAGCATGGGAATCAGCACGATGAGATTGCCCAGGAACACCGTCATCACCGCCTGCGACCACGACATGCCGTTCGTGATCATGCTGGCGGCCAGCGTGTAGGCCGGGATGCACATCACCATGCCTATCCACAGGGCGGCGAAGTGGTACCAGGTCCAGGTGCGCTGGCTAGGCAGCGTGGGTGCGAGGTCGTGGTTCCACAGGCTGCCTGCGGACTCACCGGAATGCGGGGCATGCGACATTGCGAAGCTCCTTCTCGAAGAGAGAAATCACCAATCCATTGCTGATCCAGGGTCTGACTTTTTCCATCAAGCGCATTTCGTGCCAGGTCGGCCCGGATGCGGGCCGTGCGCCGACCTGCCGCAATGCACCCTCTAGCCCTGCGCCGTCACGGCCTGGCGCATGGGGTTGTTCGGGTGCGTGGTCCAGTTCGCATACTCCCCGGTGACCGTCTGGCCGGTGCGAGGGTCCACCTCGCCCGGCTGCAGGCTGCGCATGGTGATGCACTCGGGCACGGGGCAGATGGACACGCACAGGTTGCAGCCCACGCATTCGGTGTCATCCACCTCGAAGCGGCGCACACCGCCCTCCTTGCTGAAAGTGATGGCCTGGTGGGAGGTGTCCTCGCAGGCCACGTGGCAGCGCCCGCACTGGATGCAGCTGTCCTGGTTGATGACGGCCTTGTCGATGTGGTTGAGGTTGAGGTCCTTCCAGTCCCTGACCGTGGGCACGGCCCGGCCCTGGAAGTCCTCGATGCGCGCAAAGCCGTGCGCGTCCATGTAGTTGGACAGCCCGTCGCACATGTCCTGCACGATGCGAAAGCCGTAGACCATGGCCGCCGTGCACACCTGGACATTGCCGCATCCCAGCGCGATGTATTCGGCCGCGTCCTTCCAGGTGGTGATGCCGCCGATCCCCGAGATGGGCAGGCCCGCCGTCTGCGGATCGCGCGCGATCTCGGCCACCATGTTCTGGGCGATGGGCTTCACGGCCGGGCCGCAGTAGCCGCCGTGCGAGCCCTGGCCGTCGGTGCTGGGGTGCATGACCAGGGTGTCCAGGTTCACGCCCATCAGCGAGTTGATGGTGTTGATCAGGGACACCGCATCCGCCCCGCCGGCCTTGGCTGCCCGCGCGGGAAAGCGCACGTCGGTGATGTTGGGCGTGAGCTTCACGATCACCGGCAGCCGGCTGTACTGCTTGCACCACTGCGTGACCATCTGGATGTACTCGGGCACCTGGCCCACGGCCGCACCCATGCCGCGCTCGCTCATGCCGTGCGGGCAGCCGAAGTTCAGCTCCAGCCCGTCGGCGCCGGTGTCCTCCACCATGGGCAGGATGCGCTTCCAGCTTTCCTCCACGCAGGGCACCATCAGCGAGGCGATCAGCGCGCGGTCAGGCCAGGCCTTCTTCACGCGGGTCATCTCCTCCAGGTTGGTGCGCAGCGGCCGGTCGGTGATCAGCTCGATGTTGTTCAGGCCCATCACGCGCCGGTCCTGCGCCATGAGGGTGGAGTAGCGCGGCCCGTTCACGTTGACCACATGCGGGTCCTCGCCGAGCGTCTTCCACACCACGCCGCCCCAGCCGGCCTCGAATGCGCGGGTGACGTTGATCTCCTTGTCCGTGGGCGGTGCCGAGGCCAGCCAGAACGGATTGGGGCTGGAAATGCCCAGAAAGCGGCTGCTGATGTCTGCCATGTCGATGCTCCTTGAAAAGCGCGGGCACAGCCGCTCAAACCCCGGTCGCCACGGCGCTGGTCAGCGCCTGGTGCATGGCCCGCGCGGCGACCTTGCCGTGCTCCACCGCCTGCACGGTCAGGTCCTGGCCACCGGCGCGGCAGTCGCCGCCGGCCCACACGCGCGGCACGCTGGTGCGGCCTTCGTCGTCGGTGTCGATGCGGCCGTCACGCAAGGCAATGGCCGCGCCCGCCGGCGTGGCGACATAGGTCTGGCCAATGGCCTTGAGCACCATGTCGGCCGGCACGTCGAACACCTCCTGCGTCACCTGCAGCCTGTCGCCCTCCATGCGGGTGCAGGCCATGCGCACGCCGCAGACCTTGCCGTCCTGCACCAGGATCTCCTGGGGCGCGGCCCACAGCCGCAAGTTGACGCCATGGGTCTGCGCCCATTCCTGCTCCACCCAGGAGGCGGACAGCGCATCCTTGCCCCGGCGGTAGAACATGGTGACCTCGTCGGCGCCCAGCAGCCGGGCCTGCACGGACGCATCCACCGCCGTCATGCCGCCGCCGATCACCACCACGCGCCGGCCCACCGGCACCATGGATTTGTCGGCCGCCTGGCGGATGTCGGCAATGAAGTCCACCGCATTGCGCAAGCCTTCGGCCTGCGGCTCGGCCGCGCCCAGCGCATTGACGCCCGCCAGGCCCAGGCCGAGGAATACGGCGTCATGCTCTGCCAGCAGCGAATCCAGCGTGAAATCTCGTCCCAGCCGCTGGTTGTTGCGCGGCGTGATCCCGCCCACGGACAGCAGCCAGTCGATTTCCTTTTGCGCAAAATCACCGGGGGTCTTGTAGCTGGCCAGGCCGTATTCATTGAGCCCGCCCAGCTTGGGCCGGGCGTCGAACAGCACCACCTCGTGGCCCTGCAGCGCCAATTGGTGCGCGCAGGTCAGGCCGGCAGGGCCAGCTCCGACCACGGCCACCTTGCGGCCCGTGGCGGCGGCACGCTGGAACAGCGGTGCACCACCGGAGGCCATGAAGGCATCGGTCGCATAGCGTTGCAGTGCACCAATTTCGACCGGCTTGTCTTCCTGGGTGTTGCGCACGCAGGCCTGCTCGCACAACTGCTCCGTGGGGCAGACACGGGAGCACATGCCGCCCAGCGGGTTGGCCGTCAGGATCTCGCGCGCCGCGCCACGGACGTTGTCCTGGGCGATGCGGGCGATGAAGGCCGGCACATCGATGCTGGTGGGGCAGGCCGTGGTGCACGGCGCGTCATAGCAGTAGTAGCAGCGCTCGGCCTCGATCAGGGCCTGGGCGCGGTTCAGCGGGGGGTGGGCGTCGGAGAAATTGGCCGCGTAGTCGGCCAGGTTCAGGCGGCCGGCGGCAATGCCGCAGGCGCGTTGCGCGGGGCTATCCATGGTGCATCCTCCAGAGTCAGGATTGAGGGCGTGAAGGGGGACACGGCATGCAGGGCCATGCCGGGCCATCTCGGACAACGCAAGGCGGCCCGCAGGAGGAACTCCTGCAAGGCCCCGGATCCAGCAACACAGTCTTCGGAGGTTTCATCGTGGTCCTCGCATGTGCAAGTGACGCCTCTTGTCGGGCGCACTGGGGGTGGAACGGAATTTACGCGGGTGAAAAAATTTACCAATCAGTAAAATCACCCAGAAAGTCGTCAGCAAGAAAGATGCCAGACAATCGCACCAAAATGGCGCCACTTATCTCCACTTACCATCTGCGCAATGGCAACCCTTTCTGACAATGCGCCCTCCCCCCAGGCCCGATCGGCCACGCGCAAGCCCACCGCTGCACGGCTGCGCAAGGAGCTGAACATCCTGCAGACGGCCGAACTGCACTTTGCGCAATACGGCTTCGAAGGCGCATCGCTGGAACTGATCGCGCACGACGCCGGCCTCAGCCGCCACAACCTGCTGTACTACTTCGCCAGCAAGGAGGAGCTGTACCTGCGCGTGCTGGGCGATGTGCTGACGCAGTGGCTGGCCGGCATGTCCGACCTGCTGCGCGGCGACGACCCGGCGGAGGCCTTGCGCATCTACATCCGGGCCAAGCTGCAGTCCTCGCGCGAGCGGCCCCATGGCTCCCGTGTCTTCACGCGCGAGGTGATGGCCGGCGCGCCCCGCTTCGGGCAGGCCATATCGAGCCAGGTAGGCCCGGCGCTGGCAGCCGACGTGCAGGCCTTCGAGCGCTGGGTGGCGCAGGGCAAGATTGCCCGCGTGGATTTCACCCACCTGATGTTCATCCTCTGGTCCGTGACCCAGGCCTACGCCGACCAGCAGGCCCAGTTCGCGCTGCTGCTGGGCCGGCCGGAACTGACCGCCGACGACTACGACACGGCGGCCGATCTGATCTACCGGCTGGTAATCCGTGGCCTGCAGCCGGATACCGCGGCTCTCGCACAATGAGCGCATGAATCACAGCATCCGCCTGAGACCCCTGGAGCGCGAAGATCTGCGCTCCGTGCATCTGCTCAACAACAATGCCGCCATCATGCGCTACTGGTTCGAGGAGCCTTACGAGACCTTCGACGAGCTTTCCGCGCTCTACGACGCGCACGTGCACGACCAGACCGAGCGCCGCTTCATCGTCGAGCACCAGGGCGATCGCGCCGGTCTCGTCGAGCTGGTGGAGATCGACCTGATCCACCGGCGCGCCGAGTTCCAGATCATCATCGCCCCCGAGCAGCAGGGCCAGGGCATCGCAGCCCAGGCAACGCGGCTGGCGCTGGACTATGGCTTCAAGACGCTCAACCTGCACAAGATCTTTCTCCATGTGGACCAGGAGAACGAGAAGGCCATCCACATCTACGCGCGCATAGGCTTCGTGCAGGAAGGCGTGCTGATCGACGAATTCTTCGCCAATGGCCAGTACCGCAACGCCATCCGCATGTACCTGCTGCAAAACGACTACCTGCAGGCACAGGCCGGAGTCGGCACCTGACCTCCTGCCAGAGGAGCACGGGCCCTGCCCGCCTCCTTGACCGGCAAGTCTCCCCATCGTTGGCGGGCGCACAAACAAAAAAACAAACAAAAAAGCCTTCTGAGTGATCAGAAGGCTTTTTGCATTCCATCTGGCAATGGAAAGTTGGTAGGCGCGATTGGACTCGAACCAACGACCCCCACCATGTCAAGGTGGTGCTCTAACCAGCTGAGCTACGCGCCTGTGTTTGTTCGAGAAAGCGATTCTAGCACGGGTTTTCCAGGGCTCCGGCAAAAATACCAGAACAGGCTCAGCGCCGCCGTGCCGAACGCACGCCCGCCACGGCGGCCACGATACCCAGCACCTTGTTGAGGCGACCGGAATCGGCCACTTCCACGGTGAAGGTCATCCAGGCCGTTCCCTTGACGGATTGGGTCTGCACGCCGATGACATTGGTCTTCTCCCGCGCAAAGACTTCGGAGATATCGCGCAGCAGGCCCTGCCGGTCGGCCGCTTCTACGGACACATCGACCGGGTAGACGGCCGAGGCCACGGCCGCCGCCTTGGGCTGGCCCCAGGCCACGTCGATCACGCGCTCGGAATTGCGCGCTGCCATTTCACGGAAGTTGGAGCAGTCGCAGCGGTGCACGCTCACGCCCTTGCCGCGCGTGACAAAGCCCCGGATGTCGTCCGGCGGCGCAGGCTTGCAGCACTTGGCCAGCTGCGTCATCAGCGAGTCCACGCCCACGACCAGCACGCCGCCCTTGGGCGAGTCCGTGCCGCGTGCCTTGCGCACCGGGGAGAATTCCTCGACTTCCTCCTCCGCCTCGGCCGGTCGCAGCACGGTCTCGATGTTGCGCAGCGAGTATTCATCCTTGCCGACGACTTCGAACAAGGCATCGGCCGATTTGAAGCCGAGCTGAACGGCCAGCTCCTCCAGCTTGACGGCCGTCTTGCCCTCGCGCTGCAGCAGTTTCTCGACCGCCTCGCGGCCGCGCGCCACGGTCTCGTGCGTGGCCTGGGCATTGAACCAGGCACGCACCTTGGCCTTGGCCCGGTTGCTGGTCAGGTAGCCGAGGTCAGCGTTGAGCCAGTCGCGCGAGGGGCGCCCCTCCTTGACCGTGGTGATCTCCACGGTCTGGCCGTTTTGCAGCGGCGTGTTCAGCGGCACCATGGCGCCGTCCACGCGCGCGCCGCGGCAGCGGTGCCCCAGGCTGGTGTGCACCGAGTAGGCAAAGTCCACGGGCGTCGCGCCCTGCGGCAGCTCGATGACGGCCGCGTCGGGGGTGAGCACGTAGATGCGGTCCTCGAACAGGCCCCGATGGTGGGCGCCCGCCAGGTCGCTGCCCCAGGCCAGCAACTGGCGCAGCACGGCGATCTTGGCGTCGTACTCGCTGCTGGCCGTGACACCCGCGTATCCCTTGGTGCCCGCCTCCTTGTAGGCCCAGTGGGCGGCCACGCCGTGCTCGGCGTGGTCGTGCATGGCCTGGGTGCGGATCTGGATCTCGATGGCGCGGCCCGTCTCGTCGCGCACCACGGTGTGCAGCGACTGGTAGCCGTTGGGCTTGGGCTTGGCGATGTAGTCGTCGAATTCCGCCTCGATGGGCGTGAACTGCTCGTGCACCCAGGACAGGGTGGCGTAGCAGTCCTTGATCGTGGGCACGACGACACGCATGGCGCGGATGTCGAAGACCTGGTCGAAGTTCAGCGACTTGCCTCGCATCTTCTTGACGATGCTGTAGATGTGCTTGGGCCTGCCTTGCACGGTGGCGCTGATGCTGTGCGCGCGCAGGTCGGCCTCCAGCCGTGCGCGCATCTGCTCCATATAGGCTTCACGCTCCACGCGCTTTTCATCGAGCAGGCGGGCCACTTCGCGGTAGGTCTCGGGCTCCAGGAAGCGCAGGGACAGATCCTCCAGCTCCCACTTGATCTGCCAGATGCCCAGCCGGTTGGCCAGCGGCGCAAACACCGTCAGCGCCTCGCGCGCAATGCCGGGCGAGACCGGGCGCTTGCTGGCTGCGTAATAGCGCAGCGTCTGCAGGCGCGACGCCAGCCGCAGCAGCACCACGCGCAGGTCGCGCGAGAAACCCAGCAGCATCTTGCGCACGTTCTCGGTCTGCGTGGCCTCATCGTCCAGGTACTGGCCGCCCAGCTCTGCACCGCGCGCCTGCTCCTGCACGCGCATGAGCTTGTTGGTTTCCACGGCCAGGGTGGCGAAATTCTCGCCAAAGGCCTTGGCGATCACTTCCTGCGGGCGATTGAGGTGCACGCTGGCATGCACCAGATAGATCGCCGCCTGCATGGTTTCGGAGCCGCCGATGGTCTTGAGGATGGCAGCCACCGCATCGGCATGGGCCATGGTGTTCTCCCCGGACTCCATGGTCTCGGTGGCGATCAGCGGCTCGGCAAAGCTGCGCGCGCGCGCCAGCGCGTTGACCTGTTCGGGCAGGGTCTGCGACGTGGCCGTGATCAGGTGCGGCAGCACCGACGGCACCTGGCCCGGCGCGGCTGCGCCGGGCGAAGGCGCCTGCACGGCGGCCTCGCTGCTGGCAGTCTTCATTCGTCACTCTCCCTGGCCTGCTCGGCAAGATTCATGGTGCTTGGCAAGCGCTCTTCTCCCCATAAGAACCGGCACAGCAAGGCCACCTGCCCTGCCGCGACGAAGGTGGGCGCATGCCCCACCCCTTCAAATTCCACGCAATGCGCCTTCGGGCCGCGCTGCGCCATGGCCTGTGCCGTGGCCGCCGTCAGCAGATCGGACTGCGCACCACGAACTAGCAAGACGCGTGCCTTGATCTGGTCATACAGCTGCCACAGCAGCGCTTCGCCGGCCTGGGCCATCTCGCGCGTCATGTGCTGCAGGGGCACCGCAATCTGAGGGTCATAGTGCAGGACAAGGCCGCCATCGGCGGCCGGCCGCATCATAGGTCGCGTCAATCGCAACCATTGCCCTTCGCTATGTGGGCCGAAGCCTTCGGAAATCAAGAGCAGCGCATGGGCTGCCTGCTCAAGATTTTCAAAATGCGCGCCCTTGCCCAGGTACTGCCCTATGCGCTCCAGGGCAGACCACTCGATGACAGGTCCCACATCGTTGAGCACCAGCCTGCGGATGGGCGCCGGCAGCGGCAGCCCCGGCTGGCCCGCAAGCGCCATGCCGATCAGCCCGCCCATGCTGGTGCCCACCCAATCCAATTGTTCGACAGGCGCCTGCGCATGCACCTGGGCCAGCAAGGCCAGCATGTCGGCTGCGTAAAGAGGCACCTGGTAGGCGGCCGGATCCTGCAGCCAGTCGCTTTCGCCACGCCCGACCACATCGGGGCAGATCACGCGGGCACGTTCGCTGAGCCGCTCGGCCAACGCGTCGAAGTCACGTCCCTGGCGCGAAAGGCCGTGCACGCAGACCACGACATGGGGATGGTGCGGATCGCCGGTGCGATTCCATTCCCAATAAGCCATGCGGTGCGAAGCATTCTCTTGAGCAGCCGGGCTGGCAGTACGGCTCCAGGGTGAGGCACGCCCGGCAACCCCCGGGCAGGATACGTAGTTCAGCGTAGGATGATTCATGGAAACGCATTCGCGGAGCCGGCGCCGATAATGGCTGTGTTGCATCGTACATTCATTCGGAGACTCTCTATGTTGAAAGGCAAGACCGCCCTCGTGACCGGCTCGACCAGCGGCATCGGCCTCGGGATCGCGAAGGCGCTGGCCCGCCAGGGCGCCAATATCGTGCTCAACGGTTTCGGCGATGTGGACGGCCCCCGTGCCGAAGTGCTGGCCGCAGGCCAGGCCGCCGGCGCCCAGGTCGCCTATCACGGCGCCGACATGAGCCGCGTGGCGGACATCGAGGACATGGTCCAGTACAGCGTGCGCAATTTCGGCCAGATCGACATCCTCGTGAACAATGCCGGCATCCAGCACGTGGCGCGCGTGGAAGACTTCCCGCCCGAGCGCTGGGACGCCATCATCGCCATCAACCTGTCCAGCGCCTTCCACACCTCGCGCCTGGTCCTGCCCATGATGCAGGCGGCCGATGGCGGCAAGGGCTGGGGCCGCATCATCAACGTGGCCTCGGTGCACGGCCTGGTGGGTTCGGCGCAGAAGTCTGCCTACGTGGCGGCCAAGCACGGCATTGTCGGGCTGACCAAGGTCACGGCGCTGGAGAACGCCACCTCCGGCATCACCTGCAACGCCATCTGCCCCGGCTGGGTGCTGACGCCACTGGTGCAAAAGCAGGTGGACGCCAAGGCCGAGCAGCACGGCATCAGCAACGAAGAAGCCAAGAAGCTGCTGCTGGGCGAGAAAGAGCCCTCCATGCAGTTCACCACGCCCGAGGAACTGGGCGAACTGGCGGTGTTCTTCTGCTCGCCCGCCGCAGCCAATGTGCGCGGCGTGGCCTGGAACATGGATGGCGGCTGGGCGGCGCAGTAAGCGCGCCAGCACCGGTTCACGTCAAAAAAGGAGCGCCACGGCGCTCCTTTTTTCATGGGCGGCCCACGCCTGCTCAATACATCTGCACCGAGCCCGACACGTGGACCATCACCTGCGCCTTGCCCGCTTCCACGGACACGGCATCCATTTCCGCGCCGGCGGCCTTGGCGGACATGGCCATCATGCGCGGACGCGGCATGGGCACCGAGGTATCGCTGCTGCTCACGTTGACCTCGCGCAGGCTGTAGTTGGCAAAGCCGAAGCTCTTGGACAGCGTGGAGGCACGCTGCTTGAACTGCTCGATGGCCTTGGCCTGGGCCTCGCCTTCGACCTTTTCACGGGCCTCGCGCGACAGGCCGAAGCCCACTTGCGACAGCGTCATGTCCTGCACCTGGGCCGCCGTCTGCGTGATGCGCGCGAAGTCGCGGCCCTGCAGAAGAATCTCGGCGCGGCCCTGCCAGCCTTCCACCTTGTTGTCCTTGCCATAGCGCGGATAGATGCCGAAGCTGCCGGTGCTCACATCCATCTGGCCCGGCTGGGCGCTGCGCTTGGTCACGGCCATGGCGGCCTCGACCACCTTCTGCAGCTGGGACTGGACCGTGGCGGCATCACGCCCTTCGCGCGTGGCCGACAAGGTGGCGGTCAGCAGGTCCTGCACCACGTCCACCGAGCCTTCTGCAGACAACTGCACCACGTTGGCAGGCTGTGCCGGCGCCGTGGCGGCGTTCTGCGCCCAGGCACCGCTGGCACAGGCCAGCGCAGTGGCCGCGACCACGGACTTGACCCAGGGGCGGGACAGCTGTTTGGAAAGCTTGCTCATGCGTTCACCCTTTGAAATGAAAGGTAGTTCAGGGATACAACTGCATGCCGCCCTTTCGCTACGGCATGCCGCCAGATGGTGACAGGTGTGGAGCCAAGCAGGCCTGCCGGCTCCTCCATTGACAACATTATTGCAACGATAAATGCATCAGCATGGAAAACCCATAGTTAAATATTCTAAAGACACATTTTCCGTTCTAAATTTAAACGCAACATCTGTAACACACGGCAATATTTCGGGGGTTTGTCCAGACTTTTCGGCGCAAGCTGGTAACAATGGCGGCTGTTACAAATGACCGACCGAGGATGAACATGGCCACTACGACCAACCGCACCGACAAGATCTTGGTGGTGGATGACGATGCGCGCATCCGCGACCTGCTGCGCCGCTACCTGACGCAGGAAGGCTTCGAGATCATGATTGCCGAAGATGGCAAGGCGCTGAACCGCATCCTGCTGCGCGAAACGGTGGACCTGATCGTGCTTGACCTGATGATGCCCGGCGAAGATGGCCTGTCCATCTGCCGCCGCCTGCGCTCGGCCAACGACCGCACGCCCATCATCATGCTGACCGCCAAGGGCGAGGATGTGGACCGCATCGTAGGCCTGGAAGTGGGCGCCGACGACTACCTGGGCAAGCCCTTCAACCCGCGCGAACTGCTGGCCCGCATCCATGCCGTGCTGCGCCGCCGGCCGCCGCAGGAAGCGCCGGGCGCGCCTTCCGGCGACAACGAGGTGGTGAGCTTCGGCCCCTTCACCTTCGACCTGGGCACGCGCGTGCTGCAAAAGAACGGCGAGGAACTGCCGCTGACCACGGGCGAATTCGCCATGCTCAAGGCCCTGGTGCGCCACCCGCGCCAGCCGCTGTCGCGCGAGAAGCTGGCCCTGCTGGCGCGCGGCCGCGAGTTCGAGCCCTTCGACCGCAGCCTGGACGTGCAGGTCTCGCGCCTGCGCAAGCTGATCGAGGAAGATGCCGCCGCTCCGCGCTATATCCAGACGGTCTGGGGCGTCGGCTATGTGTTCGTACCGGACGGCGCGAACTGAAATGCATCACCCCCTGAGGCGCTGCGCGCCTTCCCCC